>CAYWIE010000008.1:0-57582 GCA_964458275.1 uncultured Bacteroidaceae bacterium
CGACGATAAGTGACAGTTTTCTTCATAATCATATTATTTTGCACAAATATACAAAGTAATACACTGATTAACAATGTGTTAATTTATAGAACCTCCCATAAACAATGAAAAGTTTTGGACAGAAACCGTGGGTACTCCCACAGCCGGTACTGATTATCGGTACATACAACAGTGATGGAACTCCCAATGCCATGAACGCAGCATGGGGCGGACAATGGGACAGCAAGGAAATCATGATTTGCATGGGTAAGCACGCCACTACAGAAAACCTTGTCCGTTGCGACGAATTTACCGTAGCCTTTGCAACCAAGGAGACATTGGTGGCATCGGATTTTGTAGGCATCGTCAGTGCGAAGAACGACCCTCAGAAGATGCAAAAGACAGGATGGACAGCCATCAAGGCAGAGAACGTGAATGCTCCCGTATTCACCGAATTCCCTATGACATTGGAATGTCGCATCCTCCGCAAGATTGACGAGACAGAAGAGGGCTACAACCTCATTGCCGAAATCGTCAACATCCTTGTCGATGAGAACTATTTGGCAGAGGACGGCAAGCCCGACGTGGAAAAGATGCAGCTCATCACCTACGAACCTGTTCATCATGGTTATTTGGTAATGGGCGCGCGCGTGGGCAATGCCTTTTCGGATGGTAAAACATTGAAATAAGATATTGGACAAGAATGAAAGTATTGCTCATTAACGGAAGTCCCCATCAAGAGGGGAATACATTCATAGCCTTGACGGAGGTTGCAAAACAACTTGCCAAAGAAGGTATAGAGAGTGAGATTGTGTGGATTGGCAACAAACCGGTACGTGGCTGCGTGGCCTGTGGCCAATGTGCAGCCAAAGGTTTAGGACGTTGCATCTTCGATGATGACATCTGCAACCGGATATCCGAAAAATTTGCAGATGCAAACGCCCTTATTGTCGGTTCGCCGGTCTATTATGGTCAGCCCAATGGCGCGTTGCTTTCTGTCATCCAACGCGCATTCTATTCAAATGGCGCTAATATTTCAGGAAAACCGGCAGCCTCGATTGCCGTATGCCGCAGAGGAGGTGCAACCGCTGCTTTTGAAAGCCTGAACATGCCTTTCCAGATGATGAATATGCCCGTAGTAACCTCGCAATACTGGAATATTGTTTATGGCAGAAGTGCCGGCGAAGCTGCAATGGACAAAGAGGGAATGCAGACCATGCAGACACTTGCCCGTAATATGGCATGGCTGTTGAAATCAACCAATGGTGAGAAAGCGCCCGGACGCCCGGCAGATGAGCCATGGGATGCCATGCATTTCATCAGATAATCCGAGAAAATAAACGTCTATGGATTTGACAATAAAAAGCAGAGTCTTGGATTTATGGGAACGCTATTTTACAAATGCAGAGCTTCCCATTGCGGTATTCTATTCAGATGCTCTCCATGGTGCAGAGTATCCTAAGAAACCGGCAGAAAACCAACGTGGATACACTTGTCTATATGCTCAATTGGCGCGTGTCCATAAAGGTGAAGCCCTGGCATTTGATTCTGAAAACCTGGGGTGTTTCGGAGCCATGAAATCCATCTATGGCGGATACAACGAAGAGGTCGAAGTAAAATTATTGGTAGAAATAGAACGGTTCAAAAAGAATCGGGAGTGTGTACGCTCCATGTGTTCCGTAAATCCGAAAGCTTCTCCCAGAGCACGATATCTCATTTTCAAGCCCTGGAATACGCTTACGGAGGAAGATCATCCTGAAATAGTATGTATTTTTGCAAATCCGGATATGATTTCTGCATTGCACACATGGGCGAGTTTCGATGTTTCACAACTTGACAATGTCATTGTACCGCATGGTGCAGGATGTGAAGTGATGCTGACCTTCGCTTTTGCCGAGAATGGTCGTGAAAGTCCACGTTGTGTCTTAGGAGGGATGGATACCGCCATGCGTCTCTGCTTGAAGCCGGACATTCAAACCTTCTCAATCGCATACAGGCGATTTGCAGAGATGGCATCCTTTGCTGATGAAACATTTCTGGATACCCGCATTTGGCAACCATTGAAAAACAGATAAACGAATTCAAAAAAGATGAGAAAGAAAATAATCATACTGAATGCAAGCCCCCGAAAGAACAAGAACACAGCAACCTTGCTCAAAGAGGCACAGCGTGGAGCAGAAAGCATGGGTGCAGAGGTGGAATATGTCAACCTTGTGGATATGAACTATAAAGGTTGCATGAGCTGCTTTGCATGTAAGCAGAAAGGCAATGTCTGCAACGGACTCTGTGCATACAAGGACGAGCTGCGCCCGTTGCTGGAGCGTATTCTCAATGCAGATGCATTGATTGTCGGCTCACCGGTATATTATCATTTTCCTACGGGTATGTTCCGCAATCTGATAGAGCGGTTGCTTTTCCCAATCCTCTGTTACAGCTTGGATGAACAAGGAAACATCCGCAAATATACCGACAAGAAACTTCCGGTAGGACTCATCTACACAATGAATTGCACGAAGGAGAATGCCGAAATGTTCAACTACCCCACAATATTGAATACCGACCGTAACAGTATAGAGATGTTGCTCGGCTCCTGCGAAGTGATGTTTTCGCACAACACTTGGCAATTCCCCGACTATGCCAAGTACGATAGCGATGCTGTTGATGTTGCGCAAAAAGAGTGGTTTCGCGATAACCAATTTCCAAAAGACAAGCAGGCTGCATACGATATGGGCAAGCGGCTTGTGAAATGAATCCATAATGCGAAAGGATAGCCATCATATTTTGCAGTAAATATGATGGCTTTTTATGCAATACAGTCGTCTTGTCGCATTTAGCGTTCTATCCGGCAAAGAACCTATCCAAGTTCTTAAGGGCGGCTAATTAAGTTCAATTACCCTTGTGAACTCTCCTTTGAATAGATTCTCTATGACGGTTGCATCGGGCTCTTCTTTGAATATACCGAAGAACGATGAGCCTGAGCCCGACATTGAGGCATATTCTGCTCCGATAGAGTAGAGCAGGGTCTTGATTTCTGCAATTTCGGGATATTTGGCAAAAACGCTTGCCTCAAAATCGTTTTTAAGTACGTCGCGCCATCCGGCTATCGGCTTTTTTACAATGTCAACAATGCTTATTTCGGGTTTTTTAGGCGAAACAAGCGCGTAGGCATCCTTTGTAGATATGTGAACATCGGGTTTTACAAGTACAAGATAATATCCCTTTAACGAGAAATCCGCAGGAGAGAGGATGTTGCCTATTCCTGTTGCAAATGCAGGTTTGTTGCGTATGAAGAATGCACAGTCGGCACCAATGCTTGCTGCGTAATTTTCGAGACGCTCGTCGCTTAGTGACAATGAGGCAACATCGTTTATCATTTTAAGTGCAAATGCCGCATCTGCCGAGCCACCGCCAAGTCCTGCGCCGGTGGGGATATTCTTCTGAAGGAAAAAATCCAATCTTGGCAACGTAAAGTCCGCCGCAAGTGCATTGTATGCTTTTATCACAAGATTATCCTCGCTTCTGCCCTCGAAAGGTGCATCATACATGGTTATTGAATAGTTGCCGTCGGCATTTTCATCTCTTGGAGTTACTTCGAGAACATCCTTCAGGGCAATAGGATAAAACAGAGTTTCGAGATTGTGATAACCATCAGGACGCTTCTCAGTGATGTTCAGACCGATATTTATTTTTGCATTAGGAAATGTAACCATATATTTCAGTTGTTTAACATTACAAAGTTAGCACTAAAGAGCAGCAAAACAAAAAAACGGATAACTTTATTTTGTTTTGCGCTTGCTAAATTGTAAATTTGCGGTCTAATGTACAGCCCCGTCAGGAGCTGTTTTTTATCGTATATATACAATGGAAGAGACAAATACCCCTAAGCGTAAGCCACGCAGCAAACAGGCGACTGTTGCACCGTTAGTAAATGAGTATGGCCATTTGCAGCCGCAGGCACTGGAACTTGAGGTTGCGGTGCTTGGTGCACTTATGGTTGACAGTGATGCAATAGGACGTTTGGGAGATATGTTGCGTCCGGAATCGTTTTACGATAAACGCCATCAGTTGATATTCGACGCCATCAGAGAGATGGACCTCAACGACCGCCCGATAGACATTCTTACAGTAACCGATTATCTGAGACGTAAAGGCACGCTCGAAGAGGTAGGCGGTCCCTTTTATGTAACAGAACTTACAAGCCGCGTCGTATCGTCGGTGAATATCGAATATCACGCGCGCATCATTGCGCAGAAAAAACTTGCCCGCGACCTGATTACTTTCACAAGCAAGACCCAGACCGACGCCTTCGACGAGACTGTCGATGTCGAGGAACTGATGCAGCGTGCCGAGGCGGAGCTCTTCGATATTTCGCGCCACAATATGAAGAGGGATTTCACACAGATAAACCCTGTCATAAAGGAGGCATATACAAATATACAGACGGCATCCAAGAACACGAGCGGTATCAGCGGAATCAGCAGCGGTTACCATGCGCTCGACAAAATTACGGCAGGATGGCAAAATACCGACCTTATAATCCTTGCAGCCCGTCCTGCTATGGGAAAGACCGCGTTTGCCCTCTCCATGATAAGGAACATGGCTGTCGACCAGCGTATTCCGGTGGGAATGTTCTCGCTTGAGATGGGAAACGTGCAGCTTGTGCAGCGTCTCATCAGTAACGTGTGCCAGATACCGGGCGACAAGATCAAGAGTGGCAGGCTCGAAAAATATGAATGGGGACAGCTCGACAGCAAGATAACGGCACTCGAAAACGCCCCTCTGTATATTGACGATACCCCTCAGTTGTCGGTGTTCGAATTGCGTACAAAGGCACGCCGAATGGTGCGCGAACATGGAGTGAGGATGATATTCATCGACTATCTCCAGCTGATGAGCGCCAATGTCGGCAAAGGAAGCCGCCAGGAGGAGATCAGTACAATTTCACGTGCCCTCAAAGGTCTTGCTAAGGAACTCAATATCCCCATCATGGCGCTCAGTCAGCTGAACCGTAACCTCGAAGGTCGTGAGGGAGTGGAGGGCAAGCGTCCGCAATTGAGCGACCTTCGCGAGTCGGGAGCTATCGAGCAGGATGCGGATATTGTGCTTTTCGTGAACCGTCCCGAATATTTCCATATATATAAGGACGGAGATTTCGATTGGCGTAAGAAGGCAGAAATCATCATAGCCAAGCACAGAAACGGTGCAATTGGCGATGTGCGTCTGGCTTTCCGTGGCGAATATGCACGCTTTATGAATCTCGACGATGAATCATTGGCTGCACCTCCCGCAAGTGATGCTCCAATGACAATAACTTCACGGTTGAATGCTGCGCCGCAGCCTATGATGGATTCAGATATTCCATTGCCCCCGCTTCCCGATTACATTACTGATGGAGCACCGTTGCAGCAGGCTGATATTATTCCCCCGAAGTCAACCGATGATGTGCCATTCTGAGGCAGCATTGTTGTGGTAGGAATCCTTTTGCAAATATTCGTATATAGAGACAATGGAAGAGAAACGTATCAACGAAATACATAGGAAAGCCGGAATTTTGCTGCGCGAAAAGAGGCTCAAACAGGCAATCGTATTGATTGCCGAAGAGATAGAGAGTCTCGGTAATTGGGAATTGTGTACACGTTTCCACAAACTTAGGCAGGTATATGAGTATATGCTTGAGTATATGTGCAAGGGTGTTGCAGACCCTAACCGCGCTGCACTGCACAGCGAAATCATAGGTGAACTGTTCCTGCTTAATGACGAAATAGCTGCGGCACGTCTCTCCGAACATTCCATAAGTGTCTATTGCCAGATGCGCCGCAAATTCAAAGACGAGAAGCGTCTTGGTGAATATCACAGAAAATTGCGTGAATTGTCGGTCAACCGGATGCTGGTTGAGATGATGCCCGACAAGGACAAGGAGTCGTCAAGAGAACTTCTGTGCAGGCACGAAGCGGTGAGCAACGAGTTCTTTATGTACATATTCAGCAGAGGAGCCTGGACGAACAGCGAGTTTGCTGAAGCCGGCGAACTGCTTTCCGACCTCGAAACCGACCTGAACGACAAGGCTCTGTTTGTGAGCGCCGTAACAATGAGCCTTATGAAGATATTCGACCCCTTGAAGGCTGTTTTGCTCTGCGAGGCATGCAATAGCGAAGAGGTGCTTGTTGCATCACGGGCTTTGGTGGGGCTTGCAATGGTTTCGTATATCAACAGTTATAGAATAGCATATTATCCTGACTTGAAAAGCCGTATAGAGCTGCTTGGAGAAAATCCGGGATTCGTAGCACGTCTTCTCAATGTGCAGATGTTGCTGTTCCGTAGCCGCGAAACACAGAAGATTGACCGCAAGATGCGTGAAGAGATTATTCCGACAATGCTTAAGAATCCCAACATACGCAACGTAAAGCTGGGTTTTGACCTCGAAAAGGATTTTGAGCAGGAGGGAATGAATCCCGAATGGGAATCATGGTTCGACAAGGACGACATAAAGAGCAAGCTCGACGAAATGGCACAATGGCAGATAGAGGGAGCCGATGTGTATATGAGCACCTTTTCACAACTCAAGCACTATCCGTTCTTTAACGAAATGCCGAACTGGTTCCGCCCCTTTGATATGCACAATTCGGCAGTGTCATTGTTTGCTGCCGGTAACGGCAAGGCAGACAGCAGCATAATAGCAAAGAGTCTGTTCGAATCCGGCTTTTTCTGCAATAGCGACAAATATTCATTCTGTTTCACCTTTCAGCAGGTGCCGGAGGAGCAGCGCTCAATGCTGATGCAGCAAATTGAGGGACAAAATGAAGATATAAAAGGAATTGTGCTTCCTCGAAAGTCAGAAGAAGAGTTTCTGAGCAAACAGTATGTTCAGGATCTTTATCGCTTTTTCAAGTTGGCATCATTCAAGAAAGAATTTGTAGACCCGTTCACCCTTTCACTCAATCTTCTCGAAGATGTCTGCTTGGGACGCCATTTGAAAAACTGCGGAACTTTATTGGAGATTTTCCGCTACCTTGTTAAAAAGGAATACTATTCAGAGGCCTTTCAGATAGGTCGCGACATAGAAAAAAGTGCAGGACAAAATGATTGCGAAGCCCAATTCTATCAGCAAATGGGCTACTGCAAGCAAAAGACTTCGGAATATGACGAGGCCTTGAAGTACTATCATAAGGCGGATATTGTTTCTTCTGACAATCTATGGACGATTCGTCATATTGCACAATGCTACAGAATGAACCACGATTTGAAGTCAGCTCTTCAATATTACCTGCAAGCCGAACAGCTTTCTCCGGAAAACCGTACAGTTTTGACGCAGACAGGAGAATTGCTTGCGGCGCTGAAGAAATACGACGAGGCTTTCAAGCGCTTTTTTAAGGTAGAATATCTTGAACCCCAGTCGCATCGTACTTGGAGAGCGATAGCGTGGTACTCTTTCGTAACAGACAATTATGAGCGTGCCCGCAAGTATTACGGAAAATTGTTGGCTTCCCCGTCTCGCAATATGCAGGATTGGCTTAATGCCGCACATGTAGAACTGGTCTCTTCAAACAGTGCATTGGCAATAGAGTATTATAGAAATGCGTTCACGCTATGTGCCGATGGCGATGAATTCTCTGAGGCTCTTTTTGCCGATAGAAAAGTCCTGCTGTCAAAAGGTGTCGACATGACCGAGCTTGCGATTATAAGAGATGCTGTAAGCTGAATCCGACGCCGTTTTTCCTTGTTTTGCAGCCATGACATCTCTCTAAAGTTTCCGGATTTCACCGACAATAAGCAAAATTCACCCCTAAATGCCGAATTTTGCCACTAAAACCACGTATAGTCTATAGTTTTTTTGGCTTCACGGTTCCTCTGCTTACATTTGCGCCGAAAATGTACAAGAATAATAAAAATTATGAAATTAGCGGTGAAAAATGTCTGTCTCTTCGGAGATTCTGTAATGAAAGGAATTGTGGTTGACAAAGAACATTCTCCGGCAGACAGCATAAAATATAAGATAAGCGACATGGGATTTGCAGCCCGTTGCCGTAGAAGTCTGGGTGTCGAGCTTGAGAACTTTGCCCGTTTCGGCGGACGTGTAACTCATGCAATGAAGTATGTAGAGAGGTATTCTGACAGAATCAAGTCTTCGGATTATGTCTTGTTCGAATATGGCGGCAACGATTGTGATTACAATTGGTCGGAGATAGCGAGCCGTCCCGATGATTTCCATCAACCGAATGTGCCGATAGATTTGTTCAGCGAAAAGTATCGCGAACTTATCTCTGTCATAAAAGAGATGGGAGTGCGTCCTGTAATGCTTACTCTGCCTGTTCTCGACCCTATTCGTTATTTCAATTTCATTTCGCGTGGTTTGGACGGAGATAATATCCTTAAGTGGCTTCATGGCTCCGTCCTCAACATCGACCGTTGGCACGAGCGTTACAATATGGAAGTGATGCGTCTCGGTGTTCTTACCCGCACGCCCGTAATTGACATTACTTCGGTCTTTCTCGAACGCAGGAATTACAGCGATTATTTGTGTGAAGATGGCATTCATCCCAATGAAGAGGGACATAGATTGATAGAGGAAGCCATAATTTCATATCTGCGGCGGGAGAAGATGATTGCGTGAGATAAAACTTAGAAGCTTCTTGTTTTAGACTTAGTGTCTGCCCTCCGGTTTTGTAGGGTCGCCTACAATGTGCAGCGGAACAAGTTCTATGTAGTCTAAACAATGTTTCATCACATATTCATTAACAGCAGAATATGTGTTTTCTCCAATGCGTCTGAAACGTAGCCAATGCTCCCCCTCCACAAGATATTCGGTCAAAGCTATTTTGCGCATCGAACAATAGTCGTCTCGTGCGGGTCCATCATCATAACCCGGTCTATAATTATGTGTAATGTATGTATCAGGGGCCTTCATCCAGCCCTTGTTTCTAAGAAGTTTGTCATTTTCCACTCCATTGTCTAAAGTCTCATTGTCTCTTACCCAACCGATGCGTTCGTCTGTCGAAATTATATCCTTGCCAACAGGTAGCCCGCATATCTTGTCATCTAAATATACTTGACAAAATTCTGTTTCGCGAACAGTCTCAGTGCCTCGCTGTATTGTTGAATATCTGATTTCGTATGTCCTTGTAGGTACAGGAGGTATCTTTATAGCTACATCGTAATTGCTCAAAGGCTGAAAGATATCGCCGTTATGACCAAAATCAATACGATAGTGCATTAGGTTTTCCAGCCCACATCTCTTAAGTCCTTTGCAATATTCTGTAGGGAAAAAGACATACGCACTGCCTTGCCATAAATTGTTGCTCGAAAGTTCGGGCTGCAAGGCTGCAATGTCAAATCTCATACGTTCGTTGAGTATATTGCCCGCCATTTCATCCTCGTTGTATATAAGTATCTTGTCTATCGGGTGTATGAGGACGTTGCCTGCTGCCGACAGAAAACCTGCATACTGTTCATCCGCCTGAGTAAACTCCGTGAGCTCAATGATGCGGACATTTGTGTGGTTGCGCATCTCGAAATTAAAGGGAACCTTTCGTTTCGAGTAGTTGATGTATATATTCCGGCCATCTGTGGTGCTCAATGGTTTCAACACTTTCATCAGTTTACCCATCATTGTAGGATAATAGTTGTAAAGGTCGTTGCCGGGAACAAAGACATAATCGTACCAATCATCCTTTCCGAAGCCCGATTCGGAAGGCACTATCATGTTGTATGGTAATTCACCCTCGACAAAGTGGTAGGCAACGAATTTGTGGAGTGCGTTTTTGGGACTGCGTGGATTATCCTTGTCCTCTGTGTCGTACCATTTTTCGGCAAAGGCTTTCAGGTCGGCAAGGGTGTAGATGCCATTCTTGTGGAACACTTCGTCGGGTTCGACAAAGGCTGTGTATTTGATATATTTTTTCTTAGGAACAAATTTTTGTACATCGCTGTCAATCAAAACAGGTGCGGAATATGAATAGTCTATCATATCCGCTACTTTGCTCTCGAAGCCTGTTTCGGCAATAGCCTTGCTGAATATTCCGAAGAATTTATGCTCTGCTATCATAGCTGCCACAGTAGTACTTCGGGTATCTACATATGGTTTCGATGCTCCTGACTCACATGTAGGGCTTAGCCGAGAGAATCTGCTTCATCAGTTCTTAGTGCCTGTCCTCTGGCTTCGTCGGGTCATTGATAATATTAAGCGGCACAATCTCTATGTAGTCAATATCAACTTCCACCATTTTGCCTACACTTTTTATTCTCAGCCAGTGGTCGCCGGCACCGAGATATATTCTTGTAAGGATTCTCCGCGCGTGGTGCGAAGCGTCACGCGCAATTGTACCATCAACCATACGATATGTGTCGGGCAATTTCATCCAATTCCTGTTGCGCATAAGTTTGTCATTCTCCAGACCATTGTCCTCGGTTTCCGCATCCGGCACATACCCGGTATTCGTAGGCAAAGTATAGATGGTAAACGGTATTCCTGTAATCTCGCCATCAATATATGCCTGTACAACACTTTCAATGCCTTCGCACATTATACGAATCTCGTATGTACGCGGCGGCAGATGCGGCAGCCTTACAGACAGATCCATTTCACCATTAGCGCCAAAAGTATCGCCAAAATAACACTCAGCCCCAACACGGTAAAGCAGCGGGTTATGCACATTGTATTTCAGGTTGCGGGAATAGTTATAAGGAACGAAATACAGAAAATCGTTTACAGGCGGATTGTATCTTATCTTGTTGCACGAAAGTTCGGGCAACAGTGTCGCCAAGTCGAACCGCATACGTTCGTTAAGTATATTGCCTGCCATCTCATCCTCATTGTAGACAAGGACTTTGTCTATAGGGTTAATGATACCGTTATGTGCTATGGGGGTGAACCACATATACTCTTCCCTCATTCTGCAGAATTCGGTCTGAGGGATTATACGCACATTCACATGGCTATGCATGTCAAAATTGTAGGGGATTTCGCGCTTGCTGTAATTGATATATATATCAGCCCCCTTAGGAGTGCTCAGGGGCTTTGTTACCTTAATCAGCGAGCCTTGCATAGTCTCGAAGTAGTCGTACCGGTCGAAACCCTCAACCATCAGTTCCTCACTGCTTCTTATCGACAAAGAGTGATTGTATCTGTCGTTGTAGGTAAAGTTATAGAATATTATGTCGTTATATGCAAGTTCGCGCTCTACCAGATGGTATGATATAAACTTGTTAAGAGCATTGCGGGGGCTCTTGTAATTTCCCCTCTCCTCTGTGCCGTACCACTTTTCGGCAAAAGCCTTAAGGTCGTCAAGGGTGTATATGCCTGCGGAATTGAACACCTCGTCGGTTTCGACAAAGGCGGTGTACCTGAAGAATTTTGTCTCGATATTCTGTCTTGGAAAGAGTGTATTGCCGAAACCCAATGCGTTATAGTCGGTCGGCACATAACTGTCATCCCTGTCGAGCAGCAAGGAGTCTTGCAGTCCCGTCTCTTTCAGCGCAGCACTGAAGAGCGAAAAATATCTGCATTCCTCTATCAGTCCCGGAACGTTCTTCGATGCAGGATTAATCACCTTGTCTATCACATGTACAACACCATTCTCCACCTCGTTGTCGCCGTCCACAATTGCCGAGCGGTTGTTAATCATTATGCAGAACTGCTCCCCGATAACCTTGTAGCTTATTCCTAAAGAACGTAAGTTGAGATTGCGGCGATGCAACGTGCCATCGCTCATTTCTGCCATAGGATAACGCGCTTCAACAATATGACTGCGGGCGATTATATTCGCCATCGAGTCGCTCAATTCCTCTACAAGCGGAGAGGTGATTCCTATCTTTACAGGACTATCGCTATCTTTAGTCGCGTGGTAGATGCTGTCCTGCTCCTGCACAAACTTTTCAATTGCCGTATTGTCGGGAAGGAACAATGTGTATTGTCCGTATGTCTGCAATAGCGAGAGCAGTTCAGCTCGTTTAAGTATGTCGATGAAATGCGAATACCTATCGCTGCGGTTGAGCAGATAGTCGGCCATCGTCTCACCCGTGAAGGTGAAGCGGTTGCTCTTGTCGATGTCGTCAGTGCAGGCAAGAAAGAAAAACATTGGTATAAATAAATATATATATTTACCCATCTATCATCTACAAAAAAATAATGCCTCAAGATATTCTATGTAACAATATCATAATAATGATATTGTTACATAATTACCCAACGATATTTTGCCGCAATCGAGCATTGTTATTAATTGCTAAGGCTATTAGAAACTGTAACAAATTAATCACCACTGCTCTTCATCATATAAGAATGACGATTTATTTATTTAAAAGGTAAAATATATCTTATCTTGAAAACGAATGAGTACTTATAAGAATCTGTATTTTAATATATAATTTACATTATTTAAATGTAGCAGGTGCCTCGCAAAGAACTTCCGTACCTTCAATAAGATGAATTCCAGTCAGAGTATCTGCATAACATCCGACTCCATAGAATCCAGCCCCTGATACGGGAGCGCAAAACAAATCTTTAAGTTCATGCTTAGAACAATCTAAAGTTGCAGAATTGACAGGGCATTGTACACTGCAAGAAGCAGAATACATAGGATCGTAACCTCCGCGAATTTTCTTCATTTCGCTGTTTGTTAATATTGTGGCATCTTTCAGTACAATTTTCTTAATCTGTTTCATAGTGTTGAAATTTAATTGGTGAATGATAAAACGACTGATAGCACAATCTGTTGCTCGTTGTATAAAAAAACTATATATCTCTTGCACTTTGCATTTGCAAATAGTTCTTCGGTTTCCGTCTGCGGTAAAGATAATACATTTAAAATAATTTCACTCAATGATGCAATAAATATTTATCGTCCTTGCACTTGCCTATTTGAGTATTTAATTCACAAACTTAGTGCCTATCCTTTGGCATTATTGCGTCACCCACAATGTAAAACGGCACAATCTCTATGTTATCAACTAAAACAACATATCTCTTTTTAAGTTGAATTTATCGAAGTAGAATTATCTCATCAAAAATGCCTAATTGATGCAACTTGTTTTTTACATTGCTATAAAGCCATAGCCCTATCTCTTTATCAGTCTGAACGGCTGCAACAGTTTCTCTGTCAGGCGTTTGCTCTCCAAGACAATTTCAGCCGTTCCGGTCATTACTTTCCATGCACGCAGATTGTGGCCGTAACTGCTTTTCATTCCATTGTGGAACGCGACAGTTATCAGGTAGTTGCCATTTTCGTCAGGAGTTTCGTCAATGCGGTCAATAACACCTGTTACATAGCCGTATTCGCTATACGGATAGTTTGCAATAAAGACATTCACCTGTTGCCCCGGCATTATCTTACCAGAACCAACAGCAGGGATTTTAATTTCACCGATACTTTTTAACGCTGTATTGTTCGCTTCTGTGGTAGCGATGCGAATGTCTGTTTTTACAACATCAGGGTAGTAAAAAAAGTGGGAACCGATAATGAGTGCAACGACTATTGCGAATATAACGGTAATGCCCCAGCGCACTATCCACGATGGAATCTCGCCCATCACTTCCTGCACTTCGTCGCAGTGCATTGCCATATCTATCTGCTGCTTTTTAAAAGCATCTATTTTTGTATTCTCTGCTTTGTTCATACTATAGGTGTAATATTTGCTGTTCTTCAGTGTCTATCCTCTGGCTTCAACGGGTCATTCACTATGTGTAGCGGAACAAGTTCTATGTAGTCGTATCCACTGGTATTTTTCAACATGTCTTGTACCCAGGTATTATCGCTGATTTTTCGTATTCTCAGCCAATGTTCCCCTTCAGAAAGGTAGCACGTAGTGATTATCCTGCGTACATGGTAACTGCTGTTGCGCGCAGGAATTGTGCCGTCTATTGAGTACACCAAATAGGAATCGGGAGCCTTCATCCATCCGCGGTTGCGCATCTGACGGTCATTCTCCACGCCATTGTCAATTGTTGCAGTGTCGGCCTCCCATCCCACCTTGGGGTCTTCCGCCGACAGGCGCATACTTATGGGTAGTCCGCATATCTTGTCATCGAGATACACCTGTATGATGTCGGCAGACCAGTAATCTTGGAGATATGCGTCCATACGAATTTCGTATGTGCGGGCAGGAATCGGTGGTAGCTTTACCGAAAAATCGAACATACCATTCAATGCTATTTCGTCGTTGAAATATCTGTACGGCGTGCGAAAGTATTGGAAATCGTCAACAAAGGTATTATTTTTCAGGTTCTTGCAATAATCAAAGGGTATATACTGCATTGTGATGTCGGCGAAGCGTATGTTGTTGCACGATAGTTCGGGAAGCAGCGAAACGATGTCTATACGCATACGCTCGTTCAGTATGTTACCGGCCATTTCTTCCTCGTTATATACCAATATCTTGTCTATAGGGTGAATGATGCCGTTCGACGCATATTGCTGGAAATTGGCATACTTTTCGTTGGATTGGGTAAATTCTGTGGTTTCCAAGATGCGTACATTCAGGTGCTTGCGCATTTCGAAATTATAGGGGACATCGCGTTTCGAATAGTTCAGGAATATGCTGCCGCCATCGACCGTGCTCAGCGGCTTGGTTATTTTCATCATCTTGCCGTTCGCCATTTCAAAATAGTCGTACAGGTCGAAGCGTGGATAGTAACAATTATCGTTGACGTAGTTTGTTATCACCAGCTTGTCGTAGGGTAGCTCGCGGTCGAGGAAATGGTATGCAACGAATCTGTAAAGCGCATTGCGCGGGCTTTGCAGGCTATCGCTATCCTCTGTGCCGTACCATTTTTCGGCAAAAGCCTTCAGGTCGGCAAGGCTGTAAATGCCATTTTTATGGAATACCTCGTCGGGCTCTATGAATCCTGTGTATTTATAGAACCTGAATGGCGGATAAGTCTCAGAAGTAGAATAATTTCTCGGAGAATACTCCAAATCCATAGTATGGTACAGCGAACCGGCAAAGCCCGTTGCATTCATCGCCTCGCTGAAGATAGAGAAGAACGGTTGCTTCGCTATCATAACGGGCACTTTCTCTACGCTCGAATCTATCACACGGTCAACAGTGTGTATTACTCCGTTTTCCACCTCGTTGTCGCTGCCAACCACAATGGCATTGTTGTTTATCACAATGTGATAACCCTCGTCGCTTCCGCGATAGTTAACGCCAAGGTAACGGTCGTTCATATTCCATTTGGTGAGTGCCCCTTCGCCGAATTGCGTTGTCATATATCTGCCCTCGACAAGATGATTGCGGACTATGACATTTGCCATGGAGTCGCTAAGCTCTTCTATAAGCGGCGAGGTTATTCCAATGTATATAGGATTTTCACTCTCCTTTGTTGCCCAATAGAGGCTATCCTGCTCAAGTAGATATTTTTCCACAGCCTCGTTGTCGGGAAGAAAGAGGGTGTATTGTCCCCATGTTTGCAATAGCGAGAACAGTTCTGCCCTTTTCAGTAGGTTGATAAAATACGAGTATCTGTCGCTGCGGTTGAGCAAAAATCCGCCACCGTCTCACCGGTGAAGGTGAAACGGTTGCTCTTGTCAATCTCGTCGGTGCAGGCGGTAAGATTGACAAAAGCAACCATTAATATAATATATAAATATTTATTATACTTAATCATAATAGGTCTATATAAAATTCAGACAGCTTCTTGGCTTATTCTGCCAGGTGCTAATGCAAAAATACAACTTTCAATCTATTTCTATATATCCTGTGTCTGTTTTTTGGCAACATTGCACAACAATTGCTGTAAAATGTATTTTTTGTAGCCAAGTTTCTTGATTTCACTATAATGTGGTATCTTTGCAGCCTTGTTTTCAAAGATACGTGTAAATGGATGAGAATAATATAAATGTGAATTTGGGCTTGAAGCAGAGCGCTGCACTTGCGGCTATGTCGATAACCGAGCTTAACGGCATGCAGAGAGCTGTGCTGAAGCAGTTTCGCGATGGAGGAGACATCGTTGTGCTTTCACCGACCGGTACCGGAAAGACTCTTGCTTTTCTTATACCGATGCTGGAGCATCTCAATGGCGAAAGCAACGAGGTGCAGGCGGTTGTTGTTCTTCCCACACGCGAACTTGCGCGGCAGGTGGCAGAGGTGTGGAAGAAAATGTCTACAGGCATCAAAGCTGTTTGTCTGCATGGCGGACGTCCGCCAAGCGAGGAGGCGGCACAGATTAAAGGCTCTGTTCCTCCTCTTGTAATAGCGACTCCGGGACGCCTGAATGATCATATCGCGCGAGGTACTTTCAGTTGTGAGAGCGTCCGGGTGCTGATTCTTGATGAGTTTGACAAGGCTTTGGAGCTCGGATTCAGAGAAGAGATGGAGAGTCTCCGCAACAGTATGCCATTTGTTGAGCGCAATATGCTTTTTTCGGCAACCGACACTGACGAACTTTCCGCTTTTGTGGAGCCTGATGACTGTGTTAAGCTGGATTTTACTGATGTTGCCGAAAAACCACAGGAACGTACATCATTCTACCTTGTGAAGAGCACTCAGGAGAAGCGTCTTGATACACTTGCAACACTTCTTTTGCTGCTGCGCGGGGAGCCTGCGATAGTCTTTTGTAATTTTCGCGAAATGGTAGATGATGTCTATTCATTCCTTAAGAAAAAGGAACTTCAGGTTGTCGCTTATCATGGCGGAATGGAGCAGAAGCAGCGTGAACTTGCACTTTATAAATTCAAGAGCGGTTGCTCGGTTGTGCTGGTGTGCACCGACGTGGCTTCGCGTGGACTGGATATTCCCGATGTCAAGCATGTGGTTCATTATCAGCGCCCTGTGAACGAGGAAAGCTACATCCACCGTAACGGACGTACTGCCCGCTGGAGTGCCGATGGAAATGTGTATATGTTTCATATAGAAGGCGGTTCCTTGCCTGAATATGTATCGGAGGAGCTGCCGGCTTTCGATTTAAAACGTCCGGTTCCTATGCCTGTCAAGGCTCCGTGGACAGTTCTTTATTTAGGAAAAGGGAAAAAAGATAGAATCAGCCGCGGCGATATTGCAGGCTTTTTCATGAAAAAAGGAGGAGCAAGACAAAAGGATTTGGGAACTATTGTCGTATATGACCGTTATTCATATGCGGCTGTGCGCAGCGAGGCGGTAAAACCATTGTTGAGAGCGGTTTCCAATGAAAAAATTAAAGGTATAAAAACCATAATAGAGAAGATAAATAATTAATTGGAATTTCACACGTGTGAAATTTTTTTGTAAAAAATGTTGTATAAAATTTCCTTATATTTTGTTTTTTAAAAAAGAATAGATACCTTTGCGACCTTGTCAATAAGATTCATTTAAGAAGTTTATACATATTTGTTAATAGATGTAAAGAATATGAAGAAGTATAATTTTAACGCCGGTCCTTCTATTTTGCCGGGCGAAGTAATCGAGCAATGTGCTCAAGCTGTATCAGATTTTAATGGAATAGGTCTATCTATATTGGAAATAAGTCACCGTTCGAAAGATTTTCAGCCTGTAATTCCTGAGGCTGTTTCACTTTTCAAGGAACTGCTTGATATTCCCGAAGGATATTCTGTGATATTCCTCGGTGGAGGTGCAAGCCTCGAATTCTGTATGATTCCTTTTAACTTCCTTGAGAAGAAAGCAGTATATCTCAACACAGGAACATGGGCAAACAAGGCGATGAAAGAGGCGAAACTTTTCGGAGAAGTGGCTGAGGTTGCATCGTCAAAGGACAGAAACTATTGCTATGTTCCCAAGAATTATGAGATTCCCGCAGATGCAGACTATTTCCATATTACAACCAACAACACAATCTATGGAACAGAAATCCGCAAGGATATAGATTCTCCCGTTCCTCTTATCGCGGATATGTCGTCAGATATTTTCTCACGTCCTGTTGATGTAAGCAAATATGCTTGTATATACGGTGGCGCTCAGAAGAATCTTGCTCCCGCAGGTGTCTCTTTTGTGATTGTCAAGGACGATGCTCTTGGCAAAGTATCACGTACAATTCCTACAATGCTCGACTACCGCACACACATCAAAGGCGAGTCAATGTTCAACACTCCTCCTGTATTCCCCATCTACGCTGCGCTCTGCAATCTCCGTTGGATAAAGGCACAGGGCGGTGTACCCGAAATGCAGCGTCGTGCAGCAGCTCGTGCAGAGATGCTCTACAACGAAATTGACCGCAACAAGTGCTTCCGCGGTACAGCCGACATTGAGGACCGTTCTTATATGAACATAGACTTTGTGATGAGCGACGAATATCAGGAACTTGAGGCGGAATTTATGGAATTTGCAACCTCAAAAGGTCTGGTCGGCATCAAGGGACACCGTTCAATCGGAGGTTTCCGCGCATCATGCTACAACGCGCTTCCCATCGAAGCTGTCGAGACACTTGTAGATTGCATGAAAGAGTTCGAGAAAAAACATTAATAATAGGATATACAAAAATAATATATGAAAAAGGTACTGGTTGCAACAGAGAAGCCTTTTGCTCCCGTTGCCATAAAAGGAATACGCGAAGTTACCGATGCAGCAGGTTACGAACTTGTGTTGCTCGAAAAATATACATCAAAGCAGGAATTGCTTGCAGCTGTTGCCGATGTTGATGCAATAATCATCCGCAGTGATATTGTCGATGCAGAGGTGATGGCAGCTGCCAAGAATCTTAAGATTGTAGTGCGTGCCGGTGCAGGATACGACAATGTAGACCTTGCCGCAGCAACTGCAAACGGAATTTGTGTAATGAATACTCCCGGACAGAATGCAAATGCCGTTGCAGAACTGGTGTTCGGCATGTTGGTGTTCATGGCACGCGGAATGTTCAGCGGAGCTGCCGGATGCGAACTGAAGGGTCGTACAATAGGTATCCATGCTTTCGGTAATGTAGGCCGCAATGTGGCACGCATTGCCAAAGGATTCGGAATGAATGTTGCCGTTTATGACGCATTTGTGCCCAAAGAGGCAGTTGAAGAGGCCGGATGCAAATGGTGTGAGACACCTGAGGAACTCTACTCATGTTCGGATGTTGTCTCTTTGCACCTCCCCGCAACAGCAGAGACCAAACAGTCGATAAACAAGGCTCTTGTATCAAATATGCCTAAGCCTGCGTTCCTCATCAACACAGCGCGCAAGGAGGTCATCAATGAGGCAGAACTTATTGAGGTTATGGCAGAACGTCCCGACTTCAAGTATGCTACCGATATTGCCCCTGTTGCAATAGAGGAGTTCGCGAAATTCGAAGGCCGTTTCTTTGCAACACCCAAAAAGATGGGTGCGCAGACAGCAGAGGCGAACATCAATGCAGGTATTGCAGCTGCAAAGCAGATTGTGGCATTCTTCGAAGAGGGTTGTGAAAGATTCCGTCTGAATAAATAATATATAAGTTATGGCTGTAATAAAACCATTCAAAGGATACAGACCTCCGCAAGCAATTGTAGAGGAGGTGCAGAGCCGTCCTTACGACGTTCTCAACTCGGATGAGGCGCGTGCCGAGGCTGCCGGTAATGAGAAGTCGTTGTACCACATCATACGTCCCGAAATCGACTTTCCCGTAGGTACAGACGAACATTCTCCCGAAGTCTATGAGAAGGCTGCCGAGAACTTCGCGAAGTTCAAGAACAACGGCTGGCTTGTTCAGGACGAAAAAGAGCAGTACTACATCTACGCTCAGACAATGAACGGAAAGACTCAATATGGTCTTGTAGTCTGCACATGCGTTAACGACTATCTGGACGGTACAATAAAAAAACACGAGCTTACGCGTCGCGACAAGGAAGAGGACCGCATGAAACATGTGCGCGTGAACAATGCCAATATCGAGCCTGTGTTCCTTGCATATCCCGACAACGAGGCATTGAATAGCATTATCGCTTCATATATCTCTGCCGAACCGGTCTATTCGTTCGTTGCAGAACTCGACGGTTTCGGCCATCAATTCTGGATAGTGGACAAGGACGAGGATATTGCAACCATCACAGCCGAGTTTGCCAAAATGCCGGCTCTTTATATTGCCGACGGACACCACCGTTCGGCTGCTGCGGCACTTGTGGGCAAGGAGAAAGCCGACAACAACCCCAATCATAAGGGCGATGAGGAATACAACTATTTTATGGCTGTATGTTTCCCCGAATCGCAACTCACGATTATCGACTATAACCGTGTGGTGAAAGATCTCAATGGGTTGTCGTCTGAGGAGTTCCTTGCAGCGGTAGCAAAGAATTTCGTTGTAACACCCAAAGGTTCAGATATATACAAACCTGCTTCTCTGCATGAGTTTTCGATGTATCTTGACGGCAACTGGTATGCCCTCACAGCAAAAGAGGGCACATACGACGATAGCGATCCGATAGGAGTGCTCGATGTTACGATTTCTTCTAATCTTATCCTCGATGAGATTCTTGGTATAAAAGACCTGCGTAGCGACAAGCGTGTAGACTTTGTTGGCGGCATCAGAGGTCTCGGCGAACTCAAGCGCCGTGTCGACAGCGGTGAAATGAAGATGGCGCTTGCCCTCTATCCTGTGTCGATGAAGCAGCTTATGGACATTGCCGATTCGGGCAACATAATGCCGCCTAAGACAACATGGTTCGAGCCTAAATTGCGTTCCGGTCTTATTATACACGAATTGTCATAATTGTTATTCCAGTGGCAAATACTCATTTGGAGACTGATATTTATAAAACCATAGATGTGCAAGGCGAGGGGATTTACTCGGAAAAGCGGAGTAAATTCCTCGCTTTTGCCATTCCTGTACAAACGGTCGACGACGTGAAACGCGAGGTCGAGGCTTATCAGAAAAAGTACTACGATGCAAGACATGTCTGTTATGCCTACCGATTGGGCGAGCGTCGTGAACTTTTCCGCGCCAACGATAATGGCGAGCCATCAGGCACAGCAGGCAAGCCAATCCTCGGTCAGATAGACAGCCGCGAACTTACAAATGTGCTTGTGATAGTGGTTCGCTATTTCGGAGGAATAAAGTTGGGAACGAGCGGACTTATTGTCGCATACAAAGCAGCTGCGGCTGAGGCACTTGACGCGACCGAACATGTCGAAAAAACTATAAACGAGGAGATTAAGCTTAAATTTTCCTATCCTTTGTTGAACGACGTTCTGCGCATTGTAAAGGAGGAGAATCCGCGTATTGTAGAGCAGGTCTTCGATAATGAGTGCATAGTCAGGTTGTCTATACGCTTGTCAAAAATGCCGCGCCTGCGCGATCGTTACGAGAAACTGGTCATAGACAGTCGCAACGACCTTATAATCGTTGACAACGAGGAGTAGCTGTACTTCCGGTAAGATATATATTATAAGGAAATCTGTTCCTGTTCGGCAGAGACTGTACAGTCAAGTCTTGCCATAGGTCGGGCGAAAATATTCAGACCGCTTTTTTCCATTATGAACTTTATGGCAGCCTGAGCTTTGACTGAGCATCCTCGACTGTCCAATGGCGGCGCAAAGGCGGCGATACCGAACATGTCCGGAAGTATGCCCATTATACCGCCACTGACGCCTGTCTTTGCCGGGATGCCGGATGTGAACAGCCACTCGTTGTTGTTCTCCGAAAGTCCGCAGGTGGTTACCAAAGAGATAATTTTTGTGCTGTAACGTTCTTCAAACACCCGCTCTCCCTTTATCGGATTTACACCTCTGTTTGCAATTGTTGCCGCAAACGTTGCCAACTGTTCTGCGGTAACGCCTATGGAACATTGTTTGGTATATAATTCGAGCGACAGCTCCGGGTCGTCATATATCCTGTTGTAGCTTTTCAGCAGCCATGCAATGGCGCGCTGTCCGGCATTTTGCGAGGATTGTGCCTTGTAAAGCTCTTCGATGAATTCAGTGCGGCTGCCGCACAGGGAGTTTATGTTTTCACAAATGGATTTCCATTTTTGCCCGATGTTGCCTATGGTGTTTACCATGCTTATGGCAGTCAAAGCACCGGGTAGCATCAATGGGGTAGTGGGCAGGTCCTTTTCCAGCAGCATGGATGTAGCCAGAGCCGTTGACAGAGAGTGGCCGCTGCATCCGATCATTTTCTGGACAGTCTCGCTGCCGTATTGTTTGAGGACAAGCAGTGCAGTAGCTATGGTGGAAACGGAATCAAGCGCAAAGATGTGTCTGCTGTCGCCTATGTTTATGGTCTCTCCATCCACAAAGCAGAGTGAAATACCGAAGAGGTCGCTCTCTCCTTTTGCATAATATGGAATATGTGTGGCATTTGTGCCATCCTTTATTCTCCTGCAATGTTCGTATGCCGAATTTGCAATTTCTCTGATATCATGTTTTGTTAAAATCGTTTCCATAAACTGTTGGTGAACCGAAAAAAGTTTTTGTTATTGAAACGTTTTTGCATGCAAAAGAGTTCGCATATAACCGCAGACCGGTTATAAACATCGCATCCACTTGAAAGGTCCCATCGATGAAAAACGATGGGACCTTTCAAGTGGATGCGATAAATCGGTGTGAAATTACTGTTCGCGATTATTCGCCATCACTGATTTGGTTGATACATCTTTTACCGAAGAAAATGTATCCGATAAGACCTACAACCATAGCTCCGAACGAACCGAATTGTACTGAATTGTTGTTTGTCCAACCGTTGAAATAGCTGAGTATCAATACTATTGCAGCTATTACAATAATGGCGAGACTAATCGTTTTTAATGTTGAATTCATGGTATATTATTGTTTGTTATTATTTTCCGACTACAAAGTAACACATAATTATTCAGAGAAAGAAATATTTTTCGATAAAATTTATGGACGTTTCCGATAGATTTCCGAATTTGTGCACAATTGTCCGCAAAATAGTGATGTTGCATAATGAACTGATGATGTGAAGATTATTATAGAGGCAAATTCAAACGTCATTTGAAAAAGAACGCAGAAAACTTTGCGGAATAAAAAAAAATGCCTACCTTTGCACCCGCGTTTAGTAAAAACGAATGTTTAACCTATTTTATTAATTAGTATGAATCAATACGAAACCGTTTTCATTTTAACTCCCGTTTTGTCTGAGGCTCAGATGAAGGAAGCGGTAGAGAAATTCAAAGGCATCCTCACTGCCGAAGGCGCGGAGATTGTCAATGAAGAGAACTGGGGACTTAAGAAATTGGCTTACCCCATCGAGAAGAAAACAACCGGATTTTATGTAATGTTTGAGTTCAACGCAGATCCCAAAGTTATTGCAAAGCTTGAGTTGCAGTATCGTCGTGACGAGCGCGTAATCCGTTCACTGGTTGTTAAGTTAGATAAGTATGCAGCAGAATACGCTGCCAAGAGAAGAAGTTTAAAAGCTAAAAAGGAGGATTAATTATGGCACAGACACCTTCAGAAATCAGATATTTGACTCCCCCTTCAGTTGATACAAAGAAGAAGAAATATTGCCGTTTCAAAAAGAATGGCATCAAGTATATTGATTATAAAGATCCCGAATTCTTGAAGAAATTCTTGAACGAGCAGGGTAAATTGCTTCCCCGCCGTATCACAGGTACTTCTTTGAAATTCCAGCGTCGTATCGCACAGGCCGTTAAACGTGCTCGTCACTTGGCTTTGCTGCCTTTTGTAACTGATTTGATGAAATAATAAATTCGGAGGAACAAAGATATGGAGATTATACTTAAAGAAGATGTTATCAATCTTGGATACAAGAATGATATCGTTAAGGTGAAGAATGGTTACGGTCGTAACTACTTGATTCCTACCGGAAAAGCAATTGTTGCTACGCCTTCTGCAAAGAAAGCGTTGGCAGAGGAGTTGAAACAGCGTGCTCACAAGTTGGCTAAAATCAAGGCTGACGCTGAGGAATTGGCTGCAAAACTTGCTCCTGTAACATTGACAATTGCTGCTAAAGTTAGCGCAACAGGTGCAATCTACGGTTCAGTAGGTGCAAACCAGATTGCTGAGGAGCTTGCAAAACTCGGATTTGAGATTGATCGCAAGATTATCACAGCTGAGGCTGCTAAGGTTGCAGGTGAATACACAGCTACCATCAAATTGCACAGAGAGGTTTCAGTTAAGATTCCTTTCACTGTAGTTGCAGAAGAAGAGTCAGCTGAATAATCAGTGTAGACAAAATATAATGCAAAGACCACTCATTTATGGGTGGTCTTTGTGCTATATAACGGGCTAAAGAGCTTATTTGTATGAAGTCTAACCCTCTTTGCTCATGCTGTTTATGATATTCTTGCGTCGCTTGAATTCCTGCATGGACATAGGCTCTTGTCCCGTCCGTTCGCTAATGAAGGAGTATATGCCGTTCAAGATTCTCATGATTTTACTTGTATTGTGTCCTGAAGTTGCATTGTACCCCTTTATTTGTGGTGGTTCAATGCCTTTCTCGGCAGCATGAAACACCCAGTATGTGCATAGTGCAATGTCTGTGCGGTGAAGCCCCATGGCACATGCAATGTAGAAGTTTCCTTTGTCGATATGATAGCATAAGTCCGGCAGCAGGTCGACCATGCTTTCAAGCGACTTGCATTCTGTATCTACCGGGTAGTGGAAATAGTTCATGTCATACAGTTTGCATTTCTCCTGCATTTTTGATTGAGGGTTGTCCTCTCGGAGGTCAATGATAGTGCGTATGCCGGCTTCGCAGATGATTGGCCATGCGTAGTTCTGATGACGCGAGGACATTGTTCTTCCTCTCACGCCTCCATAAACCGCTGCGATGTCGGGAATGTTTGTAGATATGATTTTTTCTATGTCAAGTGTTCTATTCATGAGAATGGGTTTTGGAAGCTGTTTTGCTGCAAATTCAGCATTTTCTTCATACGGATTTTTCTATGAGTTCAAGTCTCTTGTCCCGTTTGTCGTAATTGTCGCGAAGTTCTGTCAGTATGCAGCAAAATTCAGCCGGTGTCAGTATGGTCTTGTAGGGGTTTGTCTCGCCGCTTGAGTGGGTGAGTGTAATTCCTCTTGTTTGCATCAGCGCTGTTCGGAAACGCTCGCTTTGCTCGAACATTGTCCGGTATGCGCGTCGTATCAGATGTTGGAATTCTTCTCCTTGCCGGTCAAAGGCTTCTCCTTTCCACCAGACAATTTGGTCGGTTTGCCACGATGTTACACTCATCTTTCTGGCATTGCCTCCCTTCATGCTGCATATCTGCCGTTGTTTGTCGCGCTCTTTTCGTTTCAAGGACTGGAGGAATCCCTCCATGCTTCCACACACCATTCCTTCGAAGCAAAAGCCGTTGCTGCATATGTTGCTCAGTACGTTGGAGGGGTAAAGTCCGTTTGAGCGGATGTCCAGAGTGTTTGTTTCGCGGCAATACATATCTCTCTGCTCGTGTCCGTTTCTGCTTGTTGCATTATGGCCTTCCTTTTTTAATAATCCGTCTATTTCCTTTTCCATTGCAAGGTATAACAAGACTGCTGTGATATCAAGAGCTGGGTGGCTCTCTTTTATCTGCTTGGCGCGTTCATCCAGTATTCTCGCAGCCCTGCGTGCAGCCTCTTCGTTGTTGTCTGCGATATTGAATGGAACCACTTTGTCCAAAATCTGCAAATTGATTGTCTTTCGCTTTTCGTCCGACATAAGAGTTGTTCTATAAATTGTTAATCAATGATTCTGTAGCCGCTAATAAGGCTTGCGGGTATAAAGGGCTTCTAAAAAGCTTTGCTCCAATATTCACTTGAATCCCCACCATATTCATCGGTGAGAAGTCCCATGAACAGGGCGATGTCGCAATCTTCGTCAGTCCCGCTATATTCATTGCTGTTGCGATTGACCTTGAGTTCGGTTATTTCGCAGAACTTTCCATCAATCCTGTACTTTGCCTCGAATATGCATATGCCTGTCCAGCTGCGATAGTATCTTATATTATCCTCATCACAGTACATAAACCAATGATCTTCCATTGCTTCGGGTATATGTCCCTGTTTTACGATTTCCATAGCTTTTGCGGGGATTACAACATCCATCGGTATTGTTGTGTGTTCTTGCGGCATGGGCTCTGTATGCCAAGATTCTTTTGTGGCAATTCTGTCCTTGACGGGGATGGGGTCTTCCATGTTGAATCTTTTGGCTGAATTGCCTGCGCCCATACTCCACATGCTCATGGCGAATTTTGCTTTCTTTCCTTCAGGCATCATTTCGTAGAATTCTCTTAGGAATGGTGTGAAATTGCCTTCCGGGTTGTGGGACTTTCGGGAGTTGTGATCCTCCAGTATGGCAAAGGCCAATATTTTATACCTGTTCTTGAATTCCTTCTCCTCCATCACTTCGTGGAACAGTCTTGCCACGTGAGCCGGAGGATTACAGAATGCGCCGCATCCCAATGCACCAAGTACCAATGAATCGTGACCGTGCAACAGACCTATACGGAATATTGTGCGTATCTTGTTCTTTATGGGTTCTACATGATGGGGGGGCTATCATTCCGTTGTCTGTAAGGTCGGGGCAGTTCATGCCTGCCACTGTTATAAATGAGAGTGTTACGGGCGAATCGAGCAGGGCATAACCTTTACGCTCGCTCTCTCTGAAGCAGATGGCGTCGGGGGTGTAGATGCCGCCGTAATTCCTGTCGAGAGGGTATTGCTTCTCGGAACGTTCCAATCCGTAGGTTTCTGCGTATGGTGCAAACTGATAGAGTGAACGGAACAGGTTGGTTCTGCGGAACAATGTCTCTTCTTGTGCTCCTGCTCCTGTTGTAACACCTCCTCCGGGATTGCGTCTGCTTGCCATGTTTAGTATGGCGGGGTTGTGTCCTAATTGTTTTAGCATTGCTCCGGCATATAAACAGTCCATGTTGTCAACATCAACTATTGTCGGTGTGCTGTTTTCTGCGGTTTGTTCCGGCAGTGTTATCTCTGAATCGTACAATACGGTGTTGCGCACCATGGCAGAATCATCAGGAAAAATATATCTTGTTCCGCTTTCTGTGGTATAGTATCCCTGTCTGACAATATCGACAGTGTGGCGGAACTCATTTGTTCTCATTGCTTTTACCTTGTGGTATGCGTATGTGTCTCCTTTCTTCAGTCTGATCATGTTCCGGCAGTACTCCCTGCGGAAATAGTCGCTGTCCCATGATGCATCGGCGCCGGAGGCTGCATTGTCGTTCTGTTCGATGATGTCGACAAATTCTTTGGGAAGTATAATGTTGCTTACATCTATTGCTTCTGTAAACAACGGTGCCATTTCGCCAATCTCGAATCCTGCAATGCCGCAACCGATCTTCGTTACATAAAAGATTAGTCCGGGGTTCTCCTTGGCGAAGCCGATGAATTCGTCGACGTATGGTCTTATGGTGTTTACACCTCCTTGCATGGTGGGGATTGCGTAGCTTTGTCCTTGCATGCCTGTCCCTTGTCCCCATTCGGCGCCAAAATAGTTGTATGCAACACGGGCTGCGCCGCCGGCGTGTTTGCCGGCGAGATTACTTCCAAAAACAAAGATTTCATTCTCCTTGAGAACCGAAATCTTTTCGGGTGTATAATTCCTGTTGTACATGGCAGTATGTTTTTTCGTATGTAATTATATGCCTCATATATGCATCAATGATGCGTGTCATTTTTGCGTGTTCTACGCAAAAATAGATAACATATTCTTAATAAGCAATCTTTGTATTTGTAAAATTTAAACAGCTTATTGTTGGTTTTTGATATAGAGTGTCGTCTGTAAGCATTTCTATCTCTTTGCATTTCCTTTCGGCTCTTTCATGTTCAATCGCCTGTAATTTGTATCTCTATAATTTGCAAAGTTAAACGAGAATATGTAACTTTGCATTGCAAAACAAAAAGACGAAATGTTATATCAGACAATACATCACCATCATCACCATTCTCTCACAATAGCGAGAGGGTAAGTGCTGTGTGCCTGTATTTGTATGAATATAGTAAAAGCTTACTCTTGACGGGTGAGCTTTTGTTGTTAATATTCAGGTGCTTATGCCGCACCGATATGAATGATAGCCAATAACAAAGAAATATATATGACTATGTTGAGAATAGCAATACAGACAAAAGGCCGTTTGAATGAACAGAGTATGGAACTTCTGCGCGACGCAGGCGTTACAATCAAGGAGGAAAAGAGAAAGTTCCTTATGCGTGCAGCAGATTTTCCCGTAGAGATACTTTTTCTTCGCGACGATGACATACCACAGACTGTAGCGATGGGTGCAGCCGACCTCGGCATTGTAGGATACAACGAGGTTGCCGAAAAGGGATACGAGGTCGATGTCCTCAAGAAACTCGGTTTCGGCGGTTGCCGCATATCGCTTGCGATACCCAAGAACGACAAATACGAAGGACTTGAATATTTCAACGGAAAACGCATTGCAACATCCTATCCCAATGTGTTGCAGAAGTTTTTCGATGAGAATAACATCAAGGCAGAAATCCACACAATAACAGGTTCGGTGGAGATATCTCCCGCAGCAGGGCTGGCAGATGCAATTTTTGATATAGTATCATCAGGCGGCACATTGGTGACAAACGGACTTGTAGAGGTAGAAAAAGTCCTTTTCTCTGAGGCAGTGCTTATAGGAACACCCGGTCTCGATGCCGAAAAGATGGCAATTGTCGAGCAGCTGATGTCCCGTTTCGAGTCGGTGCTGACAGGGGCAGGAAAGAAATATCTTCTCCTTAACATTCCGAAATCTGCTCTTGAAGAGGCTATCAGAATATTGCCCGCGATGCGCAGCCCGACAGTGATTCCTCTTGCGCAGGACGACTGGTGCTCATTGCAGACGGTAGTCGACCAGAAATCTCTTTGGGATGTGATAGAGAAGCTCAAGGCCATAGGCGCAGAGGGTATACTTGTTCTCAATCTCGAAAAGATAGTGTTATAGTTTTCAGAAACTTTTTATCTCCAAGAGGTACTTTCAAAGATTACGTATGAAAAAATATATAAATCCCGACAGAAGCGAGTGGGGCGCACTTGTGAAGCGTGTCTCGGTAAATGACGATGTCATTGCAGGACGTGTTGAAGCAATCCTTGCAAGAGTGGGACAGGATGGCGACAAGGCCATCAGAGAACTTGCCCGCGAAATAGACGGCGTGGAGCTTGGAGCCATCGAGGTGTCTCAGTCGGAGTACGATGAGGCAACAGCACTTGTCTCACAAGAGGTAAAGGATGCAATAGCAAAGGCTGCGGCAAATATTGCAAAGTTCCATGCGGCACAGACATTCAAGCCTATCGAAGTAGATACCTGTCCCGGCGTGAAGTGCGTGCAGCGTTCCGTGGCAATACAGAAAGTTGGATTATATGTGCCCGGCGGTACGGCTCCCCTCTTCTCGACAGTATTGATGCTTGCAATCCCGGCAAAGGTGGCAGGCTGCAGACAGATAATTCTTTGTACACCCACAAACAAGGAGGGCAAGGTCGCTCCCGCCGTGCTCTATGCGGCAAAAGTGTGCGGAGTGCATCATGTCTACAAGGTAGGAGGTGCGCAGGCAGTCGGAGCAATGGCATACGGCACAGAGACAATCCCTGCCGTAGACAAGATATTCGGTCCCGGAAACCGTTACGTTACAAAGGCAAAGGAGAGTGTAACCGACAGAGTGTCGATAGATATGCCCGCCGGTCCTTCTGAAGTGATGGTGATGGCAGATGAGAGTGCCGATCCTCGTTTTGTGGCAAGCGACTTGCTTTCACAAGCCGAGCATGGTGCCGATTCACAGGCGTTGCTTGTCTGTGGCAGCGAGGAGATTGCCGATGCTGTGTGTCGCGAGGTCGAGAACCAGTTAGAGAAGCTTCCGCGCAAGGAACTTACGATGAAAGCGCTCGTGGAGAGCCGCTTGATTGTCCTGCCGACAGTGGAGGAGCAGATAGAATTTGCCAATCTCTATGCAGCGGAACACCTTATAATCTCAATGCGTGAGCCGTGGAAGATAGCCGAACAGATAACTGCAGCCGGCAGTGTGTTCATCGGCAATTACTCTCCTGAGAGCGCCGGAGACTATGCTTCGGGAACCAACCACACATTACCTACATCAGGTTGGGCACGCTCATGCAGCGGTGTCAATATCGACAGTTTTACAAGAAAAATCACCTATCAGGAACTTACGGCAGCCGGAATGGCGCAGCTCGGTCCCACCATCGTGGCAATGGCAGTTGCCGAAGGGCTCGATGCACACGCAAACGCTGCCCGTCTGCGTATGGGTGAAGAAATATAAGAGACTATGGAATTGAACGAAGTGTTGCGCCTTGTGCGCAAGAATATCATAAATCTTGCTCCCTACTCAACAGCAAGAGACGAATATAAAGGGAAGTTGGGCGTCTTTCTCGACGCCAATGAAAATCCCTTCGAGAACAGATACAACCGTTACCCCGACCCCCGTCAGCTGGAGCTCAAGAAGATTATTTCGCAGTTCAAAGGAGCGGCTGTAGAAAATATGTTCATCGGCAACGGCAGCGACGAGGCGATAGACCTCTGTTTCCGCATATTCTGCAACCCCGGAAAAGACAATGTTGTAGCAATTGCCCCAAGTTACGGAATGTATCGCGTTGCAGCAGACATCAACGATGTAGAGGTGCGCGAGGTACAGCTCGGTGCAGATTTTTCACTCCCCGTCGACGGACTGCTGGCAGCCTGCGACGAAAATACAAAGCTGATGTTCATCTGCTCGCCCAACAATCCGTCGGGCAACAGCTTCCCTATGGAGCAGATGCTGTCGCTTGTCTCCTCTTTCAAAGGAGTGGTGGTCGTAGACGAAGCATATATAGATTTTGCATCACAGGAGAGTCTGCTGACAGTGCTTGACAGAAACAAGAACCTTATAGTGCTGCAGACGCTCTCAAAGGCTTACGGGCTTGCAGGATTAAGATTGGGACTGGCTTTTGCCGATGCTGAAATAATGAGTATCTTTGCAAAGATCAAATATCCCTACAACATAAATCTTGCAGGAATGGAACGTGCGAAAGAGTTGCTTGCACGTGATGTGAAGGCCGAGATTGAACTTTTGAAGTGTGAGCGCGAAAGAGTGGCAAAGGCTCTTTGCGGAATGTCTTGTGTGGAAAGGGTATTCCCCTCAGACGCCAACTTCCTGCTTGTAAAGGTCGACGACCCCTGCGCCCTTTACGACGCCCTGATAGCCGAACAGGTGATTGTGCGCAACCGCTCACACATAAAAGGATGTGAAGGTACACTTAGAATAACCATTGGCACGCCCGACGAGAATGACCGCATGCTTGCCATTGTGAAGAATTGGAAATGATAATATGAAAAAAGCACTCTTTATAGACCGCGACGGTACAATAATAGTCGAACCTCCCGTAACGGAGCAGGTCGACACCCTCGAACAGCTGGAATTCCTCCCCGCGGCAATTGGCTCATTGAGCAGCATAGCCGAACTGGACTACGAACTTGTGATAGCAAGCAATCAGGACGGACTGGGCACAGAGAGCTACCCTGAGGAGCGGTTCTACACCATCCACAACAAAATGCTCGACACCCTCAAAGGCGAGGGAGTGATATTCGACGACCAGCTTATAGACCCCTCTTTTGCATCAGAAGGCTCTCCAAACCGCAAGCCCGGAACAGGAATGTTCGGGAAGTATATGAGCGGAGAATATGACCTCGCAGCATCGTATGTCATAGGCGACAGATTGACAGATGTTGAACTTGCGCATAATCTTGGTGCAAAGGCAATACTTATAACCTCCGACGTAGAACGAATAAAGGCTCTCGGCGAACTTCCATATTCCGATGTCTGTGTGCTTGTAACAAACAGCTGGCGCGAAATTTCAGAATTTCTGCGTACAACAGAGCGCACCGCAACCGTAGTCCGAAAGACAAAGGAGACCGACATAGAAATTACAGTAGACCTCGACGGCAAAGGAACATCCGGCATTGATACAGGACTGAAATTCCTCGACCACATGATAGACCAGATAGTCCACCATGCAGGCGTTTCGCTCTATGTGAAGGCAAATGGCGACCTTCAGGTCGACGAACACCACACAATGGAGGATGTGGCAATAGTTCTCGGAGAGGCCATAATAAAGGCCCTCGGCAACAAGCGCGGCATAGGACGCTACGGCTTCGTGTTGCCTATGGACGAATGTAAGGCATTGGTGCTTATTGATTTCGGCGGACGCATCGACTTTGAATGGGAAGTGGAGTTTACAAAAGATTATGTGGGAGATGTCCCCACAGAGATGTTCAAACATTTCTTCAAGTCTCTCGGTGCCGCAATGAGCTGCAATCTGCACATAGCTGCCAAAGGAGAGAACAACCACCATCTTGCCGAGGGAATATTCAAAGGCTTTGCGCGGGCATTGCGTATGGCAATAAAGAGAGAGGTGTTCAGTTACGAACTGCCAAGCAGTAAAGGAGTCCTATGATTGCAATTGTTGACTACGATACAGGAAACTTGTGCTCGGTGTGCAATGCCTTGAGACGCATAGGCGCGGAATATGTCCTTACAGACGATGCCGAAACAATAAGAAAAGCCGACAAGGTATTATTGCCGGGAGTGGGCGAGGCTTCAACAGCAATGGAGAAGTTGCGCGAACGTGGATTGTGTGATGTAGTAAAGAATCTGTCGCAACCGGTTCTCGGCATTTGCATAGGAATGCAGTTGATGTGCAGTCGTAGCGACGAGGGAAACACCGAATGTCTCGGCATTTTCCCAACTGAAGTAAAACGCTTTCTTGCCGACAAAACTGCCGGAGTAAAGGTCCCTCATATGGGTTGGAACGAGGTGCGTAATCTAAAAACCCCGTTGCTCGATGGCATCAAGGAGGGCGACTTTCTCTATTTCGTACACTCATTTGCACCGCAGATGTGCAACGAAGCGATAGCAACCTCAGTGAATGGTGTGCAATTCGCAGCTGCTCTAAACAAAGGGAACTTTTATGGAACGCAGTTCCATCCCGAAAAGAGCGGAACAATAGGCGAACTGATAATAAGGAATTTTGTAGAAAAGTGTTGACCACCTTGCAAAGAACATGATTTACTAATTTTATAGAACCTCCCATAATATATGGAACTTATACCTGCTATTGATTTAATAGACGGTCGCTGTGTGCGTCTGACACAGGGCGACTACAACGAAAAGAAAGTCTACGAGCAAGACCCTCTTGATATGGCGAAGAGCTATGCCGATTGCGGTATCCGTCGTCTGCATGTTGTAGACCTTGACGGTGCAAAGGCAAAGGCTCCCTGCAACCTGGCAGTACTCGAAAGACTTGCTTCGCACACTAATCTTGACATAGAGTGGGGCGGAGGAATAAAAACCTCAGAATCCATAAAGGATGTCCTCAATGCCGGAGCCAACCGTGCCATCTGTGGAAGCGTGGCTGTCGACAATAGAGAACTTTTCATGGAGTGGCTCGCAATGTATGGTGCAGAACATGTTATCCTTGGAGCCGACATACGCGACGGAATGGTTGCTACACATGGCTGGCTGAAGACGTCGGGCGTGGCTATAGAGGAACTTATCGATGGCTTCCTCCCTGCCGGACTCACTCAGGTTATCTGCACAGACATCAGTAAGGATGGTATGCTGCAAGGTCCCAACTTTGAACTTTACGTGGCATTGCAGCAGAAATACAGACAGGTAGACTTTACGCTCAGTGGCGGCATCTCATCCATGGACGACATAGCAAAAGCTAAGGAGTTGGGATTGCATAGCGTGATAATAGGAAAAGCAATATATGAAGGTCGTATAACTTTAAAAAACATAAAAGAATGGTTGCAAAACGAATAATACCGTGCCTTGACGTCAAAGACGGACGCACAGTTAAAGGAGTGAATTTTGTAGGACTCAAGGATGTAGGCGATGCAGTGGAACTTGGTTGCCGCTATGCTCTCGAAGGCGCAGACGAACTTGTCTACCTCGACATAAGTGCCACATGCGAAGGCCGCAAGACATTTACATCATTGGTCGAGCGCATTGCCCAGAACATCAATATCCCCTTTACTGTTGGTGGCGGTATCTCCACAATGGACGATGCTGCACGTCTGCTCGATGCAGGTGCCGATAAAATATCAATAAACAGTGCTGCTGTAGCCAATCCCGATATCATCAATCAGATTGCAGCGAAGTATGGCAGCCAGTTCCTTGTGCTTGCCATCGACGCAAAACAGGTAGACGGCATTTGGCGCATAACAACACACGGCGGAAACAAGCTGACCGACAAGGAACTTATCTCTTGGGCATACGAAGGACAAGAGCGTGGTGCAGGTGAGATACTCTTCACCTCAATGGACCACGACGGAACAAAGAACGGTTATCCGTGTGAAACATATGCAGCGCTCTCCGACAAGCTTTCTATCCCCATCATCGCATCGGGTGGAGCAGGTTCGGTAGACGATATTGTGAAGGTTCTTACTGAGGGTAAGGCAGATGCAGCTCTTGCTGCCAGCATCTTCCACTATGGCGAGGTTTCAATCGGCGAACTTAAACAAGAATTGATGAAACGAGATATAAAAGTAAGATTATGAAATTCGAAGAATTTGATTTGTCAAAAAATGCCGACGGTCTTCTGCCAGTAGTGGTGCAGGACGCAACAACACTCAAAGTGTTGATGGTGGCATATATGAATCGTGAAGCATACGAAAAGACTGTTGAGACAGGCAAAGCTACTTTCTACAGCCGTTCGCGCGGCTCATTGTGGACAAAGGGCGAGACAAGCGGCAACTTCATCGAAGTGGTGAATATGTACCCCGACTGCGACAACGACACATTGCTTCTGATGGGTAGACCTTACGGTCCTGCCTGCCATCGGAATACAACCAGCTGTTTCGATACTCCCGAACACGAGGGCTTCATCCGTAAATTGCAGAAGGTGGTAGAGAACCGCCACAAGGAGATGCCCGAAGGTTCATACACCACACTTCTCTTCAACAAAGGTGTGAAGAAAATGGCACAAAAGGTGGGCGAAGAGGCTGTTGAGACAGTTATTGAGGCTATCGACGGCAACAAGGAGCGTTACATCTATGAGGTGTGCGACCTTCTCTATCACACATTTGTGCTCAACGAGCACTTCGGGGTGTCGTTGGAAGACCTCGAAAAGGAGCTGCTCGACAGACATAGTTAATATCCGATTGCCATGAAAAAGATTCTGTCCTTTTTAATTGTGATGGCTGCAATCTTCTGTGCGTCATCATGCAACGACAGCAAAGTCAATCCCTTGTGGGGCATGTGGACATTGCAGACTGATGAATCCGGCGCAAAAACCGAATTGATGTTTACAGATGATTTCACCGGCTTTGTGATTATTGACGAGGATGTAAAGTACGAAACATCGTGGCAGCAGGACACTCTTCTGCGTGTAAGCTATTTCGACATGTCAACAGACAAAAAGGGTCTGGGAATACGCAAGGTATATTCAGTTGACATTGATGGAAATGAACTTACAATGAAAGATGTTGAATCCGGAGAGGTTTCTAAATATAAGAGATTTGTAGAATAATCTCCCTCTTATATAAAATGCATTTATAAGAAAGGTGTTCTTAATCTAAAAGCTCGCTGCTTTGCAAAAGCAAAGCAGCGAGCTTTTTCTTCGTAGCTGTCCCTGTAAGATTCATACAACTCTTATAGTATACAGATAATCAACAGAGATAAAGAAAAGTAAGCAGGAGGAAACACATGTTTTCCTCCTGCTCCATTGATTGTAATAGCTCCTTGTTATTTCAGAGCTACTTTACCGGTGTATGTCTTGCCTTCGGAATCTTCGATTCTTACAGTATAGATGCCGGGAGTCATGCTGAACGAGTGTACGCTGATTACGTCGTTTATCTTGACATCCTCTACGGTGCAAGTTGTAACAAGGCTTCCCGATGTTGAATAGATTGCAACTTTTGCGCTGCTCATGTCGTGGGGAGCGTCTATGCAGATGCTTGCGCCTTTGGTGTAGAAGCGTACCTTGTCGTTTGCTTCTATTTCATCTATAGATGTAGGCACTTCAAGTTTCAGCGTCGAGAACTCGTTGATTCGTGCAAAGTTTACATTGGTGTGTACTTTGTTTATGGTCAGTCTGAGGTAACGGGCTGTGGCTGTGGAGTCCATATCAAGGATATATTCGCCAGTGCTTTTGCCGGTCATGGGTTTGGGGCAATCGTCATTTTCGTAGATAGTAACCCAATTTTCATTGTCAAGACTGCCTTCTATGGTAATCTCTTTCTGGAAGCGTGCTTCTCCACCGCTCATTGCAAAGTGGAATGCATTGATGTCGATTTCCTGCTTCATGTCGATAACGAAAGAGTGGGGCACTTTGGCTGTTGAACTCTTCCATTCGGAATGCCAGTATGTGTTCTTGTCGCCGTCGATGATTTGTGCTGCACGGCCGTTGGTGCCTTCTCCTGTGGGCTCTTCGCTGCTGAATGAGAGAAGTTCCCAGTTTGTCTTGTCGTGCATAGAGTTCTGTATGGCCTTGATTGAGTCGAGACGGCGTCTCTCGTTCTCAAATGCGAGTTCCTCGCGTGCAAGGAGCAAATCAATGTCGATTGTGTCGACAGGTGTGTGGGTCGAACGTAAAGGAACGATACAGTTGCCAATGTGCGCCTTGTTTGCAAAACCGCCGGTTGTCATGAGCCATGCGAACTTGTCTTCGGGGTCAACATCCTGCCATATATCGTTGCGGGCACCCATGTGTGTTCCGCCGTTGTTGTGTCCGAATGTGGCTTTGTTCATGTGGTACCATTTCTTGGTGCCGCTTCTTGCTTTGGCATATCCGTTTCTGAAGTAGCCGATACGTTTTTCCTGACCGTTGTAGTTGACGAAGCATTCTACGAATGAATACCATGAGTCAATGAATGAATTTCTGTTTGCTACACGCAGAGTAGAGATGTACTGCCATCCCTTCTCGTCTTGAGCGTTCCACCAAGCCGATACCAGCATGTTGCGCTGCTGTTTGGTTACGGTCTGTCCGTTCTCTATTGTCTCATAAGTAGCAAGCTCGTTGCGGCAGTGTGTGATGAACTGTACATATTTGTTGAAATCCCAGAATGCACCGTTGTTGCGGAATGACTGTATACCGGTACCTTCTGCACCGAAGCGCTGTGCAATTACGCCGTCGCCGGTGTCAACTGCGGTAGAGCGGAGGTGGTCGGGAAGATTGGGGTCTATATCGGTATCACCTGAGTCCCATTGCGAGAAGAGCACTGTGCGGTGTTTGCCGCCTTCTCCTACCTGAATACCCATGTATCCGGCAAGTACACCGAGAGACATTACGTAGGTTGCGTTTACAATGCTGTCGCCGCCGGGGATTTTAACCTCTTCGTATGCCCAATCGTATGCGTCGCCTGAGGGAAGTTTGGGGTTGGTGCTTGTCCATCCGAAAATATGGATAGAGGGCGACATCATGATGGTGGGAGAGAATGGCTCTACATTCTTTTCGAGATTGAATACCCACTTGTTGATGCTGATGATGTTGGTGTTGCCGCGTATACACTCAAGGTCGTATTTGTTGTATCCGGGTTTTCCGAAGTTGCATGTGATTACGGGAATCTCCTGAGGCTCGCCTGTACCGTTGAAGCTGATTACGTTCTCTGCTATGAGCGAGTCGGGAGTATCGGTGTCGTAGATGCGCATGCGGAATTGTCCCATGCAGTTTTTGCGGAACGTAACGTTCATCTTAAGGTCGGCAACACCTTCGGGGGTGCTTATGAAATAGGCGGCATGAGCGTTTGCGTTGGACCAGTTTGTGAGTTTCTCGGTAACGCCGAGCTTATTGTTGTTGCCCTCTATTGTCTTTTGGAAAGGAATAGAGATGCCGCTGCCCGCCTTGCCGTCAACCTCCACAAAACCCTGACCGGCTGTTACGCTGTAGTTCTTGAGTGCATAGTCGAATGCGGGGAGCACTACCTTCACAGTGTCGGCATATTGGGATTTGTTGGCTTCGTTGGTCCATCTGACGCGATAGTAATTTTCGCCGAAAATGCGGACCTTTAAGGTCCTTTCAGTTGCGCCAGGAATGGTGTAGAATGTCTTTCCGTCTGTAGATAGAGACCAGGCATACTTGATACCTTCATTGGTAGAAGTAAGGGTTACAGAGTCGCCTATGGCTACTGTAACCTCTTTCTGAGCATGCAATGAGGTAAAAGAGAATGCCATCATTGCAGCAAAGAAAAGCTTGAAATAGTTCTTCATATGAATGATATTTAATAATGTTTAATTGTCATAATTAAGTACAAATTCTATTATTTCGACAAATATAACACTTTTTCGAAATACACTTTGCCTTTTTAACATTAAAATATAGGAACGAGTGTCTGAAACATAAAAATAACGGGAAATGGCGGAAAAAAAATCATGCTCGTTCTTTATTTTAAAATATAATCATTACCTTTGCTTGTTCCTATAATTATGGCAACTGCAAATACGAATCTAACAAACAAGGCACTATGTCAAAAAAAAGTAACAAAAAGAAACTTATTTTCTTGGCAGTATCAGGGGGAATAGTATTGGTCTTCTCTCTAATTCTGGCATTCAATTCCATTTGGGACAAAAGTTCTGTAAACGACTCGTGTATGTCGTGCCACTATCACACGGACTCCGACATGAGTTGGAAACAGTCTATGCACCACAATTCAAAGAGTGGAGCAATCACTGATTGTGCTGCATGTCACCTGCCGCCTAAAGGAACATTCGAATATACAAAAGCCAAAATAACAACAGGTGCCAAAGACATATGGTCCTATCTTACCAAAAACAAGGAAGAGATAGATTGGGATAGCAAAGGCGAGCTCGAATATGCTCAAAAAATCGTATATAACGAGTCGTGCAAGGCGTGCCATGTCAATATATATCCTGAGGGTATCAGCGATGACGGTGTAACTGCCCACCTCTATTACGACGACAACGAGGAAAAGTTGGGTCTTCAGTGCATCAGCTGTCACCTCGATGCCGGCCACTACAACCCCAATTACAAGCATGCGGCAATGACAGAAGCCCCGCAGAGCAGTGGCGAAAAGTATCCCTCGGCAACAGAGATAACATCATTCGCCAACTTTGTGGAGACAGTTCCCGGAACATCTGCTGCCATAAGCATGATTGCAATTCCCGGAGGTACATTCACAATAGGTTCACCCGAATCGGAGCCTTTCCACAAAAGCGACGAGGCTCCCCAACGCAAAATAGAAGTTTCTTCATTCTTCATGGGTGAAATGGAAGTAACATGGGACCAGTATTGGGCATTCTATGGCGAGACAATGTCTGAAGGACGCACACCTCCCGCTACAGTATATGCCAACAACTCACGTCCCGATGTAGATGCTGTCAGCGGTCCCACAGCTCCCTTCGGTTCTCCCGACCAGGGTTGGGGTATGGGCGAGCGTCCTGCAATCACCATGACACATTATGCTGCCGAAACATTCTGCCAGTGGCTCTCTCTGAAGACCGGCAAGAAATACCGTTTGCCGACAGAGGCGGAATGGGAATATGCAGTACGCGGAGGAACAACAACTCCCTACTTCTTCGAGGGTGATCCCGGCGATTACACTAACGAGGGATTCTGGAACGAAATGTTCGGTGCCGACACCGCAAGAATAAACAGTTATGTAATTTATGTAAACAACAGCAAGAACCGTTCTCAGGAACCGGGCAAAGTGCTTGCCAACCCGTTCGGTCTGAAGAACATGCTGGGTAACGTAATGGAATACTGCTCGGACAAATATGCCGAGGATGCTTACAGCATGCTGAACGATGGCGACAAAGACCCGAAGGGACCTGACAGCGGCACAGAGTATGTTGTCCGAGGTGGATTGTATTCGAGCGATGCAGCCGACTTGCGCAGTGCATCACGCGGACATACACAGCACGACGACTGGTTGCGTACCGACCCGCAGAACCCGAAGAGCATCTGGTGGTACTCTGATATTCGCGGTATAGGTTTCCGTGTAGTATGCGAGGTACCTGAGAATATAAAATAGTGCATAAAGACAATAAAACAACAAACATATCAATTATACTATGGATAATGAAAAGATGGACAGAAGAGGCTTTTTGAAGGCATCTTCAGTGCTTGGCGTTGGAAGTATTATAGGAGCGTCAGCAGTACTTGCAGCTTGTAGTGAAGAAAACAAATTGACTCCCTTGAAGCAGCCCGGAGAATTCTATGTTCCCGAACTGCCCGACAAAGCCATTGACGGCAAGGAACTGAAAGTGGGTATAGTAGGCTGTGGCGGTCGCGGATGCGGATGCGTGCAGCAGTTGATGGAGGCATCAAACGGCATCAAGATACATGCCATCGGCGATGTTTTCCCCGATCGTATGCAGAACTTGCGCAATATGGCAAAGGCACAGTACAACATCGATATTCCTGATGAGAACTGTTTCTTGGGATTCGATGCTTATAAAAAGGTAATCGACTCAGGTGTGGATTGTGTTGTGTTGACAACACCCCCCGTATTCCGTCCTTTGCATTTCCAGTATGCAGTTCAGAAGGGCAAACACTCATTCATGGAGAAACCCATTGCAGTAGACCCCAAAGGCTATCGCATCATAATGGCTGCAGCTAAGCAGGCTAAGGCAAAGAACCTCAGCGTTGTAACAGGTATCCAGCGTCGTCACCAGCGTTCATACATCGAGGCCAACAAGATGATTCAGGCCGGATACATTGGCGAAATCACAGGCGGAAACGTATATTGGAACCAGAATATGCTTTGGTACAAAAACCGCGCTGAGGGATGGAGCGACATGGAATGGATGATCCGCGATTGGGTGAACTGGAAGTGGCTTTCAGGCGACCACATCGTGGAGCAGCACGTACACAATATCGACGTGTTCCTTTGGATGTCGGGCTACAAAGTAGCAAAAGCAACAGGATTCGGTAGCCGTCAACGTCGTATCACAGGTGACCAGTATGACAACTTCAGCATCGACTTCGAAATGGAGAACGGTGTTCACTTTCACAGTATGTGTCGTCAGATTGACGGTTGCAGCAATAAAATAGGCGAATTCATCCAGGGTACAAAAGGTACATGGTACAGTGGTACCAACGAGATTAAAGACCTCAAGGGCAACGTTATCTGGAAATACGACCAGGCAGCAGCTGAGGCTGAGTTCAAGCAGCACAACCCCTATGTTCTCGAGCACGTCAATTGGATTAACAACATCCGCAAGGGTACAGCCTACGAGGATGCAACAGATTGTGCAGTTGCATGCTTGGCAGCAGTTATGGGTCGTGAGTCGGCTTACAAAGGCAAGACAGTTACTTGGGACGAGGCTTCGAAATCTGAGCTCGACTATTTGCCCGAAAAACTTGAGGTTGGTCCTATGGACATGAGCGCACCGCTCTTCCAGTTGGAAAAGCCGGGTCAGGAACAGAAGTAATCACCGTCCATACATAACTGCTATGAATAGAAGACAATTTCTTACAAACTCAATATGCGGCGCTGCATCTGTAGCGGTAACAGCTTCGGGAGCGTCAATCCTTACCTCTTGTTCAGGTGCAGGAAAAGAAGAGAAAAAATCAACAGAACTCCGTATCTCGTTCCAGGAGGGTATTGCTCCCGGCGCCAATCTTGGCGAGAAACTCGACTACATGGAGAGCATGGGTATCGTAGGCTTTGAACCTTGGGGCGGAAAACTCGCAAGCAGAGTTGGCGAAATTCAGCAGGCACTCTCTGGCAGAAACATCAAGGTTTCAGCAATCTGTGCAGGTTTCAGAGGCTTCCTCCTTGCTGAGGACGAAAGCGTAAAGGCAGAGTTTGATTCAACCATGCGCGACATCATCGCTGCTGCGGGCGAACTTGGCTCTACAGGCGTAATCATGGTGCCTGCATTCAACCATCAGAACCCTTGCAAGCCCCACACTCTTGAAACACGCCAATATCTTTGCGAACAGCTTCACGAACTTGGTGAGTATGCGTTGAAACATAACACAACAGTAATCCTTGAGCCCCTCAACCGTAGGGAAGCGCACTACTTGAGACAAGTTGCGGATGCAGCAGCCATTTGCCGCGACTCAAAGAGCGCCGGAGTAAAATGTATGGGCGATTTCTGGCACATGCAGGAAGAGACATCCGATTATGCAGCACTTATGGCAGCCGGCAAGGTGTATCTGCAGCATGTCCATATAGCAAGCCGCGGCCGTCGCATAATGCCCGGCGAGGATGGCGAACTTGATAACTATGTTCAGGGATTCCGCGCGCTCAAAGATCTGGATTACCCCTATTATGTAAGTTTCGAGTGCGGAACAAAGGGCGACAGAAACCAAACAGTGAAGGCTGCTGTCGAACTTATGCGTGCACAGTGGGAGCAGGCATAACCGATGATGCTTTCCCGACATACTAAACAAACGGTCAAACGCAGTGTCTGCCTTTTCTCGGCAGGCGCAGCGTTGCAGTTATCCGTAGGGGCAATCGAACCGTCGTTTCTTGCCCATCCGTGGGGATTGATTGCTGCGGCAAACTATATTTATCTGCTTATACTTCTGACGCTTAACCGCGAGAAATACAGATGGACAGAGTGGCTGTGCAGCCGGGAATCATATATCTCCTCCATTGCATCAATGCTCATTCTAACACTCCTCTTCGGTCTTATCAGACAAGATGGCACCCCCGACGGAGTTGCCGGCATTCTCGGATTCACACAGATGAAAAGTTCGTGGATATTCAATATCTTCCTCTTTCAGCTGATGACAATACTGGGCATGAGGTGTGTCGAAGAGGTCCGCAGGTTCAAAAAACAGCGCCTACCTATAACCGTAATGCACCTTTCGTTCTTCCTGGTATTGGCAGCCTCCATTTTTGGCAGTGGAGACAAGATGCGCGTAACGGTTACTGCGGTACAGGGGGAACCTACAAACAGGGCAATGACAAAGGACGGCAAAGTAGTGCCTCTGCCTTTTACCCTAAGGCTAAAGAAGTTCTCAATGGAGGAGTATCCGCCTCACATTCACATATATTCGGACGGCACCCTGACAAAAGAGTATATAACCGTAGATGCAAAGGAGAGTGTGGGCAAGATAGGAGACTGGCAGGTCGAGTGTACCGAATATCTCGAATCGGCAGGGAAAAAGCCCGACGGCGCTCACTATGTGCCTATGAATCATGTAGGTGCGACGACAGCCATATACGTAAAGGCTACTGACGGGCAGCGCTCTGCTGAGGGATGGATAAGCTGCGGCAGCCACATATTCCCGGCAACAACGCTCGCTCTTCCCGACAGCACGATGCTGGTGATGCCCCAAAGAGAGGCAAAGAAATACCTTTCGCAGATGGAGGTTGACGACAATGGACGAAAGACCGGTGTTGATATATCTGTCAACCATCCCGCAACTGTCGGTGCGTGGAAAATCTATCAGTCGGCATACGACCGCACTCGCGGGAAGTGGAGTACGATAACAGTGCTCGAATGTGTAAAGGACGGCTGGTATGCAGTTGTCGAGATAGCCATGTGGGTAGCAATGGCAATAGGAGTGTTGATGTTCGTCATCGGAAACAGACAAGGAAAGGAGGGCAGAAAATGAATTGGGATACCTTTATATATTATGCCATAACTTCGGTAATCATGTGGGTGGCAGGAACCGTTTCTGCATTCCGCGGCAACAGGAAAACGGCAATAGCACTGTCTGCGGCAGGCTCGCTGGTCTTCTTGGCATTCATAACCGGCATGTGGGTCATGCTCGAACGCCCTCCGCTCAGAACTATGGGCGAAACACGCCTTTGGTACTCTTTCTTCCTTTCCGTGATAGGCGCGGTCCTCTACACAAAATACCGTTACAGCTGGATGCTCGCGTTCAGCACCTTGATGTCTACGGTCTTTATATGCGTGAATCTGTTTAAACCCGAAATTCACAGCACAACGCTTATGCCGGCATTGCAGAGTCCGTGGTTCGTCCCCCATGTGATAGTATATATGTTCTCATACGCCATGATGGGCGCGGCAACAATTTTTGCAATCTATCTGTGGCTGCGAAAGAGACCCGATGTCGTTTCAGACAAGGAATTTGCTGTCTGCGACAGCCTTGTACGTGTGGGCTGGGTGTTCCTTACACTCGGAATGACAATGGGAGCGTTGTGGGCTAAGGAGGCATGGGGCGATTACTGGACTTGGGACCCGAAAGAGACATGGGCATTTGCTACATGGCTCAGCTATCTGCTCTATCTCCACCTGCGTCCTGCCAACCGCGATGCTGACGTGCTGTTTTCACTGCTTGTATTCTCGTTCATCCTTTTGCAGATGTGCTGGTGGGGCATAAACTTCCTGCCGTCGGCACGAGGGGCAAGCATACATGTCTATTGAGACGGGAATGTAACGAAAGTTGCAAAGTGAGGAAATAAAAAAAACTTTCATCCCGCTGATATTTCTTTGTATTTATAAAAAAAAACTGTAACTTAGCCGACAATAAATGAACCTGCGAAAGCCAGAAGCAGAGCAGGGCGTCGGACAGACAAGAACTAACATAAAAAAATAATACGAAAATAATGGACAACTTACTTTTTTTAGGCAATATCGGCGGTACAGAAATCATAATTATCGCCATAATAATACTTTTGCTTTTCGGTGGCAAGAAAATACCCGAACTGATGCAGGGCTTGGGTAAAGGTGTAAAGAGCTTCAAGAAAGGAATGAAAGATATTGAAGACGACATCGAAAACTGCGATAAGGACGATAGCAAAAAATAATTTTCATAACAATATTACAAATCCCAAAACAAATTTACTATGTCAAACGAAATGTCAAGAAGGAAGTTCCTTCAGAGCGGTGCAGCTGCTGCCATAGGTCTTGCAGTGGTACCTAATACCGTATTGGGTAAAGATTTCGGACATACAGCTCCAAGTGATAAACTCAATATTTTAGGCGTAGGTGTCGGCGGACGTGGTGCATCAGTGCTTCGCGACCTTGAGTCGGAGAACATCATCGGTCTTTGCGACGTGGACTGGAAATACGCGAAACATGTATTCGACCGCTATCCCAATGCCAAGAGATACAAGGACTATCGCAAAATGTACGACGAAATGTTCAAGGATGCAGACGCCGTAATGGTAGCGACAGCCGACCACACACACGCAATCATCGCAGCTGAGGCTATACAGGCCGGCAAGCATGTATATGTAGAGAAACCTCTTACACACACAGTGTATGAGTCTCGTCTGCTCACAAACCTTGCAAAGAAATACAAAGTGGCTACCCAGATGGGTAATCAGGGTGCATCTCACGAAGGTGTACGCAAAGTCTGCGACTGGATCTGGAACGGCGAAATCGGCGACATCACACGCGTTGACACATTCACCGACCGTCCTATCTGGCCTCAGGGTCTTCCCCGTCCCGAGAAGGTAGACAAAGTGCCCAAGACTTTGGATTGGGACCTCTTCATCGGTCCGGCTAAGTTCCGTCCCTACAACTCAATCTATTCACCCTGGAACTGGCGTGGATGGTGGGATTTCGGTACAGGTGCCCTCGGCGATATGGCTTGCCACATCCTGCACCCCGTATTCAAGAGTTTGAAACTCAAATATCCCACAAAGGTAGAGGGAAGCTCAACAATGCTTCTCAACGAATGTGCTCCCAATGCACAGTTCGTACACTACACATTCCCCCAGCGCGACAACATGCCCAAGGTGGCAATGCCTGAGGTAGATGTATACTGGTACGACGGCGGTCTTCTCCCCGAACGTCCCGCAGGACTTGCTCCCGGCAAGAACCTCAACGATGCAGGTGGCGCAGCTATCTTCTACGGAACAAAAGACACCCTTATCTGCGGTTGCTACGGCCGTAACCCCTATTTGGTATCAGGTCGTGTTCCCAAAGCTCCCAAACTTCACCGCGAGATTACACTCTCACACGGAAAGGATTGGATCCGTGCATGTAAGGAGAACCCCGAAAACCGCACAATGTCTGCATCGGACTTCAGCGAAGCAGGACCTTTCAACGAAATGGTTGTTATGGGTGTACTCGCAGTACGTTTGCAGTCTCTCAACCGCGTATTGGAGTGGGACGGCGAGAACATGCGCTTCACAAACATCCCCGAAGATGCAACAATCCGTTCAATCATCAAGGACGGCTTCAGCATCAAGGACGGACACCCCACATTCAACAAGACATGGACAGAGCCTGTTAACGCAAACGCATTTGCACAGGAACTTATCAAGCACACTTACCGCGACGGTTGGAAGTTGCCCGAAATGCCCAAGTTCTAATAAAAGAAACAATCAACAGCACTCTTCCGCCCACAAGGGCGGAAGAGTGTATAAATTTAATACAACACACAATGAAAAAAATTTTCAAGACAGTAGCATGCGCAATTGCATGCGCAGTTATCGCATCATGTGGAGGCTCACAGAAAGCTGACGATGCAAATACAATAGTTTTGTTCGATGGAACAAGCCTCGATGGCTGGAGAGGATACAATAAGGATCACGTTCCCTCACGTTGGACAATCGAAGATGGTTGCTTGAAGTTCTCAGGTTCAGGTGGCGGTGAGGCTCAGACCGGTGAAGGTGGCGACATCATCTTTGCAGCCCAGAAGTTCAAGAACTTTGAGTTGGAGTTGGAGTGGAAAGTATCAAAAGGCGGCAACTCAGGTATCTTCTATCTTGCGCAGGAGATTCCCGGCAAGCCCATCTATATCTCAGCTCCTGAGTGTCAGGTACTCGACAACGAGAACCACCCCGACGCAAAATTGGGTAAGAACGGCAACCGTCAGTCTTCATCACTCTACGACATGATTCCTGCAAAACCTCAGAACTCTAAACCCGCAGGTGAGTGGAACAAAGTAAAAATCATGGTATACAAAGGCACTGTAGTTCACTATCAGAACGACGAACCCGTAGTAGAGTACCATTTGTGGACACCCCAGTGGACAGAGATGTTGCAGGCTTCAAAATTCTCTGAGGAGAGATGGCCCGACGCATTTGCACTTCTCAACAACTGCGGTGGCGAGAACCGCGAAGGCTACATCGGCTTCCAGGACCACGGCGACGATGTATGGTTCCGCAATATCAAAGTCAAGATTCTTGAATAATACAGATTATTTTTAATTGACATATTCGTTGGCAGATACAAGAGCATCTGCCAACGAATTGTGTAATAATAATATAACTATGATACGCAATATTATCTGTGCACTGCTGGCAGTTGGAGCAATCTTTACATCATGTTCAACCGCAGACAAGTGCAGTGCCCCCAAGAAGGAGATATCCATACAGTTGTACTCAATACGCGACACTATTGCAAGAGCCGGCAATAAGCTCGACTCTATCTTTAAGGGCCTTGCAGAAATGGGCTACACGGGAATAGAGGCAGCCGGTTACGGCGGTGGCAAGTTCTACGGACATACACCCGAAGACTTCAAGGCGACTGCCGAGAAATATGGCATCAAGCCAATCTCTTCTCACTGCAACAGAAACCTTACAGCAGAGGAGATTGAATCAGGCGATTTTACCGAGGCACTCAAATGGTGGAAGCAGGCTATTGCTGACCACAAGGCTGCGGGAATGAAATATATCGTAAACCCATGGCTCAACCGTCCTGCAACACTCAAGGAACTGAAAGTCATCTGCGACTTTTTCAATGAGATAGGCAAACTGTGCAATGCAGCAGGCTTGAAGTATGGCTACCACAACCACTCGCACGAAATGGTAAACGTAGAGGGTTGTCTTATGCTCGAATACATGATAGAGAATACTGCTCCCGAAAATGTATTCTACGAACTCGATGTATATTGGAGTGTAATGGGCAAGAAATCACCCGTTGAGCTCTTCGAGAAATATCCCGGCCGTTTCACTGCCTTGCACATAAAGGACCACCGCGAAGTGGGACAGAGCGGAATGGTAGGCTTTGATGCAATTTTTAAGAATGCTGCAACAGCAGGTGTCAAGGATATAATCGTGGAAATAGAAGGATGTAAAGGTACAACAATGGACGGCGCAAAAGTTAGTATAGATTACTTGTTGAACGCGCCATTTGTGCCCGCATCATACAATAAATAAGAAACAGTTTGAATTTTATTGGAAAATGTTTTAAATAATTCCGAAATAAAATTCAAACAGCTTCTAAAAAATATCTATCTTTGCAGAAGTACAGAAACTGTTAGTTTTTATTTGTCTGAAGTATTTGAAGCAAAGATAAACAGTAACAGATTCTAAGGAGGCTCCTTTTACTATGAGAAGGAGTCTCCTTAGAATCTGTTTGAATCACAACTTTGCCGGTGGCAGGCATACATCCCTAATAATGAATTGAATTTTATGGCAGAAGAACAAAATATGAGTTTTTGGGACCACTTGGAGGCTTTGAGATGGTCTCTGATGCGTGTGGCGATAGTGGTATTCATACTTATCATCGGGCTCTTTTCGTATATGCCCGCTATCTTTGACAAATTCATACTTGCACCCACAACCTCACAGTTCTTTCTCTATCGTTGGCTTTCGAAGCTTGGGGAACTGGGGCCATTCTTCCCGAATTTCGGCAATGACAAGTTTGCCGTAGAGATAATAAATATAAATGTGGCATCGCAGTTCATGACGCATATAACCACGTCGTTCTGGTTTGCCTTCATTCTCGCTTTCCCCTACTTCATATACGAAATATGGAAATTCATAAGACCGGCGCTCTACAAGAACGAAGAGAAGTATATCGGATTCGCATTCCTCTTCGGTACAACAATGTTCTATTTGGGCTGTGCACTCGGATATTCGTTGGTCTTTCCCTTTACCTTCCGTTTCTTGACAGAGTATCAGCTCAGTGAAACAATCACCAATCAGATATCTCTTTCGTCGTACATGGGTAACTTTATGATGATGATACTTGTTATGGGGCTTGTCTTCGAAATGCCGTTGCTTGTGTGGATACTTTCGGGCATAGGGGTTGTGAACAAGGCATTCCTGAAGAAATTCCGTCGTCATGCGGTGGTAGTGCTGCTTATACTTGCTGCTGTCATCACTCCTTCGGGCGACCCGTTCACTCTGATGACAGTCTTCTTGCCATTGTTCCTGCTTTATGAGTTCGGAATAGTCCTTGCTAAAAAATAGCCGGTGCCAACCCTCTTCTATTTCACGGCAAGCAGATGGAATATTGGCGACAAACTTTGATATGTCGCTTGTTTGTCTTATTTTTGCAGTAAGCGTATTCAGGAGACATGTGAATTGATTGGAATTTTCTACAAAACAAACAAGCATGTCTGTGAAACTGCAACGAAACATAAAATTACACGATTATGACAGATGTTTTAAGCGTAGCAAAGAAATGCTTTCAGGACGAGGCTGATGCAATCCTGAATCTCATTCCCAAACTTGACGATAATTTCACAAAGGCAATAGACCTTATAATAAACAGTACAGGAAAACTTATAGTAACAGGTGTCGGAAAGTCCGGACACATAGGTGCGAAGATTGCATCGACACTTGCAAGTACGGGAACGCCTTCGTTCTTTGTCAATCCTCTCGATGCCTTTCATGGCGATTTGGGAATGTTTACGGCAGGTGATGTTGTATTGGCAATATCGAATTCGGGACAGACTGATGAACTGTTGCGTTTCATACCTATGCTTACGGATAGAAAAATCCCAATCATATCAATGTCAGGAAACCCGTCGTCGTTGCTTGCAAAATATTCGTCTTGCCATCTGAATGTGGCTGTCAGCAAAGAGGCATGCCCCCTCAATCTGGCTCCGACATCCTCTACGACTGCTACACTTGCAATGGGCGATGCGATAGCCTGTGCTCTTATGACTGTACGCAAATTCAAGGCATCAGACTTTGCCCAATTCCATCCCGGTGGCTCTCTCGGACGCAGGCTGCTCTCTAAGGTTAAGGACTATATGCGTACAACCGACCTGCCTATTGTAACTCGCGATTCAAAGATAAGCGATGTGCTCATGCAGATAAGCCTTACAAAAATGGGAATCGCTGTTGTGGTAGAGAACGAGCAGATTTTAGGTGCTGTAACCGACGGCGACATACGTCGAGCAATGCAGCGTAATCAAGAACAATTCTTCACACTCACTGTTGAGGATATTATGAGCCATACTCCTAAGACCATACTTGAGACCGCAAAACTTTCGCAGGCAGAAACCATCATGCGCAAGCATAATATACACTCTTTGGTGGTAGTCAACAGCGAAGGCAAACTTGTTGGAGTAATAGATACATTCAGTTGCATATAATTGGCTAAAGATATGAAAGTTGTAGCATTTGTCCCCATCCGTCTTAATAGCAAGCGTGTAGTAGGAAAGAACCTGAAACTTCTTGGCACAAGACCGCTTATGTGGTATATACTTGAAACACTTACAAGAGTACCCCAGATAAACGAAGTATATGTATATTGCAGCCAGGATGCCATAATCCCTTATCTGCCCGAAGGCGTGAAATTCCTTAAACGCGACAGCACTCTCGACAGCGACGAAACTTTGGGAGAGGATATATACGATGCGTTTATAAAAGAAGTAGACGCCGATGTCTATCTGCTCGGCCATACAACATCTCCTTTTATAAAAGCCGAAACAATAAGCTGTGCAATAGAAGAGGTCGTGTCAGGCAGACACGATTCAGCGTTCTCTGCCCAAAAGGTGCAGACATTCACATGGTTCGAGGGAAAACCATTGAACTACAACCTCAAGGAGATACCCCGTACACAGACAATAGAGCCTGTTTTTGTAGAGACAAGTGCCTTCTACATCTTCCAAAGCCATGTTTGGACAGAACGCCACCAACGTGTAGGCGACAACCCTTATATGGCGCTTGTAGGTCCGATTGAAGGCATTGACATCGACTACCCCGAAGATTTCGAGTTTGCCGAGAAAATAATATCCACCCGCCCATAACAAGGACGGTATCATAGAACTTCCCTTAAGCTTGTTTCATAAGAGATAATGTCAGGCCAATCTTCCAGAGGAGTATTGTGGAGTGTGTGGCATAAAACATGGAATGCCATGAACTACATATACGGAGCAATGATGTTCCGCAGCTATATGCGTCTGCGCAGACTGAAGAATATTCATAACGGAGGACGTTGTTTTGTGATAGGCAATGGTCCCAGCCTGCGCAACGAGGATTTGAGAAAGCTGAGCGGAGAAATCACGTTTGCCTGCAATTCGCTTATACGTCTTTTCGACGAAATACCTTTTACTCCCACATACTACTTTGCGCAAGACAACCGTATAATACTCGACAACAAGGAGCATATAGAGAAACTTGCCGCCACACGCTTTGTGAAATCCCACTATGCGGCACGTTACCATATTCCTGGAGTAACCTATTACAAAATGCTCTTTCCAAAGAACCCGATAGGCTTTTCGCAGAATATCGCCAATGTCGTTTACAGCGGACAGACTGTAACATACTCAATGATACAGTTTGCTGCCTATATGGGATTCAAGGAGATATATCTGATAGGCGTCGACTGCAACTATTCAAAAGACAATTCCACAATCACTGCCGACAGTTATTTCGACAAGCGGCTGTATAATTCTTCGCGTACATATGCACCCCCCGAAGTGGATACCAACCTGCTTGCGTTCGCCCGCGCCAAAGAGGTCTGCGACCGTAACGGAGTGAAAATATTCAACGCAACACGTGGCGGAAAACTCGAAATATTCCCCCGCGCAGATTTCGACAAACTGTTTATCGATTAATCTGCTTATGAGAGCTATACGTACAGCAGCGACAATCGTTTTTCTGCTTCTTGCATTAACCTTCACGCATGCCGATAACAAGGGGAAATATTGCAGCGTGGTATTCTATAATCTTGAAAATCTTTTCGATACTATACACGATGAGGGTAAGAACGATTACGAATTCTTGCCAAAAGGAAAGAACAGTTGGGATAGCAGGAAATACAAGAGCAAGATAAACAATATTGCAACAGTTCTGAGTGAAATAGACAATGGCAATGCAGCACTTATCGGGGTATGTGAGGTCGAGAACGCAGGGGTACTGAAGGAACTGTTAAGCAATAGGCGTCTGATAGGCAAGGGACTCAAATACATTCATCGTGAAAGCAGCGACAGCAGAGGCGTCGACTGTGCACTTATATACGACTCCCGCCGGTTTGTTCCGCAAAACAGCCAACTCGTTCCATACAGCGATACAATAACACGCCACCGCACTCGCGGCTATCTTGTGGTGAGTGGCAAATTGTTGGACGAGGACGTGCATGTCATCGTCAACCATTGGCCGTCGAGATATTCAAAATCTCCTTCGCGCGAATATGCTGCAAAGCGTGTGAAACGTCTCAAGGATTCGATAGCTGCAGTCTGCCCGCAAAGCAAGATAATCATTATGGGCGATTTTAACGACAATCCCGACAATAAAAGCCTGAAAGTGTGTCTCGAAGCCCGACGAAATATTTCGGAAATCTCTTCGGACAGTGCACTTTACAATCCGTGGTGGGATGTGTTGCGCAGGGACAAGCAGGGCAGTATAAAATATCGCGACCGATGGCAGCTGTACGATCAAATAATCGTAAGCGGCAATTTATGCGGTAGAGGCAAAGGGCTGCAATACGAAAAGTGCGAAATACATTGTCGCCGCTATATGATGAACAGCGAAGGCAATTATGCCGGTTATCCTAAGCGCACGATTGCAGGCGGGAGATGGATAAATGGTTACAGCGACCATCTGCCGGTAGTGATATATTTGCGCAAGGAGCAGAAAAAAGCTTCTCCAGGTGCATGTCTATATAATTAATATTGCTTGAATGTTCGGACTCTGCGACTGCAATAACTTTTTTGTCTCTTGCGAGCGGGTATTCAATCCCTCGCTTGACGGTCGTCCCGTTGTTGTGCTCAGCAACAACGACGGGTGTGTTGTCTCACGAAGCAACGAAGCAAAGGCGATAGGAATAAAGATGGGGGAACCGCTGTTCCAAATCCAGAATATTGTGAAACTGCATGATGTCGCAGTGTTTTCGGCAAACTATCATCTCTACGGGGACATGTCGCGACGGGTGATGGAGACACTTAAAAGTCATGTTCCTTTCATAGAGATATATTCGATTGATGAGGCTTTCCTCGATTTAAGCAGTTACAGTCTTGACACCCTTCAGGAGTTCGGCAGGGATTTGTCCCGAACAGTAAGACGCAATACCGGAATTCCTGTCAGTATAGGAATCTCGTCGACAAAGACGCTTGCAAAAATTGCAAGCAAGCTCTGCAAAAAGTATCCCAAACTGCAAGGTGCATGTCTGATGCATCGCGACGAGGATGTTGCCAAGGTGCTCTCCACATATCCCATAGAAGATGTGTGGGGGATAGGGCGCAGGTATAGCAAGCGCTTGCAGGCGGCAGGAATTGGAACGGCTGCAAAATTCTGTGAAAAACCGGAGGAATGGGTACACAATGTGATGAACATAACCGGTGTGCGCACATGGCGCGAACTGCATGGTATCCCCTCAATAGAGTTCAGCCATCAGATTGCCGACAAGCAGACTATAACCGTTTCACGCTCTTTTGCTGCAGAAATATATAGTTTTGAAGAACTGCGCGATACGGTGGCTTCTTTTGCAGGCATGGCTGCCGAAAAGCTCAGGCAGCAGCGTTCTGTAGCCGGCGAGCTTCAGGTGTTCATTCTCACCAACCGCCACCGTGACGACCACCCGCAGCATCGCGAAGGAAGGATTCATCGCTTTGTAACATCTACCAACAGCACCATTGAAATAACTAAGGCTGCCACTGAGATGCTCAAGGAACTTTACCGTAAGGGATTCGGGTATAAAAAGAGCGGTGTTACACTCGGTGCCATCATTCCCGACAATGCTGTACAGCATTCGCTTTTCGATACAACCGACCATGCGAAGCATAAACTGCTTATGCAGGCAATTGACAATATCAATTCAACTATTGGCCAGGAGAGTGTAAGGATAGTTTCGCAGGGCAATTTCGAGGAGCATGTGAACCGTCGCCATCTTTCGCCTCAGTACACTACCAGATGGGAGGATATTATTGTTGTCAAGGTGTAGTCCGCTCAATTGCTATTTTTCTGTTTGCGGCATCGTAACGGATGCCGTCGTTGTCGATGAATGAGCTCAGTGTGCCGTTGTCAGAGAGCTCGTCTACGCTTCCTGTGTGCATATGTCCTTTGTCTATGAGCCACAGACGGTCGGACAGTTGCAGTGCAAGTTCAAGGTCGTGGGTGGATAGGAGGATGGCTTTGCTGCTTTCGTGCGCGAGTTCTCTCAGTGTCTGCAACAGTTGTACGCGGCTTGCAAAGTCGAGGAATGCGGTTGGTTCGTCGAGCAGTATTATGGAGGTCTCTTGTGCGAGGGCTTTGGCTATCATAGCCTTCTGGCGCTCACCGTCGCTGAGGGTGTCAATCATGCGGTCGGCAAGCGGGGCGATGCCCAATCTTTCTATTGATTCATCTATTATGATGCGGTCGTGCTTTGAGATTGTTCCGAACAGGCCGGTGTGCGGGGTGCGTCCCATTGCTACCACTTCGCGCACAGTGAGGTTGTATATTGGTTCTCTGCCGGTGAGTACAATGGAAAGGTGCCGCGACAGTTGTGAGGCAGAGGTGATTTTGCCTTTCAGCCCGTGGTAGATTATCTCTCCCGACAGTGCAGGCTGAAAAGCTGCAACGGTGCGGAGAAGCGTTGACTTCCCTGCACCGTTTGAGCCTATCAATGATACAAGTTCTCCTTTGTGCAGAACTGCATCGGTTGTTTCTGCCACCCGGTGTTCTTTCTTGCCTGCGGTGTAACCGATGGCAAGATTGGAAAGAACAAGTGCGGGTGTGTTATTTTTGAGCATATCCTGATATTATTGCTTGCGGTAGTTTGTCCACTCTTGCAAGAGGTCGAGAATCTCTTTCTGAGTCTCCTTGGGCATGGTGCCGATGCGTGCGCGGTGGCTGCCGTTGGGCTCAATGAAGATGCGGATGTTCTTCTTGTCGCGGTCGCGCAGCCATGTAACGCCGTTGGCTGTCCATGGGTCGTACTGACCGTAGATGTATATCATTTTGGGGTCGTTCTCTGTGAGGTAGTCGACAACCTTGCGGTGGGTGCTGCCGTCGAATTCTACATCGTACCACTCTTCGCTGAGCATAATCTTCTTGTAGTAGTCTTTCAAAGGCTCCTTGATGTATTTCTTGAATGGTTCGATGTTGTAGCCATAGTAGCCGAAGTCTTTAACAGCCTGCACAGAGAATGAGTCGAGGCGATTGCCGCGTGAGAAGTAGCTGGGGTCGCAGCTTGAGATGAAGTATTTGAAGATAGCTTCGTCGCCTGCCGACATTGTGGGGATTTTGTCGGCGGGTGACCCCCACTGCCAGAATGAGAATGCGTATTCAAGAACGCAGTAGTCATATATTACTGAGAGGGGCTGGCGGAAGGTGTATTTCTTCTGTTTGCAGAAATCTTCGAAGAGGGGCATGTATACCTCTTTGCGCTCAAGCAGCAGCAACTGGAAGTTTCTCACAGCATCGCGCTGTGCCTTTGTGCCTGCCTGCTCAAGGAATGATTCGTGACGGCCGTCTTCGAGTGCTACGCACAAGGGAGCTACATAGGGAACTGACACGTCAACATCTTCGGGGTAGTATGCACGGTAGAACATTGCTGTCGAACCGCCCTTGCTGATGCCGGTTGCAAGCCATTTGTCCTTGTAGTATTCCTTGAATGTTGTGGTGATAGAGTGGTAGTCCTCCATTGAGTTGGGGATTGTGAGGTAGTCCCAATTACAGGGTTTTGGGGTTGACTCGTCGAAGTATCTGTGCTCTACAAAGAGTACGTTGGCATCAATGAGTGTTGTGAGCTCTTCGTAGAAACGGTTGCTTGAGAAGGTGCCGCCACCGCCGTAGCCCTGTGTGATGATGACCATAGGACGGTCCCATCCGCGGTGTCCCAAGAGGATGCGTTGCTCAAAGGTGCCGGCTTCGGGGTTGTCCTTGTCGAGCTGTTGTGTGAACTTGAGAGAGTAATAGGTACGCAGGGTATCTGTCTTCTCGATTTTTTCGAAGCTGCTTACTTTCTCAATCTTTTTGAGCATTTTCTCTATGTCGTTTTTCTTTGCGTTGAGGGTTACCGCAAATACGACAAGCAGCATGATGGTAAAATAACGTTTTAACATAACTGTTTGTGCTTTTATTGATTAGTGATTTTTGTTGCTTTAGCTTTTTCTTTCAAGTTCCTGAAGGCTTTCCATCTTCTTGGCTTCGAGGAATTCGTATATTCCGCACAAGTGTTCGCGTACGCGTTTATGTCCGAATTCATAGACTTTGGTTACAAGCCCGTCGAGGAAGTCGCGGTCGTGGCTTACGACTATCAGTGTACCGTCGTAGTCCTGGAGTGCCTGCTTGAGCACATCTTTTGTCTTTAGGTCGAGGTGGTTGGTGGGCTCGTCGAGTATGAGCAGGTTGACGGGCTCCAGCAACAGCTTGAGTATGGCAAGGCGTGTGCGTTCGCCGCCGGAGAGGACTTTTACTTTGCGGGTGCTCTCTTCGCCGCCGAACATGAAGGCGCCCAGCAGGTCGCGTATCTTGTTGCGTATGTCGCCCTTGGCAATGTCGTCTATCGTCTGGAAGACTGTCAGCTCGTCGTCGAGCAGCGATGCCTGGTTCTGTGCAAAATATCCTATCTGTACATTGTGGCCGAGTGTGATTTTGCCGTCGTGTTCTATCTCGCCCATGATGGATTTTACCATAGTGGATTTACCCTCTCCGTTGCGGCCTACAAAGGCAACCTTGTCTCCACGCTCTATGGTGAAATTGGCATTGCTGTATATCAGCTTGTCGCCGTAGCTTTTGCCTACGGCGTCGCATTGTACGGGGTAGCTTCCGCTACGTGGCGAGGGCGGGAACTTCAGTCTCAGCTGTGATGTGTCTTCTTCGTCTACTTCTATTATTTCGAGCTTTTCGAGCATCTTTACGCGGCTTTGCACTTGCAGGGTTTTTGAGTATGTGCCTTTGAAGCGTTCTATGAACTCTTTTGTTTCTCGTATCATCTTCTGCTGCTCTTCGTACTGCTTGCGCTGCTGTTCGCGACGTTCCTTGCGCAGTTCGAGATAGTGGCTGTAGGAGGCCTTGTAGTCGTAGATGCGTCCCATTGTTACCTCTATGGTGCGTGTGGTGATGGCATCGACGAATTTGCGGTCGTGGCTGATGAGCACTACTGCCTTTGATGAAGTTTTTATGAATTCTTCGAGCCACTGGATACTTTCGATGTCGAGGTGGTTCGTGGGCTCGTCGAGCAGAAGTACGTCGGGGTCTTTGAGCAGAAGTTTGGCGAGTTCAATGCGCATGCGCCATCCGCCCGAAAATTCGCTTGTCTGGCGATTGAAGTCGCTGCGCTCGAATCCTAATCCGAGCAGGGTCTTTTCTACATCCTCTTCGAAGTGAGTCATGTCTATTGCGTAGAACTTTTCGCTGAGGGCTGTTACCTTTTCTATAAGTTCCATGTAGGAGTCGCTCTCATAGTCGGTGCGTTCTGTCAGTTCGGTGTTCAGACGTTCAATCTCTTGCTCAATCTCCTTGAGATGGGCAAATGCTTGCGCTGTCTCTTCGAACACTGTGCGCCCGTCCTCAGTCATCAGGTGCTGGGGCAGGTAGGCTATGACACAGTCTTTCGGTGCGGAGACTGTTCCGCGTGTGGCTTGTCTGACACCTGCAAGTATTTTCAGCAGGGTGCTCTTGCCGGCACCGTTCTTGCCCATAAGGGCTATGCGGTCCTTTTCGTTTATCTGAAAGGAAATATCTTTAAATAGTGTTGTGCCGCCAAACTCGACGGTCAATCCATCTACTGAAATCATATTTTTCGGTAAGTGTGTTTAATTTGCGAAGATAAGAAAAAAACTTCACATATTAAGAAGCTGTTTGA
>CAYWIE010000009.1:0-57147 GCA_964458275.1 uncultured Bacteroidaceae bacterium
TTCTAAGAGTTATATTTTGATATTTTGAGTTATTAGCAGGCGAAATTCTCACGGACTCCGTCCAACTATTAACATTCTTTAAACTTTAAATTCCTAAAAAGTTTCAATGCGCAGAATTATATCGAACTCGCGTTAATTTATAGCCACCTTAAAATACTTCCGGTATTAGGGAATACCGCCTATCACCATATACGTCTCAAATGTCTGAGGGTCTAATTTATTTGCTTGCCCACACTAAATTTCTACTGACCCAACTAATATTCATGCTGAGCGCACAAAGCAAAAGCCTTGAAAATCATTTGATTTTCAAGGCTTTTCCAGTCGGGGTGACTGGATTCGAACCAGCGACCACACGCCCCCCAGACGCGTACTCTAACCGGGCTGAGCTACACCCCGCTTTGGTTTTGCTCTGCAAAGGTAGAACTATTTTTTCAAACCACAATGGATTTTTGAAGAAATTTTTAAAAATAACCGATTATTTATTCTATCATGCTATAGTAGCACAAAAAACATCGGAAATAAATCTCACATTGCGGCTCTCTGCACAGTCTCCATCACACGCAACCAATTATCGCCCCATATCTTCTTTATCGACGCCGCGCTGTACCCTCTGCGGATTAGCTCACGGGTAAGGTTTATCACCTGCGAAGCGTCGCTGCATCCGGCAATAGTGCCGTCTCCATCAAAGTCGGTGCCTATTCCTACATGATTGATGCCTGCCACCTTTATGGCATGTTCAAGATGACGCAGAAAGTCGTCGAGCGTCGCATCACCCTCCTCCACAAGGAAGCCTTTGTACATTGTCAACTGCACTACACCACCTTTTGCAGTAATCGCCCTCAGCTGGTCGTCTGTCAGATTGCGGGGATGGTTGCAAAGTGCCCTGCAAGATGAGTGAGAGCAGACAACCGGGACGCTGCTTGCCTCTAACGCATCGTAGAAACTCTTTTCTGAAGCATGAGACAGGTCTATCATCATGCCCACTCTGTTCATTTCACGCACCACATCCCTGCCGAACGCGCTCAGCCCGTCATTCTCGCCCGCGCCGCGCGCCGAGTCGCAAATATCGTTGTCGCCATTATGACACAGTGTCATATACACGACGCCTGCCTGCCTGAATTTTTCGATATTCGAGAGGTCTTTACCTATAGCATATCCATTCTCTATCGCCGGCATTATTATCTTTTTGCCGAGACGGCTGTTGCTTATCGCCTCTTCCGGCGTGCTGCAAAGCACTGCACTTCCGCCGCTGCGCTCCACCCTTTCGCGTATTCCGTCGAGAAGCTGCCAAGCCTCCTCTGTCGCCTGCCTGAGCGATACCTCGTCGCGCTTGTCTTGTTTCAGATACGCAGCCATTGTTGCCACATGCAGACCGCCTTCGCCCATTTTGTGCAGGTCGACAAGAGCAGTGGCACTGCGCCGGGTCAGTTCATATCCCGTGGCAAAGCACATCGGAGTGTCGCAATGCGAGTCTACCGTTACAATCTGTGCGTGAAGCGTGCGGGCAGCCCTGTAAAGCGAAGCCTCTGAAACCAGCCATTCGAAAACGGGCATCATCGCCCTGTTATTGTCCTTGAGAATAAAACATTCCGGATGCCATTGAACTCCTATCATCGGACGCCCGTCGATGCTCTCCATAGCCTCTATCACTCCATCTGTGGCAGTAGCAGTAACGCGGAAACCGTCAGGAACTTGCGACACCGCCTGATGATGGAAACTGTTTACTGCTAATGTATTGCCAAAAAGTCTGCCGAGAAGGCTGTCTTCTGTTATATTGACCATGTGCGTAGCCACACTGCGCTCTTCCTCCTGACTATGTTTCAAGAGCCCATCGCCGAGGGCAGCGTATATATCCTGGTGCACCTTGCCGCCGTATGCCGCAGCCATAGTCTGTATGCCACGGCAGATGCCGAGTATGGGTATCTGTCTGTCTGCCGCAAGCCGGGCAAGCATCATCTCCTGCTCGTCGCGGTCGGGGTTTATGTTATGAAGCAACGTATAGTCCGGCGCTTCGTTCATATATCGGGGGTCGATGTCCGCTCCGCCCGAAAGCACAATGCCGTCGAGTATGGCAAGCGTGCTTAAAAGCTGTTCGCGATGAGGGTAGGGAGGAATTATGAGCGGGGTACCTCCGGCTTCGAGAACCGAAAGGTAGTACCCCTGTGCAAGACAGCAGTTGCCTTCGCTGAAGTTGCCCGAAATGCCGATGAGCGGCCGTGGGCCGCTCATCGGATATTTGCGGTGCAGTTCATCGTATTCGCTGTCGAGATTGAATTTCTTTTCGAACTGTTCCGTTTTCATATACTTTATAGAGGTAAATTTCTCTTTATGCTATTGTCGAGCACAATCATGGTCTCTGTGCTGACTACACCGGGTATTTTCTGTATCCTGCCGTTGAGAAGCTCCATCAACTGCTCATTGTCGCGAGCATACATCTTTATCATCACCGAGTAGGGACCTGTGGTGTAGCTGCATTCTACCACTTCGGGAATATCTTCGAGCTGTTTGATAATGTCGTGATACATCGAACCTCTCTCGAAATTTATTCCTACGTATGTGCAGGTGGTGAATCCGAGCCGTTTCATATTCACTTCGTAGCTTGACCCCATGATGATTCCCATGTCAATCATGTGTTGCACGCGCATGTGTATTGCCGCGCGTGATACGCCGCACGATTCTGCCACGTTCCTGAAGGGGATTCGTGCATCTTTTGATATTATGCTCAATATCTTAAGATCGAGACTGTCGGTTTTACATTCGCCACCTTTCATATTGCAGTTGTATATATAGTCCGCCATTCGCAGAGAGGGCAAATGGCGGACAAAAGGTTACATATTACTTCTTAGCTTTGATTACACGCATAACCTCGATGTCGAAGATAAGTGCGCTGTAGGGAGGGATACCTCTGGTACCGCTCTTGCCGTATGCAAGGTTCCAGGGGATATAGATTTTGCATTTTGAGCCTTCGGGAAGAATCTGCAATGCCTCTGAGAAGCCGGGCACTACACCTGCAACAGGGAATGCCACCTCTTTGCCGCGTGAGCTGTCGAATGTTCTGCCGTTGGGAAGTGTACCTTTATAGATAACACTTGCAGTGTCGCTTGCTGTAGCAATGGGACCTGTACCCTCTACCTCCATCTTGTACTGGAGACCGCTGGGGAGTGTTACGACGCCGGGCTGCTTTTTGTTCTCAGCCATGAAGTCTTCGCTTGCCTGACGGTAGATTACTCTGTCGGAATACTCGATGGCAGCTTCGGTTGTCATGATTTTGCCGTCATTGTAAACGCCTGCGATAAGACCTGCGAGGAACATCTCTCTATCGAGCTTGTTCACAGTGTCGCCGGGATATACCTCTTCATTGGCATTGATATATACGTTTGCAGCCTGAGAACCGATTGAGAGACCTTTTGCGTATGCGTCAGACTTCTTGTCGTCGCTCATGGGGAAGGCATCGCACACACCACGTACGAACTCGTCGATATATGCAGAGTCTACTCCAAGCTGGCGGTAGATGATGTCGCTCAACATTTCTGATTTCGCAAGACTCACTGCAAATGCCAAAGAGTCCTCTGAAGTTTTGATAGATACGTTTCTCATGTTTTTGCCACCACCGCAAGATGTCATTGCAACTGCTGCGATGAGGCCGATCATAAATACAATCTTTTTCATTTTATGGTAATAGTTTATTGATTATAACACCTTTATAAGTTCTACATCAAAGATAAGGGCACTATAAGGAGGAATCATCTCTCCTGCGCCGTTCGCACCGTATGCAAGGTCATAGGGAATGTAGAGTCTCCACTTTGAGCCTTCGCCCATAAGCTGAAGCGCCTCAACCCATCCGGCAATCACCTGAGATACACCGAACACAGCAGGCTGACCTCTCTTGATTGAGCTGTCGAACACTGTACCGTCGATGAGTGTACCTTCGTAGTGGCACTGTACTCTGTCGGCAGCAGTAGGCTTCTTGCCCAAGCCGGCGTTGATTATCTCATACTGGAGTCCGCTGGGAAGCGTAACTACACCCTCGCGCTTCTTGTTCTCTTCGAGGAAGGCGATGCCGCTCTCTTTTGTCTTGCCGTACTTCTCTTCTGTAAGCTTGTTGAAAAATTCGTTGATGGCATTCTGCGCCTCCACAACTGTTATTTCTGTCTCTTTACCTGAAAGCACGTCCTGCATGCCTTTCACAAAATCTGCAAATTCGAGTGTGCTTACACCCATAGAGGCCAAGTTCTGGCCGATGTTCATGCCTAAGCCATAGCTGAATTTATCCATTTCTTTATTCTATTTTAATTGGGGCAGAAAAATACAAAAAGCAAAGAATCTCTGCTTTTTGTTATTTTACATGCCGCATGGTTAATTACATGTTTATCATGGCAAAAGTAATACATATTATCCGACTTCCGTGCAATTTTATCAAAAATTTAACACTCATAAGCAAATTTATGACATTTTGTAAAAAACAAAACTCGGCAACAGTGATTGCAGATAGGAAACTTTGGCTTAATAAGATTAATTCGTTACCTTTGCACTATTCACAGAAAAAAGAACAGATTCTTTTTATGAATAAAACCGTAATACTGTTTATCATACTCGCTATTATTGTAGTAGGTTACCTGCTGTTCATCAGTAGGAAAAAGAACGATGCGCCCCAAGAGGAGCACCACGACGTAGAGGGCGGCTGCTGCGGACGCCACGCCGTATGCGAGAAAGGGCTCGACAACGCTTCGCTTTACTTCGACGACGAGGAGCTTGACGCCTTCAAGGGACGACGTCCCGAAGACTACACCGACAAAGAGGTTGAGGAGTTCCGCAACGTACTCTACACGATGAAGAGCGAAGAGGTGGACGAATGGGTACAATGTCTGCAACAGCGCGGCATAGAGATTCCATACGAGATAAAGGACGAGATACTGCTTATTCTGCAATAAGAGGCTTTCAATGGAACTGCTCGACTACCTATTCTTCAGAAACGCGCTTGCAGGCGCGTTGCTTGTCGCCGTACTCTGCGGAATCACGGGCACCTACGTAGTAACAAGGCGTCTGCTCTTCATCAGCGGAGGAATCACGCACGCATCGTTCGGAGGAGTCGGTTTGGGAATGTTCTTTTCATTCAGCCCCACACTCGGAGCATTCATTTTTGCCATTGCGTCGGCACTCGGCATACAGGTTCTGGGGCGCCACAAAGAGATTAGAGAAGACTCGGCTATAGCCCTGCTGTGGGTGCTGGGAATGACAATGGGAGTGATATTCTGCTTCCTCACCCCCGGATATACCGCCGAGCTGTCGACCTATCTGTTCGGGAACATTCTCACCATCACAACCTCGGACATTGCGCTGATGGCAGCAATAGGCTGCGTCGCGACACTCTTCACTGCCATCATGTACCGCGCCATCGTAGCGACAGCCTTCGACAAGGAGTTCGCACGTTCGCGCCACATCCCTGTAGAAGCGATAGAGACAGCAATGATGACACTCATCGCTCTCACAATAGTGGCATGCCTGCGCATGATAGGAGTGATACTTGTAATCTCAATGCTCACCGTGCCGCAAATGACAGCAATGCTCTTCACAATCGACTACAAGAAGACAATTGCACTGTCCATACTCTTCGGATACGTGGCAAGCGCGTGCGGACTGTTGCTCTCCTTTGCCCTCGACATTCCCGGAGGAGCAGCAATAATAGCCTGCTCGATAACGCTGTATGCCCTATGCGCACTTGTGAAATATGCATCCAAAAAGCTTTTATAGAGCCTCAAAGGGCAAGCAGAAGCCACGACTAACACAATAAAAACCGTAAAGAACAGTTTATTTACAAGAAGCTGTTTTGTTTTTAAACAAAAAAGCATAACTTTACACTTTGGAACAGTGCAGACAGCACCACAATAAAAGACATTTGAGAAGAACACTCATATATACACTCACAATAGCCTTGATGCTTACCCTGTGCAACTGCGCCAGCCGCAAGCACAACACCAAGCAGACGCGCATGTATCACTCATTCTCGACAAAATACAACACCTATCACAACGGGAAAGAGGCATACGTGGCAGGATGTCTTGCACAGATAAACGCACACAAGGACAACTACCTGCAGCCGATTCCCCTGCTGATTAACAGCAATCCCTCCTCGCAGAAACTGGGCTCCACAAACTTCAACCGCGCCATAGAGAAAGCGCAGAAAGCCATCAAGAACCACTCGATAAAGAAAAAGCCCAAGCGCAACCCCGGACAGAAACTCACCGAAAAAGAACGTCTTTTCTACGAGCAGAAAGAGTTCAACCCATTCATGCACAAGGTGTGGATGATGCTTGCCAATTCACACTTCCAGCAAGGCAACTTCATGGAAGCAGCCGGAACATACATCTACATGGAGCGTCTCTACGCAACCAACCCCATAGTGCTTGCCGAAACCCGCATGCGGCTCTCGCTGTGCTACTCGCAGCTCGACTGGCTCTACGAAGCCGAAGAACTGCTCAGCCGCGTCAAACGGGACACCGTTCCGGGCAGCCTCAAATACGTCTGGGCTACGGCAAACGCCAATCTGCTCTACAAGCAGGAGCGGTTCGAAGAGGCGATACCCCACATCGAAACAATGCTGAAGCGTCCCCGAATCACACGCACCGAAAAGGCACGCGAATACTATCTTTTAGGACAGCTCTACATGAACAAGGGAGACAGCGCCAAAGCATTCAAATGTTTCGAAAAAGTGCTCATACAAGGTCCCTTGTACGACCTTGAACTGAATGCCCGCATAAAGCTCACCGAAACAATGACCGACGAGCAGAACAAAAAGATAATCCGTTCGCTCGAAAAAATGATAAGGCAGCCAAAGAACACCAGCCACTTAGGACAGCTCCACTATGCACTCGGCAATGTACACATGGCAGCCAAAGACACAGCAAAAGCCATTGATGTGTACAAAACAGGAATAGCCGATGCCACCACCAAGAACTACGGGACAGGACTGCTGCATCTGCGTCTTGCCGAGTTCTATTGGGACCAGAGCAAATTCTCCAAAGCCCTGCCCAACTACCAACAGGCGTCGACCCTGCTCACAGCCGACTACCCCGGCATCGACACCATAAAGCTGCGTGCCGCAGTGCTCGCCAACCTTGTAAAGCACACCGACGCAATAGAACTTCAGGACAATCTGCTCAAATGGGCATCCATGAACGAGGATGAGCTCTTCCCCATACTCGACGCCATGATAGCCGAAGTAAAGAGGCAAGAGAAACTGAAATCGCGCAGCGAGAAGAAAAAGGATGCCGGCAAGCCCGCCGACCCCAACCAGACGCTCAACATCATGGCGAACGTAGGAAGTTCCATGTCGAGCGGAGAGATGACGTGGTACTTCTACAACCAGCAGTTGGTTACACAAGGATACAGCAGCTTTACCCAGAAATGGGGCGAACGGCCGCTGAGAGACTATTGGCGACTGAGCAAAAATCCCATAAAGTCGGCACAACACGACAGCATCCCTTCGGACAGCCTCGGCAACCTTGCAAGCGATTCGCTCGCCACAATCAAGAGCGACTCGTTGCCCGCCGCCAAGAGCGAAACGCAAGCACCGGCAGACCCCGCGCAGGCAAAAGCCGATTCGCTCGCCAACGACCCCACTGCACGCGAATACTACATGCGCCAGATTCCCCGCACCGACGCACAAGTAGCGGCATCAAAGAAAGCGCTCGTCGACGCCCTCTACCAATCGGGCATAATATACAAGGAACAGCTCAACGACAAGCACCACACCATAGCCACGTTCGAGCGGATTGCAAAAGAGTTCCCCAAATACGAAAAGGCAGACGAGATATACTATTACCTCTATCTCTCATGCTCGCGATGGAACGAAAAGGAGAAAGCCGAAGAGTACCGCAAGATACTGACAACCCAATATGCCGGCAGCAAGTACACACAAATAATAACCGCAGAGGATTTCTTCGACACCCCCATGACCAAACGTCATAAGGAAGATTCGCTCTATGTAAAAGCGAGCAGCCACTTCGAAAAAGAGGAGTACAACGAAGTCATTGCCTGCAACGACCTTGCCGCCAAGATGTACCCGCAGGGAGCACACCGTGCCCGCTTCCTATTCCTCAAGGCAGTATCACAGCTCTACCAGGAGAACAGCAAGGAGGGACTCGAAACCCTCAAAGCCCTCATAGCTCTTAAGTCCAAGGAGAGCATCACCGCATTGGCGCAGGACTACTCGAAAGGCTTGCAGGAGGGAAGGCTGTTGCGCAGCAGCATGACGACCTCCATTTGGGAACGGCGCACCGACGGCACCATACGGAGCGGCGAAGAGAAGATACCTGAATTCAGCAAGGAGCGCGCCGAGCCATACTACATGCTGCTCGCCTACCCCACCGACTCGCTCGACGAGAAACGCCTGCTCTTCGAAATGGCACGTTACAACTTCTCCAAATACATGGTGCGCAACTTCGAGATGGACTTTGTGAAATATGCCACAATATCCACGCTCCAGATAAGAGAATTCATCAACTTCGACGAAGCGTTCGAGTACCGTCGCCGTCTCTTCAAGAACAAAGAGAGTGCCCGATTGTTGGAAGGAATAAACGTGCTGCTCATTTCGAAAGCCAACCTCGACATACTTGTCAAGCATTACAGTTTCGGCGAATACGAAAGATTCTACGAAGAGAACTTCTCCAAGATTCCCGAAATTGAGATAAAAGGCTACACCCTCGACGAGCCCGACTTCTCCGACGAAGAAGAGAAGAACAACAAGAACGAAAAGAAAAACAAGAAATAGAAGCTAATATCCATGGCATACAGATTACTTTGGGCAGACGACGAGATTGAACTTCTGCACGGACATATAATATTTCTGAAATCCAAAGGATACGAAGTAACGACCGTAACCAACGGCCACGACGCCATAGAAATGTGCAGGGCAGAAGACTTCGACCTGATGCTTCTCGACGAGAACATGCCCGGCATAAGCGGACTCGAAACACTTATGGCGGTAAAGGAGATACGTCCGTCGATGCCCGTGGTGATGGTTACCAAGAGCGAGGAAGAGGACATCATGGAGCAGGCCATAGGCTCCAAGATAGCCGACTACCTCATAAAGCCTGTAAACCCCAACCAAATACTCCTTGCGCTCAAGAAGAACATACACAAGCAAGAGATTGTAACCGAAAAAGCGAACAGTGCCTACCAGCAGAATTGGGGCAAGCTGGGCATGCAGATTTCCGACTCGCTCACAACGGAAGACTGGATTGATGTATATAAAAAGATAGTCTTTTGGGAGTTCGAGCTCGAAAATGCCGACAGCAACATGCACGAACTGCTGAAGATGCAGAAGAGCGAAGCGAGCAACATGTTCGCCAAGTTCATAAAGAAGAATTACCTCGACTGGATGAGCGGGCGCAAGGAACGCCCCATGATGAGCAACGACATATTCAAGGAGCGCATCTTCCCCCTGCTCGACAAGGGCGAAAAGCTCTTCCTGATAGTGATAGACAACTTCCGCTACGACCAATGGCGTGTGCTGATGAACGAGATAGGCAACCTCTTCAGCATCGAAGAGGAGCTGTACACAAGCATACTGCCCACCTCCACACAGTATGCCCGCAATGCAATATTCTCAGGGCTGATGCCCAGCAAGATAAAAGAGATGTTCCCCACACTGTGGGTAGACGAAGAGGAGGACGAGGGCAAGAACCTCAACGAAGCGTCGCTAATTGAGACACAGATTGCCCGTTTCCGCAGGAAAGACAGCTTTTCGTACAACAAGGTGCTGACCTCGCAGGCTGCCGAAAAATATATCGACACCATAAAAAGCCTGTCGGGGAACGACCTTAATGTGCTTGTGATAAACTTCATAGACATGCTCTCGCATGCCCGCACCGAGTCGGTGATGGTGCGCGAACTTGCATCGAGCGAAGCCGCATACCGTTCGATAACCTTGTCGTGGTTGCGCCACTCGTCGATAATAAAGCTGTTCCGCTACCTCGCCGAAAGCAACTACACGACCATAATCACCACCGACCACGGAAGTGTCCAAGTGAGCAATGCCATAAAGGTTGTCGGCGACAAGAATACCAACACCAACCTCCGCTACAAACTCGGAAAAGCACTCAACTACAACCCTAAGGAGGTTTTTGAAATAAAGGAGCCGGCTAAAGCCTTTCTCCCCTCGCCCAACCTGAGCACAAGCTACATATTTGCCACGGGGAACGACTTTTTTGCCTACCCCAACAACTACAACCACTATGTAGGCTACTACAAAGATACATTCCAGCATGGCGGCATTTCAATGGAAGAGATGCTTGTACCGTTAGTAACCCTCCGTCCGAAAGGGCGATAGAGATTGACAGAAATATGGACAGACACACAATAAGGATAAAGAAACTGCAAGACTACCCCGCAGCAGCAAAAGAATTTGCCTCGCTCATGGGAGAGAGGAAGATATTCGCATTCTACGGAAAGATGGGAGTGGGAAAGACCACGTTCATCAAAAGCCTGTGCGAAGAGCTGGGAGTAACCGACACCGTAAACTCGCCCACATTTGCCATCGTAAACGAATATGCCGACAAGGATGGCTACCCCATATACCACTTCGACATGTACCGCATAAAGTCGGTAGCAGAACTCTACAATCTCGGCTACGAAGACTATTTCTACAGCGGCGCAGTCTGCCTCATCGAATGGCCCGAACTTGCCGAAGAGCTGCTGCCCGAAGAGACAGCCAAAGTAACAATAACCGAAGAGGCTGACGGCGAGAGGAGAATAACTATTGAATAAAAAAAAACCACGACAATATGTACAGCATACAAGCAAACGCCTCAGGCACACGGACGATAGAGGTAACGGAGAGCAACCTCATGACAATAAAGAAATACTCTCTCTTCATGCAGATAGCCGACAGCACCGGCAACATAAGCGTGGAGACGCTCGACAAGCTGCGCTTCACAGTGCGCTCGCTCATTGCCACCTGCGAAGAGGACTCAAAAGCGCTTCTCGAACTATGTCTCGTCCTCTACGACGACAACATGAAGCCCTTAGGACTGAGCAACCTCATACAGCAATACAAGGCATGGGAGGCAGAGCAGCCCGGCGAATCAGGCGACAGCGACGACATCAGCAACGAATAATCCCCCTCCCGAAATGGAAAACCACAAACTCTCCGATTGGTTGCCGACCACCCGCAAGGAGGCAAAATCCAGAGGATGGGAAGAACTCGACGTAGTAATCTTCAGTGGCGACGCCTACGTCGACCACCCCTCGTTCGGCGCAGCAGTGATAGGGCGCATCCTCGAAGCCGAAGGATTGCGCGTAGCCATAGTTCCACAACCCAATTGGCAGGACGACCTGCGCGACTTCAAGAAGATGGGACGCCCGCGTCTCTTCTTCGGAATATCGGCAGGTTGCATGGACTCCATGATAAACAAGTACACCGCAGCCAAGCGCTTCCGCTCCGAAGATGCCTACTCGCCCGACGGCAAGCACAGCATGCGCCCCGAATATGCCACCACGGTATACAGCACCATACTCAAACAGCTATACCCCGACAGTTTTGTGGTCATCGGCGGCATAGAAGCATCCATGCGCCGGTTCACCCACTACGACTATTGGCAGGACACTCTAAAGAAGAGCATACTCGTCGACAGCAAGGCAGATCTGCTCGTCTACGGCATGGGCGAACAGCCCATAATTGAGATTGCAGACAGGCTCAACAGGGAATTGCAGGAGAGCGGCAGCGAATATATTACGGCGCAACGCGCCTCGCGCATCACACGCGACATACCGCAGACAGGCTACCTTGCACGCAAGGAGGAGGTAACCGCCAAAGAGGAGGATGGGATATTGCACAGCCACGAAGAGTGTCTGGCAAGCAAAGAGAAAGAGGCGGAGAATTTCCGTACAGTAGAACGCGAGTCGAACAAGCAAAAGGCAAAAAGGCTTATACAGCCCGTAGGCCGCATGCTGACAGTTGTCAACCCGCCCTATCCGCCAATGTCGAGCGAACAACTCGACCACAGTTTCGACCTGCCCTACACGCGACTTCCCCATCCCAAATACAACGGCAAGCGCATCCCCGCATACGACATGATAAAATTCTCAGTAAACATACACCGCGGATGCTTCGGAGGTTGCGCCTTCTGCACAATATCTGCCCATCAGGGAAAATTCATAGTAAGCCGCAGCGAAGAGAGCATCATACGCGAAATAGAAAAAATCGTCGCAATGCCCGACTTCAAGGGTTATCTGTCCGACCTCGGAGGCCCCTCGGCAAATATGTACAGAATGGGCGGCAAGGAGAGTGCGCGATGCGAGAAATGTGCCCGTCCTTCGTGCATACAGCCATCAGTTTGCCCCAACCTCAACTGCGACCACACGCCGCTCCTCAATCTCTACCGCCGGGTAGACTCCATGCGTGGCATAAAAAAGAGCTTCATCGGAAGCGGTATACGTTACGACCTGCTGCTGCACAGAAGCGGAGACGAGACGCGCGACAGGAACACTGCGCTCTACACCGAAGAGCTTATAAAGAACCATGTGAGCGGCCGCCTGAAGGTTGCACCGGAGCACACAGACGATGCTGTGCTGAAGCTAATGCGCAAGCCCTCGTTCTCGCAGTTCCGCAAGTTCAGGGAGATATTCAACCGCATCAACCGCGAACACAATCTCAACCAGCAGCTTATCCCCTACTTCATAAGCAGCCATCCCGGCAGCACATTGGAGAGCATGGCAACCCTTGCAGCAGAGACCAAAGAGCTTAACTTCCATCTGGAACAGGTGCAGGACTTTACGCCCACCCCCATGACAATGTCTACCGAAATGTACTACACGGGCATAAACCCCGAAACGGGCGAAAAGGTATTCTGCGCAAGAAACATGCGCGAAAAGGAGGAGCAGCGTCTCTTCTTCTTCTGGTACAAGAGCGAAGATCAGAAGAGAATAAAAACGATTCTGAAGAAGATAGGTCGTCAGGACCTTTTGAAGAAATTGGGGATAAGATAACTATATACGGAGCAGATATAACAATTTGAAAATTCATATTGCCGCTAACCAAAATTTATTTATTTTTGCATTATAGAAGTATAATCATTCAAAGACAATATTGTGAACTATTTTACAGAACAAAGTATCGAATTAGCCAATCAGCGCGATTATTTGGACCAATTATTTTCTGTATATCCCCTTAGTCCAGACAGTTTAAGGTCTATTGATAAGCATATTTGGAACAGGATCGTTACTAATTATAATAATAGTAATAACATAGAATTATTTAAAGCGCTTTTAGAATTAGATCTGTTTCCAATAAAGGATGGATATGTTCCTTACTTCAGAAGAGATAAATCTGCGATAAATAGAAACCCCAACACCGTCAATAGGATATGTGGGAGAGTCAGAGAGTTAGAGAGTTAGGACTTGACAGGTTGTATGAAAAATGCACTCAACCCAAAGAGACCAACAGACAAATGGGACCATTATTCAGAAGATGGGTTGAATCAGGAACATTAGGATATTTTCCCGTTACAGAAGAAATATTCATGAGCAACAATAATAATGCTATTCTTTCCGGTTCAGATTCGCAACTAATGAATTTCGCACAAAAACATTTAGGATACAAAAGAAATAAAGGAATAGATTTCATAGCAAGATGTAATAATACTTATATCATAGGCGAAGCCAAGTTCATATCAGATGAAGGAGGGCATCAGAATGATCAATTTCTTGACGCGATGACCACCGTCATGGAAAAAACGGCAAAAAATGTAATAAACATTGCCATACTTGACGGAGTTCTTTATATAAAAAGCAAAAAGAAAATGTACTCAGAAATAACAACTAAAGATGTGCCTATAATGAGTGCTCTATTATTAAGAGATTATTTATGTTATATTGCAAGTAATGGAAAATAACTTACTTATCAAAGGAGATAATTTTCAAGCTTTACAATGGCTATTGAATAATGGCTACAAAGGAAAAGTAGACTTAGTATACATTGATCCGCCATTTGCAACCGGTGGTACTTTCGCTGTAGACTCCGATGGAAGAGTAGCGACAATTAGCAAATCATCCAATTCTAAAGTTGCATATACAGATACATTAAAAGGGAATGATTTCATATCTTTCCTTAAAGAAAGGATTACTTTAATATATGAATTATTGTCAGACAGAGGTTCATTATACCTCCATTTGACTACAAAATAGGACACTATGTAAAAGTTATGCTTGACGAAATTTTCGGTATGGAAAATTTCAGAAACGACATAACAAGAATTAAATGCAATCCCAAGAATTTCGAAAGAGTAGGTTACGGGAATATTAAAGATTTAATTTTATTCTACACTAAAGGAAAGAATCCTATATGGAATCGACCTCAGATAAGATGTAGTTTAGAAGAGATTTCGACGCTATATAACAAGGTTGACAAAAACGGCAGAAGATATACAACCGTACCCATTCACGCACCTGGAGAGACTAAAGGCGACACAAATAAGCCATTCAGAGGGATGTTGCCACCCAAAGGAAGACATTGGCGCTGCTCAGTGGAAGAATTAGAAAGACTTGACGAGGCCGGACTAATTGAATGGTCAAAAACAGGCAATCCAAGAAAAATCAATTACGCAGACGAACATACAAGCAAAAAAGCACAGGATATATGGGAATTTAAAGACCCTGTAAACCCAACATATCCAACAGAAAAGAATCTTGATATGTTGAAATTCATAGTAGAAGCATCCTCAAATATAGATTCAATTGTAATGGATTGCTTTTGCGGCTCAGGTTCTACATTATTAGCAGCTGATATTTGCGGAAGAAGTTGGATAGGCGTAGACCAATCTGAAATTGCAATTGATATTGTAACAAAGAAATTCAAACAAGAAAGCGGCATTTTTGACCAAAATAAATATAATTTTGTAGATTTAAGCAATAATACTCAAAAAGCGGTATAAGGAACTATTGTAATGATAGATTCATGCCCCTCATTTCCGTGGAAATGAGGGGCATGAATTATTATGCATCCGACTGCCACTACTTTGTGTAACGTGCAATCTTCTTTATTATCTTAGGAATATCTGTGTTGTCGATTACACCGTGGAAATTCTCTGCGCCTGCACCTACTGCAAAGAGAGGAACAAAGCTTGCCGAGTGGTTGGGACCTGCCCATGAGAGAAGAGCCTTGTGATTTACCATCTGCTTGGCACGTGAAGCTATTGAAGAGAGTTTGCTTTCACGCTTCGCGATGTCTGTGGTTGCGTATGCCTGCTCATAGTAGGCTCTTAGTTCGTGAGTCTCCTCTTTTGTCAACTCTATTTCGTCCCAAAGCCCGAAGTTCTCCTTGAGGAGTTCCTGCACGCGCTCCCAGCGGAGCTCCATGCGTGCACGGCTTGCGCGACGGAGGATAGATGCCATTCTTTCGGCACTGACCTTCTGCGCCTTCAAAACCTTGAGATTCAAGGCATATGCACCGCTGTAACCGAGAACAAGACCGCCTGTTTCGTGGTCGGCTGTAACCACGATAAGTGTTTCGTTGGGACGTTTCTTGTAGAACTCGTATGCAACCTTGATGGCATTGTCGAAGTCGACAACCTCGTTCAACACAGTCGCGCCGTCGTCTGCGTGTGAAGCAAAGTCGATTTTGCCGCCCTCAACCATAAGGAAGAAGCCTTTTTTGCTCTTCTTTGAGAGGAATTCGATTCCAGCCTCAGTAATCTGAGCAAGTGTAAGGTCGCCCTCTTCGCGGTCAATTGCATAGGGAAGCTCAGTTGCAACGTTCTTCTGATAGAGCATGAGCTTCTTGGCGTTCTTGCCGTTTGCCTTGTAATCGTCAAAACCGCGGGCTATGGTATAACCCTGTTCTTTTGCCTTAGCGTAAATCTCGTCGCGTTGCTCGCTCTTGTTTACTAAAAGGTCGCCGCCTGCATAGTAGTCATAGTCGGCAACAAGCATATCCTTGCCAATCTCATAGAAACGAGAACGTCCGGGCTGATGGGCATAGAACGCGCCGGGTGTCGCGTGGTTGATACCTACAGTAGTTGAGACTCCTACTGCATAGCCAGCCTGCTTTGCAGCGTATGCCACGCTGTAAACGGGAGTCGTGTCCATCTCTACTCCGAGGAAACCGTTCTTTGTCTTTGAGCCAGTAGCAAGAGCTGTTCCCGATGCAGCCGAGTCGGTTACGCCGTTGCTTTTTGAGAATGTGCTCACAAAGGCGCTTTTGGGGAATTGTGTGAAACAGAGCTTATTGGGGCGTCCGATTACACCTTCAAGCTCACCTAAATAATACTCTGTTCCAAGAACATGCGAAGGTCCCATGCCATCGCCAATGAAGTAAAATACATACTTCGGGGTTTTTGCAAAGCTTGCCAGCACAATAAGTAGCAACAAGCCGAATCCAAATAATCTTTTCATTTTATTGTTGTTTAATGGTGTTTGTTATTCTTTGGGGTGTCCGCTCTTTCCTATGAAGAGTATGCTGTTTGTGGCTCTTTCGCATATTGCGTAGAAGAAAGGACGGTCGAGCGTAAGGTGCTTTATGACGGGAGGTCCGGCAGCTGTTGCTTCGAGCATAACCGAAGTCACGGCGGCAGCCTCTGCCCCCTCTTCGTCCACCTTTATAAAGGTCTTTTGAAGGACATCGCCGATGCGGATGCCTTCGTCGGATATTCCTGCAAAATCTGCATCAGACGTGAAAGCCTTTTCCACTCCCAATGATTGCAAGGCCTCTTTGAGGCTTGTGCCGTAGTCGGCACTGAAACGGGGCAAGGAGAGGTTGACGTCGCATCTTGTAAAGCTGTCGCACCATGTGTAGAAGCCGGTGGTGAGTTCAGCGGCAGCCTCGTCCATCGTTACCCCCTCGCGCGGCAGTATGAAGTACATGCTGAATGTTCCTTTGTCGAAAGGCTTTTCGGCCATCTGCACCTTGTCGTTTTCGAAATATCGGGCACGCGAGGTGTCATGCATCATCTGCACCTTTATCTTTTCGCCGCTCTCCTTTGTGAATGTCTGCTCTTTGGTACGGCTTTTAGAAAAGACATCTTTCCAACGTGAATTGAAGTAAAGGGCGTTGATAAGGTACATCTGTGCCGCAGGATTGATTTCCTTTACTATTTCGTTTATCCTGCCCGCTGTATTTTCGCTGCACCAGCTGTTTATAGCCTTCACTGCATCTGCATTGAATGTGCAGTTTCTGACTGCGGCATTGTAGAACTTCTCGTTCTCCTTCACAAACGATTTCTCAACTTTGAACTCTCTGTTTATCCACATTGAGTTTGCGATGCTTATCGTTGTCTTCTTGTCGTTGAGCGAGGTGAGCCGGGCAATGTTCTTTTGCTGGTAAGCATTGATTGCATCTCTATCCGCAGCATCGAAGCCCAATGCCTTGTATAGTTGGGAAGCTGTTGCCGAACGTGCTCCGTCGGCAGCCATAGAGAGTGCCCACGAAGCACTTGCGGGTGAAATGCAGAGGTTGTCGCTGCCCTTTGCGGCATTGTAGACTTCGTGGAAGAGTCTCAGGGATGCCTCGATTATTTTCTGTGCCGTTGCATAGTCCTGCTCGTCGGGCTGTGCCGGTGCCGTTTGCGTCTGTCCGCCGTGTGTGGATGTACCACACGCGCATAGCGTGGCTGCCATCATTATTATATATAAGGATTTTCGCATTTTATGATTGGATATATCAGAACAGGAATCTTGTTATGTCGTTATATGCAGCCAGCAGGAAGAGTCCCAACAGTATGAACATGCCAGTCATCTGTGCGTACTCTAAGAATTTGTCGCTTGGCTTTCGGCCAGTAACAACCTCTACAAGGAGGAAGAGTACGTGGCCGCCGTCGAGAGCGGGAATGGGCAATATGTTCATGAACGCAAGCACAATTGAGAGGAATGCTGTCATGAGCCAGAATTTATGCCAGTCCCACACTGAGGGGAACATGCTGCCGATGGTACCGAACATGCCCACCGATTTTGCGCCCTCGCTTGAGAACACATATTTGAAGTCGCTTACATACCCTTTGAGCACATTGCATCCATAGAGCACTCCGGCAGGGAATGACTCAAAGAATCCGTATTCGCGCACAACGGGTGTGTAGCCGAGTCCACGTGGCATCACCCCCAATTTATACGTGCTGTCGACAGTGGCTGTCAGCGAAATTTCGTTACCCTCTCTTATGGCTTTTATATCCACGGTACCGGAACCTGTTTCCTTGAGATTTTCCATCACTGTCATAAGTTGATACCACGAATTCACTTCGTTGCCTGCAATGGCTATGATGCTGTCGCCTTGTTTTATGTCAGCCAACGCTGCGGGGCTGCCGGGCAATATGCTGTCGATTACTGCGGGGATTCTGTACTGTATAAAAGGTGTCTCCTTGCCAATATCAAGCAGACCGAACTCCTCTGGTATGGTTATAGTTGCCTCTGAACCGTTACGGAGCACGGTTACGCTCTTTTCGTCAACTATTTTGCGAATAAGGTCAATGTCGAATTTTTCGAGATTCTCGTCGCCGGCACGCAAGAGTATATCGCCGTCGACGAAGCCGAGAGCCTTGGCATTCTCGTTGAACTCCATGCCGTATGCAGCCTTACGGACATCGTAGTGGCTTTCGCCCCATGTAAAGAGCACCATAGAGTAGATAAAGAGGGCAAGGATGAAGTTGAACAACACTCCGCCTATCATTATCAGCAGACGCTGATAGGCAGGCTTGGCGCGGAATTCGTATGGCTGGGGAGGGAGCTTCATCTGCTCGGTGTCCATAGATTCGTCTATCATTCCCGATATTTTGCAGTAACCTCCGAGAGGTATCCAGCCTATACCGTACTCTGTTTCACTGTCCTTGGGCTTCCACTTGAAGAGCGAGAATTTCCAGTCGAAGAAGAGGTAGAACTTCTCTACTCTCACCTTGAAAAGGCGCGAGAATATGAAGTGTCCGTATTCATGTATAAGCACCAAAAGACTGAGTGCCATTATCAATTGCAAGGCACGTATGAAAAATATTTCCATCTGTCGTTTATATTGTAATTAAAATGATGAATGTTATATCCAACCCTCTACCATGCGGCGTGTGGCTTTGTCCGTATCTATGAGATTGTCGAGTGTGGGTTTCAGCTGATAGTCGGTGCTCTGCATTGCACGCTCTATCAGTCGGCTCATTTCGGTAAATTTGATTTTTTCTTTCAGGAACGCAGCTACGCACACTTCGTTTGCCGCATTGAGCACGCAAGGCATGTTGCCGCCCATCTTCAATGCCTGGTATGCCATTTGCAGATTAGGGAAACGCTCTGTATCGGGCTGTTCGAAAGTAAGCTGCGTAACTTTTGTAAAGTCAAGACGTTCGAATGTCGAGGGGAGCCGTGTGGGGTATGAGAGGGCATACATTATGGGAAGACGCATGTCGGGTGTGCCCAACTGTGCCTTGACTGCTCCGTCTGAGAATTGTACCATCGAGTGAATGACCGACTGGGGATGCACTATAACCTCTACGCTTTCTGCATCGAGTCCGAAGAGCCATTTTGCCTCTATGACTTCGAATCCCTTGTTCATCATGGATGCCGAATCTATTGTTATTTTAGCCCCCATGCTCCAGTTGGGATGTTTGAGTGCCTGCTCTCTTGTTACTGTTTCGAGTTGCTCTTTGCTGAATGTGCGGAAGGGGCCTCCCGATGCTGTGAGGATGAGCTTCTCTATGCTATTGCCTGTCTCTCCGGCGAGACACTGGAATATTGCCGAGTGCTCGGAGTCGACCGGCAGTATAGGAGTTTCGTGCTTTAGAGCCAGTTCGTTTATAAGCTCGCCTGCCACCACCATTGTCTCTTTATTGGCTAAGGCTATTGCCTTGCCTGCCTTTATCGCTTCGATTGTGGGACGAAGCCCCGAAAAGCCGACAAGCGCGGTTACGACAATGTCTATCGGCTCGGACTGTACTATCTGGCACACCGATTCATAACCGCCGTATACTTTAATAGGCAGTTCCTTGAGTGCCTCTTTCAGATATTCGTATTTCGTTTCATTGGCTATGACAACTGCTTCGGGCTGATATTTCTTTGCCTGTTCTATAAGTTCGTCTACCCTGTCGTTGGCGGTGAGTGCATACACCTCGAAACATTCGGGATGCTCGTCTACCACTTGCAGTGTCTGGGTGCCGATGGAGCCTGTCGAGCCAAGTATGGCAATTGTCCTTTTTGAAGTATCTTTCATGATTTGTAATTGTATTAGAAGGCGATGTATATCTCCGGATTCAGAGCTTCGCCTCTGTGCCATAGCTCGAAATGGAGATATGGCTTTTTTATGTTATTGTCTGTTGTCTCTTTGTCTGTTTCAGTCTCTTTGCCGAGCGCAGCAATTGCCTCACCGCCTATGACCTTGTCGCCCACTTTCTTGAGCACTGCACGGCAGTTGCGGTAGACCGAAGTAAGATTCTGCTTGTGCTGAACAATGAGCATATATCCGTCGTTTGCGGTGTAGTCGCTCATTATTACAGTTCCGTCGAGTATGGCAAGCACTCCTTCTCCGGGATTCTGCGCAATGTCTACCCCGTAATGACGCAGATTGGCATCGAATTTGCGGGTGATGATGCCCGCAGTGGGGCGGAACATGTGGAGTTCCTGCAACGCCCCCACAGCCTTTGCCTGCGAGGTGAGGTTGTATTTTTCATCTTTCACGAATTTCTCGGCAAATTTGTTTTCGAGTTCCGTCGCCTCTATCGGATAGCCCTCTTTGGTGTTGAGGGTGTCTGGAGGCAGGATGCTGTCGGGCTCGACTCCCGACATTATGGCTTTTATGTTTTTTATGTATCTCTCCTGCTTGGCAAGTTCGTTGTTGAGGGAATCGACACGCAGCAGTTCCCTGACCTGCTTCTCGCGTGCCTTTTCGTTTACATATCCGGGAAGATATTCACCCACAGGTGTAAAAACGATTATAAGATATATGATGCCCACTGCCCCCAAAAATGAGAGTATGAGCGACAATATCACGGCAAAGGGCGAGATGTAGAAGCCGAGAGCTTTGCCAAGTTCACTCTCGTTGCGTATTGTGAGCCTGTATTTTTTCATCAGGCCTTTCTTTATTTTCTTCTTTTCGTCCATTCCTGCTGTACTTTTAGAGGTTGTTTATTCTATAAGTCCCTCCGGGAGATTGAATCTTACCACTCTTTGTTCGTGGTCTATCTCCTTTATTATCTCCTCGCCGGCGGGAACAAGTATCTCCTCGCCATTGTAGTCTACGACAAAGAGTGTGTTTATGGTGGTGTCGTCGACGTCGATTATTTCGCCGAGCACACCTGCCGTCTCATCTTCGGCTGTAAATCCTACAAAATACTTCCACGTGCAGTTCTCTTCTTCGTCTATCCATTCGCGCGGAATGTATGTGGCGCAGTTGGTAAGGAATCGTACACTCTCTGCACTGTCGAGGTGCTCAAATTTCACTATTACTGTATCGTTGTTCTTGCCTCGGCAGCTTTCAAGGAAGAAGGGCACCAATATGCCGTCGAGCTCACAGGCAACGAAGTCGCAATCCTCGCCGAGTATTATGCCGTCGCCGTTGATGCCTATTTCACCTTTTGTCCCATGGGGCTTGGTGAGTTTGCCGAAGTATACAAAATCCTCTTTCTTTAACATTCTCTGTTCTGTTTTTGGTTAGGACCTCGTTATTTTAGCGCCAATATTGTTAAGACGCTGTTCGAGATTCTGATAGCCTCTGTCTATCTGTTCGATGTTATCGATGCGGCTGATGCCGTCCGCACTCATGGCTGCTATCAGCAGGGCAATACCTGCGCGTATATCGGGCGAGCTCATTGTGCGCGCCTTGAGAGTGTGGTGCTTGTTGTGTCCCACGACCACAGCACGGTGAGGGTCGCATAGGATTATCTGTGCTCCCATGTCTATGAGCTTGTCGACAAAGAAGAGACGGCTTTCGAACATCTTCTGATGTATCAACACGCTGCCTTTGGCTTGTATTGCCGTTACTAAAAGCACACTGATGAGGTCGGGAGTAAGTCCCGGCCACGGCGCATCGCTTATTGTCATTATGGAGCCGTCGATAAAGGATTCAATCTCGTATTGCTCTTGCGAGGGGATGTATATATCCGAGCCTCTCTTCTCGAATTTTATTCCGAGCCGTTTGAAACTGTCGGGGATTATTCCAAGATTTTCGTATGAGACATCCTTGATGGTGAGTTCGCTGCTTGTCATTGCCGCCATGCCTATGAAACTGCCGACCTCTATCATGTCGGGCAGTATGCGGTGGTGGCAACCGCCCAAAGAATCCACGCCTTCGATTGTAAGCAGATTGCTTGCAATGCCGCTTATCTTTGCTCCCATCGCGGTGAGCATCCTGCACAGCTGTTGCAGGTAGGGTTCGCAAGCAGCGTTGTATATCGTTGTTCTGCCTTTGGCAAGTACTGCCGCCATCAGGATGTTTGCTGTACCGGTAACGGATGCCTCGTCGAGCAGCATTGAGGTGCCGCGTAATCTGTCGGCAGCAAGCGAATAGACCTGACGTTTGTCGTCAAGCGAAAAGACTGCACCTAACTTTTGCAGACCGGCGAAGTGCGTATCGAGCCTGCGACGGCCTATCTTGTCGCCACCGGGTTTTGCCATCATGGTCTTCCCGAAGCGGGCAAGCAGCGGTCCCATGAGCATCACGGAGCCTCTGAGCGCCGAACAGCTTTTAAGAAACTCGTCGCTTTCGAGGTATTCGAGGTTTATCTCTGCCGCCTGAAACGTAAAGCGGCCCTCGCCGGTCTGGCTTACAGAAACCCCCATCCTTATCAACAGAGAGATAAGGTTGTTGACATCTAGAATATCGGGGATGTTTTCAACTGTTACCTTTTCGGAGGTAAGAAGCGTTGCGCAGATTATCTGCAAAGCTTCATTCTTTGCACCTTGCGGGACAATCTCTCCACTGAGACGTCTGTTTCCTTCGATTATAAACGATGACATGGCTGTTCGGATTTAAAGTATGATTATTTTAGGAGCCGTTAACGGTTCAATATTTCTTCTTGAACATTTTCTTGCGCTTGGCATTGTTGCGCTGGGAGTTCCCGCCGCCATGCGGAGGATGGGACATTTTTATCTCCTGGTCCTGAATATCTATCTTTCCATTGGAATATTCGCGCAGGTCATCGAAAATCTGCTTGTCGTCCACTGTATCTTTATTCCACAAGACATAGACCTTCTTCATCTGCACTGTTATGAGCCAAATCAGGTGCTCCTTCTCTTCGCCGTCCTCCATTCCGCAGGCATATGCAATCATCTCCTCCACGAAGCGCCCGTAATGCCTGTTCTTAACCTCGCCCTTGAGGTAGGAAATTCTCGTAGGAGGCTCCGTAAACTCCTCTTTGCGGATAACCTCGCAAGGATAGTCTATGTCTAAAGAGAAATCCGACATTATGGCAAGATGGTCCCAAAGCTTTCTTCGTGCTTCGGGATTGTCTTTGTTCGACGGAAACATTCCGTTCATTATGCTGATGATTGTCTCCGCACACTCTTGACGCTTTTCACTATCTTCGATGGTCAGCGCATGGTCGACCATTTTCTGTACGGCGCGACCATATTCTGGCAGAGGCAATCTTTTTTTCTTGGTATTATACTCCATCATGGCATTCTCAACAGGTCTTTGGATTTTGTTGCTACAAAATTTTTCAAATAAAACGGTTCGAAATAGGCTGTATCCTCGAAGTTTTCATCCAACCATGCACGTTCGGCAAGCGGCATCATCCATTTGGCAAGCGGATTTTTATATCCGTCGAGGAAGCGCGCATTCCGGTGTGTTATTATGGAGCGGCACTTCTCGGCGCCATTGCCGAAGAAATAGACAGGATGCCCGTCGAGAACTTCAGAAAAACTCTCTTCGGTTACTATCTCGGCACGCGTCTCCACTACGACATTCAACGCACGGTCGTAGATTGTCGCGTAGACCTCACTGCGCCTTGCATCTATCATAGGACAGAGCAATGCCTCGTCGGGCAGGTCATCGCGAAAGAGCACAGGCACCGACATAATCTTTGTTGTCGGCAAGGCTATCAAGGGGATTTCTCTTCCATAGCAGACCCCTTTTGCCGTGGAGCTCGCTATTCTCAGCCCCGTATATGAGCCAGGGCCGCAACTCAGCGCCACAGCATCTATCTTCATAGCCCTGCTGTCGGCAGTAGAGATTGCCTCTTCAACAAAAGGGGCAAGCACCTGTGCATGAGACAGTTCTTTCTCGCTCACACGGTTAAAAAAGACCTCACCGTTCTCGCTGAGGGCAACCGAGCAGACCTCGGCAGATGCTTCGATATTCAATATTACAGCCATCTGTATTTTCTGTTTTCCAATAGTTAGGTGCGGCGCTCCGTGCAGAGTGCCGCATTATGATTTTCACGCAAGAAGATGCATGCAAACGACAAAAGCAACTTCTTACTGCAAAGATAGTAATTATCTTTCTTAACTATAAATAATAATGGCGAAAAAACGTTATAAATGCTAAGCCGGAGCAAACTTTTTCGCGACAAGGAATTCATTTTATCGCAAACTGAGCCCCGTTATTTGATTTTGCGGCGGGGAATCTGTATATTTGTCGGTGAAACAAAAACCGACAGACCTATTTACAGAACAAAACAACATCACAGAAATGATATACTCCATGACCGGTTACGGCAAAGCTGTAACACAGTTCCAAAACAGGAAGATATGCGCAGAAATCCGCTCACTGAACGGTAAGTCAATGGACCTCTCTACCAGAATGGCATCACAGTTCCGCGAAAAAGAGATGGAGATACGCACCCTTATCACCAATCGTCTCGAACGCGGAAAGGTTGATTTTTCTTTATGGATAGAGCAAGCAGAATGTACGGCTGCCATTCCTTCGATAAACATAGCTGCAATGCAGAACTACATCGGACAAATGAAGGCTGCTGCCGAGCAGACAGGCATTGCAATGCCCGAAAATCTGATGGAAATACTGATACGCATGCCCGAAGTCGTATCAAACAAAGAGACATACGAACTCACAGACGAAGAGTGGGGAATAGCCCTTGCCACTATAGAGAGAGCCATCGACGAACTGATTGCTTTCAGGAAGCAGGAAGGCGAAGCGCTTGCAAAAAAATTCAAAGAAAAGATCTCAAACATCTCCGCGCTTCTCGCATCTGTCGAACCGTACGAAAAAGAGCGCATAGAGAAAATCCGCAACCGCATAACTGAAACCCTCGAAAGCAGGCTGCAGACCGAGTACGACAACAACCGTTTCGAGCAGGAACTCATCTACTACATAGAAAAGCTCGACATCAACGAAGAGAAGCAACGCCTTTCGAACCACCTCAATTATTTCATCTCTACAATGGAGGGCGAACGCGGACAAGGCAAGAAGTTGGGCTTCATAGCTCAGGAAATGGGACGGGAAATCAATACGCTCGGCAGCAAAAGCAATCATGCCGAGATGCAGAACATCGTCGTAAAGATGAAAGACGAGCTCGAACAGATAAAAGAGCAAGTGTTGAACGTAATGTAAAATTTATTCGCAAAATGAAAAACGGGAAAGTCATCATATTCTCGGCACCGTCCGGTTCGGGAAAATCGACATTGGTCCGCTATCTGATGTCGGTCAACGACTCATTTGCATTCTCGGTTTCCGCCACGAGCCGTCCCCCACGTGGAGAGGAGCGCAACGGAGTGGAATACTTCTTCTTCACTCCCGAAGAGTTTCGTGCAAAGATAGCAAATGACGAATTCGTGGAATACGAAGAGGTGTATGAGAACCGCTTCTACGGAACACTCAAATCACAGGTCGAGAAGCAATTAGAGACAAACAATATAATTTTCGACGTTGATGTAAAGGGAGGATGCAACCTCAAGAAGTTCTATGGCAAGCGAGCACTTTTTATATTTGTGCAGGCACCTTCGATAGAGGAGCTCCGCAACCGTCTCACAGGCAGAGGCGACACCACTCCCGAAGAGATGGAGAAACGGCTCGCAAAGGCAGAATACGAGATGAGCTTCGCGCCACATGCCGATGTTGTGATAATAAACGACAAGCTCGAAAAGGCGCATGAAGAGCTATTGAATGTTGTAAATAAATTTCTAAGTGAAGAATAGAAAGATACGAACTGCCCTTTTCGGAGGAAGCTTCGACCCCATACACAAGGGGCACACCTCGCTTGCACGCGCAGTGCGAGAGAGTGGTCTTGCCGACGAAGTGTGGTTTCTTGTTACACCGCAGAACCCGCACAAGCAAGCCCTTAGGCTGACCGCCGAAAGCGACAGGCTGGAGATGGTGCAGCGCGCACTTGAGGGGGAGGAGAGAATAAAAGCCAGCGATTTCGAATTTTCGCTTCCCCGCCCCTCCTACACCATAAACACTCTCAACGCACTCGAAGGGAGCTATCCCGACCGCGAATTCATACTGCTGATGGGAGCCGACAATTGGCAAAAGATTGACAAATGGTACAAATCCGAGGAGATTTTGTCGCGGTTCGGCATAATAGTCTACCCGCGCAACAACGAAGAGACACCAATGCTCCCCGACAATGTAAAGTGGCTGCAATCGCCGCTCCTCGACATCAGTTCCACAGAGATACGCAATGCAATATCTCAAGGCATAGACATGCAAAAGTGGCTGCACCCCGCAGTACTCGACTACATAAAGAAGAACAAATTATACAAGACCATCTAAAAGACCAACAACATGAAAAAAGCACTGACAGTACTTCTTGCAATAATCCCCGCCCTGCTTGCCGCACAAGCCCCCGTAAGACTCTACGATGAAATGTGCGACCCGCTGCAAGCCGTTTTCTGCGACCATCTCGAAGAGGCTGAAATCAAATACATATCAAGCCCCGACGGACAGTTCACCGGACACCTCATCGACAACACAATATACGGTTGGGGATACTACCTCGCAAACAACGGCTCACAATGCTTCGGGCAATACAGCCGCGGTAAATTCATGTTCGGCATAATCATGGGCAACAAGATAGCCAGAGTAGGAAGCGAGACCACATACACCGAATATGACCTTACGACCGGCAATATAAGCAGCGTCAACACAATCGAAGGTAAAGCAGAATACACAGCCGAAGAACTGCAGCCATACACATTCCAGAAGATAACGTACAAGAACGGTGATGCCTACTACGGAGAATTGCGCAACGGCCGTCGCCACGGCTACGGAATATACTATTGGGCGAACGGCGATTTCTGGTACGGCAGATACCGCGACGGCTACCGTCAAGGCTACGGAGCGCTATTCAAGGTAGACCGCAAGATATTCTACGGAAAATGGTTCGGCGACAAGAAAACGGAATAAACAGAGCGGAGCGCTCTGTTTATCAGTGCAAAAATCACAACAAATACATTGAAAATCCATTAAAAAGCCATAACTTTGGGAAAATTTAACAGAAACCCCATGAAAAGGCTTTTTAATGGATTTTTGATATTGACACTGCTCGCACTGCCCCTCTCATGCGGCACCGCAGAAAAGGCAGAAGAGGTAAATCTCAGCACATTCATCGAAGAGGGCACCATCGACGGCGACCACACGTTAGCCTTTCGCAATGCATTGGAATACTGCAAGAAGAGCGGAGCAAGCAAACTCATAGTTCCTGCCGGCAACTATTCACTCTTCCCCGACTACGCATTCGAGAAATACCAGTACGTGAGCAACAATACAGCTGCACTGAAACGCATACTGCTCGATGTTGCAGGGATGAAGAATTTTGAAATATCGGGCGAAGGAGCCAACCTCCTGTTCCACGGGTATATGGTCCCTTTCAATGTAGACAGTTGCGAAAACATCACAATTACAGGCTTCAACATAGACTATGCACGCCCATTCCACTCCGAAGGTCTCATCACAGACTGCGGCAAAGGATGGGCTGACCTCTCTTTCGACAAGGAATATATACACAAGATAATAAACAACTGTCTCCACTTCTTCGACGAAAGAGGAGAGGTATACCCAGTATCGCACCTGCTCGAATGGAACATCGACCGCCGCGAACCCGAACATGACGGTGCCGACTACTGGCTGTCGCAGAACACAATCCCCGCCGAACAGCAGCCCAATGGCGACATACGCATATTCCACGACCGTCTGAACCTCAAGAAAGGCAACATACTCATGCTCGGCCCCGGAGGACACCGCCACCGCTACTCCCCTTGCGTCGTCATCAACCACAGCAAAGGCGTACTTGTGCGCAACATGAACATATATCACTGCGGAGGAATGGGCGTGGTTGCACAATTCAGTTCCGACATCGAGGTGAACAAAGTAAACATAAAGCCCCGCAAAGGCGGACGCATGGTCAGCATCACAGCCGATGCCACCCACTTCTCGCACTGCACAGGCTACATACGCCTGATAGACTGCGAGATATTCAACCAGATTGACGACGCGACAAACATCCACGGCATGTACGGAATGGTGATGCAGAAGCGCGGTGCCGACAAGATTCTTGTAAAATTCCCGCACGACCAGCAATACGGGCTCGACATACTGCAACCCGGCAAGAAGTGCGAGATACTGCACCAGTACAGCCTCATCACACACTCACACCCCACCGTGAAGGAGTGCCGGCGTCTGAACAAGGAGTGGTACGAAGTAACATTCACCGCTCCGCTCAGCGATTCGCTGCGCATCACCGACCTGATCACCACCCTCGACTACCCCGAAGTGCTCATCAAAGGTTGCCGCATGGGCAACAACCGCACACGCGGTCTACTCTTAGGCTCACGAGCAAAGACCGTCGTCGAAGATTGCTACTTCCACATACCCGGTGCCGCCATACTGTTCGAAGGCGACGGATACTACTGGTTCGAGCAGGCAGGAGTACGCGACGTGGTGATACGCAACAACACATTCGACAACTGCAACTACGGATATTTCCAATGGGGAAGAGCCTGCATTGCCACCGGCAACGGTCCCCGCGAGAGCAAACTCGAAAGCCGCTACAACCGCAACATATTGATAGAGAACAACCTCTTCAAATCGTTCGACCCCCGCATCCTCAACTTCGTAAGCACAGACAGCTGTCTGTTCGTCAACAACAGGATAGAGAGAACCGACGACTACGAATACACCCACGAAGAGCAACGTCCTTTCGTCTTTGACGGTTGCAGCAACATGGACATACGCACAGAAAATCAATAAAACAATATCATGAAGAAAAGAACATTATCATTGATGCTCATGCTGATAAGCCTATTCGCGCTATCGGCAAAGGGCGCGACCAACGACTACAAAGTCAGCAGTCCCGACGGCAAACTCACAATGGCCATAACCGTTGGCGACAAAGTTACCTACACCGTAACAGCAGGCGGCCAGACACTTGTAGCCCCCTCAGCAATAGCACTTGTGCTTGAGAACGGCACAACACTCGGCGGAAAGCCTCGCGTATCAAGCTCACGCAAAGGCAGCAAGAGCGAGACAATCAACGCCCCCTTCTACCGCCAAAGCAAATTCGAGAGCAGCTACAACAGCCTTACCCTCAAGATGAAAGGCAACTGGGGAATAGAGGCACGCGTCTTCAACGACGGAGCAGCCTACCGTCTGTTCACAACCTTAAAGAAAGACATCAACATCAAGAACGAGGTGGTCGAGTTCAATTTCGACAAGGATTACAACCTCACAATCCCGTTCAGCGACCTCTTCAGCGACAAATACATAGGCAGTTTCGAAAAGCAGTACGACTATGAGCCCGTCTCAAACTTCAAGAACCACGGCGGGCGTCTCAGCTACATGCCCATAATGGTACACTACGACAACGGCGCCAAAGTGGTGCTTCTCGAATCAGACGTAGAGAACTATCCCGGCATGTTCATCAACTGCAACAACGAGCAGTTGGGTCTTGTAGGAGAGTTCCCTCCCTACCCCTTGAAGCACAAAGACACCTCAAACGGCGTACTCCGCGTGTCGGAACGCGCTCCATACGTTGCATCGGTGAAAGGCAACCGCACATATCCCTGGCGCATCATCGCCTACGGTGCCGACGAGAAGCAGATACCCGTAAACAACATGGTATATGCCCTCGCATCTCCCTGCCGCATCGAAGACACCTCATGGATTAAACCCGGACACTCTACATGGGACTGGTGGAACCATTGCTCAATCTACAATGTAGACTTCAAGGTAGGATTCAACAACGACACATATAAATACTACATCGACTTTGCTGCAAAATACAATTTCGACTACGTCCTTATCGACGACGGATGGTACTCCTACCACAACCGCAACGTGATGGACGCCAACCCCGCCCTCGACATCCCCATGCTGTGCGAATATGCCAAGAGCAAGAACATACGCCTACTTTTGTGGATGGTAGGCGACGCCTTCGACAAACAGGCAGAAGAGGTGTGCGCACACTACTCGAAAGTAGGCGTGGCAGGCTTCAAGCTCGACTTCTTCGAGCGTCAGGACCAGAATCTCATAGAGCGCACATACAGCATGGCTGCCACAGCAGCAAAATACAACATGCTCCTCAACCTGCACGGCGTATATGTGCCCAAAGGTCTCAACCGCACATACCCCAATGTAATAAACTTCGAATCTGTATTCGGACTCGAACAGATGAAGTGGACCGACAGAAAAGTTGCAGACATGGCACACAACGACCTAATGATACCTTTCATGCGCCAGACAGCCGGTCCCCACGACTACACACCCGGCGCCATGCTCAACCGCACACGCGAAATGTTCCGCTCCATCGACCACCGTCCCATGAGTCAGGGTACACGCGCCCACCAGGTAGCCACATACATCATGTTTGACATGCCCATAGCCATGCTCTGCGACTCTCCCACCAACTACACACGCGAGAGCGAGACGACATACTTCATCAACAGCATCCCCACAATATTTGACAGCACATTCGTACACATGAGCGAATTCGGCAAATACCTTGTAACAGGACGCAAGAAAGGCGACAAATACTACCTCGGCGGCTTCAACGACTGGACACCGCGCAACCTCAGCGTAGACCTCACATTCCTGCCCGAAGGCACATACACGGCAAAAATCTACAAAGACGGAATGAATGTCGACCGCGTGGCAGAGGACTACAAACTTATGGAACAGACTGTAACATCGGCAGACAAGCTCAACATACCGATGGGAGCCGGCGGAGGCTTTGCAATAATATTCACAAAGAAATAAGAAGCCTTGACCAGCTTAGCAATGATAAATTTAAAATAAAACAGATATGATACGCAAACTTTTTTCATTGGCACTCATGTGCATGTTGGCAGCAGCGGCAAATGCCGAGATTAAGCTGCCCTCGATACTCGGCAACGACATGGTGCTTCAACGCAACAGCGAAGTGAACCTCTGGGGAACAGCCACCCCGAACAAGAATGTAACCGTACGCACATCGTGGAACGGTAAAAAGTACAAGACAAAGAGCGACGCTGAAGGCAAATGGGCGCTTAAAGTGGTTACCGGCGAAGCAGGCGGTCCCTACGAAATAGAATTCTCGGACGGCGACAAGCTGTCGCTCACCGGCATCCTTTTGGGCGAAGTGTGGGTATGCGGCGGACAGTCCAACATGGAAATGCCCATCAGAGGCTTTGTGGCACAGCCCGTACAGGGAGCAGCCGAGGCAATACGCGAGAGCTACGCCCACCCCGACATACGCATATTCAACGTAGAGCGCAACCGCATTGCAACCCCTCAGGAAGACTGCAACGGTGAATGGCAGAAACCCACTCCGCAGAATGTTGCCAACTGCAGCGCGACAGCATATTTCTTCGGTCGCATGCTCACCGACCTTTTGGGCATGCCCGTAGGCATAGTTACCTCATACTGGGGCGGCACAAAAGCCGAAGTGTGGATGACACGCGATGCCATCAACAGTACAGAAGGTATCGATCGCGAATTTGCATTGAAGCCCGACGGCAACGGATTCGCGCCTCAGGAGATGTACAACGGAATGATTCACCCCATCACACGCTTCACCGCAAAGGGCTTCATCTGGTATCAGGGCTGTTCGAACCGCGACAGAGCCTTTGACTATGGCAAACTGCTTGTTTCGCTCATCAAGGACTGGCGCAAGGCGTGGGGCAACGACGAAATGCCTTTCCTTATAGCACAGCTTGTGCAGTATCGTTACGATGGCGAGAAATATCTCTCACTGCCAGTTGTAATTGAGGGACAGTACTATGCTGCACAGACATTGAAGAATGTATATGTAGCACCTACCACCGACCTCTCTTTCGGTTCTATCATTCACCCGCCCTTCAAGCGCGAGGTAGGCGAACGTCTTGCAGGCATCGCGCTCGACAAGAGCTACGGCATGCCCGGATTCGGCAGCGAATCGCCCCGCTACAAGAGCATGGAGATACAGGGCAACAAGATTGTGCTCCACTTCACCGGCATGGCAAACAGCGACAAATACAATGCCGAGGGTGATAACTTCTCATGGGTCGACAAGAACATGAAAGTAATCCGCCTCAAGGGATTTGAAATTGCAGGTGCTGACGGAAAATTCTACCCGGCAAATGCGCGCAACTCATGGCCCGTATCAGACCGCATCACCGTAGAGAGCGACTCTGTAAAGAACCCCGTTGCTGTACGCTACGCTTTCCGCAATTGCATAGAGGCCAACGTAATAACCGGCATGGGCACACCGCTCGCTCCTTTCCGAACAGACAATTGGGAAATACCCGAAAATGAATTATTCAAAAGATAAACAAGTACAATTATGACACGTAAGATTTTTTCATTAATGATTGTTACCCTGCTCTCTCTAACATACGCATACGCAGGCGGTAACAAAAAAGATTTTGCCATCATCTACATCGGCAACAGTATCACATACGGTGCAATACACGAACAGCGCGACGTAACGGCTCCCCCCGTCTACACCTCGCAGATTCTTGCCAAGAAGTACAAAGCAAACGTCATCTGGCGCAACTGCGGCTGGAGCGGCGCCACCACATACGACTTCCTGCCCTCGCACAAACGCTACTTCCCCCGTGTAGAGAAAGCCATCAAGGAGATTCAGGCAGAGACCTCAGCACCCATCGTATTCTCTATCATGCTCGGCACAAACGACAGTGCCGGCAAAGGTCCCACAGGCTGCCCCGTATCAAACGAGAACTACAAGAAGAACCTCATCACCATCATGGAGGCACTCAAGGAACTCGCTCCCGGAGCAAAATTCGTATTCCAGCGTCCCATCTGGTACAGCCCCAACACCTACAACGGAGCAGAGTATCTGCAAAAAGGACTTAACCGCCTCAACGGATACACCCCCGTACTCGAAGAGCTGGCGGCTGAACGTGCCGACGCAATGATGGGCGACAAGGATGCATACGCATACTTCGAAAAGAACTATGAGAAATATTGCTACCATGAGCCCGGCTACGCAGGAACATTCTTCCTCCACCCCAACCCCAAAGGCGCAAAGAAGCTTGCCAAATATTGGGCAGCAGGCATTGTGAAAGCACTTGAGTAATTCAAGGACTGAATCGAACTATAAAAAGTTGACACTTTAAGATTTTAGAACCACAAGAGTGTCAACTTTTTATAGTCCAAGTCAGTTCCAAGGGTAACAGAAAAGTTACATAAGATTGTAAAGAAGTCACAAGAATTAGGCGAAGGACTAACAGATAATCGAATAAAGATTCTGCGTGCTATCATTGAAAATCCATATATTGCCAAATCTGAGTTGGTAAATATTGTCGGAATTAGTTATACTTCTATTAGTCGCAATATTGAAGCAATGCGAAATAAGTATCTTCGTCGTGTAGGACCTGACAAGGGTGGTTTCTGGGAAATAATAGGATAGCAGCATAAGCTGTTTATACAAAACGGCGCAAGTGCAATCTGAATTTTGCACTTGCGCCGTAAATGTCATATTCAGGCAAATCAATCCAGGAATTTGACCTTTCCCCAATCACGCGGCTTTGCATCGGGAGTCTCATCGGGGTAGCCGAAACCTACACAGAGTGCAAGTTCATAGCCTTTGCTGAATCCCAACTTCTCAAGCACGGGAGCACAAGCCGGATTGTCGTTGATGAAACGTACCGGGCTGCCCAAACATACCGAACCTACGCCCAACGAGGCAGCCGACAACATCATATTCTCCGCCATAAGACCGCAGTCATATGCCGAAAAATCGTACGAAAGGTCGCGGGCAATGAATACCATCACCGGAGCACTTCTGAAACAACCGGTAACCCTTTTGGCATCCTCAGCAGGGTAAGCTGCTGCCATAATGCCCTTAATCTCCTCCATGGTTGCAGGATTGTCAACCACTCTCACCTCCCACGACTGCTTGTTCTGTCCGTTTGGCGCATTTATTCCGCACTCAAGAATCTTCTTCATTGTATCGCGGTCGACAGTACCGGGTTTATACTTGCGGATGCTGCGGCGCGCCATAATATTCTCAATCACATGATTCTTATCACACGAAGGGCTGTTGCACACCTGACCTCCTTCGCCACTGCAAGCAAAGAGAGAGGCGAAAGAAAACATTAACAAAGATGTTTTTACTATATTCATAAATATTGGATTATAATCAATTACAGGAATATTATCACAAACTATCGGCGAAGTTTTTCGCAAAGTCCGTTATAGTCTCCTCGCTCACAGAGAGCCCCGACTGTTTCATTTCAATCACACAGGGAAGAACCTCCCAATTGTTCTTCTCGGCAAACTCATTCATACGCTTGAGCGCGGCAGACGCCCATGTATAGGAACCGACAAAGCCGAAGAGACGTCCTTTCACTGTACGCTCCGAAATTTTGTTAAGCAATTCGCGCACAGGCGGGAAAAGTTCATTATTATAGGTTGGCGATGCAACCACAAGACCACGATAAAGGAAAATATCACGCAACACTTCGGAGATGTCAGCAGAAGAGAGGTCGTAAATCTTTATCGTCTCAACACCCTGAGAGCGAAGCTGGCAAGCAACCTCGTCGCACAAAGCGGCAGTATTTCCATACATGGAGCCATATGCCAGCACCACGCCTTTGCCTGCGGCATAGCGGCTCAACTCATCGTAGACAGCAACGACCTTAGGGATTGAATTCTTCCATACAGGTCCATGGGTGGGAGCAATCACCTCAAACGGCAGCGACGAGAGTTTCTGCAAAGCCTTCTGCACCGGAGCACCGTACTTTCCTACGATACAGGCATAATAACGCACCATTTCATCGTAATAATCCTCGAACCGCAACACATCGTCCGCAACACCGCCATCAAGAGCGCCGAAACATCCGAAAGCATCGCCTGAGAAAAGCACACGCGCCTGCGACGCAAAAGTAACCATTGTCTCAGGCCAATGGACCATAGGGGCAAGATAGAACGTCAAGGACTCCTTGCCAAGCGAAACCGTATCGCCGTCGGCAACCTCCATAAGGTTGTCCGAAATTCCGTAGAAACCGCCAATCATCTGCAAAGTCTTTGCATTGCCGATTATCTTCATATCGGGATAGCGGTTGCGCAACATTGCTATCGAACCCGAATGGTCGGGCTCCATATGGTTTACTACAAGATAATCGACCGCACGGCCACCGGTTGCCTCAGCGATGCCGGCAAGGAACGAGCCTACCGAAGAAGCCTCCACCGTATCAATCACAGCAACCTTGTCATCCACAATCACATAGCTATTATACGAAACGCCGCGGCGCAAGCTCCAAAGTCTCTCGAAAAGATGAGTGGTGCGATCGTTGACACCCACATAAAAAATAGAATCCTTTATACTTTTCATATTGATATATTATAAGAAACTGTTTGAATTTTATTTTGAACAAAATCGCAAATATAGAAAACTTTTCCAAGAAAATTCAAACAGTTTCTAAATTCAACATAGTCCGGTCCCGCCATATACAGGAACCGGGCAGCCACTCCCTTGCGAACAACAGCGCAAAGAAGCAACGGCACAAAGATAAAGCAAAATTCCAATGAAAATAACACTGTAAACTATAAAAATAAGTAATCATAATGTTATAATATTCCGAACAAAAAAAGTATCTTTGCAGAGAAATTACAAGCCGTGTGCGCGAAAGAGACGCACCGGCAAGCAAAAAAAAGAATGTACGGCATGATGACGATGATAGAAACATCAGATTGTGTCGCTCATTCTTATAGCATATAACTCCGAATAATAACCCGCAATCAAATAGAACAATGTCAACAACAAAAAAGATTGAAAGTGCACTTGTTTCCGTATTCCACAAAGACGGACTCGACGAGATTATAAAATCACTCCATGCAAACGGAGTAAAGTTAATATCAACCGGAGGAACACAGAAGTTTATCGAGTCATTGGGCATTCCCTGCGAAGCCGTTGAGGACCTCACAGGCTATCCCTCAATTCTCGGCGGCCGCGTGAAGACACTCCACCCCAAAGTGTTCGGCGGCATCCTTGCACGTCGCGACAACGAGCAGGACAACGAGCAGGCAGCACAATACGAAATACCTATGGTCGACCTTGTAATCGTAGACCTCTACCCCTTTGAGAAGACAGTAGCATCAGGAGCACCCGAAGCAGACATCATCGAAAAGATAGACATAGGCGGCATCTCGCTCATCCGTGCAGCAGCAAAGAACTTCAAGGATGTAGTAATCGTAGCCAGCCAGGCACAATACCAGCCCCTCGCCGACATTCTCAACAGCAACGGCGCACAGACAACACTCGAAGAGCGCCGTTTCTTCGCACGTGAGGCATTCGGCGTATCATCACACTACGATTCAGCCATCTTCAACTATTTCGACAGCGAGGAAGAGAGCGCATTCCGCTACACGCAGAACAGCCCCATGTCTCTCCGTTACGGCGAGAACCCCCACCAGAAAGGAGCATTCTACGGCAACTTCAAAGAAATCTTCGACCAGATACACGGCAAAGAAATTTCATACAACAACCTGCTTGACATAAATGCAGCCGTTGACCTCATCGCAGAATTCGGCGACGAGACAACATTCGCAATCCTCAAGCACAACAACGCATGCGGACTCGCATCACGTCCCACACTCATCGAAGCATGGAAAGATGCCCTCGCAGGCGACCCTGTATCGGCATTCGGCGGCGTGCTCATCACCAACAAGCCCGTCGACAAGGCAACAGCCGAGGAGATAAACAAGATATTCTTCGAAGTAATCATTGCACCCGACTACGACGTTGAAGCAATCGAAGTGCTCACACAGAAGAAGAACCGCATCATCCTTGTACAGAAAGCCCTTGTACAGCCCGCAAAGACCTTCCGCAACGTACTCAACGGCGTGCTTGTACAGGAGAGAGATGCAAAGATAGAGACACCCGCCGACCTCACACAGGTAACAAAGGTGGCTCCCACCGCAAGCGAAGTAGAGGACATGCTCTTCGCCAACAAGATTGTAAAACAGAGCAAGAGCAACGCCATCGTACTTGCAAAGAACAAGCAGCTCATCGCCAGCGGCGTAGGACAGACCTCACGTGTTGACGCCCTGAAACACGCCATTGAGAAGGCAGGCACATTCGGATTCTCACTCGAAGGCGCTGTGATGGCAAGCGATGCATTCTTCCCCTTCCCCGACTGTGTGGAGATTGCACACAATGCGGGAGTAACAGCAGTCATCCATCCGGGCGGCTCTATCAAGGACAACCTCTCGGTAGAATACTGCGATGCAAATGAAATGGCTATGGTAACAACCGGATTCCGCCACTTCAAACATTAATCAGAACCTTCAAAAACAACAGACGACAATGGGTCTTTTTTCATTCACAGAAGAAATTGCAATAGACCTCGGTACTGCCAACACCATCATCATGTACAAGGGCAAAACCGTCGTGGACGAGCCATCGGTTGTAGCGATGGACAACTCCAAGAAGATGATAGCCGTCGGTGAAAAGGCAAAGCAGATGCACGAGAAGACCAATCCCAACATACACACCATACGTCCCTTGCGCGACGGAGTCATCGCCGACTTCTACGCTTGCGAGCAGATGATGCGCGGCATGATAGGAAAGGTAAATTTGGGCAACAAGTTATATACCCCCAACCTGCGTATGGTCATAGGCGTTCCCTATGGCTCCACAGAGGTTGAGCTTCGTGCCGTGCGCGACTCGGCAGAGCACGCAGGCGGCCGCGACGTATATCTCATCTACGAACCTATGGCATCGGCTTTAGGTATCGGACTCGATGTAACAGCCCCCGAAGGAAACATGGTAGTGGACATAGGCGGCGGCTCCACAGAGATTGCCGTAATATCGCTCGGCGGCATTGTATCCAACGGTTCGCTCCGAACAGCCGGCGACGACTTCACAACCGACATACAGGAATACATGAGCCGCCAGCACAATGTCCGCGTCAGCGAACGTATGGCAGAGCGCATCAAGATTCACGTAGGCTCGGCACTCACCGAACTTGGCGACGAAGCACCGCAGGAGTTCATCGTGCACGGTCCTAACAGAATCACAGCAATGCCCATCGAGGTGCCCGTATGCTATCAGGAGATTGCACACTGTATCGACAAATCAATCATCAAGATTGAAAATGCCATAATAAGCGCACTCGAAAGCACCCCTCCCGAATTGTATGCCGACATCGTACACAACGGCATCTACCTTGCCGGTGGCGGTGCCCTGCTTCGCGGTCTTGCAAAAAGATTCTCGGACAAGATCAACATTCCGTTCCACGTTGCCGAAGATCCCTTATACTGCGTAGCAAAGGGAACATCGCTCGCACTCAGAGACCTGAACTATCCATTCCTCATGAGATAAGAAACGGAAAGACAAAGTGCGAACACTATTCAATTTTCTCGTAAAACACAACGACTGGTTCCTCCTCTTGCTTTTAGAGGGAATCAGTCTTGTGCTTATGGTGCGTTTCAACAACTATCAGGGAGCCACCTTCTTCACCTCGGCAGGCAGCGTAGCCGGAAACGTATACAGCATCTTCATGGATGCCAACAGATACTTCCATCTTACAAAGGAGAACGACGGTCTTGTTGCACAGAACCTTGCTCTCACACGCGAAGTCTCCGAACTGAAAGAGCAGCTCACCGAGTACAGGAACAACGAAATGCTGAAAAGTGCATCAATAACCGACGGGCTCTCCTCCGAATACCAGTTCCTTACCGCAAGCGTAATAAACAGTTCGCTGAACAAGGTAAACAACTTCATCACCCTGAACAAAGGAACCGACGACGGAGTACACGCAGAGATGGGAGTATTCAACAGCGACGGCATTGTAGGTGTCGTTTACCTCGCATCCAAGAGCAGAGCGCTCGTCATCCCCCTGCTCAACAGCAAGAGCAGCATCAGTTGCCGCGTAAAAGGCAGCGACAGCTTCTGCTCGCTCAGTTGGAACGGTGGCGATCCCCGCTACTCCACACTGATAGACCTGCCGCGCTACGCACAGTTCGCCACAGGCGACACAGTCGTAACCAGCGGATTCTCCTCGATATTTCCGGGCGGGCTTCCGGTCGGAACGGTAGAGAAGATTGAGGACTCAGCCGATGGCATGTTCTACACAGTGAGAGTGAAGCTGTTCACCGACTTCTCTACCCTCACAACGGTATTCCTTGTAGGCAATGAGGGGCACAATGAGCAAAAGGAATTAGAAAAACAAGCAGCAAAAAAGGATAAATAATGCGCAACTTCCTGAATCGACTGAAATACTTCATAATACTTGCAGCATTGCAGGCACTGCTGTTCGGGCACATACACCTGTTCGGATATGCGACAGCGTACATCTATCTGCTGTTCATACTGAAGATGCCACGTTTCGCCACACGAAGCGAACAGATGATATGGGCATTCGCCTTAGGACTCACAGTAGACATCTTCGGCAACACCCCCGGCATAAACGCAGCCGCTGCAACCATGCTCGCATTCATGCGCAACTACATACTTGCGATGTTCATTCCCAACGGAATCAACGAAGACCTCATCCCCGGCACAAAAGTGCTGCGGTGGGGCTCATACGTAAGCTATGCGGCGATATGCACATTGTTCTTCTCCTTTGTGCTCTTCTCGTTGGAGCTCTTCACGTTCAGCATGCCCCTGCACCTATTCATAAGCACCGGAAGCAGCACCCTGCTCACACTGCTATTCATTATTGTGTTTGAAGGCTTCAACAGACATGGCAAATGAACGACTACACATTTGAGCACAGGAAATATATACTCGGCGCAACCATAATCGTTGTATTCCTGGTATACGTGGCACGACTCTTCTCGTTGCAGATAATGAGCGACGAATACAAAAGCGCCGCCGACAGCAACGCATTCTACAAAAAGACCATATACCCCTCGCGCGGACTCATTTACGACCGCAACGGAGAACTGCTTGTATACAACCAGCCGGCATACGACATAATGTTCGTGCCCCGCGAGGTAAAAGGCAAGCTCGACACCCTCGAACTTTGCCAAGCGCTCAACATCACCCGTGAGGATTTCGACAAGCGCATGGCAGATGTCAAGAATCCGCGTTACAATCCCGGCTATTCCCCCTACACGCAGCAGCTATTCATGAACCAGCTCTCTGCCGAAGAATTTGCCATGTTCCAGGAGAAACTGTTCCGTTTCCCCGGATTCTACATACAGAAACGCTCCATACGGCAATACTCATGCGATGCAGCCGGCGTAATCCTCGGCGACATCGGCGAAGTTTCACCCAAAAGGCTCAAGGAAGACAGCTATTATGTACGCGGCGACTACATAGGGACACAAGGGCTCGAAGCCTCATACGAAAAGGCCCTCCGCGGCAAGAAAGGAGTAGAAATGCTGCTGCGCGACGCCCACGGACGCATACAAGGCAAATACCGCAACGGCGAGTTCGACACCCTTCCCGAACGCGGAAAAGACCTCACCTTAGGCATAGACATAGAGCTCCAGCGTCTCGGCGAGCGTCTCATGCAGAACAAGATTGGCAGCATTGTAGCAATAGAGCCGGAGAGCGGAGAGATACTTTGCATGGTCTCCTCGCCATCATACGACCCGCACATACTTGTGGGCAGGCAACGCGGAGCCAACCACAAGAAACTTGCCAACGACAAGCGCAAGCCCCTGCTCAACCGTGCCATCATGGGCACCTACCCTCCCGGTTCCACATTCAAGACCTCGCAGGCACTGACATTCCTCGAAGAGGGGATTATAACCGAGAACACACCGTTCCCCTGCCACGGAGGATTCGTGCATGCAGGATTGCGCGTAGGCTGCCACCCCCATCCGGCACCGTTGCCGCTGGTACCCGCCATAGCAACCTCGTGCAACGGATATTTCTGTTGGGGACTGCTGCGCATGCTCTCCTCCAACAAGTACGGCAAAGTTCAGAAAGCCATGAACGTATGGCGCGACTACATGGTGTCGATGGGATTCGGCTACAAACTCGGAGTAGACCTCCCCGGCGAAGTACGCGGAATGATTCCCAATGCACAATTCTACGACAAGGCCTACCGCGCATCATGGAACGGACTGACCGTCATAAGTATAGCCATCGGACAGGGCGAGGTAACGCTCACCCCGCTGCAAATAGCCAATCTCTGTGCCACAATAGCCAACAGAGGCAAATACATCACCCCTCACGTTGTCAAGAACGTAGAGAGCGACACACTCGAATCGCAATACCTCACCCCGCGTGCGACAATGGCTTCGAGGGCTGCCTATGAACATGTTGTTGCAGGAATGAGGCAGGCAGTGCTCGCCGGAACCTGCCGAGGGGCGAACATCCCCGACATCGAAGTGTGCGGAAAGACCGGCACCGCGCAGAACAAAGGAAAAGACCACTCGGCATTCATTGGATTTGCGCCGATGAAAGAGCCCAAGATAGCACTCGCCGTATATGTTGAGAATGGCGGATTCGGCGCCACATACGCCGTGCCGATTGGCGCACTCCTCATGGAGCAGTACCTCAAGGGAGGGCTATCGGAGTCGAGCAAGATAAAAGCCGACGAAATGCAGAAAAGAATCATACACTATGGAGAAACGGAAAGGTAACATTATACAGATGATAGACAAGCCCGCCATTGTGCTCTATCTTGCGCTGGGCATCATGGGGTGGCTGGCAATCTGCGGCGCCGGGAACAGCTATCTGAAGAGCGACATACTCGAATTCTTCGCCCTCACAGAAAGAACCGGCAAGCAGGCAATGTGGATGGGTGTCTCCTTTATAGCAGGCATTGTGCTGATGTTCATAGACAAGCGCAGCTATGAATTCTGGGCAAAATTCATATATCCGGCACTCATCATTCTGGGCATCATTACGATATTCATATCCAAGGACATCAAAGGCTCGCGCTCCTGGATTACGATAGGTTCATTCGGAATACAGCCTGCCGAGTTCATGAAATTCGGCACGGCACTCGCACTTGCCGCATTCATGAACAGATACGGGTTCAAGCTGAACGACATGTGGAACATGCTGAAGTGCCTTGCATTAATATTCTTGCCGCTCATAGTCATCATCTGCCAGAACGAGACAGGAAGCGCCCTTGTCTATCTGTCGTTCTTCATAGTGCTCTACCGCGAAGGAATGACAGGCATAGTGCTGCTGTCAGCCATAAGTGCGGTTGTCTATTTTGTTGTGGGAATCGGTTACGAAACAGTCATGTTCGACCATTTGCCCGTATCGGTTGGGCACTATGCAGTAACGGTCATAATACAGATATTTGCGGTGGGGATGACCCTCTTCTGGTGCAAGGAGAGACGCACAGCCTACTATATCCTTGCCGTTAACACAGCAGTCTCTCTTATCGCATATTGGGTGGCTGTATATCTTTTCGCTTTCAACGTACTGCTTGTGCAATACCTGCTTCTGTCGCTCGACATAGCATACCTGCTTATAAGGGCACGCATGGGCAGAGATGGGAAGCTCGCATGGACGGCGCTGTTCATCATCGTCTCCGTAATCTTTTTCCATTCATGCGACTATGTGTTCAATAATGTGATGAAACCTCACCAGAAGGTGCGCATCGAAGTGCTGCTGGGGCTGAAAGAGGACCTTGCCGGCGCCGGCTACAACGTGCATCAGTCAAAGATAGCGATAGGTTCGGGCGGTCTTATGGGAAAAGGATTCCTGGACGGCACACAGACAAAACTGAAGTATGTTCCCGAACAGGACACCGATTTTATCTTCTGCACCATCGGCGAGGAGCAGGGCTTTATAGGTTCAACATTTGTGCTTGCAGTCTTCATCGCATTCGTATTGCGTCTGCTCGTGCTTGCCGAACGGCAGAACGACACATTCGGAAGGGTCTATGGATACTCTCTTGTCTCCATCTTCTTCTTTCACTTCTTCATAAACATAGGAATGGTGCTGGGAATAACCCCGGTGATTGGAATTCCGCTGCCTTTCTTCAGTTACGGCGGCTCGTCGTTCCTCGGTTTTTCGATCCTTCTGTTCAGTTTTCTGAGAATTGACGCTGAGAGAGAGCGGTAATTCTTACTCCTACATCAGCAATCCCCTCAACAACTTCGCAGTCCATCAGGTGATAGAGCCTTACACGCACAGTGTCTGCTTTCGGAAACTCGCGCGTGCCCAACCTGTGCGATGTCTGATAAAGGATTCCCCCGGTGGTGCCACTGTGCCTGCCGAGCGAATCGAACAATTCGCAACGGAGGGTATCGGTCGACAGAAGCCCCGAACTGTCTGCTACGCATTGCACGCCGAGCCAAAGTTCGCGATAAGGATAAGAGGGCTTGCTTCTCAGCTGAACGTCTATCATAAAGGATTCGTTCCTGCCGGCAGGAGCACAGCAGGCATATTGTAGCGTGTCGAACACACTCCAATCCCCCGACAGCGACCTGAAGCTATGCACCCTCACATCCTCACAAGCAGTTGCGAAGAGGAACAGCACAAAAAGGAATAAATTACTCTTTAGATTTGCCATCCTCTCTCTTTCTGGGCTTTCTGCCGTCGTTGTTGCGATGTTCGCGAGAGTTGTTTGAATGTTTGCGTCTCTTGTTGCCGCCGTTGCGCGCAGCCTTGTCGAAACGCTCTATGTTTATCTGTTCCAACAGGTCGGCAGACTGCTTTTCGCCACGAGCCGCATCGTCGTCCAAAAGAGTTTCGGGCTTTTCGCCGCGCTTGTTCATCTCTATTATCTGCTTGGCACGGCGCGAAGTGATAGTCTTGAGATTGGCAGGAATATGCTTGTCGCTCGAATATGTAAGTTCACCCCTGAGAATGTCTGCCTTGAAGAAGTAGTATGTGCCCTCCACTGTTTCGAGTTCGACATCACGCGAGGGGAGACGTTTCGACGCCTCCACATATGTGTCTACCTCATAGTTGAGACAACATTTCAGTTTGGCACACTGTCCGGCGAGCTTCTGAGGGTTGAGGGAAATATCCTGGAATCTTGCCGCCAAAGTCGACACAGAGACAAAATTGGTTGTAAAGGTCGCACAGCAGAGCTCTCTGCCGCAAGGACCAATTCCTCCGATTCGTCCCGCCTCCTGGCGTGCTCCAATCTGCTTCATCTCAATCTTCACTCTGAAGACATCGGCAAGCACCTTAATAAGCTGTCTGAAGTCTACACGGTTGTCGGCAATGTAGTAGAAGATTGCCTTGTTCCCGTCGCCCTGATACTCGACGTCTCCTATCTTCATGTCGAGGTTGAGATCTTTTGCAATTTGCCGCGAACGTATCATCGTATCGTGCTCTTTAGCCTTTGCCTCCTCATATTTCTCCATGTCGACGGGACGCGCCTTGCGATAGACACGTTTAAGTTCCGACTCAGGGGTGAGACGCCATTTCTTCAGTTGCAGAAGCACAAGACGGCCGGTGAGCGTAACCCGTCCGATGTCGTGTCCGGGAGTGGCTTCCACTGCCACAATGTCTCCTTTTTGCAAAGGCAATTTGTTTGAATTGCGATAATATCCCTTGCGGGTGTTCTTGAATTGTACCTCGACAATATCCGTATCCTCCTCGTTGCCGGGAACATCGGCAAGCCAGTCGAATGTGTTCAGTGGAGAGTCCATGTGGCCACATCCTTTCGGGCAAATGCCCGAACAGCCGTTCTGTTCCTTATATCTGTATTTTTCGTCCATAGTTATCTGTTCTTTATCCAAACAATCATTCTCAATGCCAAGTCAAAGAATATCATTTTGGCATTGACGTTCTGTTCTACATGTTTTTGCGCTTCGGAAAGTTCCTCCATTATTCCGAATATATTGTTCTCGTTGACAAACGGGGAGAATTTCACCGAGAAATCGTGCTCTTCGCGCGAAAGATAGAGCATCTCTGCGCGCTTGAAGTTCATGATGAAATTCTCGCGTATCATTCGCTGGCAATATTCGAGAAAAGCCTTTTGACGCTCCCTGCCGAGCGAAGCCACCTGCTCGCTCCACTGCTTCATGGCTCTTATGTCGCGTTTGTACGCCATGCGCATAAGTGTCATGAATAGTTCGAGATATTGTGTCTTTGCGTTGTCGACCATCAACATTCCCTCTGCCTTTTCCCAATCGCCTCCGCTTTGGGCAGCTATGCTGCGGGCACTCTGCCCGTCAAGGGCATAACGCTGTTGCAGGGCAGCAGAGACATCTCCGTCGGCAAGACGCGGTATCTCTATGCGCTGGGTACGGCTGAGGATAGTGGGCAGTATCGGTTCGGTGTTTTCCGACACAAGCAGGAAAAGAGTCTCTGCCGGCGGTTCTTCTATTATCTTAAGAAGTTTGTTGGCACACGCCTCGTTCATCTTTTCGGGCAGCCATATTATCATTATCTTCCACCCGCCCTCGCGTGATTTCATTGTAAGCTTGTGCAATATCTCCGAGCTTTCGCGCTCATAGATTATCGGTTGCTGATTCTCCACTTCGAGCTTCGCCAGCCAATCGGAGTAGCTGAAATAGGGCGACTTCAGGAATATCTCGCGCCATTGGCTTATGTAATCGTCGCTGACAGGATTCTTGTCGCCCGATGCATTTTTCTTTTTCTTCACCGGAAAGACAAAGTGGAGGTCGGAATGCATCAGCTTGTCAATCTTTACGCACGACGGACATTTGCCGCAGGCATCTCCTCCGTTCCGGTTGCTGCACAGAATATAACGGGCAAGGGCGACAGCAATCGGCAATTTGCCGTTACCGCCGGGTCCGGTCAGCAACAGCGCGTGTGCAAGGCGGTTGCTATCCACGCTCTGCACAAGTCTGTCAATAACGGTTTTCTGTCCTATTATATCCTTGAAATACATCTTTATATTTATCAGTATATTGCCGACAATGTCTTGTAAACGCTATCCACTGCATTTATGGTGTAGAAATGCAGGCTCGGAACACCTCTTTGCATAAGTTCGCGGCACTGCTTTACACACCATTCGTAACCTACGACGGCTGCGTCTGCGTCGTTTTTGCACTTTAGAAGTTCGGCAGTCAGTTCTCCGGGCAGGTCGGTGTTGAATGTCTTGGGCAGGATGTTTATCTGCGAAAGGCGATGTATTGGCTTAATGCCGGGGATTATGGGAATATCTATACCCATAGCCCTTGCCTTTTCCACAAATCCGAAATACTTTTCGTTGTCGAAAAACATCTGCGTAACAGCATATTCCGCTCCGCTCTCCACCTTCTTCTTCAACCAGTAGAGGTCTGTGTCGAGATTGGGTGCCTCGATGTGCTTTTCGGGATAGCAGGCAACGCCGTACGAAAAACTCTCGCCGCGTTCGCGCATGGGGGTGCCGTCGATAAAGAAGCCCTCGTTGTAACGGTTCACCTGCTCCTGAAGCTGCAATGTGTGGTCGTAGCCTCCGAGAGTGGGTGTAAAGGCTTTCTCGTCCTTCGCCTTGTCGCCACGCAACAGCAGCAGGTCTGTGATTCCCGACAATTGCAGGTCGATAAGCACATATTCCGTCTCTTCGGGGGTGAATCCGTTGCATAGAATGTGCGGCACAACCGGAATGCCGTAACGGTGCATGATGGCAGTAGCCACAGCCACTGTACCCGGACGACGGCGCACAGCAGAACGCTTGAACATTCCGTTGCCTATGTCTGTATATACATACTCGCTGTGGTGCGTTGTGATATTTATATACTGAGGTCCGAACTCGTTTATCCTGTCGATGGAATCGAACAATTTATTTATTCCCGTTCCCTTTACGGGCGGCAGCACTTCTATTGAGAATACTGTCTTTTCGGGTGAATTTATACAATCTGTGATTTTCATTTTTCAAATTAACGGGTGCAAAATTTTGCAATATGCAAATATAATGCAAGAGAGAGTAAGGACAAAATTAAAATCGGTAATAATTTCAACGCGACTTCCAAAAAAACGGCATAAATTGCAACCATCTGAACAAAAGAAGCTATCTTTGTAGTCTTGAACAGAAAAAAATCTAACATATACACCACGTATGAACATCGAGAACATACTAATAACAGACATCACCGGCGCCATAGAAGCACTCTACGGGCAGCAGGTTACAGCCGACAAGGTCCAACTGCAAAAGACACGCAAGGAGTTTGAAGGCGATTTCACACTTGTCGTATTCCCTTTCCTCTCGCTCTCGCGCAAACGTCCAGAAGAGACAGCCGCAGAGATTGGCGAATACCTCACCAAGAACGAAAAACTCATAGCATCGTATAATGTCATCAAAGGTTTTCTCAACCTCAGCATCGACGCAAGCTATTGGATTGAGCTGTTGCAGACAATAGAGAGTGCCGAAAAATGGGGCATCACACCCGTAACAGACGAATCGCCCCTTGTGATGGTAGAATACTCATCGCCCAACACCAACAAGCCCCTGCACTTGGGACACATACGCAACAACCTGTTGGGATATGCACTCTCCAACATCATCGAAGCCAACGGCAACCGCGTGGTCAAGACCAACATTGTAAACGACCGAGGCATACACATCTGCAAGTCCATGCTCGCATGGAAGAAGTGGGGAGACGGCGAAACACCCGCAAGCAGCGGCAAAAAGGGCGACCACCTTATTGGCGACTACTATGTAGCCTTTGACAAGCACTACAAGGCAGAGATAAGCGAAGCTATGGCAAACGGCGCCACAAAAGAGGAGGCAGAGGCATCCTCTGCACTCATGGCAGAAGCACGCGAAATGCTCGTCAAATGGGAGCAGGGCGACGAGGAGGTACGCAACCTCTGGAGCACCATGAACGGCTGGGTGTACGAAGGCTTCGACGACACATACAAGACACTCGGCGTCAGCTTCGACAAGATTTACTACGAATCGGACACCTATCTTGTAGGCAAAGAGACAGTTCTCGGCGGACTCGAAAAAGGAATCTTCTACCGTCGCGAAGACGGCTCAGTGTGGGCAGACCTCACTAAGGACGGGCTCGACGAGAAGCTTTTGCTTCGCAGCGACGGCACATCGGTCTACATGACACAGGACATAGGTACAGCCCAGCTCCGCTTCCGCGACTACCCCATCGACAAGATGGTATATGTGGTAGGCAACGAGCAGAACTACCATTTCCAGGTACTCTCGCTGTTGCTCGACAAATTGGGATTCTCATGGGGCAAAGGCCTTGTGCACTTCTCCTACGGCATGGTAGAACTCCCCGAAGGCAAGATGAAGAGCCGCGAAGGAACAGTAGTCGACGCCGACGACCTCATGCAGGAGATGTTCGACACAGCACGTGAGACATCTGCCGAACTTGGCGGCAAGCTCAACGACCTCTCGCCCGAAGAGGCAGAAAAGACCATACGCATTATAGGTCTCGGAGCACTCAAATACTTCATGCTCAAGGTAGATGCACGCAAGAACATGCTCTTCAACCCCAGAGAGTCGATAGACTTCAACGGCAACACAGGTCCTTTCATACAGTACACCTATGCCCGTACACGCTCCATCGTGCGCAAGGCAGAGGAGAGCGGATTCGACTTCAACGGAACAGCCTCACCCGCAGCCATCAGCGACAAAGAGCGCTCACTCATACGCATGCTCTACGACTTCACAGCTGTGGTACGCCAGGCAGGAACCGACTACTCGCCCTCAGTCATAGCCAACTATGCCTATGACCTCGCAAAAGAGTACAACCAGTTCTACCACGACTACTCCATCCTGCGCGAAGAAGACGCAGCCGTAAAAGCCTTCCGCATAAAACTCACGAACAATGTAGGCAAGACAATAAAGACCGCAATGAATCTTTTGGGAATAGAGGTACCCGAAAGAATGTAATATACCGACAGAATATGGGCAAAAAGCGATATTATGTCGTCTGGAACGGACTCGTCCCCGGTGTTTACAGCACTTGGGACGAGTGTCGTCAACAGATAGAGGGAGTCAAGCAGGCACTCTACAAATCATTCGCCACACTCGATGAGGCAGAGAGAGCATACAGCGAATCGCCCTACAAGCACATTTATGCAAAGAAAGAGGGCAAACCGTCTCCTGCCTCCATCCCGTCAACGGTCCACAGCAATGCATTGGCGGTCGATGCAGCATGCAGCGGCAATCCCGGACAGATGGAATATCGCGGAGTATACCTTGCCACCGGCGAAGAGATTTTTCATTTCGGCCCCATCCTCGGCACCAACAACATAGGCGAGTTCCTTGCCATTGTACACGGTCTCGCACTGCTCGAAAAACAGCAGAGCGACATCCCCATCTACTCCGACAGCCGCAACGCCCTTCTGTGGATAAAGCAGAAAAAGTGCAAGACCAAGCTCGAACGCACTCCCGAAACAGAAGAGGTGTTCAACATGATTGAACGCGCCGAAAAATGGCTGAAAAGCCATACATACAGCAACCCCCTGATAAAATGGGAGACATCGTCGTGGGGAGAGATTCCAGCCGACTTCGGACGCAAGTAACAAAAAAGAGCCCATGAAAAAGCGACTCATCTTCCTGGCGCGCTACTATGCGACACTTGTATTGCTGTTCACACCGCTCAGACTTCTCTTCATGGCAACAAATGCCGGCAGGAGCTACGGCATCATGGATTACGCAGAGGTTGCTTACCGTGGACTTCCGTCGGACATTGCAACGGCTGGCTGGGCTGCAATCATCCCGCTTTTGCTCACAGGCGCAGACCTCTTCACCACAATACCCATCAGAAAGGTGATGCCTGCATACAACACAGCCATTGCACTGCTCATCTCCTCTCTCTTTATAGCCGACACAATGCTATACCCGCTATCGGGATGCAAGCTCGACAGCCATATTCTGCTGCAATATACCGGCACTCCGGAAAAGATAATCGGGAACTTCACAGTCGGCTGTCTCTTTACACGGTTCGCCCTAATGGTTGCCGCGACCACACTTATCGCACTGCTTCTTTACAAAGCCACCCCGGAGAAGTTCGACAAGAGCAGACACAAGACAGCATCGGCATTTACAATGGCTGTCTTATCAGGAGCAATGATTATTGCCATTCGCGGAGGCATCCACACTCCTGCCGACAGAATCGGACAAACAGGCTACAGCAACGACACCTTTCTCAATCACTCGGCTGTCAATCCAATTTTCAACATACTCCACTCCTTGTGAAAAGAGCAAAACCATTCCGCGGACAGTCCGAATGTTTAAAAAATCTTATTTGTTCAAAATAACAACATTAAGATTGCCGATATTCCAAAAAACTTGCTTTCTTTGCAATTACATAAAATACTACAGCTATGGCAAAGAAAGCAGACAAAGTATCCAACCGCATAACAAAGAAACAGCTGTTGGAATTGTTGATAGATTTTTTCAACCACCATCAGGACGACACATTCAACACACGCGACATATTCAACGGGTTGGGAATAAAGTCAACCTCAGTAAAAGGACTCTGCATGCGTCTGCTCGACGACCTTGTATTCGACGGCTATCTTGTAGAGCCGTCGATGAATAGGTACCGTCTCGCCAATAAAAGTTCCATACTCACGGGCACATTCAAGCGCAGCAGCGACGGCTACAATCTTGTCTATCCCGACGACGACGGCGAGCCCATAGTGATTCCCGACCACAAGACAGCACATGCCCTCAACGACGACTATGTACGTGTAACCCTTCATGCCCACCGGCGCGGAAGAGGACGCGAAGGCGAAATCATAGAGATAATCAAACGTGCCCACGACACATTCGTAGGCATACTGCGCGTGCAGAAGCACTACGCCTTTCTGATGACCGAAAGCCGCATAATGCACACCGACATATTCATCCCCCGCGACCAGCTGAAAGGAGGAAAATCGGGCGACAAGGCAGTAGTCAAACTCACAGAATGGCCCGCCGAAAGCCGCAACCCCATAGGCAAAGTGATAGACGTGCTCGGTCCCACAGGCGACAACGACACCGAGATGAACGCCATCCTTGCCGAGTTCGGTCTCCCGTACGTCTATCCCCAAGCAGTGGAAGCCGCCGCCAACAAGCTGCAGACAGAGATTACAAAAGAAGAGATTGCCCGACGCGAAGACTTCCGCGACACAACCACCTTCACAATCGACCCCGAAGATGCAAAAGACTTCGACGACGCACTGTCCGTGCGGCAGCTGTCCGACGGACTATGGGAAGTAGGAGTACACATAGCCGACGTCTCGCACTATGTAACCGAGGGCAGTGTCATCGACAAGGAAGCATTCAAACGTGCAACCTCCATCTACCTTGTCGACCGCACCATCCCCATGCTGCCCGAAAAGCTATGCAACAACCTCTGCTCGCTGCGTCCCGACGAAGACAAGTTCACCTACTCGGTCATATTCACCATGAACGACAAGGCAGAAGTAAAAAAAGCGCGCATCGCCCGTACAATCATACGCAGCAACCGCCGATTCACCTACGAAGAGGTGCAGGAGATACTCACCGCCGGCAAAGGAGAATACAGCGAAGAGCTCAGCCTGCTCTCACGCATGGCACAGACAATGCGTGAAAAACGCTTCGCCACCGGCGCAATAGACTTCCAGCAAGCCGAAGTACACTTCCGTCTCGACGAGAACGGCAAGCCCCTGTCCGTCTACTTCTCCGAAAGCAACGAATCGCACCAGCTCATAGAAGAATTCATGCTGCTCGCCAACCGCACCGTCGCCGAGACAATAGGCAAAAAGACAACCAACAACACCCCCAAGACATTTGTCTACCGCATACACGACCGTCCCGACCTCGAAAAGCTGGCAGTCCTCTCGCGCTTCGTCGCCAAGCTCGGCTACAAGATGCGCGGCGCCGGACGCGGCAACACAGCCGCATCGCTCAACAACCTGTTGCGCGACATAAAAGGACAAAAAGAGCAGAACGTCATCGAGACAATCTCGCTGCGCACCATGCAAAAAGCCAAATACTCCACACAGAACATCGGACACTTCGGCCTTGCATTCAAATACTACACCCACTTCACCTCACCCATACGCCGCTACCCCGACCTTATGGTCCACCGCCTGCTCGACCGCTACCTCACACAAGGGTCGCGCTCGGCAAATGCAGCCAAGTTCGAAACCTTCTGCGAACATTGCTCGGCACAGGAACAGGTAGCAGCCAATGCCGAACGCGCCAGCATAAAATACAAACAGGTAGAGTTTATGGCAGAACACATAGACGAAGAGTTCGACGCTGTGATAAGCGGAGTAACCGAGTGGGGCATATATGCCGAAATAGTCGAGAACAAATGCGAAGGAATGATACCCCTGCGCACCCTCGAAGACGACTACTACGAATACGACGAAGCCAACTACTGCCTTGTAGGACGCCGCCACCACAGGAAATACACCATCGGCGACCCGCTGCGCATACGCATAGTACGCGCCAACCTCGAACGCAAACAGCTCGACTTTGAAATCACTGAACAACAACCATGAAAATACTGATTATAGAAGATGACAGTTCCCTGCGCGAAATAATAAGCCGCGCCCTGCTCGACGAAGGCTACATAGTGGAAACAGCCGCAAACTACTCCGAAGCCAATGACAAGATTGCCGGATACAGTTACGACTGCATACTGCTCGACATAATGCTGCCCGACGGCAACGGACTGCGTCTGCTCGAACACATAAAATCGCTGAAGAAACGCGACCACATAATAATCATATCCGCCCGCGATTCGCTCGACGACAAAGTAACAGGACTCGACCTCGGCGCCGACGACTATCTGGCAAAGCCCTTCTACATGGCAGAACTGCTGGCACGCATCAAAAGCATAATGCGCCGCAGCGCAGGTGCCGACGGCAACATGCTGAAAGCCGGCAATCTGAGGCTCGACCTCGCCAGCCGCAGCGTAGAGATAGAGAACAGCGATGGCGAAATCAGGAAACTGTCGCTGCTCAAAAAAGAATACGACATACTGCTATACTTCCTGCAACGCCCCAACCACATAGTCGACAAGGCACAACTTGCCGAAACAGTGTGGGGCGACTACATAGACACAGCCGACAACTTCGACTTCATCTATGCACAAGTAAAGAACCTGCGCAAGAAGCTGGACGCAGCCGGAGCGACAGTAACCATCAAAGCCGTCTACGGATTCGGATACAAACTAACCGAGAAATAACCCTACGCCATGAAACTGTTCCATCGTGTAATACTGACACTCGCCATAGGGCTGCTGCCCGTAATGGCACTATGGTCGCAGCTCTTCTACTATGGAATGGTTGGCGAGATAAACGACGAAACCGACGATGTCCTCAGCGACTACGCCCAGATGATAATGCGCCGCGCACTTGCAGGGCACCCTCTTCCGCAACCCGACAACGGCTCCAACAACAGCTACTCCATTGTGCCCGTAAGCGACGAGTATGCAAATACCGCTCCGCACATAACCTTCTACGACGAAATGGTCTACATCCCCGAAAAAGAGGAGACCGAGCCCGCCCGCGTACTGAAGACCATATACCGCGACGGCGACGGACAATACTACGAACTGCAAGTGGCAACCCCCACATTCGAGCGAAAAGACCTGCTCGAAACAGTCGCCTACCACATCCTCGCCCTCTACGCAGTGCTCATGCTGACAATATTCCTGGCTATATCCCTTGTCTACTACCTCAATATGCGTCCCCTCTACACACTGCTGAACAAGCTCGACGACTACCGTCCGGGCACGAAAAAGCTGAATTTCACCGACACGACGACAGTCGTAGAATTCCGCAAGCTCAACAGCACCATACAAAAGGCAATGGAGCGCGCCGAATTCTATTTCGACCGGCAGAACAGCTTCATCGGCAACGCCTCGCACGAGCTCCAGACCCCGCTTGCCATACTCGGCGCGCGCTTGGAATGGCTGATGAACAGCGACACACTAAGCGAGGAGCAGATGACAGAGATAATAAAGATGCGACAATCCCTCTCGCGCCTTGTGCGCCTCAACAGGACACTGCTGCTGCTGTCGAAAATAGAGAACGGCCAGTTCCCCGAAACAGCAGACGTTGACATTGCAGCCATCATACGCGAAAACATAGAGATATACTCCGAAATATATGCCGAACGGCAAATATCCTGCAAGGCAGAACTGCCGGAAAAGTCCATCGTAAGGATGAACGAATCCCTCGCCACCACACTCATAGGCAACCTGATGAAAAACAGTTTTGTACACAACACCATCGGAGGCTGTGTAGAGGTTGTTCTCGACGGCGGTACACTCACAGTGGCAAACAGCGGAGAAGAGCCGCTCGATGCCTCGCGCATCTTCGAACGGTTCTACCATAAAGGAAACAGCGACAGCACCGGACTCGGCCTGCCGCTTGTGAGCTCAATAGCCGAAAGATACGGCATGAGCATAACATACACCTTCGAAGCAAAAAAGCACTATTTCATCGTAAGATTCAAGTAAGCAGCCCTACTACGCGGTTACAGCGAATGGAACGACGGCAAAATCATTTATAGAACTTAAGCACTTCGAATTCGTATGCCTTTGCCTTGCCAATCTCGCTGCCCTGCTCGGCGGCAAGCTTGTAGTATTTATAGGCTTTCTTGTCGTTATGCTCGGTTCCGCGTCCCTTTTCGAAACACTTGGCAACCTGTTCCTGCGCTTCCATCAAGCCATTGTTGGCGGCATGTTGCAACCACTCGAAACGCTTTTTCTTGTCCTTCTTCACATAGCGACCGTTGCCGTAGAATTCGGCAAGTTTCATCTGCGCCTGGGCATTGCGCAGTTCGGCGGCGCGGGTGTATAGCTTTATTGTCTCCGATTCGCGCAGGGCTTTTCCTTTCTTTCCTGCTATGGAGTCGTTATGCTCATACATACGTGCTACCTTGTACATTGCGTAGGGCTCTTCCTTTTCGGCGGCACGTTTGTACCACTCGATAGCCTTTTCAGGGGACTTCTCGGTTAAAATACCCTCTTCGTAGCTTTTCGCAAGCATGCTCATCGAACGTACATATCCGCTGTCTGCTGCTGCGGTGTACCAACGGAGCGCCTGCGCATTGTTTGCCTTTGTGCCTATTCCCTGCATGTAGCAGTTGGCAAGGTTGTGCATGGCGGGGATGTTCTTGCCGTTGGCGGCGGAGCGGAACATGCGGAATGCCTTTACGTAATCCTTTTCCACGCCATCGCCGTTGGCGTAGCATACACCGGTGTAGAACATTGCATCGGGATAGCCGAGAGTGGCTGCCTCGTGGAATTTCTCAAAGGCGCGTGCATACTCCTTTTCGCGGTAGAGGCTTCTGCCATCGGTGGTTATTTTGAAAGCGTAGGCTATTATGGCGGGGTTGTTTATAAAGTTCTTTCCGTAACGTTTCTCAATGCCTGCTTGTTCTTCGCTTAATATGCGGTTGGTGAGATTGTTGCTTGTCCCATAAAAAGTGCTGCCACCGATGCCTTCAACGTCTATTATAGGCTTTTCTGTTATTGCGCTGTTGTACAGTTCTACGGTCAGTTTGCCGTCATCGGCTTTCACCGATTGTACCCATGTTAACGTGCGCCGGACATCTTTTTTATCGTCGGGACGCTTGTCTTTGTAGTTTGGCGAATAGAACTGTTTGCTTTCGTTGTAACCTTTTATAGTGGTGTAGCGGCGGGTGGAGTTTCTTCCTTTTCTTCTGAATGGGTCGGTAATTGCAGAACCTGTGTGTAATTCGGGTACAATGCCTTTGTGCTGTTTCTTGTAGGGGATAAAGCAAGCTACATAGTTCGGATGCATTGGTTTGGCAGAACCCCAACCAGCGACAATGAAACTCCCTTCAGTAGTAAATGCAATTCCATTTATTAAAGTATTATAGAAGTTATCTGGAAAGTCGGCCTTACTAGGATCGTCAATATAAAGATGCTTTAAGAAACCATAATAGAACATCCATTCTAATCTCTTGTTATCTAACGCATTCCATTCCCCTGCAAGAATACTGCCATAGTTCTTGAATTGTTGCCGTGTGCCAATGTCGCTACGGATTACAACCTCTTCAAAGTTCATCATCTTTTCGGGATTGATGCCATGAAGATACTCCTTATCCTGACGAACAATGGAGTCTGGGTTGTATTCACCTTTTACTACTATCATTTTCACCCAATATGCCCATGGGTAGTTGTATCGTTCAAAGATAGAACGCACTACTGTTGATGCCGACACTTTTCGGGCTGCGTCATTAGTTGTAACAAGTCTCTCCTGCAACATAAGGGAGTCTATGCGACTATGAATAGCACCGGATTTCATAGCTTCGAGAATTTCGGAAACATCTTCTCTTTCTTCGCTCCTATCTCCTACAAGGCTGCTCTCTATTATTTTTCCTTGGCATACTCCCACTCGTCAAGGAAATTGAAGCGCACTTCACTAAGTGGTGGACGCTCGTAACGTGATTTTTTCTTCTTGCCCTTGATGTCTACTTCTGTGAGCATGAATTCATAGTCGGAGATTTTAACGATTGAAGTGTCGCGCTTTTCGTCCTTTATGGGCATGCCTGTATTGCGCTGCCAATAGTTATATTGTGCAAACGGCGGAGAGAAGAACTTGTTTATGGAGAAGACGTATGTAGAATCCATCTGCTGGTTCATGCTGAGTTCGGGGGTTAAAAGCGCTCCCCTCGTGCCTGCAAATTCCTCTGTCTCTATTTTGAAAGAACCATCCTCGTCGCTTGCAAACTGGTATTGGTGGATGATGCTGTCGTCGTAGGATATTTCGAATTTTATGTTGCTGTTCCTTTGAGGGGTTAAGAAATATCTGCCAAGTTCGCCGAATTTGGTACTTTTAGTCTGCTTGTAAAATTTTCCCTGTATACCTATGCCTGTCTCTTTCTGTTGCTTGAGCGACACATGCTTGGTAGTAAGTTTGTCCCAGTCGTAGGATGTCCATCCGCGTGTAAGCATCAAAAGGTCGAGTTGTTGCATACGCTCGCTATTAGAGGAATCGAAGTATTGCGCTGCATCGGGAATATAGCCTTTAATCTCTGAGCCTAACAGCATGTGGGTATACATATTGTGGGTGT
>CAYWIE010000010.1:0-55385 GCA_964458275.1 uncultured Bacteroidaceae bacterium
TACGCCCCGAGTGGACTTTCACCACAGATGTATGACATGCCCGTCATACGCAAAAAAAAGTGCTTGCAAATACATTTGCAAGCACTTTTTGAGTAATTGTAAGAGTATATTAGAGTCTTACTTTAACAGCTTTATTTCCAATCTTTACAATGTAGTTGCCTGCGGGCAGTGCGTACTCGCCTGCTTTGCCTGTAGCTACCTGCTTGCCTGCAAATGTATAGATTGCAACTTCTGCATCACTTGATACGATAATCTTACCGTTCTCAACTGTTACCTCTGCATCTTCTGTTGCAGGTGTTATTGATGTAAGATACTGGTCGTAAGAGATGATGTTTCCAAAGTCTTTCCACTGTTTCTGAGCTTTGTATGTCTCAATTGCAGCTTCGTTGGGTACTACAAGAGTTGCATTTGCGAGGTCAGCGCCATCGAATACTTTTGAACCAAGTTTTGCGGGTGTCTCGCCTTCGCAGATTACGCATACTATAGGACAGTTCTTGAATGCGTTACGTCCAATCTCTGTTACGCTTGCGGGTATTGTAATTCTTTCGAGTGCTGTACATCCGCTGAACGCATAGCTGCCTATAAGAGCTACATTGCTGCCGATAACGGGTTTGGTGAGTTTTGAGTTCTGATAGAACGCATAGTTGCCAACTTCTACTACAGAATTGGGGAGAATTATTGTACCAGCGTCAATGTTGTAGAACATTCTCACACCGATGATGTCGTTCTCAGTGGTGTAGTCGGCATAGTATGCACCGGGACCATCTACGATGTTTGCACGTGAAAGGTCGATGACATTAGCTTTGAGGCTGTCGCGGATGAAAGCAATGTCTTTACCTGAAAGACGACCTGTAACGGTGATTGTTGTGATGGTGTCGATTGCAGATTTGGGAACAAGTTCCTCAAGTGTTCCTTTTACGCGAACTGTGAAAGGATTGATGCCGTTTGCTGTTTCAATAAAGTCGAAATAAACAGTTTGCTCTGTGATTACGTTGCCTTCGTATTTAACAGACAGTTTAACTGTTGATTTTGAGCTCTTGAACTCGTCGCTGATGTTGAGGTAGAGCATCATTGTGCTGTCAACTGAGAGGGGAGCGAGGCTGTAGGTTGCTGCTGTTGTTCCTGCTGTTTCGCCCAACTGTACATTGGCATTTTCGCCAAGTTCCAATACTTCTGCTGTGAGTTCTACTTCCATAGGCTCATACAAGGGGTTGTTGAGTCTTACGGGAACGGGCATACGCTTCGCTTCTTCGTCGAAGAAGTATGTGTCAATTGTTGATGTTGATGAGAGGAGTTTACCTTCGTTGTAGAATGAGGGAATCTGATTCTCACGCCATGTATTTACCTGTTTGAGGTCTACTGTTGCTGCATTTACAATCTCGCCATTGTCGGCATTGACCATCATTACGATAAGTCTGGTGTTGTTGATGTTTTCGATTGATTCGGGGAAGGGGATTTCTTGCTCGAAAATGTACTCTTTGTCCTTCTCTACACTTGCGGGGAGAGAGTTCTCATAACCCTGATTGTTGGGATATGTGCCTCTTGCAATGTAGTTGTAGCTGGTACCGTCAATTTTTACATTGTCTTCAGTGTATGTGAATATGTAACGGTAGTTCGCATTTTCAATGCTCTTTGCAAAATAGCTTGCAACAGATACTTTCATGCTGTTCTTTGAAGCGAACATAGCATCGATGTCAATGTTTGCAGGTGCATCTGTGTTGTAACGCTCGGTGTATGTTGTCTGTACTGTTGTAGCTGAGATTCTGCCTGTTATAGTGTCGCAACGGTCGATAAGTACACCTTGAATGGTGCTCAATCCTGTCAGGTGGCTTTCTGCTTCATCCTCTGTGTCAGCTGTTACGATGCAGATAAGGCTTTCGCCGAACTTGCTGCTGCTGTCAAGGGTTTTGAGTGCGCTGATGGTGTTTGTGGTCTGTTCGTTGAACTCGCCGAGACCGGCCTCGATGACAATGTTGCGTACGGGGCTTGAGGGAGTAAGACGGCCTTCGGGGTGAATGTGTCTGTAGAAGTACATTCCGCATCCGTAGGGTGCCTGAGGTGTAGGAGCTACTTCGTAGTATCCGTTGCTGCCGCCGTTCCATCCAAGGTTGAAGTGGAAGAGTCCGTTGAGATCGTATCCGTCAACAATGTATGAGTGTGCACCGGTGTTCTCTACGTTTGAGCCTGCTGCCCAGATGGGACGTCCCTGGCTGAGCTCGTCAGCGAGCATTGCGCGGTAGTTGTTGTCGCCATTGGTCTTTTCCTTGTAGTTGCCATAGTTGTCGCCTACCCAGTCGTTTGCGTAGTAGAAGTAGTCTACAAGACCTGCGGGACGCAGAGCTGCACCTGTTCCTCCGAGTCCGTAGCCTGCTTGGTTAGATATACCGCAGTGGTACATGAGAATTGCGATAGCGTCAGCCTGCTCAGCTGTGTAAGAGTGGCCTTCATAGCGGGGAAGCATCAGGTCCCAACGGTAGGGGGCTACTGAGTCAAAATTTACAGTCAGAGTCATCTGTTTGGTGACTGTCTCTGAGTAGTCGTAGTTGAATGTGTATGTCTTTTCGCCTCTGGGACGCTCAGGCCATTTCCAGTAACGCATGAGCATTGCCATTGCCGTCTGGGTACAACCTGTAACGGCTTTGCCTGTCTTCATCTTGGTGCCATCCATTACTTTGAGGGTTGGACATTTTTTGTTGTAGGGGGTTCCTTGATTGTACTTGATTTCGCCAAGCAAGGGTTCTACATTCTGGCGGAGTGAGAAATTGCTCTCGGCAAATGCTTTTGCTGCTGCTCTTTTCTCGGCTTTTGACTCTTCGGGGTAGTCTGCGGCTATAATGGCAGACTGAGAATATGCTTCGAGCCACTCAGCTGCTGAAGGGGGCATGTCGTCCATGTCGAAGCAATCTTCATCGGAGTAGGCAAGAATGTCGCTCATGGCTTCCTGACCGCCAACGATTACGAAACCGCCTTTCTGAGTGTCGTTGAAGATGTAGTAGGGAGTGATCTCGCCTGCCTTCTTCGCACGAATCTTGGCAGGTGTAGTTGACTTGGTTATCTTGAAGTCATAACCATTGTTTTGCATGAATGCTTTGGCTATTGCCGCGGCTTCTGCTTCTGTTCGCTGTTGTGAATAGCCATACACACATGTGATGGCCAACAGCGCTGTTAGGAGTAGAATTTTTTTCATAGAATATTGTTTGGTTAATACTGAATTGGTTCTTTTAAATGTATGTGGACAGATGCTTTCTGCCTACTTTGTACATTATATCGCAAAGATATAATAAATTCTATTATTTTTAAATAATAGGGCTGGGTTTTTTGTTATAATATTTGTTAACTGTACCGTAAGGGGCTTTTTTACAGTGTTTGTATGGCGAATGGATGTGGTTGTTGGTGTGTGTTATGGTGTTCGCCTTAAAATGTGTGCATGATGCATCTCCTGCCGGTCTTCTTATCGGGATTCTGCAGCGGAATCGCTGCTGTGGGTTATTTCTCTGTAATGGGGGATTTCTTGCAGGAATGTGTAGCTGTTTTTTGTGTAGTCCATTTTGCAGCAATAGTGTTTCATTCCATTGCTTACTATCAGATAGTCCACCTTCAGTACAAGATTGTAGCGGGCAATCTGCGAGAACACATTCGGTGTTATGGGGATTGTTGGTGCTTTGTACTCTATGATGGCTTTGGGTGTGATGTCCTTGTCGTAAACAACTGTGTCGCATCTGAGCTTTATGTTGTTCAGCTCTATTTGTGTTTCGTTTGCCAACAGAGATTGCGGGTAGCCTTTTTCGTTTATCAGGTAGTGGACAAAATGTTGCCTTACCCATTCTTCCGGTGTAAGTGCCACGTAGCTGCGCCTCAGTATGTCGAAAATGCGTTTTTTGTTGTTCTCGACAATTATTCTGGCTTCGTATGGCGGGAGATTCAATGCTTGCATTGTGTGTGGCTGTAGTTGGTGTGTGCAAAGTTACTTTAATTTGCCGATATTGTGAAATTTCTTTTGCAGGCGTTGCAAACTGACTGTTTTTTATCTTATCTTCGCATTTGATTAACCAATTGCATTTATGGCCAGACATACATACGAATCAGTCTTCTCGGAATTGAGAAAAGGGGTTTTCCGCCCGGTCTATTATTTTATGGGCGAAGAGGCTTTTTATATTGACAAGCTTACGGATTATATAGCAGACAATGCGCTTCCTGAGGAGGTGCGTGGCTTTTGCCAGACAGTCTTTTATGGCTTGGATGTAAGTATGGATGCGGTTGTTAACTGTGCGAGAAGCTACCCGATGATGTCCGAAAGACAGGTGGTGATAGTGAAAGAGGCGCAGCATATCAAGGATACGGATGCTTTGCTGAGTTATCTCAAGAATCCTCAGCCTACGACGGTTCTTGTGTTTGCTCACAAGAACGGCTCTATAGACAAGCGCAAGAAGATTGCAGGGGAGCTGGAGCGTGCCGGTGTTGTCCTCGAATTCAAGAAGCTGAAGGAGGAACAGCTGCCATCGTTTGTGAACTCATGTCTGAAAGAGCGTTCGTTGGTGGCAGACGAGAAGGCTGTGAGAATGTTGTGCGAATCTGTCGGTTCCGATCTGAACCGTATGAATGGAGAAATAGACAAGCTGGCTCTGTCGCTTTCGCACGGCGGCATGATTACTCCGGATATGGTGGAGGAGAATATCGGCATAAGCAAGGAGTATAATAATTTCGAGTTGCAGAATGCTCTTGTCGTTAAGGATGCCTGCAAAGCTTACAAGATTGTAGGTTATTTTGCATCGAATCCCAAGAAGAACCCGATACAGTTGACTTTGTCTGTTTTGTTCGGATTTTTCTCAAACCTCATGATGGCTTATTATGCTCCTGACAAGAGTGAAAAGGGTATAGCTGACTTCCTCGGATTGAGGTCGACTTGGGGAGTGAGGGATTACATTACTGCAATGGGCAGGTATCGTGCAATTCATGTCATGGAGATTCTTCATCAGATACGTCTTGCCGATGCAAGGTCGAAAGGTGGGGATTCGATTACGGTTCCCGATGGCGAGATTATGAAAGAATTGCTTTTTATAATTCTTCATTGATTACAGCTTCTTAGTTCAAACTGAAAAATACGAAAAAGCAGCAATAGTTTTATGGCTATTGCTGCTTTTTTGTATTTTAATGATTTTTTGTGATAGAAAATTCTTCTTTATTTATTTAAAAATCAAGTCAATATGTGTGTTTGTAACCCTTTGAGATTTGAATATTTCCAAAAATCCGTGCAGATGGTCGTAGAATTTTAAAAATTTTGCCTGTTTCTCCTCTGAGTAGGGTGCAAAATCCGGGTATGTTACAAATGTAAATAATAAAATCAGGTCGGAAGCTGTTATTATAATAAATCCACTCATGTTAAATTTGTAAAACGTATAAATATGCAGGATGGGGTAGTGCTGGCACCTACGTTCTGCATATTTTTTATACGTAAAATATACAGTTAAATTTTAGGTTGCTATTGTGTTGTATATTAATATTTTGGTTGTAAATCTCAAACCTTTGCATTAATGTAATTTTCTGTTTTTCGGTGTAAAAGTGTATATATGGTGTAAAAACGCTAAAAAGGTTGTGTTTTATTGTTTATAAATGAATTAATTGTAGTTTTAACATTAAAGTATTTTGTATATTACGGATGTTGCACAAATGTTATAAATTGTGCTGAATTCACATAATTACCTCTGATATTACATTTGTAATCTTTGTGTTTACAAATATTTCAGCTGTGTAGATTTGTTGCATTGGAATTTATTGATTACATTTGTATCGTAGTTTTGTAAATGCTATTTATAAATGTCATGACCGATCGCGAAAGAATTGAATATCTGATGAATACCTACAAGTTGACACCTTCGCAGTTTGCTGATAAGACAGGAATACAGCGAGCTTCGGTGTCCCATATATTGGCAGACAGGAACAAGCCGAGTCTTGAGGTTTTCCTTAAGATACATCGTGCTTTTCCTGATATTGCCCTTAACTGGTTGGTGGCCGATGAAGGCGAGCCGCCGGCAGCAGTCGAGGAAACTGCTGTTGCCGAAGAAATGGATGCTGCATCGGTCGGTATACGTGAGGATAATAAAGATAATCAAGAAGAAAGCATGCAGCAGCAACAGTGTGTTGCTACCACTCTCTTCCCGTCTTTTATGGAAGAGTTGCCTCTTCCCTCTCAAAATACGGCAGGCAGTGCTTCTAATAGAGAAAGACAAAAATCTGAGAGTAAGTCTAAGGAGTCATTGTATACGCCGGCTGTCGGTGATACATCGGTCAAGCAAGAAGAAAGGAGAGAGAATGGCGTTCCGTTTTCAGATGCACCGTCAGCGGATGAGACCCTCTCCTTGAAGATGGCATCCGATTCTAATAAAAGAATCAGAGAGATTAAGATTTTCTATGATAATGGCACATACGAAACTTTTGTGCGAGAAAAGTAAGACACAGCTTCTAAGTTACATATGAATAATTTCAGCATCCGCAAAAACAGTTTTGCGGATGCTGTTTGTTTAAGTGAATGCTTTGTATTATCTTCGCAATTGCTGATAGGGATTTTTTGAATTCTATCATTTGCTCACACATTTGATTATTCCTATTTATAACAATTATAAAACATGAAAAAGTATTTGTCTGATTTGACAGTAAAGCAGGTGCAATGGGTGAATTCCACCTGTGTGCTGTTGATTATGACCGATGAGCAGCCTCTGCCGGAGTGCAAGCCCGGACAGTTTGCCGAATTGCGTATCGATGATACTCAGGGTATTATTTTGAGAAGACCTATTTCTATCCATTCATTTGATGCCGAACGGAACGAGATTGGTTTTCTTGTTCAGGTCGTAGGCGAGGGAACCAAGAAATTGGCATCGGTAAAGGAGGGAGACAAGGTCAATACGCTTTTCCCCCTCGGAAACGGTTTTAACGCAGACGCCGACAACGGCAAGCGCTATTTGCTTGTAGGTGGCGGTGTCGGTAGTGCCCCCCTGTACTATTTGGGGCAGGAACTGAAGAGACGCGGTTGTGATTTCACCTTCCTGATTGGAGCACGCAAAAAAGAGGACCTGTATCGCAGAGCCGAATTTGAGGCGGTCGGTCGTGTGGAATATACCACAGAGGATGGTTCGCTTGGCGAAAAAGGTTTTGTAACCAACCACTCGGTATTAAATGAGAAGTTCGACAAAATATTCACTTGCGGTCCCAAGCCAATGATGATGGCTGTCGCCAAGTATGCAAAAGAGAACGGCATAGCCTGTGAGGTTTCTCTCGAAAACAAGATGGCTTGTGGTCTTGGTGCATGTCTCTGCTGTGTAGAGGATACAAAAGAGGGACATCGTTGCGTATGCACAGACGGACCGGTATTTTCAATAGAGGAATTAAAATGGTAAAGACTGATGTTAAAATAGGTGGATTGCACCTTAAAAATCCGGTGATGACCGCATCCGGGACTTTCGGCTATGGCATTGAGTTTGCCGATTTTGTCGATCTTGAGAAATTGGGCGGTTTTATTGTTAAAGGAACAACTCTTAAGGCAAGGGAGGGAAATCCATATCCCCGCAGCGCCGAGACACCTATGGGCATGCTCAACGCTGTAGGTCTGCAAAATAAGGGTGTAGACTATTTTGCAGAACATATCTATCCGGAGCTGAAAGATCTGAAGACTAATGTTCTTGTTAATGTATCAGGAGCCTGCATAGAGGATTACGTGGCTTGTGCCGAAAAGGTTGCCGCTCTTGACGGCATACCCGGTATCGAGCTGAATATCTCCTGTCCTAATGTCAAGCAAGGAGGAATGGCTTTCGGTGTTCAGCCTGCGTCGGCTGCTGAGGTTGTCTCCGCTGTACGCAAGGTATATCCTAAAACTTTGATTGTCAAGTTATCTCCTAATGTTACAGATATTACAGAAATTGCACGTGCCGTAGAGGGTGCCGGTGCCGACAGTGTGTCGCTCATAAATACCCTGCTTGGCATGGCAATCGACTCGGAGAAGCGTCGCCCCATTCTTTCCACCATTACGGGCGGTATGAGCGGTCCGGCTGTCAAGCCCATTGCTTTGCGCATGGTATGGCAGGTGGCAAAAGCTGTGAAAATTCCCGTTGTAGGTATGGGCGGTATAACAACCGGCAAGGATGCAATAGAATTTTTGCTTGCAGGAGCTTCTGCTATAGAGGTTGGTACAGCCAACTTCATGAATCCTGCTGTTACAGGTGAAATAGTAGATTATATAGAAGACTATCTCCAGCGCCACGGCTTCTCTTCAGTGGATGAGATTATAGGCGGTTTACAATTGTAAGAGTGTAATTTATAAAATATCCGACCATGCTTTTTGTAATCGCATGGTCGGATATTTTATTATTATTCAATCTGTTGTCTATGAGTCTATTTTTGTAAACATCAAAATGGAAGCAATATCATCAGATTTCATTTATGAACTGGTTATAAAGATATGCAACAAATGTAAATTGATGAAAATAGTGTATTACAAAAATAAACAACAGCCTTTGAAATAGTTTGCAAAATTAAACAAAATTTGCATTGTTTGAAATTATTACTATTCTAATAGGTCGGGACGAAGCAATTTTGTACGTTCCAAGGACTGTTCAAACTCCCATTTGCGTATGTTTGCTTCGTGTCCTGAGAGAAGAACGTCAGGAACCCGCCATCCATTGTACTCCGCAGGGCGTGTGTAGACAGGTGGAGCAAGCAAATTGTCCTGAAATGAGTCGGACAATGCTGACGTTTCATCCGAAATAACACCCGGAATTAGGCGAATGACGGCATCGCAGATTGTCATTACAGCCAATTCGCCACCCGTAAGAACATAGTCTCCAATACTTATTTCTTTGGTTATCAAGTGTTCGCGTACTCTGTGGTCCACGCCCTTGTAATGTCCGCAAAGAAATATGAGATTTTGCGTCATTGAGAGCGAATTAGCCATCGGTTGGTCGAATTTTTCGCCATCAGGCGAGGTGTATATCACCTCATCGTAGTGCCTTTGAGACTTCAGTTCTGTTATGCAGCGGTCTATGGGCTCTATTTTCATCACCAATCCTGCACAACCGCCAAATGGATAGTCGTCGGTCTTGCGATGTTTGTCAATTGTATAATCTCTTAAATTGTGTAAAACAATTTCTGCGTGCCCTTTTTTTTGTGCTCTTCCAAGTATTGAAGTGCTGAAAAAGCTCTCCATCATTTCGGGGAATGTTGTCAGTATATCTACGCGCATGGTCTATATGATATTTATATGAATTTTATTTCTATCTGCAAATTTAGAATTTTTATTTTGCCTATCTAAGCAATTGAATCTAAATTATCGTTTTCTCTCTTATTTCACGAGAATCGGATATTTTTGTCTCAGCTGACAATTCTATCGGAATTTTGGATTCTCAGTCTATATTCTCCTCCATCCCCTATGTTCATGACAGCTTCTAAATGTAAATAAAATTTACTTGTGAAAAATACCCCTATTTTTGCAATTTTTGCAGTTCACGATATTTTAGCGGAGAGACCCCTTCGAGATTTTTGAAGTATCGCCCAAAGAGTGACTGGTCGGCAAAATGCAGTTGTTCGGCAATCTCCTTTATGCTTAAGTCCGGGTCGCTCAGCAGACGTTTTATTTCTGCAATGGTTGAAATGTTTATCCACTCCGACGGTGTCTTGCCCGATGTCTCGCGTATTACTGTCGCAAAGTATCGCGGTGTAAGGCATTGCTGTCCGGCGTAGAACTTAACGTCGCGGTGCTCTTTTATGCAGGTAAACATATCTTGCAGGAAACGTTCGAAAATCACATCGTTTCTCATCTGCACAGATGGCTGGATGCTGTGCCCCGAAAAATATGCCTCCAAAATCTCAAAACATATAGTTTGAGTCAGTGTGGAGATAATTTTAGAACGGAACAGCCGGTCGCGCTCTGCCAGACGATTCTTTATAAGAGCGATGAGTTCCTCTATTCTGCCACGTTGCTCTTCGAGCAGGGTTACGCAAGGGCGTGTGCGGATATAAAGATTGCGTTTTGAATCGGATGCAAGTACAATAGAAGAGATGACAAACTCAAAGTCGGCAACACCTATTACCCCTTGCATATCTTCGCTAACCGAGCGTATGCAGGTCTGTGAAAAGGGCGGATAAATATATAGGTCTCCGGCTCTTACTTCAAATATATTCTCATCCAAGGATAATGTTACACTTCCTTTGCGACAAAGAAAGAATCCATTCTTGTCGGTTTGTATCACAGGAGGTCTGTTGGAGACAAACTCTTTGTCGATATCAAAAACACTTATGTTGTGCAATTCCTTGTTCATTTCATTTACAGAATCTCCTTATAAATAGCGAACAAATGTACTTAAAAACTCTTAATTAGTTATACTTTATATTATGCTATCGAACATATTGCACAATATTTCATAAATATTGATATAAAACCACATATCGGATAGAGCTACATTTGCAGCCCAAACGATAATTTCATCAAATATGAAACGATATATCTTTTATTCAATGATTATTTGGTTGTCGGCAACCGTTGTAGGTTGCAGCAATCAATCCCGACAGGCACAACCCGTAGTCAGGGTCAAGTGCGACACTGCAAGAACAGCTGCTTTGACCGAAAATCTGCAATTTCCTGCGCGGGTAAAAGCAGCAGAGGAGGTCAATATGGCATTCAAGGTAAGCGGAGTCCTTATGCGAGTATTTGCCCAAGAGGGACAACCTGTCAGGCAAGGCGAACTGCTGGCTCAGATTGACCCCCGTGATTATGAATTGCAATTGCAGGCTGCTGAAGCCGAATGGCGCAGTGTAAAGGCTGAGGCGGAACGTGTCTTCTCCTTATATGCCGATAGCGTGGCAACGGCTTCAGATTACGATAAGGCACGGTACGGATTGCAACAGATTACTGCCAAGTATGAGAATGCAAAGAACCAGCTTGCCGATACAAAGATATATGCGCCCTTTGACGGTTATGTAAAGCATCGTCTGTTTTACCCGCCTGCTGTAATTGGTGCAGGCATGCCTGTAATGGCTCTCCACTCATCATCAATGCCCGAAGTTGAGATTTTTATCCCCTCGCAGGTATATCATCGGCGTGATGACATTGCATCGTTCGAAGCAAGCTTTGACTTCTTGAAAGAAACAGTACCGCTCAGGCTCATCACCATTTCTTCCGATGTCAATTCCAATCAATTGTACACTGTGCGCCTTGCGTTGCCCTCATCAATAAAGGAGAATCCCTCAGTAGGCATGTCCGCAATGGTCAATGTCGCATTTCGCGCGCCGTCGGACAATGTGGTGGAGATACCGGCAAGCGCCCTCTTCCACGAGAATGAGTCGGATTATGTCTGGATTGTTGTGGATGGCAAGGTGAAGAAACGTGCTGTTGAGATAGCGCGGCTGCATACAAACGGCACTGTTACACTCTCGGCCGGATTAAGTGCAGGTGAAGTTGTAGTTTCAGCGGGAACGGACAGGCTCAACGAAAATCAGGATGTTAAACCACTGCCGCAGCCAAGCAGGACAAATACGGGAGGATTGTTATGATAGATTATGGCAAGTGGGCTTTCGACAACAAGCGTCTTGTATGGTTTTTCATAGCTGTACTTCTGTTAGGAGGCATTCATGCTGCCTATGATATGAGCAAGCTCGAAGACCCCGAAATCAAGGTAAAGATTGCTATGGTTGTGGCAATCCGTCCCGGAGCATCCGCTACCGAGATGGAACTGGAGGTAACAGACCCGTTGGAACGTGCTATACGCACCATCGGAGAGGTAAAATATGTGCAGAGCTGGTCCCGCAGCGATGTTGCCATATTGCAGGTGGAACTGCAGCCGACAACAAAAGACAGCGAGCTGGAGCAATGCTGGGATATGCTTCGCCGAAGGGTGGGCGATGCTGCTTCCGGTCTGCCCGACGGCACCTCTGTCATGGTGCAGGACGATTTCAATCTTGTGTACGGAATGTTCTACGCCTTGACGGGAAAGGGATACACCGAGCAGGAACTCTCCGACTACGCCTCGCTTCTCCGGCGCGAACTGACCAACCTCGATGGTGTCGGACGGGTGTCGATATATGGAGAGCGGGAGAAAACCATCGATATATCGCTGTTACCTGAGAAAATGGCATACTTGGGAGTATCGCCGGCAGAAGTGTTGACCACGTTGCAAGGACATAACAATATATACTACGCAGGCTATTACAATAATGGCGACAGCCGTGTACGGGTAACCGTTGCCGATAAGTTCATTGCGAAGGAACAGATTGGGCAGATGATAATTCAAGGACACGAGGACGACCGGCTGCGACTGTGCGATATTGCCCGCGTGGAGAGCGGCTATGCAGAACCTATAAGAAACCTGATGAAACATAATGGCGAGTCGGCTCTCGGCATTGCTGTCGCAGCCGCTTCCGGTACAGACATAGTCAAAGTGGGAAAAGCCGTTGAGGAGCGTTTGGCGGAACTGGCCGAAGAGCAGCTGCCGGCGGGCATCGTCTGCAATAAAGTATTCTATCAGCCGCAGAGAGTTACGGATGCTCTGATGACATTCTTTGTCAATCTGCTTGAGTCTGTCGTGATTGTCGTTGTAGTGCTTATGATTACAATGGGACTGAGGAGCGGTCTTATTATCGGCTTCAGCCTGCTGACAATTGTTGTGGGCACATTCCTGCTGCTTGGCTATTTCGACGGCTCGATGCAGCGTGTGTCATTAGCCTCGTTCATCTTGGCTATGGGTATGCTGGTCGATAATGCCATAGTCATCATCGACGGTATTATGATAGACCTGAGCAGAGGAAAATCGCGAAGCGAAGCAATGACCTCGATAGGCCGCAAGACTGCAACGCCTCTTCTTGGAGCCACTCTTATAGCCATTCTTGCCTTTCTACCTATATTTCTGTCGCCCGACACGGCGGGTGTATATGTACGCGATTTATTCATTGTCCTTGCCGTGAGTCTGATGCTTAGTTGGATACTGGCGCTGATACACGTGCCTCTGATGGCAGCGCGTTGGCTCAAATCCACTGTCAACGAGAACAGTGATGCTGCATTGTATGATGGCAGAATATATCGGGTGTTGCGTTCCGTGTTGAGCTTTGGACTCCGCCACCGTTGGACGATGATTATCTCCGGAATCATTATGGTTGCAATATGCGCTTGGGGGTTCCGGTACGTAAAGCAGGGCTTCTTCCCCGACATGACCTACGACCAGCTGTATATGGAGTACAAGCTCCCCGAAGGTACCGGCAGCGCCAAAGTAATGAAAGACCTTGGAGAGATAGAGGCATATCTGAAATCACGCCCGGAGGTAACCGATATTACTGCTTCTATAGGTGGTACTCCGGCACGCTACAATTTGGTGAGAAGCATTGCCACACCGTCGCTCTCCTATGGCGAACTTATCATTTCGTTTACTTCGCCAAAGAGCCTTAAAGAGAACATTGCCGACATACAGGCATACCTCACCGACAATTATCCCGATGCATATGTCAAGCTCAAGAAGTATAACATCATGTACAAGAAATATCCCATTGAACTGCAAATTATCGGTCCCGACCCGGCTGTCTTGAATTCATTGGCAGAGCAGGTGAAAGAGGTGATGGCAGAGACGCAGGAGGTGTCTCTTGTAACATCGGATTGGGATGCCAAAAGACCCTTCTTGAAGGTTGATTACAACCAGATGGCTGCCGGACGCGCAGGAGTGGACCGTGAGGATATCTCCGTCTCTCTGCTTGCGGCAACAGATGGTATTCCCGTCGGCAGATTCTATGAGGGCAAGGAGGAGAATACCATATACCTTAAGATGAGGGAGAGCGACGGACACTCAATCGACAATCCGGAGAATGTTCCCATATTCTCGATACTTCCAAACATAAACGGCTTGCTTGACGAAGAGCTGCTTCTGAAGGTCAAGAGCGGAACGGTTGGTCGTGAAGACCTTATCCGGTCATTGTTGCAGACCACACGCCTTTCTGCTTTGGGGCATGGCATAGACATAGAGTGGGAGTACCCTGTCATAGCCCGTTATAATGGACAAAGAGCACAATGCGTGATGTGCTCTCCTGCTGATGGAATCGAAACTGAGGCTGCCCGACAGATAGTAGCCGGAAAGATTGCGTCAATCGAACTCCCCGATGGCTATTCGCTCCGTTGGGGAGGCGAAAAGGAGGCAAGCGACCAGACGATGCATTACCTATTCAAGCAGATACCTTTAGGGTTGATATTGATCATTGCCGTGCTGATTTTTCTCTTCAAGGATTATCGCAAGCCTGCACTTGTTCTATGCTGTGTCCCCCTGTTGGCTGTCGGCATAGTCGGAGGCATGCTGTTGAGCGGCAAGGTCTTCAATTTCTGCGCTATTGTCGGAGCATTGGGACTGGTCGGCATGCTCATCAAGAACTGCATCGTACTGATGGATGAGATTGACCGGCAGATAGCAGACGGACAACCGGCTGCCACTGCTCTTGTGGAGAGTTCGTGCGTGCGTCTGCGTGCTGTGATGATGGCATCGTTGACAACAATTCTCGGTATGATACCTTTGCTCTCTGACGACCTCTTCGGCTCTATGGCGGTTACGATTATGGGCGGTCTGTTGTTCTCTACCATTGCCACACTCGTTTATCTCCCCATACTGTATGCTATGTTTTTCAAAATCAAAATATAATTATGAGACGATTTTATATATTGTTCGCTCTGTTCTTGCCATCCGTCGCATTTGCCCAATCTGCACTCTCGCTGGATGATTGCATAGCCCTTGCCAAAGAACATAACAGCCGCATATCTGCTGCCGGTTTTCAAGTGCAATCGGCTGAATATAAGCGTCAAGCGGCTTTTGCAAATTTTTTGCCAACCTTGTCAGCAGAAGGGTTGGGAGTATATTCTTCTGCCAAAGGCTCGTTGGGCATCGAAGGAGGAATGTTGCCCGTTGTCGGTGCCGATGGGGTGCCTACGGGTGATGGAGCATATTTTCCGGGTATTAATCTCGACTATGAGGTAGGTTGGCTTTATAATGCAGGTGTGAAAATCTGTCAACCTCTATTTACGGGCGGCAAGGTAGTTACTGGATATAAGATGGGGCGCATTGGCAAAGCTATGGCTCTGCAAAACCGTCGCCTTACCGAAGCTGAGGTTGTTGTTGAGACTGCACGCGCTTATGCAAACGTAGTACGGGCTGCCGAACTGCAACGGGTTGCCACATCCTACCATGCGTTGCTCAACGAATTGATGCGCTCGGTAGAAAAAGCATTCGAGCGCGGAGTGAAATCGCGCAACGATGTGTTGAAGGTGGAGGTCAAGCTCAACGAGAGCAAACTCAATCTGCGCCGCGCCTCAAACGCCATCCGCCTTGCAAAGATGAACCTGTGCCACTGTATCGGACGAGAGTTGACCGACACGCTTGAGGTTAACGGCGAACTTCCATCTGTTGACTATCCCGTTGCTTTGTCAACCGACATTTCTGCCCGTCCTGAGGTGCAGATTCTTGCTTATAGGAGTGAACTTATGCGCAGGAAAATCACTCTTGAGCGCGCCGAACTTCTGCCACAAATCGGTCTGGTTGGACAATATGGTTATCTCAACGGAGTGAAACTTGGCGGCAACAAGTTGTTGGATGATTGGAATTTTATCGCAGGGGTACAAGTGTCTATCCCTATTTTCAATTTAGGCGCTCACTCGAATTACCGTTCTGCAAAAATGCAATATCGGCAGACCAAAGCCGAAGAGGAGGCTGCCCTTGAACTGTTGACATTGGAGGTTACGCAAATTGCCAACAACCTCGATGAGTCGGTTTTGGAACTTGCCCTTGCCGAACGTGGAGTTGCGTCGGCTACGGAGAATATGCGTGTCAGCAGTCGGCAATATGAGGCGGGAGTCGAAACGTTGAGCGACCTGCTCGAAGCGCAAACTCTCTGGCTGCAAGCCGGGCAAACGCTCGTCGAGACTCGCATCAACTGCTTTATCCGTTTGATTGAATACCGCAAAGCGATAGGAGAATGTTGAGTGGGGTTGTAATAGAGTTATTAGGCTGTTATGTATGATAGAATTTTTTAATATTAATTTAACAGCAATTTGTTTTCTAAACAATATTGTTTATTTTGCAGCATGAATCCAACTATAGAATTACTTAAAGGATTGCACCCCGGTTTGTTTTTGCAAAGAGAATTAAACAAACGGAATCTTAGGAGCGGACATTTTGCCGAATCTATTGGCGAACATCCCGTCGTAATCGAGTATCAGCATTTGTTGCGGCAAACAGTCCGTAATGCAATTACTGCAATTGTGGCTTAAACCGCACAAACGGCACGATATTTGCAGTATATCCATTGAAAATACAACGGAAACTGATATTGTTTAAGTCAAATTTCGTACACTCAGACGCAGATTTCGTACAGCGAAAAGCAAAATATTTTGCCGTTAAAAGTAAGTAATATAAATTTGCCTTGTATAGAATAACTATGAACAAACATTTAATCATATCAACATCGACCGAACTGGTACGTATTGCGCCGGAACGGATAGTTTACATCACATCAGATGGAAACTATTCCACTTTGGTGCAGGCCGATGGTGAGATGCGTATGCTGTCGTATCAATTAGGGCAGGTCGAGGAGATGATTGCCAGACAATTGGGGCGCGACAGTGAAATGTTTGTTCGCATTGGTAGAGGTCATATTATTAACCGTTCCTATATTTATCATATTAATGTGCCGAGGCAGAAATTGATTTTGTCGGATGTTGCTACATTTAATCATTCAATAACAGCTTCAAAAGAAGCACTTAAAAATTTAAAGGAACTAATAGAGAGTGAAGGAGGTTAAATGATGAATAATCTGATATTTCGTGATATTGGCGATGATGAAATCCGTGTTGTAAGGTCATCGCTTTATATGGAACAAAAACCCAGACGTCCACGCAAATGGCTATATATAATTTTGCTTATCGGTACTTTGGTGGCGATTATTATTGTATTTTGTGTTACCAATTGCGAAGACTCTACTGCGGAAAAATACATAGAATCAGAGGATATTTGTTATAGTCTTGATTTAATTACACGCGATAATAGTGATATTTCATCCGATGGAAGCAAATTCATTGTTGATAATCATATTTCAGAAAATGATTATCGTTTAGGAAAAACAGGTAAGGATATTCAAGAGGGATTTACAGAATTTGTAGATACTTTGATAAACGATATTCCTCTAAGGCTATTCATACCCAATAATGCTGAAATGTCATTGCATGTAGGAAAGATTGATAAAAACGATTCTACTATTATATATGTAGCACAAGCTGCTGATGTTCGCGCAGACAACGGCAAGATAGTCGGAGCATTTGTGCTTAAAGGTAACCCTGTTGCTAAAGGGTTATCGAAACGTGGATTTTGCGCTTCCATAAATGGAAAAGTAACTGTGGGCGTTGCAGACAACTCACCCTTATTTGAAGAAGCTGTCGAAAAAAACGGTTATTTCTTTAGACAATATGCACTCGTCGATAATGGAACTTTAGTGGAAAATAATCCTAAAGGTAAAAGCGTCCGTCGTGCAATTTGCAATAGAAAAGAAGAGGTTTTTATGGTCGAAAGTGGCACAAAAGAATCTTTTCATGATTTTGCTCAATCTCTTGTTGATTTAGGAGTGGAGAATGCTGTTTATATCGTCGGTTCCTCTGCCTACGGATGGGCTACAGATATTAATGGTATCCGTCACGAATTTGGTGATGAGAATAGAAATGTCGGGAAACGAAAACTTACCAAAAATGTAAATTACATTATCTGGAGAAAGAAGTGATTCTTGTCTTAAATGACAAATATATTCAGAAACATATATGAAATAATGTCTGAAATATTGTTTCGTACATTGCAAATGTGAATTCGTACAATTGGCTTATGATAGCTTGATTGTACGAATTAATTTTATGAGCTTTGTAATATAAATTTCTATTACAAAGCATTATGAAAACAGAAATCTACAACTTGCTGGGTCGTTATTTTGGTAAACTGAAGGGTTATTTGTCTATGGATGTAGACTCGAAAAAGGAAAACGAAGCAATGGGACATGAAGATGTTCCGCAAATGGATGAAGAGACGTTTAGAAACGAGTTCTTCAAGGCTTTGGGTGGTGAAGTTACAGGCGTTGATGAAAATGTGTATTATGTGGAATATCAAGGTGGCACTTTTGGTTTTCGGTTCTTTGACGAGAATAGTCTTGTCAAGATATACTTTCCTTATTTTTCGAGTTTCAAATGTCAGGAACTTCATAAGGCACACTTTGTTGCCAATAGAATCAACTGCCAAGGATTGTGGAATGTTGGTTTACGCGTTGACACCGAAGATGAAAAGCTTTATAACGCAAGTTGTCACATTTTCTTCACACCTTCTGATTCACCCGTGCGCAGCGTGGAGGTACTGAAACGCATTCTTCCCTATGCGTTTCAGTGTACAAGGGATTTCGATGCCGGGATGCAAGAATGCGAAAACATGCCTGATTCAGAGTTGGAGAATCTAAAGATGGACGTGCTACACAAGATGAACTATGACTTGCGCAAACGTGAGGTCGAAGAGTCGGAAAAGATGTGTGAAACGACCGATGGACGACTAACGATCGCAAACATCCTTGCACTGTCGCGTGATGTTGATTTCGGATGTTTAGAGGGTTTGAGGATTGTAGCGGGAGATGAGATGGAAAAGATTGAGAGCGTCGAGGAGATTCTTGCCTTCGACATCAAAGAGTATGTTGTTGCAAATAGCCATCCCGAGAGGTTTACGTTGTTGCTCGATTTTGAAAAGGAGTCGCTGGTGCTGGATTTGAAAAAGTCTGATGCAAGTACCGATAGAGAGCTTTTCTATTTGATGGCTGTTGCCCGCAATAGCAATAACAGATGTGATGCTGACAGTACAGCAGAGATTCCTTTCTGCTTCAAGACTACAATAGGCGTAAGGCTTACAACCGAAAGCGAGGATACCTGGGAGGCAAAGTATATGATAGAAGAGGCTAAGGAGAAGAACGAGGAGTTATATACTGATGAGTATCTTTCGTGTCTCGACAAAGAGAGTGTGCTGCACTATTATTGGGGATTGAAGAATTATGATAATTGCAATTTCTTGCAGGCTCTCTATCATATGAAGCGAGTGTACTACAGTATACGGCATTCGTCAGATGAGACGCCTGATGTCTATTATTTGGTTTGTAAGATTGTCGGCGATATATATATGAGATTGAATATGTTCGATACAGCGTTTCACTATTTGAGTTCTTTGCCATCGGAAAATGTATTCAATGATAAACTATTTGTCAAATGCCTGTCTCGTTTGAATGGTCGTGGTGGTATTGCTTACATTGTAGAGTTGCATAATAATCTTGTGAATTATATGAATGCCGAAGAGGACAAAGAGAATATTGATCCTTCGGTAATGATGTTTTTTGTTCAAGTCAATCGTACTATAGTAGAAATGATGATAAGACACAGCAGATATGCAATGGCAAAGGAGTACTTGGACAAACTTGCGCAAATTGGCTACGAAAAGGAGTATATCCGGGAAATGCTCGAAAAGGTTGAGCGTCTTATGGCTGATGAGAAGGATGGTAAAGAGAACGGAGAGGCAAGAGATAAAAAATAGAAGTAAGTATGAAAAAGATAGTTAACGTATTATTTGCATTGTTTGTAATGTGTACAATGTTGGCAGCTCAGACACAGAGTGTTGCTGTCGGCAAAAAGTTTGCCGTTGAGAGACATGCTTTGGAGAAGAGCGAGAAAGATTTCTTGTACAGCATTGCAATAGATTTTCCAGTTGCAGGGAATCCTGCAACTGTTGGTATCATAAGGGAATGGATTGCTGAAGTGCAGGGATATTGTTACGATGGCGATGAGAATGATATTCACGAACTTATGAGCTATGAATACCAAAAGGAACGCGAGGGTTGGTCTCCTGAGTTTAAATGCGAAACCTTCTTGAAAGTTTTGAAAGAATATGAGACCGGGAACTATGTAACTTATACGAGATACGAAGAAGGGTATGGCGGAGGAGTGCATGGATACACTTCAAAATATGGTGCTACCTTTCGTCTGTCAGATGGACGACGTTTCGGTTGGGATATGTTCTATAGTACCCGTAAACTGAACGCTATTATTTTCGATGCTCTGAAAGAGCAGTATTTCAAGGTGAAAACTGATGCTGAAGTCAGTGAACTTATTGATAGGTTTACTCGCGAGGGTAACAGGCAACTGCCATTGCCTAAAACCGAGCCATGGATTACCGACAAAGGGGTGGTCTTCTATTATCAAGAGTATGAGATTGGCGCATATTGCATTGGTGCACCTTCTTGTGTCGTGCCTTTTGAAAAGGTTCAAGAGTTCATGTACATTGCAGCACGCAAGTTGATAGCCCGATAAATGTGTGATGTTTGTGAATGTGTTTACAATGAAAAATACTGATGAAATTTTAATGCTTGTGTGGATTTGTTGCAAAATCTTGCTGATAAATTCAAGACCGATTACAATACTATAAATGTGGTGATATTTTGCATAATATGGCCTATAATTACAATCTTGTCTTTGGCGTTGAATGTGTTTTTGCTTTTAAAATAAATGATTATGAAACATATATTTGTTAAAATACTGCAATATTTGGCTTTGTTGTTCAGTTGGTTGACTATATCACCTCTTTTTATCTATTTGGCACGCAGGTGGAATTTGATAGGAAAGAAAATCAGAATACTGTTGCTTGTTGTCTCTCCGTTAATGTTTATTGTTTACTTAATTGCAGCCTTGTTCATTATGCAGGGATATAATGATTATAAAAGAAAGTATTATTTTGCAGACAATGATGTCATTGAAAGAATAACAGGGGTTACTTTCCCTGAATTGAAAATCGTTGATTACAAGAAAGGGGAAACAGGATTTACAGGAGATTACAGTGATGAACTGACACTTGAAATGGAAGAAGAGTTGAGTGAATCAACTTATCATTATTTGGATAGCATAATCAGCGCCGACAATACAGAATGGAGCAAACATGATGATGAATATAGTTACAGCATTATGTGGGGCAATGGTTTGCCTGCACCCAAAGGAGAAAGTGAAGAAGATGATGTGATGTTCTCGCTTTCTTTTAATAAAGGAAATAGGATTATTAATCTAAGATATGGTTCTTGGTAGTTTGCGGTAATTGTTACGAAGAGGCAAGATGCTTGTTTTGCTCTTGCCATTTATTTGATTGATGAACTTAATAGGGAAATACTATGAAAGTAATAATGTGCATAATACTCTCTACGGTAATTGTTTTGGCTATTGTTGTACTCGGCTGCAATGCTGTTGTTGTGAATTATTCTAAAGACAAAATATACGACTATGTAGCCGATGTTCCGGTGGCTGAATATGGCTTGTTGTTAGGTACAACTCCGCAGACTCGGTTTGGAGGAAAAAGGAACTATTTCTTCAAATATCGTATTGATGCTGCTGAAATGTTGTACAAAGCCGGATAAATTCAATATCTGCTTATCAGCGGTGATGAGAATAGCCTCGACGGAGTAAATGAGGTGGAATGTATGAAAGATTCATTGGTGGCACGTGGTGTACCAGCGAATGTAATCATTTTGGATGGCAAGGGGCTTAGAACTTTGGATTCTATTGTAAGATGTGTAAATCTCTTTAAGATAAAATCGTTTACTGTAATTTCGCAACGCTTTCATAACGAAAGGGCGTTGTTCTTGGCAAGGAATCTTTGTTTGAATGTAGGCAATTTGCATGCTTTCAATGCAAAGGATGCAGTTTCTGAGATGGCATTTTTGACTTACATACGTGAATATTTTGCGAGAGTAAAAATGTTTCTTGATATTTCAAAGAATAGAATGTCTGCCCGTACAGCTTCTTAATCCTCAATCAGATGCAGCGTTCCGTCCAATGACTTCCTGACATCAATTATACGCTGGTTGCGACTGCCGCGGAAGTGTAGCGACAAGTCCCTTTGGGCTTCTATGTATCTGCCGTCGACAATCACATCGCACAGTTCTGCAAGGGCTTTTCGCAATGGGTGTTCGAGCAGTTCTTCAAACCTGTAGCCTGTGTAACACCATATGGTTTTGTCGGTCTGTTCCTTAATCATACGTGCCAATGCTATGAAGCCTTCGGGGTGTAGCATGGGGTCGCCTCCGGTGAAAGTTACGTTCATGTCGGCATCTTCAATCATACGGAAAAGTTCATCGACAGCTACCTCTTCGCCGCTCGATTCGTCCCACGACTGGGGGTTGTGGCAACCGGGACACCGGTTTTCGCACCCTGCGCAGTAGAGCGAGGTGCGAAGTCCGATGCCGTCGACCGATGTGCCGTATTTTATGTCGAGTATGCGAATGTTATTTGTGGACGATTCTGTCATTCAGTTCTGCAAGTTTTGCCTTGTTCCAGCGTTCTGTTGTTCCTACAAGATAGCCTGTGATGCGTTGCAGCTTGTCGATGTTCTCGCCGTTGCATCGCGGACATTTTTTCAGCTCTTCCTGTGCGTCCTCATAGCCGCAATCCATGCAGCGGTTGCGGTTGTGGTTGACTGAACAGTAGCCTATGTTGTGCTTGTCCATGAGGTCTACAATGTCCATTATCGCCTGTGGGTTGTGGGTTGCGTCGCCGTCAATCTCTATGTAGAAGATGTGGCCGCCGCGTGTAAGGTCGTGGTAGGGGGCTTCCACTTCGGCTTTATGCTTGGGGGAGCACTTGTAGTAGACTGGGATATGGTTCGAGTTTGTGTAGTATATCTTGTCTGTTACTCCGGGAATTGTTCCGAATTTGCGGCGGTCCACGCCTGTGAACTTGCCCGAAAGTCCTTCGGCAGGTGTGGCAAGCACGCTGAAGTTGTGTTGGTAGCGTTCCGAAAATTCGTTTGCACGGTCGCGCATGTATGTAACTATTCGAAGTCCCAGTGCTTGGGATTCGTCGCTTTCGCCGTGATGTTTGCCGGTGAGGGCTATCAGACATTCGGCGAGGCCGATGAAGCCTATTCCGAGTGTACCTTGATTTATTACTCTGCCGACTGTGTCGTTGGGATTAAGCTCTTCGCATCCGCTCCAAAGTGAGGACATGAGCAGGGGGAATTGTTTTGCAAGTGCTGTCTTCTGGAATTCGTAGCGGTCGCATAGCTGTTTGGCGGTTATTTCGAGCAGTTCGTCGAGCTTTGCAAAGAATGTCTCTATGCGCTGCGATTGGTTTTCTATGTTCATGCACTCGATGGCGAGACGCACTATGTTGATGGTCGAGAAGGAGAGGTTGCCTCTGGCAATGGAGGTCTTTTCGCCATAACGGTTCTCGAAAACTCGTGTGCGGCATCCCATTGTTGCCACTTCGTAGCGGTAGCGCAAGGGATCGTTCTCGTTCCACTTTTCGTGTTTGTTGAACGTGGCGTCGAGGTTGACGAAATTGGGGAAAAAGCGACGTGCTGCCACTTTGCAGGCAAATTGGTAGAGGTCGTAGTTCTTGTCGTCGGGCAGGTAGCTTGTTCCGCGTTTTTTCTTCCATATCTGTATGGGGAAGATGGCTGTTGAACCGCCTCCCACGCCTTCGTAGGTCGATTGCAGCAGTTCGCGGATGATGCAGCGTCCTTCTGCCGATGTGTCGGTGCCGTAGTTTATGGAAGAGAAGACTACTTGGTTGCCGCCGCGCGAGTGGATGGTGTTCATGTTGTGTATGAATGCTTCCATTGACTGGTGTACGCGGTTTACGGTGCGGTTGATGGCATGTTGCTTGAAGCGTTCTTCGCCTTGCATGAAGTCGAGGTCGCGATAGATGTAGTCTTCGATGGGGGCTTCGTACAGGTGTTTAAGGTTGGCGCCTGTGAGGTTTTCTGTTATTTTCAGCTCTTCGATGTAGCTTAGGCGCACGTAGGGTGCAAGGTAGAAGTCGAACGCGGGGATGGCTTGTCCGCCGTGCATTTCGTTCTGCACGGTCTCCATTGAGATGCACGCCATGATGGAGGCGGTCTCTATCCGTTTTGTAGGGCGGCTTTCGCCGTGGCCTGCCTGAAATCCGTTCTGCAATATCTTGTCGAGCGGGTGTTGTATGCAGGTCAAGGATTTTGTGGGGTAATAATCTTTGTCGTGGATGTGCAGATAGTTGTTGCGCACTGCCCAACGTGTCTCTTCGGAGAGCAGATAGTCGTCGACGAAAGGTTTTGTGGTTTCCGATGCGAACTTCATCATCATTCCTGCCGGAGTGTCGGCATTCATGTTGGCATTCTCGCGTGTGATGTCGTTGGATTTGGCTTCGGCAATTTCGAGGAATATCTCGCGGGTTTTGGCTTTTCGGGCAATGCTGCGTTTGTCGCGGTACGATATGTAGCTTTTGGCTACCTCTTTGCGTGGAGATGCCATCAGTTCCATTTCTACCATGTCCTGAATCTCTTCGACCGATGCCTGTTCGTTGCCTCGGATTTCTATGCGGTCTACTATTTTATATACTAATGTGTCGTCTTCGCCGGCTTCTGTTGTGAGCATGGCTTTGCGTATGGCGGCGGCAATCTTTTCGCGGTTGAAGCCTACGATACGCCCGTCTCTTTTTATTACAGTCTGTATCATTTGTGTTGATTGATGGTTTCTAATTCGGTATGGCGGGAAATATTCAACCGTTTGCCGGCTTTTGTCTGTTTCTCTTTGATGCTCTATCTCCCGAAAGCATGGCTGAGTAGGGTTTAAGGCAGGTCTTCTGACTTGTTTCGTCTGCGTTGGCCTTCCCGCTTTGTGCAGTGGCTGTGGTGATTGCGCAGTTTCTTGTTGAAACTTACAGCTACGGGTATAGTCTCGGACTTGCACCGATGTTCCCTTTTCATTCGTGGCGTGTGTAAGGTTGCCATGAACACCTTAATCCGTTTGCGAAGATAATACTTATGTGGCGAATTATTGTTATCATTTGAATATTTTTTATACAAAAAATCGGCTGCAATAGTTTGTAATATTGCAGCCAATGGGGATTGTTTATGGAATTTCCTTGATATATGCCTATCCTTTGTAGTTCTTGTGGAATTCAATGACAGCTTCTATTCCTTTGCGGAAGATTTCGAGCTGGAAATTCTCGTTTGGCGAGTGTATCGCGTTGCTTTCGAGTCCGAATCCCATCAATACTGTTTTTACGCCGAGTATTTTCTCGAAATCGCTGATGATGGGTATGCTTCCGCCGCGACGCACTGCGAGGGGCTTTTTGCCGAATGCTTTTTCGAATCCTTTTTCCGCAGCCTTGTATGCCGGCAGTGTGATGGGGCAAACATATCCTTCGCCGCCGTGCATGGGGGTGATTTCAACCTTTACACAATCGGGGGCGATGGATGCGAAATAGTCGGCAAACATTTTCGATATTTTTTCGTGGTTCTGGTGAGCTACTAATCGGCACGACAGTTTGGCGTATGCTTTCGAGGGAAGCACGGTCTTTGCGCCTTCGCCGGTGTAGCCGCCCCAAATGCCGCATACGTCGAACGACGGACGGCAGCTGTTGCGTTCGAGTGTGGCGTATCCTTTTTCTCCACGGAGTGCCTTTACGCCGATGGCATTCTTGTAGGCTTCTTCGTCGAAGGGGATTGAGGCAATCATGCTGCGCTCATCGCTCGATAGCTCTTCTACATCGTCGTAGAATCCGGGAATGGTTATTCTGCCGTCTTTGTCGGTCATTTGTGCTATCATTTCGCACAACACGTTTATGGGGTTTGCGACAGCTCCGCCGAAGTGTCCGGAGTGAAGGTCGCGGTTTGGGCCTGTTACCTCGACCTGCCAATAGGCAAGACCGCGCAGGCCTGTGGTGAGCGACGGCAGTTCCGCCCCGAGCATGCTTGTGTCAGAGACAAGGATGATGTCCGATTTCAGCAGTTCCTTGTGCTCGGCAAGAAATGCGTTAAGGCTTGGAGAGCCAATCTCCTCTTCGCCTTCGAATATGAATTTCATGTTGTGTGTGAGCAGTCCGTTGCGCACCATGTATTCAAAGGCTTTTACCTGAATCATTGCCTGACCTTTGTCGTCGTCGGCTCCGCGTGCCCATATCCTGCCATCTTTTATCACCGGCTCAAAGGGCTCGGAGTTCCACTGTTCCAACGGTTCTACGGGCATTACGTCGTAGTGTGAATATACAAGCACTGTCGGGGCGTCGGGCGATACTTTCTTCTCGGCATACACAAGCGGATTGCCTGTCGAGGGCATAACCTCTGCCTTGTCTGCTCCGGCTTCGAGCAGCAGCTCTTTCCAGCGTTCGGCACATGCGAGGATGTCTGCTTTGTGGCTGCTTTGCGCACTGATGCTTGGGATGCGTATCAATGAAAACAGTTCGTCGAGGAATCGTTCTTCGTTTTCTTGGATATACTTCTTTACTTCCATATATAAGTGTTTTTTTTGTTTATGATTTCGCGGTTTACCGCAAAGATAATAACAAACGAGCGAGAAATATCAAGCTTGCTTGAATATTTTTTGCAGCGAGTGCAGTATATCTTCGAGGCTTGTCTCAAAGATAATAACAAACGAGCGAGAAATATCAAGCTTGCTTGAATATTTTTTGCAGCGAGTGCAGTATATCTTCGAGGCTTGTCTCAAAGATATGAACAAACGAGCGAAAGTTGTGCAAGCGAATGGGTGAAAATTTATTTTCACACGCAATGAGCGCAGCTAAACTTCGCTGAAAGATAAATATCAAGCTTGCTTGAATATTTTTTGTAGCGAGTGCAGTATATCTTCGAGGCTTGTCTCAAAGATAATAATTCTCTGTCATTAAACAAAAGGTTCGCATGGATAGTTATTTAAACAGTTTCTTGATTCTTTTTAACAAACGATTATGAATAGCGATAAGATTTCCATACATATTCTTGAAAGCATAAAGATGCTGCTCGGCAAGTTGGGACTGCCCGAATTTATCATCAATCAGGTCGATTCCGTAGTTTATCTTGCAGTAATAATCCTTATCGGTTATCTTGCAGGCTTTGTGGCTCATTTTGTGATAAAGGGACTGACGCATCGCATACAGCGTCGCAAAAGTTACAATCTGCTCGACAAGCTTGTGGAGTTCAATGCCCTGAAGCGCGTCTCCTCCATCATTCCTCCCATTGTGGTCATTTCTTTGCTTAGTGTGGCATTTACCGACCGTCCCAAACTGATACTGATTATTGAGAACCTCACATGGATTTATTTTACCGTTGTCCTTGTGCGTTCGCTCAATGCCATACTCTCGTCTGTGGGCGGTGCGGCAGGCAGCAACAGCAAATTTCACGACCGTCCGATAAAGGGTTTCATCCAGATTGCAAAGATTGTAATCTACATCGTTGCCGTGATAGTGATAATCTCCATGCTTACAAACAAGTCGCCGTTCTATCTGATAGGAGGTCTTGGAGCTTTTGCGGCAGTGCTGATGCTTGTATTCAAGGATACAATCACCGGCTTCGTGGGAGGAATTCTGTTGCTCGAAAATGATATGATGCGTCTGGGCGATTGGATAGAGATTCCCGGTACGGCAATAAACGGCGTTGTGATTGACATGTCTCTGACGATAGTCAAGGTGATGAATTTCGACAATACGATAGTTACAATCCCTCCTTACACTCTTATAAGCGAGAGTTTTGTCAATTGGCGTTCGATGAGCGAGAGTGGCGGACGGCGCATCATGCGGGGATATACGATAAAAATCGACAACATACGCCGATGCACTCCCGAATTCCTCGAAAAGATTAAAGGGCTTTCTTTGGAAATGTCGCGCTTTATCACAGCCATGCAGAACGATGGAGAGGGGATAAGCCGCGAGGAGAGGATGTATGGTTCCATAGATACCAATCTGGGACTTTTCCGCGCATATGCCACCTACTATCTGAAGCAGCACCCGATGCTTAACAAAAAGATGCTTGTTATGGTACGTACGCTTGTTCCCACAGAGTATGGCGTACCTTTGCAGATATACTGTTTCAGCGGCGATACGGCATGGAGTCACTACGAAAGCATACAGTCCGAAATTATGGAACATATCGCTTCGGTGTTGCCGCTGTTCGAACTGTTGCCTTATCAGTCGAGTTCATCGCAGGATTCTGTCATAAACGGACTTGTAGAGCGTGGCTATCCGATAGAAAATATAACAGGGATTCCTTTCGGGGTGCTGAAAGACGATTATCTTTAGAAGAGTAAAAAATGGAATACTTTTTACAAATTCCAATCTTTGCATTATCTTTGCAACTGAATTTGCAAGTGTAAGCATAGCATGAAAAAAAGAAGTTTACTGTTTCTTATAAATCCAAAATCGGGTATACACAGCAAGCGTTATATACCTAAACTTATTGACACATATATCAATAAGGAGATTTTTGATTATGCTATTGCTGAGACTCAATATATTGCACATGCCTGTGAGTTAACTAAGAATGCGGTGCAGCAGGGCGTGGATGCAGTGATAGCAGTCGGTGGAGACGGGACTGTTAATGAGGTTGCACGCGCATTGGTGGGTACAGATACAGCGCTCGGCATCATTCCATGCGGTTCGGGCAACGGCTTTGCCAGACATCTGGGTATTCCAATGGATATAAAAAGTGCAATAGAATTTATAAACCGTTCGGTGAGTGTTCCCGTTGACTATGGAAAAATAAACGGCACTCCTTTCTTTTGCACTTGTGGCATGGGCTTCGATGCCATTGTCAGCCGCAGTTTTGCCGAGGGTAAACGTCGCGGTTTTATAGGATATATAAACAAGGCTCTGCACGACCTTGTGATGTACAAGCCCGAAGTTTACGAAATAGAGGCAGAACAAGGTGCGGTTAAGAACAAGGCTTTTCTTATCGCATGCGGCAATGCAGCTCAATATGGCAATAATGTCTATATTGCTCCGCAGGCATCAATGAAGGACGGACTGTTGAGCGTAACCATTCTTGAACCCTTTTCGGTTGTAGATATTCCGATACTTATAGGTCAGGTGCTGAGCAATACAATTGATCAGAACAGCCACATCAAGACATTGAACACCAAATGGCTTAAGATTAAGCGTAACTCTCCCGGCATTGTGCATTTCGATGGAGAACCCATTGAAATGGGCGAAGAACTGTTTGTGGAAGCTGTCCCTAATGGAATGAAAGTGCTTGCTGTAAGCGATTGGGACGGGCTTTATGAGCCGGTTCCGGTGTATAAGCAATTCTTTGGACTCTTCAGCGGCTCATTCCCTATGGGAATAGCTGACGGATTCATATCGTTGCCGTGGCAGAACGATGATAAAAAAGCCGATGAAAAATCCAACAGGCTATACAAGAAGAAACCTGCCGTAAGCACAAAAAAGAATTCAAGACAGTCTTCAAAAAAAACTCTTAAAAGAGGATTGAAAAAATAACTGCTTCAAAGAAACAGCTTCTAAAGTTTCAGATAGAAATCTTTCAAAAGTCCGGTTGCTTCTTCTGTGTAGTGTCCGGGTGAATCTTCGAGAGTGAAGTGGCGGGTACACGTTGCTATTTCAGTTCTGCTTTTTATAAATTCCATAAGCACCCTTTTTGCCGGTGCGTCGGGGCGTGTGTGCACGAATGTTTCTCTACTTGTCTTGAATCCGGTCTCTTGTGCATCCTTGTACCAAATGTCGCGAAGGTCTGCGGGAATGATGATTGATAGTTTCCCCTCGTCGCGCAACAATTTATGTGAGTGCGAGAGAAGAGCATAGCTTGTGAGTGTGTCGTCGTGACGGGCCTTGTTGCGTTGTTCGTCCGAGCACTTCATGCTGTTCACAAAATATGGAGGGTTGCTTATTATTGTATCGAATGCTTTGTCGGGGGTGTAGTTTAAATAGTCCTTGTTTATAATCTCTATGCGGTTGCTCCACGGCGAGCTTTCGGCATTTTTCACTGCTTGCTCCGCAGCTACTGCATCAATCTCTATGGCAGTGATTGATGCTTCGAGGTTTCTCTGTGCCGCCATTATGGCAATAAGTCCCGTACCGCATCCGGCGTCGAGGATTCTTTTGCAATTGCCGATCTCTGCCCATGCACCGAGCAGACAGCCGTCAGTGCCTACTTTCATTGCGCAGTTTTCCTGATTGATGGTGAACTGTTTAAAGCGGAAGAAGTTGTTTGCCATAATCTCTATTTGCTTTTGTTGTGCGAAGTTAGTAAATAATATTTCAGAAATAACGATTTTTCGCTTAACTTTGTGAATCCGGTTTATAGAAACTGTATCTTTACATTATTTTATCATGAAAGAAGAATTGGGAAACACATCTTCGTTGTCGAAAGATGAATATGTGATATATTCAGTAGGCACGCCACCGAATTTCATTATTTTCACCAACAAAGGCATATATGGAGATTATAGATTTATAAGTTGGGATAATGTCGAGTTTTGCAGTACAACTCAAGGGGACAAAACAGATGGAGACGCTCCTTGTTTCACAGTGTATTTAAAAGTTCCATGGTTAGATACCAGGAGCTTTAACCTGCCGTGGAATTATTCTCGACTAACGTTGGAAGATAAAACGAATGTCGCTTATAATGTATTTATGAAAACTTCAGGTAAAGCGGACTCCGATGCGAATTTCAACATTATAGATAATTCGAGAGATTTTTGGGAGAAGCTAAAGACTGTGGTTCATGTAGTATTATTTGTTACTATTGCTGTACTGATTTTTCGCGAACTGTATTATTGAATTGAAGTTATAAACACTATGCTAAAAAATTATGACCGAGTAATATATATGACCATCTTTGCGGTGCTGGTTGCTTTATTGTCAATAAGCCTTATTCCTTCACTCAAAGGTATTTCAGAGTATGTTACTCCGCCCACGGTGCTTTTTACAGGATTGGTCTATTCGCTTTTGTTTGGCAGACCTTATGCAGCGTTCAACAGCAAGATGTCCAAGATGTTGTTGCAGTATTCGGTCGTGGGCTTAGGGTTCGGCATGAATCTTTATGAGTCACTTGCTTCGGGCGGAAGCGGCATGTTGTTCACAATCGTTTCTGTATTCGGCACTTTGGCTGTCGGATGGTTTATCGGTCGCAGGATATTGGGTGTGGAGAGAAATATTTCTTATCTTATAAGTTCGGGAACCGCTATCTGTGGCGGTAGTGCCATTGCAGCAGTAGGACCTGTGATAAAGGCTAAGAGCAACGAAATGTCTGTGGCTTTAGGATGCGTATTTATTCTCAATGCAGTGGCTCTTTTCCTGTTTCCGGTGATTGGCGAAATTATAGGTCTAAGCCAGCAGCAGTTCGGCATGTGGGCGGCCATAGCCATTCACGATACAAGTTCTGTCGTAGGTGCCGGTGCAGCCTATGGAGAGGAGGCATTGCAGGTGGCAACCACCATAAAGCTTACAAGGGCATTGTGGATTATTCCGGTGGCGTTGTTTACCTCTTTCCTGTTCAAGAGCAAGGGCAAAAAAGTAACAGTGCCTATGTTTATTGTATTGTTTGTTGCAGCAATGGTGCTAAACACCTATTTATTGAGCAGATTCGAGACGGGTGTCATCATTGGCGACACAATCAATCTTATTGCTCGCAAGGTGTTGACACTTGCTATGTTCTTTATAGGTGCATCGCTATCTGTCGACGTCCTTAAAGGGGTAGGATTCAAGCCTCTTCTGCAAGGTATTTTGCTGTGGGCAGTTATAAGTATCGTTTCGCTGGCATATATTTTGCAGCTTGGATAATCAACTTCTTACTCGGCAAAGAAAAATTCCGGTTCACGACGGATTCTGTTTTTCTTGTTGAACTTGTATGATGCAATGGTGTACAACAATCCGCCGAATGAACGTGCTTTGCGAGGACAAATGTTTATGCAGCGCCCGCAGCGTATACATTTGTCGTGGTCAGTGATTCTTTGATTATCGGGGCATATTGCTCCTGTGGGGCAGAGTTTTGAGCATGTGCCGCACTTTGTACACTTTCTGCCGGTCTTTATCTTCAGCGGGATGTTTCCCGGAGTCTTGTATGGTCTGTTGCCTTTTATGTTTATCGCAGAACACGCTTTGCCGGATAGTATTGTCTGTGCGCATTTTTGAGCAAAATCGTCTATTGCTTTCATGTCCGATTCGTCGGGACGACCGGCGGCAGTTTGGGGAAATATCGAGTGTTGGGCAATGAAGGCTCCTGCCGCAATCACTTTCAGGTTGTTTGCTTCAGCAATGTCCTGCATCTCAACAAGCGCATCGTCGTATTCGCGGTTGCCGTAGACAGCTATCAGTATTGCTTTGTTGCCGTTTCCTTTTATGCTCTTTAGGGCTTCGGCGCCTTTTGCCGGTATGCGGCCGGCGTAAACAGGCATGGCTGCTATCACAATTTCATCATCGTCAAGGAGTATAGGCTTGTTGTCGATGAGGTTTGTTACATCTGTTTTTGTGGCTGCGCATCCCAGCAGGCGGGCTGTTCCGTCTGCAAATATGGTTGCTATCCTTTTTGTAGTGTAAGTTGCGCTGAAGTATATTGCTGTGATATTCATAATTATTCTGCTTTTTATTGCTTGCCGCAAAGATAGAAACTTTTTCTAATTATCGTCAGTAATATATATCCCAAATGTTGTTATTCCCTTGCTGTTTCCGGAACATATTCCTGTCTGCATTTGTTTTACGGCTGTCAGATTGTATCATTTATAATACGCTATAAGTATGAAAAGGTATATTTCCATTGTCGTTTCCGTAGCCCTCTGTCTTATCGTGGGCTTTGTTTCGCAGCGTCTGCAAATGGAGTCGTTGCACAGTTGGTATCCGTTGTTGAACAAATCTTCTCTGACGCCTCCCGGTTGGGTGTTTTCGGCAGTGTGGAGTTTGCTTTATGTGTTGATAGGAATCTCAGCGGCTCTGCTTTATAATTCACACGGTGTCTCCAAGAGGGTGCTATTGCCGCTTTTTGCCATTCAGCTGCTGTTCAATGTTGTGTGGAGTTTCTGCTTCTTCACGATGCAGAGCATTCTATTGGGATTGGCTGTGATGTTTATACTTCTGGTGTTGGCAGTAGCCTATTTCATAGGTCTTTTGTGGATGGAAAGGTGGGCTGCGCTCTTTTTCTTCCCCTATCTTTTGTGGCTCTTTTTTGCTACATACCTCAATACATATATGCTTATTTACAACTGATGGCTGTATAGAGGTCTTGTCTCTGAGAATTCTTAGAAGCTGTTTTATAAACTGTTTGAACTTTATTGGAAAATAAATCAAGCAGTTTCTTATTCTTCGGAGTGCAACGGACACAAGCAATATTTTTTGCAATTTGTGTTCGTTTGCACTATCTTTGCAATATAATTGCTAAAATAGGCTACATTTGTTGAGTAACATGCAAGTAAGAACTTGCATTACACTCGTTTGCACTATTTTAGCGTTCTTAAAGCAGGATAAGAATAATGAAAATAACAGTTGTTCAGCAAAATATAATCCAGAATAATGTAAGGGCGAATTTGCGCCACATGGAGAAACTTGTGGCAGGTGCCCCCAAGTCCGACATCTATCTTTTCCCGGAACTGTGTTCTACAGGGTTCAGCCTGAACCCCGCAGGTATGGCAGAGAAGGTTAATGGACTTACTGCACAAAGAATGCTCGAATGGGCAAAAAAATATGATGCTGCATTTGCCGGTACAGTGATGACGGTTGATGAGGATGGACGGTATTACAACAGAATGTATTTTGCCTGCCCCGATGGTTCGCTTAAGCACTACGACAAGAGCAATCTTTTCGTTTACAGCGGCGAAAGCAAGGTCTTTACACCCGGCACCGGAGCTGTGGTGTGGGAATTCAGAGGAGCACGCATTAGACCTGTGATATGTTACGACATACGTTTTCCCGTATTTCTTTACAACAGAAACGATTATGATATAATGCTGATATCCGGTGCTTTCCCTACAAGCCGCATGCTTGCATGGGACACGCTTGTGAGGGCACGTGCAATAGAAAACCTCTGTTATGTGGCTGCATCCAACAGAGTGGGTGTCGATGATTTCGGTACGTATAGCGGACACAGTGTAATTATAAATCCTTATGGCGAAAAGGTTGCGGGTTGTCGTTCGGGCAGTCAGGGGACAGCAACTGTCGAACTCGATTGGGAACTGATGACCAATTTGAGGAATCGTTCGCTGTTTTGACAGATTGGATATTTTTAATTTAAACAATATAAAACATTGAAAAAGTTACTATTAGGAGACCAAGCAATAGCTCTTGGCGCGCTCAATGCCGGCATAAGCGGAGTATATGCTTATCCCGGTACTCCTTCGACAGAGATTACTGAGTTTATTCAGTCTTCATCCATTACAAAAGAAAGGGGTATACATTCACGTTGGTGTACAAACGAAAAGACCGCAATGGAGGCTGCTCTCGGTGCATCTTATGTAGGCAAACGTGCATTGGTATGTATGAAACATGTCGGACTCAACGTTTGTGCCGACCCGTTTGTGAACTCAGCGATGACAGGTGTCAACGGTGGTCTTGTGGTGCTTGTCGCCGATGATCCCTCTATGCACTCTTCGCAGAACGAGCAGGATTCTCGCTTCTATGCAAAATTTGCAATGGTGCCTTCTTTGGAACCTTCCAATCAGCAGGAGGCATACGACATGATGAACTATGCGTTTGAACTCTCCGAGCAGCAGGGATTGCCTGTGATGTTGAGAGTTACCACACGTATGGCTCACTCCCGTGCAGCTGTTGAGATTGAGGACACTCCCCGTGCCGAGAACGAACTTACGTTCCCCAAGAAGCCCGGCGACTGGGTGCTTCTGCCTGCAAATGCCACACGTCGCAACAGAGAGATTATTGCCCAGCAGGAGACACTCGAAGCTCTTGCTTGCGAGTCGAAATACAATTCACTCTCTTTCCTTGAGACAGGCAAACGTTATGAGAAAGGTGTAGTTACATGTGGCATTGCATATAACTATCTCATGGAGATATTCCCCGAAGGTGTTCCTTTCCCCGTGTTGAAAATCACGCAATATCCCATTCCCAAGAAGTTGGTTAACGAACTCGCCGATGCTTGCGACGAAATTATTGTACTCGAAGAGGGTCAGCCCATTGTAGAGGAGATGATTGGCGGTATTCTCGGTGCTTCAAAGGTCAAAGGCCGTCTCACAGGCGATGTGAACAGAACCGGCGAGCTTACTCCCGACAGCGTAAAAGCTGCTTTCGGACTTCCCTGCGAAGTTGTTTACACAAAGAGCGAGGTTGTTCTTCCCCGTCCTCCCGCATTGTGTCAGGGCTGTAGCCACAGAGATGTTTACACAGCTCTCAACGAAGTTATCAAAGAGTATCCCAATGCAAAGGTGTTCAGCGACATAGGTTGCTACACATTGGGTGCATTGCCTCCCTTCCGCACAATATCTTCGTGCGTGGACATGGGTGCTTCAATCACTATGGCAAAAGGTGCAGCCGATTCGGGACTTTTCCCTTCAATTGCTGTTATCGGCGACTCTACATTCACCCATTCCGGAATGACAGGTCTGCTCGACGCTATCAACAGCAAAGCTTCAATCACAGTTGTAATCTCTGACAACCTCACAACAGGTATGACAGGCGGTCAGGATTCGGCAGGAACAGGCAAGATTGAATCCATCTGTCTTGGTCTCGGCGTAGAGCCCGAACATTTGAGAGTGATGCTTCCCATCCCCAAGAATCACGATGAGTTGTGCAGCATCATCCGCGAAGAGATTGAGTATAAAGGGGTATCGGTTATTATTCCCCGTCGTGAGTGTATTCAGGTGATGAACCGTAAGTTGAAACAAAAAAGAGCTAATAAAGCATGAAAACAGATATAATTCTTGCCGGAGTAGGCGGTCAGGGTATCCTCTCTATTGCTACCATCATTGGTGAGGCTGCCATGAATGAGGGTTTGTATATTAAGCAGGCTGAGGTGCATGGCATGAGCCAGCGTGGTGGCAGCGTAGAGTCGAGCTTGAGAATCTCTTCGGAGCCCATCTATTGCGACTTGATTGCCGAGGGTACAGCAGATGTCATTATTTCGTTGGAGCCTATGGAGGCACTCAGATATACTCCCTATTTGTCTAAAGAGGGTTGGATAATCACCTCTTCCAATATTTTTGCCAATGTTCCTAATTACCCCGAAGCCGAGACGCTTAAGGCGGAGGTAGAGAAGTATCCCAACGTGGTGCTTATCGATGTGGAAGGTCTTGCGGCAGAGAACAACATGAAGAAGAGCGGCAACATGATTCTTCTCGGTGCTGCATCAAAGGCTCTCGGTCTTGATGTTGCTTTGCTTGAAAAAGCGGTTGCAACAGTCTTTGCTTCAAAAGGCGAAGAGGTTGTAGAGATGAACAAAAAGGCTCTCGCAATAGGTGTAGCCAACAGCAAATAATCAATTTACTATATAAATGAGAATCCACAGAAACAGCACCGTTTCTGTGGATTCTCATTTATATAATGGAAGAACTACTTCCTAAGAATCTTCATATACTCATCATAGCTGATATACCTGCCGCCCATTGATTTAAGGTGAGCAGTCTTCAATTGGCAATCAATCATTTTGCCACCATTCTGCAACATGATGTCCGAATATAAGTGCTATCTTAGATGCGCTGGGAACCAAAGAGAACATGCTCTCGCCAAAAAAACAACCGTTCAGTGTTACACCATAGAGTCCGCCGACGAGCTTTTCCTCCTCCCATACTTCGACGCTTGTTGCAAATTTTTGTCTGTGAAGTTCTTTATATGCCTTCATCATATCCTCGCCCAGCCATGCTCCCTCTTCCTTTATTCTCAGCTTGCTGCAATTCTCAATCACATCGTCGAAAGCGGCGTTTATGCTCACAGCATATTTCCCCTTATTGAAAAGGTTGCGCATGGAGTGGGATATATGTATCTCTTCGGGGAAAATGACGAAGCGTTGCAGCGGGCAGAACCACTGTATTATCCCTTCGCGAAACGAATACCATGGGAATATGCCGTTGCAGTAGGCAAGGAGCAGCCGCTCAGTCGAGAGGTCTCCACCTACTGCCAGCAGTCCGCTGTCGTCGCCCAAGCGAGGGTCGGGAAATTCAATCTTTTCGTTCAGCAGAAATACCATTATTCTATTGTGAGTGCAGATTCGTTTGTGTCTATTCTTATTTCACCGCCGTTTTTCAGTCTGCCGAAGAGAATCTCTTTCGTCAGCATGGGCTTGAGCATTGACGAAATTACGCGGTCCATCTCTCTTGCTCCATATTCTACGGTGAATCCTTTTTGCAACAGCAGTTCTTTTGCTGCATCTGTCAGGTGCATGGTTACTCCCTTTGCTGTGAGCTTCCCCTGAAGTTCGCGCAATTTCTTTTCGAGAATTAGTGTTGCCATCTTCTTGTCCATGTCGTTGAAGATGATTGTTCCCGAAAGACGGTTGATGAATTCGGGCTTGAAACTCTTTTTTACCTGTTTGAGCATAGCCTCTCCGGCGCTTACTCTGCTGTCGAAGCCAATCGAAGCTTTGTGGGCATGCTGTGCTCCCGCATTTGAGGTCATTATGAGTATCACGTGGCGGAAATCCGATTTTCGTCCTTTGCTGTCGGTCAGCACAGCATAGTCCATCACTTGCAGCAGTATGTTGAAAATGTCGGGATGAGCCTTTTCTATCTCATCGAGCAGAAGCACGCAGTTCGGGGTTTTGCGTATTGCATCTGTAAGCAGTCCGCCATCTTCGTAACCAATGTATCCTGCCGGCGAGCCTATGAGCTTTGCAACGGTGTGCTTTTCGGTATATTCGCTCATGTCGAATCTTATGAGCGATATGCCAAGTTCGGCCGCGAGAACCTTAGCTACTTCTGTCTTTCCAACACCGGTAGGTCCTACGAACAGCAGACTTGCAAGTGGCTTGTTGTCGTCGAGAAGCCCGGCTTTAGACATCTGCACAGCCGATACAATTTCCCTTACTGCATCGTCTTGTCCGTATATCTGTGAACTGATGCGAGGGTAGAGTGTTTCGAGCGCAGCTGTGTCTTCCTCTTTCATTGCAATGGAGTCTACCTTGCAAATTCGTGCGAGCACCTCCATCACAAGTTTTTTGTCTACTCTGTTTGAGCCTCGTTTGTTTGTCAACGGGTGTAGTTCGCGGTATGCGCCGGCTTCGTCTATCAGGTCAATGGCCTTGTCGGGCAAGTGTCGGTCGTTGATGAATTTTGCACTTGCTTTTACGGCATATTCAATGACGCCTTTGGCATATTTTACGTTGTGATGTTCCTCGTATCTTTTTATAAGTCCTTCGATTATCTTTATCGTCTCTTCAATGGTCGGCTCGATAACCTCAATCTGGCTAAATCGGCGTACAATGCCCTTGCTTCGCGAGAAATATTTGTTGTATTCTTCATAAGTGGTCGACCCCATGAAGCGTATGTTGTCTCTTTCGAGGTAGGGCTTCAGCATGTTTGAGGCATCCATAGAGCCTTCGCCGCTGCGTCCGGCACCGACAAGGTTGTGTATTTCGTCTATGTAGACAATAGCTTTTCCCTCATTGCATAGCCCCTCCATCACTGATTTTATACGTTTCTCGAAGTCGCCCCGGAATTGTGTTCCGGCGAGCATTGTGCCGAGGTCGAGCTCATAGACTCTGTAGCCTTGCAATCTCGGAGGTACATTGCCGCTTTCTATGAGTGAAGCAATGCCGTAGGCGAGTGCTGTCTTTCCTACGCCCGGCTCGCCAATGTGCAGTGGGTTGTTCTTGTCGCGTCGGCAAAGGATTTGTATTGTGCGTTCAAGCTCTTCCTCTCGACCAATCAAGGGATTATGTTCTTCTATCTTGTCGTTCAGACAAGTAACAAAATTTCGCCATGCCTCGCTCTGGGTTTCGTCGCTTATTTCGTTTATCTCTTCGAAACATTCGTACTGTGTTACAAGTTCGCTTATGAATTCCGCAATGTTGCCGTCAAGTGTCTTTTTCAGGATTTCGGCTGCCCATGATTCGCGCAGTGCCAACATAGCCTGCACTATGTGCGGGATTGTCATCTGGTCGGCACCTGAATTCTGTATTATCAGGTAGGCATTGTTTATCATTTCGTTCATCTGAAACGATAATTCTTGGCTGTATTCTATTTCGCCGGGCACACGCTCTATTTTTTTCAGATAGTCGTTGAGGTGGCGTTGCAGTTCCCGACAGTTGCACATGCACTCTTCCAGCGCTATGCAGAATGGCTCTTGCCGCAGCAGTGCGGAGAGTATGTGTTCGGGTGTAACATATTCGTGGCGATAGAGCTTGGCTGTGTCGAGTGCAGCTGCAAGGGCTTCGTTGAATGATTCGGTATATGTCATTTGTGGTATTATTCTTCGGGGAGTATTGTCAGACGCAATGGGTAGCCTTCGTTGCGTGCCATTGTTGTCGCTTTGTTTATCTTTGATTTTGCAATGTCGTAGGAGTAGATGCCAACGACTGCCGAGCCTGATTTGTGAACGGTCATCATCAGTGTCTCTGCTTCGGGAGCCGATTTGTAGAATACGGTGGTAAGTACTTTCACGACAAACTCCATTGTTGTAAAATCGTCATTGTGTATTACTACTTTATATCTGCGTGGTTCTTTCAGCTTTATATCTTCTCTTTCTTTTACAGAGGTCTGTTGTTGTTCCATATATAGTGGGACGGTTTTTCAAGTTTATGCTATCAAAGTTACTATTAAGTGTGTGTAGAACAAAATATGTTTGCATCTTTTTTACAATTTTTAATAAGGTGAAACTCCATATAAATAAACCGATGTGCAGATACAATAAGCATTCTCTGATTATAGAGAAACAATTTTCACGTGGATATTGTTTGCGGAATAGTTAATTGGTTTATTTACAATATGTTATATCAAGAAAGCTTAAAGTGTTTTGTTATTTTATTGAATATCAATGCGATAATTGACGTGGTTTTGGAGAAATAGGGTAGTATATAACTGCACTTGCTGCAAAAAATATTCAAGCAAGCTTGATATTTATGCTTTCAGCGAAGTTTAGCTGCGCTCATTGCGTGTGAAAATGAATTTTCACCCATTCGCTTGCACAACTTTCGCTCGTTTGTTTATATCTTTGAGGTAAACCTCTAAGATATACTGCACTCGCTGCAAAAAATATTCAAGCAAACTTGATATTTCTCGCTCGTTTGTTATTATCTTTGCGGAAAAAGCGAAAATATCTATATAACAATTAAATAAGTATGAAATTTTTAGGTAATTTGGTTTGGCTCATCTTTGGAGGGCTTGAATGTGCAGTCGGTTATTTCCTCGGCTCTTTGGCACTGATGGTAACAATCATCGGTATTCCGTTAGGCATACAGACATTAAGGTTGGGCATTTTGTGTCTTTGGCCTTTCGGGTCAACTGTCAGTGATAGCTCGGACAGCATCGGATGTATAAGCCTGCTGATGAATATTATTTGGTGGATTTTCGGTGGATTGGCTACATGTTTGGGACACCTGTTGTTTGGTTTGCTCTTGTGTGTGACTGTAATAGGAATTCCTTTCGGAATGCAACATTTCAAGATGGCTAAATTTGCTTTCCTGCCTTTTGGACGCGAAATTAAGACGGTTTTATAATATCCTATAAATTATTGTGGTAAATATGCTTCAATAGAATTATTACCGCAATGCATGATAATATATATTATGTTTAATAGGATTTCTGATAATCGAGTAAAAGAACTAATTCTTGACTGAAGTTCTACCCTAAAGTCCGACGATTCGATTTATGTTTAATAGGATTTCTGATAATCGAGTAATAGAACTAATTCTTGACTGAAGTTCTACCCTAAAGTCCGATGATTCGATTTATGTTTAATAGAGTTTCGGATTATCAAGCAATAGATTAATTTTGGACTGAAGAATTGGCTCTTCTGCTCTTATTTCGATTATTCGGTAACAGGCAGATTTATTACATAACCAAATGCAAATGAAAAATAACCGTAGCATAAAGTCTTGGATTTTGGCAACTCGTCCGTGGTCGTTTCCGGCTTCGGCAATGCCGGTGCTGACGACTGTTGCCTACCTTTATTGGTTGGGTCGCGATGTCGATTGGTACATCGGCATTTGGACGCTGTTGAACGTTGTACTGTTTCACGCATCGGGAAATCTTTGGAGTGATTATTTCGATTTTAAAAAAGGTGTTGATAAAGAAGATGTTATAGGTGCAACCTCACTTACAAGCGGTGAATTTGCTCCCATTGAGATAAAATCCTTTGCGATGGCATTGCTTGTTGCAGCCTCACTTTCGGGCATAGCATTAGTAGTCTGCACAGGGCTTCCGACACTGTTTTTGGGTATTGCGGGGGTTGTTCTGACATTGCTCTACCCTACGTTTAAATACAATGCTCTTGGCGACATAGATATTTTCCTGACATATTCATTGCTACCCATTTTAGGTACGTCTTATGTTGCAACAGGTGCGTTCGACACAGAGTCGTTGTGGTTGGCGTTGCCTATCGGACTCATTACGGTGGGCATACTTCACTCCAACAATATGCGTGATATTGAACATGATAAAGATGCCGGCATAAAAACCTTCGCAATGATTCTGGGCAAAAAGAGAGCTGCATATCTTTACTGTGTGGAAATGGCGTTGCCATTTATATGGGTTTTTGCAGGCATTGTGTCGGGGGCGTTTCCCCTTGTTGCTCTATTGGTGGCGCCGTCTCTGAAATTGGCGATGGACAATATTGTCAAGGTGTTGCGTTTCTGCCGCGAGCGTGATGAACATCTGCGGGGAATAGACGAGTCCACAGCACAGCTTCAACTTGTTTTTGGCATCTTGCTCACATTGTCGCTGTTTATAGACAAATTATTCATAGCATAGACACTTCTCATTTTCTTTTTTATGAAAAAGGTAATATTTACAATACTTGTGGCAGCCGTCTTGTGGACTGTGATGTTCAGTCCTCTGACTGCACCCTATGTGAATTTCTGGTGGATGATGACCGCATCGGCTTGTGTGTTGTCCCTTCTGGCTACAATCTTTTGTAAAGGATTGTGGAAGAGTATTCACATTCGTCTCTCCGACGTGGTGTTAGGAGCAGCTGTTGCTGTAGCTCTGTGGTCGGTATTTTGGGTAGGCGATAAATTGTCGCAACTCATTTTTAATTTTGCTCGTCCGCAGGTAGATGTCATTTATAGCATGAAGGATGGCGAATCGCTCTGGTTGTTGACTCTGCTCATGTTGTTTTTAATAGGTCCTGCCGAGGAGATTTTTTGGCGCGGTTATGTGCAAAGAAGTTTTTCTGAGCATTGGAACAGAAATGCCGGTCTGGTTGTAACAACGCTCATCTATTCTCTTGTTCATGCAGGTTCATGCAATTTCATGCTGACTATGGCTGCGCTTGTTGCAGGATTGAGTTGGGGGATTATTTATCGTTTCTTCCCGGAGAGACTTGGTGCAATCATAATATCCCATGCCCTCTGGGATGTTGCAGTCTTTATATGGTTTCCGATATAATTATCGCAGCCGGTAAACGGTTATAATGTGATAATTGGGTATGTAAAAGTTCCCGTTGCTTCATTGAGTGGTGTATTGATGCGCATTAAGCTTTTAGGCAGACGGCGTCAATGACTTTTGGAATAAGGCGAGGACTGTTTGAGTGAGCGCAGCGAGCGAGTTCCGCAGCCCCAAAAGTCATCAGCTTCGGCTGCCGTTAAGAAAGCGCTCATGCGCAGAGCTTTTTGGTTCTTTTTGTCGACACAAAAAGAACGTAACCTTTGTTTAAATCTACATAATAACAAACTGCCATTGAATGTTTAGACTAATTTACGGAAAATGAAGTACAAATAAAACAATATAATAAGAGTAATAACATGTTAATTTTAAGAGAAATGAAACAGACAAAATTTTTATTTGCAGCTTTGTTGCTGTTTATTGTTGCATCGTGCGGTGGTAACAAACAGAGCGAGTCGCAACAGCAGCCTGCTGAGGTTCAGACTGAGCAAAAAACAGAGCAAACTGAGACTAAGCCTGTTTATGAGAACAATTACATTGTGAAGGTTGGCGACATTGCTCCTGACTTTACTTTGAAGTTGACAGATGGCACGGAATTTACCTTGTCCAAGAATCGTGGCAAGGTTGTTATGTTGCAGTTTACTGCAAGCTGGTGCGGTGTATGCCGCAAGGAGATGCCTTTCATCGAGAAGGACATTTGGCAGAAACACAAGAGCAATCCCAATTTTGTGCTTGTGGGAATCGACCGCGAGGAGCCTCTTGAGGAGGTAAAGAAATTTGCGGAGACTACCGGAGTTACTTATCCTTTGGCGCTCGACAGCAAGGCTGATGTTTTTGCGATGTATGCGGAACGTAAATCGGGCATCACCCGCAACATTCTTATCGATGGCGAGGGCCGCATTGTCAAATTGACCCGTCTCTTTAACGAGACTGAGTTTAATGGTCTTGTTCAGATGATAGATTCTATGTTGGCAAAATAGTATATTGCTTTTTGGGGGATGCGTCTCCCCTACCCTTGTTGATTTAAAAAGTCGGTTCGTAGTTATGCGTTAATAACTGCGAACCGACTTTTTTGTATTCATACTTAAGATTTTGGATTACTCTATGACACAACTTAAAAGGTATTTTACAACTATTCTATAATGTATCTTAGGAATACTCTCTGACATTTCGTGGGCTATGGCAAAAATGCGGGTTGGAGTGTCTTAATCCTTATTCTAATGGAATACTCTCTGACTGATATTGCCGAGTTACAGGTAGGTGTATTCTATGTCTTAATCCTTATTCTAATGGAATACTCTCTGACAAATAACAAACAATAAACACATTTATCGTTATGTGTCTTAATCCTTATTCTAATGGAATACTCTCTGACCGAAGTGTGATTGACGGTGCAACAATGAACAGATGTCTTAATCCTTATTCTAATGGAATACTCTCTGACGTGTTTGAGGGCGAGTTTTACATCACTGCTGAAAGTCTTAATCCTTATTCTAATGGAATACTCTCTGACAATTTATAAACCAAAAAAAAAGTATGATTGATTTTAAGTCTTAATCCTTATTCTAATGGAATACTCTCTGACTGGAACATAGTTAAAGGTTCAGACAACATCAAATGGTCTTAATCCTTATTCTAATGGAATACTCTCTGACATAAAATTATGAAACAGTTAAAATTTAAATTCGATGTCTTAATCCTTATTCTAATGGAATACTCTCTGACTGGCCAATAAAAAGAATTATCAAGAAAATGAACTCGGTCTTAATCCTTATTCTAATGGAATACTCTCTGACTCAAATCAATAGCAATAGCAGTAGTGTCAACTTGTCTTAATCCTTATTCTAATGGAATACTCTCTGACACTCTGTCAGAGAGTGAGTTACAATTTTAGCCATATTTCCTGAGTTTTCATAATCTCTCTGAAAGTCAGAGAGTTAATCCATTAGTTATGTTTTTTTCGCAAATGTCTCTAATTTATATATCCAAAAGCAAATAAAATATGTTAAATTCACGTCTATTGTCTTATTGTTCAATAAGTTAAATTTTCGCAAATGAATTATGCCTTTTTCTATTTTCGGGGATTTGCGAAAAATGCAATTTTCGGTGTTTTGTAATTTCTTATATTTGAATACATTGTGTCAGAGAGCAGATGGCATTGATTGCCTATTTTTCGCAAATATAGTGATTAAATTCATAAAAACCGGCATTTGCGAAAAATATTTCATTATTCGTATAAGTGCTTTTTGCTTAAGTTGTTGATTAGGCTGTGTTTAGCGAAATTGGAATTTTCGCAAATGATTTTCGTGATAGTCCGCAACTTCTTATACAACGGTTACAATATTGTACTCGCGTTTAATTTGTGGCTGATAGACTATTTTGCTGTAACACTCCAAACATATTGGGTAGTACACTACCGTGTCTTCTTTGTCGTTGATGGTTCTCCTTATGCTCTCTTGTAAGCTTAGGAATCTTTTCTCGCTAAGTATACATTCGAAGACGCTGTAGTTGATTCGCGTGCCCGATTTCTCCAATAGTTTCACTACTCGATTGCGTCTTCTGTCGCATGTTATATCATATGCTATTACAACAAATTTCTTTTTTGCTCTCATCACCATTTTGCAATATAAGGTTTGTATTTTTTCGCCGATTCTATCCATTCAGCTATCTCCCTTGCCTGACGTCTGATTATTTCGTCGAGCGTTATCTCCTCGCCCCGGTATTTTTCGTATCTGTTAAGTCTCTCCAATATGTTTTTCGACAGTGTCTGCCGTGTCTCTTTGTCCATCAGTCCGTTTTCTGTTTTCAGGTATGTTCCACGTTGCACGAGACTTATCACTACTCTATCCACCACTTGTGAGCGAAACATTTCGACTACGTCGTAGACAAATGTCGGTTTTCCGAATTGCCTGACATGTATGATGCTGTCGAACGGGTTGAGCTTGGCACCCAGCAACGCTTGCCACACGCGGGTATATAGGATTGCATAACCATAATTGAGCATGTTGTTTACAAGATCGGTTGCACCTTTTCGTTCTCTCTTTACAAAACCGACTTCGTCGTCTTTGAGCAGCTCTTGTATATATGCCCAATATTTCTGTGCTCCTTGTGATTCATGGGCTACAAGCTGTGTGATATATTCGCAGGAAGTAAAATCTGGGGATTTGAAATGGCTTTTGAATTCAGTGTAGAATTTTTTTAGGTCGTTGTATTTGTCGGCAAGTTCATCATAGTTCTGCTTATGGTATTTGTGGAAGTATTTTATCAGATAATACTGATTCTTTAACTTTGCAGCAATGATGGCTGTTGCAAGCATCATCCGTCTCTCTGTACCGCATTGGGCTTGTTGGTTCCATAGTGTACTTTCCATGTATTTTGTAGATAGTATGGAGCCGTTGTGTTTTCCTGCTGAATTGAAGAAGTCTATAGTTATTTTGTTGGCAAGGCAGTAGTCTACAAGATTGGATGATAGAGAAATTCCTTTTCCGGATATGGTGATGTGTTTCAGTGAGCCTAATGTTCGTGTTGCAACTGTTTTCCCATTCTGCTTAACTGTTATGCCTTTGCCCGAAAGACCTATGTAGCATCCGAATGTGTTTATGAGCAATTCGCTTCCTTCGCTTTCGCGTTTGCGGTATTCGGCTTTTCTTTTTTCGATTACACGTCTGTTTTGTTCTGCTGCTGTCTGTTCTTTTGCTGCTCCTTTGTGATGATCATACACTTCGATGTAGTCTTGCATTATTCTGTTACGGTGCAACTGGAATATGTTTGAAAGATAATTTATTTCGTTGAGCAATCTTCTGAGAACGGCTCTATTCGATATGTTGTGATGGTTATCTGCTATCATTTGTTTGAGGTGGTCGTATAGTCTTTCGTCCATCATTTGCAGTATGTTTTGCGACAGCAGTTTGCCGTAGTAGTTTTTCACACCGTTCCAAGAATGTAGCGATGCCGTATTGAGCCTTTTATTTTCGATAGTGATATTTCCTATACGTTCTGTCAGTTCTTTTTTCTTCTTTTCGGAAATAGTAAGGGTTTTATTTGTGATGGTTATTCCTAAGAATTCGAATCCATTTTCAATCTTTGTTATTGTTGGAGTGTTGAGTTTCAATCCGAAGTGCTTCACAAGATAGTCTGCTACTCGTGACAGTATGTCTTCTGCCTCTTCTCTGCTTTGGCACATTATGCAGAAATCATCGGCATATCTTATGTAGGAACGCGACAGCGTCAGTACGTATTTGTCGAAGGGGGTCAGATAGAAATTAGATAACAGTGGTGATAGTATGGCTCCTTGTGGTACTCCTTCTGATGTGTCGCTCCACTTTAGCCGTTTGTTCACCACTCCCATTTGTACTGAGAGCATTATCAGTCTGACAATTTCTTCGTCGTCGATTAGGTTGTGCAGTCGAGCTCCCAAAAGATGTTGGTTTATGTTGTCGAAATAGTTGTCTATGTCTAATCGGAGTACGTATATGTTTCTTTTCTTTTGACATTCTTCGAGTGTGCGCCTTACTGCTTTTGTGTGTCCTTTGTTTGGTCTGTAGGCATAACTGTTTTCTACGAAACTGTTTTCGAAAATTGGTTCAACCAACGATTTTATTGCGTGTTGTACAATCTTGTCTTTTATTGAGAGCAATCCCAATTTGCGTACTTCTTTTTGTTTTTTGGGAATCTCGATTGATAGATATGGTTGGGGAAACCATACTCCTGCTTTGAGTTCATCGGACAATGACGATAGTTGTTCGTGTATATTTTCTTCGAAACTTGCTATGGATACTCCGTCTATTCCTCCATGGGATTGCTTTTTACGGATTGCTTTCCAGCTTTCGAACAACGTTTCCACATTGCATAGTTGCTCATACATAGATTCATGTGTATTCATATATAAAGAAATTAGAGTATTTATAATCCTTATTCTAATGGAATACTCTCTGACATAACAATTAAAAACACACTATTATGGAAAAAATTGTCTTAATCCTTATTCTAATCTATTTCGGTCGCTTTTTGTTTTATTCCGACATCTTGTTCATTTTTACTCAGTTGCAACACAAAGGTTGCGCCATCGCAAAAAAGAACAATCTACTCTGAATAAATTCAAAAATCGACTCGAACTAATTTGTAGAACCTCCCTTAAATTGTTGATTAGACTGTGTTTAGCGAGATTGGAATTTTCGCAAATGGTTTTCGTGATACTCCGCAACTTCTTATACAACGGTTACAATATTGTACTCGCGTTTAATTTGTGGCTGATAGACTATTTTGCTGTAACACTCCAAACATATTGGGTAGTACACTACCCTGTCTTCTTTGTATAGGGTAAAGATTACTGCCCTAAAAACAGTCATCGGTTGAGCAATTCGAATTGCTCAACCGATGAACTATAATTTCGCGTAAAGATTAGAAGAGATGAATCTTATTCAGCAGGACGCATATTTGTGTATACGTTCTGTACGTCGTCATCCTCTTCGAGACGTTCAACAATCTTTTCGATTGTGGCGCGCTGCTCATCGTTTACATCTTTCTGGTCATTGGGGATGCGTGTGAATTCGCTGCCGGTGATTTCGTAACCTTTCTCCTCCAATGCTTTCTGCAAGATGCCGAATGATTTGGGGTCGCCATAGATTGTTATTTCGTTCTCTTCTTCGTCGTATTCGTCGTCGATGCCGAGGTCGATGAATTCGAGGATGAATTCGTCCATGTCGAGGTCGGCGGGTTTGTTGAAGGTGAATACGCACTTCTGTGTGAACATGAACGCAAGGCTGCCCGATGTGCCGAGTGTGCCGCCGAATTTGTTGAATACTGAGCGTACGTTGGCTACTGTACGTGTGGTGTTGTCGGTTGCGGCATCAACGAAGATTGCAATTCCGTGAGGACCGTATCCTTCGTATGTAACCTCCTTGTAGTCTTTCTGGTCTTTGCCCATTGCGTTCTTTATTGCACGCTCGATGTTGTCCTTGGGCATATTTTCTCGTTTCGCGTTGGCAATGATTGCTCTCAGATGAGGGTTTGTTTCGGGGTCGGGACCGCCTGCTTTCACTGCTATGGCAATCTGTTTTCCGATTCTGGTGAATGTGCGTGCCATGTTACCCCATCTTTTGAGTTTGGCTGCTTTGCGATATTCAAATGCTCTTCCCATTGTAAATATGTATTTTTATAGTTATTATTTATCGTTGTACTGCGCCAAGACGTTTCACGAAGTTGTCGAGCAGTCGTGCCATTGTCTTGTCTATCTGTTTGTCGTTGAGTGTCTGTGTGTCGTCCTGAAGAATGAAGCTTACGGCATAGCTCTTTTTGCCGGGCTCCAGATTCTTGCCTTCGTAAACGTCGAAGAGTGATACATCCTTGAGAAGGCGTTTCTCTGTCTCACGTGCGATTTGTTCAATCTGTGTAAAGGTAACTGATTTGTCAACTAACAGTGCAAGGTCGCGTTTTACGGCGGGGTATTTGCTTATTTCGGCATAACCTACCTTTGCGTTCTTTATTGCACGCATCAGTTCGTTCCAATTGATGTCGGCGTAGAATACTTCGTTCTCTATGTCGAATGTCTTGAGTATCTTCTTGCGGATGATGGCAACTTCGGCAACTTTCTTTCCGCCGCGTGTTTCGTATTGTATTGCTGCAGAGAAGACGTCATTGCTGAAAGTGGATATGCGGCGTGCCTGCTGTACAAAGCCGAGACGGTCGAAGATGTGCTCAACGTGGCTCTTGAGGTCGTAGATGGTGATTGCTCTGCCTGCATCAATCCACGATGGTGTGATGGTGTTTCCTGTCATCCACATTGCAAGGTGATAGCTCTCGCTGTAGGGGCTGAGTATCTTTTCGGGGACACGTCTGTCGGCGTCGAAGCGGTAGCAGTTGCCGAATTCGAAGAAGCTGATGTCGGTGTATTTGCGGCTCACGTTGCGCTGTATGCTTTCGAGACCTCCGAAGAGCATTGTCTGACGCAATACGTTGAGGTCGGCACTCAGGGGGTTCATCAGGCGAACAAGGTTCTCGTCCTTATAGGTTTCGAGACCTTCGTAATATGCTGAGGGCGTCAGCGAGTTGTTCATGATTTCGCTGAATCCGCATCCTACAAGCTGTTCCGAAACTATATTCTGCAATTTGTGCGAGTTGTCTTCGCTGCCTTTGGTGATGATTGACGAATGGAGTGTGGTTGATATTTCAACGTTGTTGTATCCGTATATGCGGAGTATATCCTCTACTACATCGCAGGGACGCTGTACGTCTACACGATAGGGAGGAATTTGCAATGTTACTCCCTCGGCGGTCTCGTCGGTTATCTTCATCTCCAGTGAGGTAACAATGCTTTTCACTGTCTCTGCGGGTATTTCAGCACCTATAAGGCTGTTTACATAGCTGTATGAGAGCTCCACTGTGAAGTCTTCGATGGGTGAAGGATATACATCCTTTATGTCCATTGAAATTGTTCCGCCAGCAAGCTCTTTAATAAGTATGGCTGCTTGTTTGAGTGCGTAGATTACAGCATTGGGGTCTGCGCCGCGTTCGTATCGGAACGATGCGTCGGTCTGCAAGCCATGACGTCGTGCTGTCTTGCGCACCCATGTGGGGTGGAAATATGCGCTTTCGAGGAATACGTTCTTGGTCTCTTCGGTGGTTCCGGATTCGAGTCCGCCGAATACTCCGGCAATGCACATGGGCTCTTCGGCGTTGCAAATCATGAGGTCCTTCTCGCTCAGTTTGCGTTCTTCGCCGTCGAGGGTTACGAAGGGGGTGCCTTCGGGGTATGTGCGTACAATTATTTGGTTGCCCTTGATCTTGTCTGCGTCGAAGCAGTGCATGGGCTGGCCGTAGGCGTGGAGAATGTAGTTTGTGATGTCTACAATGTTGTTGATGGGGCGCAGGCCTATGAGTTGCAGTTTGTCTTTCAGCCAGTCGGGGCTCTCTTTTACGGTAACGCCCTTGATGGTTACGCCGGCATATCTGGGGCAGGCTTCGCTGTTCTCAATCTTGATGTCGATGGGCAGTGAGTTGTCCTCTACCTTGAACGTTTTGCAGCCGGGACGGCTGATGGTTGTTGCGCCTACATTCTGAGTGAGGTAGGCATAGAGGTCGCGTGCCACACCGTAGTGCGAGCATGCGTCGGCACGGTTGGGGGTGATGTCTACTTCTATTATGTAGTCGCTCTTTACGTTGTAGTAATCTTTGGCGAGTGTGCCGGGAACTGCATCTTCGGGAAGTACAATGATGCCCGCATGGTCTGTTCCTACACCAATTTCGTCTTCGGCGCATATCATGCCGTTGGATTCCACACCGCGTATTTTCGATTTTTTTATGGTGAAGCACTCATCGCCATCGTACAGCTTTGTGCCGATTGTCGCAACCACTACTTTCTGTCCGGCTGCTACGTTGGGAGCGCCGCATACAATCTGTACGGGGTTGCCGTCGCCGAGATTTACGGTTGTTACATGCAGGTGGTCCGAGTCGGGGTGGTCTGTGCAGGTGAGGACCTCGGCAATGACAAGTCCTTCGAGACCGCCTTTGATTGTTTGTACCTCTTCTACACCTCCTGTCTCAAGGCCGATAGAGGTAAGTGCTACCGATACCTCTTCGGGAGTAAGGTCGAAATTGACATACTCTTTTAGCCAATTATAAGAAATATTCATATTCTGTTTTTATCTGTATTTTTCTTTATTTTTTATGCTGTTGCATTTCAAATTGCAAATTTACATTTTTTTTCGCAAACACAATGTGTGTTGTATCAAAAAGTATAGGGAGGTTCTATAAATTATTGTTTACTAATTTATAGAACCTCCCTATATCCTATTTTAATGGATTTTACTGAAGAAAATTTTGCAGTTCGGAGGTTCTTATGCCTCGCTGGAGGATTCTTCCGTCTTTGTCGAAGATGATATTATAGGGATAGGCATTGATTCCGTATGAGAAGACTGCTTTACTGTCCCACCCTTGCAGGTCGGACATTTGGTGCCACCACATGCCGTTGTTCTTTATGAACGTCTGCCAGCGGGCGGCGTTGTTGTCTATGGCGAAGCTCACGAATTCGACCTTTTCTTTATTGGCGTCTGCAATAGCTTTAATATCCTTTATGTTGTTTGCTGCATCCTTGCCCATCGGACTCCAGATGTTGAGGACTGTGATTTTGCCTTTTCCGACGTATTCCGAGAGGCGGGTGGTTGCTCCATCTGCTGTGAGGGCTGTAAAGTCTGTGAACATCTGCCCCTCGGATGTTACAATCTTGTTGTGGAAGCTCTTTTCTATGTGTTTGACTACTGTGTCGTTCTTGCACTCCTGTGGCATGCGGGCTATCAGCCTTGCTCCATATTCGGGGTCTATCGTTTCGTGGTTCTTTGATAGTATGTAGCCGCTGACAATGTTGTCGAGGTTCTTTTCCAAGAATTTGTTCACATATTCGCTGCGGGCAATGCTTAGGACCATCATTCCCTTTTGCGCCTCCTCTGCTCCTTTTGCCGAGAGGTTGGGGGTGAGGCTTTTTTCGTGGTAATGTCTGAACATGTGGTCTATTATGTCGATGGAGTCCTTATACTCTTGCAGGCGGTCGTTGAGAAATGTGCCGGATACTGTCGGTCGTTTTTCACCTAAGCTAATCTCTATTTTGCCCGGTTCGACATACAGTTCTGCCTTAGACTTTATTTTGCCTGATATTTTGGTTGTCAGATAGCAGAGACGTGCTTTCTCTGTATTTCCTTTTATGCAGAACGAGGAGTTGTCTACAGCCTCCTTTGCAAGTGTGAAAGGTCTGCCCTTCTCTACATATTGCAAATATACGCTGTCGCCTATGGCGACTCCGCTTTCTATCTTTCCGTTCAGTGTGAAGTTATTGTTTTCGCAAGACGCGAACAGCCCTGCGAGGGCCATCATCAACAACAGGTTTCTCATTTTGTCTTTATATGGTTGTTTATACTTTTGATATTCTGACGTCGACGCTGTAAATGGCTATGACATCTTCTTTTTGTATCGTAAATTCGGGATAATTTGGCGACAGGCAGCGCAGCAGTCTGTCGTCGCTCTCATGCCTGCGGCAACGTTTTATCATACGCTCATCACGTGTAACTATCATATAGATTCTGTCGTTCTCGATAGAGTCCGGCAGCTCTACCCTGCTTACTCCTACTATGTCTCCGGCGTTTATTTCGGGTTGCATCGAATTGCCGACAACGGGAAACAGAAATTCTACATTCACTCCCGGAATATTCATGTAGCTGTCGGGCTTTTCGGCGCAATCGCCGTAGGCGGTGCGTACTCCTGCGCTCAAAGGCAGGCTTTCGTAATAGGGAACGGGATTTTCTGCACCGCACTCTCTGCTGTTGAGGATTTCTCCTTTACCGTCGAGAATCCATTCGAGCGAGTATTCGGGAAATTCCTTGTGAATGGCGCGCAAAAGGGCTGTGGAGACTGTACCGCCTTCGTTAAGCTGTCTGTTTATTGTGCGTTGAGGCATTCCCAACAACGTGCTTGCGCTGTTTACGCTCAAATTGTTTTCTGCGAGTATATGTAAAATTCTTTCTTTTATCTTATCCATCTGCATGAAATGTTGATTGCGGCAAAAACATTATGCAACCCGTTGCAATATAGCGTATTATTGTCGCTGATAATTCCAGCTTTATTTAGACTTGTTACAAATAGCCATATTTGGCTAAAATCTTGAACCGATTTTTTGAATTCGTAATTATATTTGTAAACGAATTTGTGTTGAATCCACAACACAAACAGCCTGCTGTCATTATACTTTTGCACAAACTTAATACAAAAAGATAAAACCACAAAACAAAACTAAATTAACTTCTGACTATGAATCGAACAATGAATCGGACTACGATGAAAGAAAAGGAGTTGACAAAGAAGAATTCTGTCTTTGACCAACTTGTAGAAAAGACTTTGGAATGGTACGAACATTTGCGTAACCTCTTATTCAGAAATAATAAGGAATGGTGCAGTCATCTTGTCGAATACTACTGCATACGCAAGAGTTATTCCGAGCAGGATTTTGTACAGAACTTTTTGCAAGACCGCAAAGACATTCTCAAACGCAACAAGCACCGCATGGTTGTCAACATCATCCCCGACGATAGTGACGAATCTATTGTTGGCAAAGTGCTTTTATACAACCGCGACAAATATATACACGAGGCGACACTAAAAATAAGGATGCCTTTCACCGGCAACAATATAATCTTCTGGTCGTTCGACAAAAAAGAGGAAGAGATGCAGTAAGAGGAATGCTTTTGCTTCATAATAATGCAAGACTCAAATGTGTTCGGTTAACCGGGTAAGTTTGAGTCTTGCAATTGTTTTATAGAATTTCTTATTCTTTATCTATAGGGAGTTGCCGCATTCGAAACAGAATTTTGCGTCAGCTGTATTCTTTGTACCACATTTCGTACAGAATTTATTCTCATTGGTAACATTGATATCCATATTACTGTTGTCAATTACCTCTTTTGCTATTGTTAAAGCCTTATCGTCGAGCTTCGCTTGGTTGATTAACCCCCATATCTGTGTGAAAATTACTGGTGCAAAGAGGAAAACTGATATTGCAGTAGGGACAACTTGCTGTCCCCATATGCCAATACCGGCTTCAAAGTTAATATTTCCGCCTTGTGGTATCAAGGTTATTTTCAAAGCAGACTTCATACCTAAAATAGCCTTAAAAAATCCCCCTTTAGTAATAGAGATATCATATCCTCCACTGCTTAAAGCATCCATTGCTACTTCGTAGCCCTCATTTACAAACTCTTCTTGAATCCGATTGGCTATTGTTGGGATTAATGATATTGAACCGTGTAATATTTTTTTTGTACTGAAAGTCGCCATGGTTTTTATTTGTTTATGTTTTGAATTGAATAGTAATTGTAGATTGCATACAATACGCTTGACTCTGTAAGCAGATTCCTTATTTCAGTCAACTGTTCTTCATTGTATTTCTCTTCCATATTTCGAAGTATTGCAACAACCTTATCTGACTGAGCTACAATTTCATCTTCAGTAATTACACTGTCTTCCATTATTTTTTTAAAAGAATCATTTTCTGCGACAATCGCATCAATGTCTAAAATACCATTTTCGTTGAGAAACATAAATTTGTATATTTAAATTGTTTTTACATTAAGAAGCTGTTTGAATTATATTGAAAAAGTCTTCTATATTCGCGACTATGTTTCGGTTACCTAAAGTTTTGTCCCGCAATACTCGCAATACTGCCAATTATCGCATACAGTTCTATTGCAACCTGGACATTTCTTGCTGATTGCAGCAGATTTCAAATTTTGTATAAGATTCTTGTACTGTTGGCTTTCTCCCCATTTTAGAATCTCTCTTACTCTTACAGCTGAGAATGGGTGAGTGTTTTCAATTATAACCATCAACTGCAATGCCTTATTCCACAAACCGTCGTTTTTAATTTCATCGTATTTGTCAGCTTGTTTTCCCCATTCTTGCAAGTCAATATCTTTTGTAATAGATTTCGGACCACCTGATAATCGTGCCATCACGCTTGCTACAACATTGGGGGAGGTAATGATGCTAGAACATCTGTCGCAAGACAATTCAGCTTTACGACTCCAATACATAAGCGCGTATTCAATAGGTTTTGCAATAGAACCCAGAATTCCAAGAACGTCAAGCCCCAATTTAAGATATTCGGCAACCATCTTGTAGACAAGATGACGACACAGGATATGTCCACATTCATGAGCCAATACAGCATCGAGTTCTTCATCGTTCATCATTTCAACAAGCCCGGATGATACAACAATGAATATTCTTGTATCACCAAATGTGTATGCTTTTGGTATAGGATTCATCTCCAGATAGAATTCAGGTTCTTCAATTCCCAACTTTTTACAAATAGGAGGAAGATGATTGTATAATTCAGGGAGTTGTACGGGAGACAAACGGATTTTGGAAGCCATGTTCAGACCATACATCAATTGTTCATAACCTATTTCCAATAGTTTTTTTGCAATTGTAGGGAATCCTGGAATATTCTCTAATTGGCGAAGTGCTGCAGCATCTTCAGGGTGAATAAATTCTGCCGGTTTAATCATAAGGGAGGTTCTATAAATTAATTCATTGTTAATCAGTGTATTATTTTGTATATT
>CAYWIE010000011.1:0-55083 GCA_964458275.1 uncultured Bacteroidaceae bacterium
ACGCACTCAATGCAGAGATAGCCAACGACTATCGTGATGGTGTCGGCTCATATACAGACGAAGAGTTGGCAATGGAGAGCGACCCTGTTTCAAAGGTTCTTGGCAAACCGAGAGGAACGAGAAAGCAGCGCAGGGAGTTTGCCGAGCGTGAACGTAAACGTATGCGTGAGGCGGTGGATGATGTTGCTTCTGCGTTGAATACTCCTATCGAGGTTCTTGAATCCACCGAGGGGCTTACGGGCAGACGCGCTAAGGCTAAGGGATGGTATGAGAAGAGTACCGGCAGGATTGTTGTGGTGTTACCTAACAACAAGAGTGTGGCGGATGTGATGCAGACTGTGCTGCATGAGGCTGTGGCTCACTATGGACTGAGAAAGCTCTTCGGGGTGCATTTCGATGATTTCATTGATAACATTTACAATAATGTGGATGCGGAGACGAGACGGAAAATAAATCTCTTGGCTTCGCGTAACGGATGGAACTTGAAGGTGGCTACGGAGGAGTATTTGGCGAGTCTTGCCGAGTATGCGAACTTTGAGCGTGTGAATCCGTCTCTTTGGAAGAGGATAAAGAGCTTTTTCCTTGATATGCTTGCTAAGGCGGGTGTGAGACTGGATATTGAACTGACGGATGATGAGCTGAGATATATTCTGTATAGAAGTTATCAGAACCTTAAGAATCCCGGCAGGTATAGAACGATTGCCGAGGAGGCGAGGGATATTGCCATGCAGAGTAGATTGAAGGTGGGTAACTATGCGGTGAATACTTCGGCCGGTGCGAATGTGGCGGAGGATGATGCGTTGTTCCGTAGCGACAGTGAACTTGCAATCGAGAACTACAACAGGCGTGTGCTTGAGAGTGGTTATCAGATGCAGGAGGCTTTGCAGGATAGTATGCTGGCGCTGAAGGAGGCACAGGAGGCTATCGTTAAGGAAACCGGCAAGGCTATGCGCGATGAGGAGAATGCTTACATGGCCGAGAATGCTTTGTCGAGTGTGAACACTGCTGAGGCTGCGGAGTATAAAAGAGCTTTTTACCAGCCGCTTGTCGATGAGCTTGCTAAGGTGGGCAAGAAGATGGGCTATGTAGAGACGTATGACTATCTGATGGCTAAGCATGGCATCGAGCGTAACAGGGAAATGTCGGTGAAGGAGGCTCTGAAAGTGAAGGGTGTTGTCGATAAGACGAAGTATGATTCGTGGAGGTCGGAGAGAAATGATACGATAGCGGATGCTAAGAAGAACGGGCTTTCGTGGGAGGAGACTCAAAGAAAGCTTGATGCGCTTGCCGGGAATTATGGTGCGACTATCAGGGATTATTCGGGATTGAGCAGTATCTATGGCGATAATTTTGCCGAGAGGGCGTACAGTGCTGTCAGGGACTTCGAAAACAATGTTGATACTAATGCGCTGTGGACCAGAATAAAGGCTGCCAACAATGCTACTCTGATGAAGCTGTATAACAGTTCTATCCTTGACGAGGAGACTTTCGCAATGATAAGCGGTATGTATGAGTATTACATTCCTCTGAGAGGTTTCGACGAGAAGATTGCTGAGGATGTGTATGCTTATGTGACGCAGGATACGGGAAGAGCGGGCTCTGCGATGAAGATTGCAAGGGGACGACACTCTAAGGCGGAAAATCCTGTTGCGTTCATAGGGCAGATGGCTGAGCAGGCTATCACTCAGGGTAACAGAAACAGGGTGAAACTGAGATTCCTTAACTTTGCTCTTTCGCATATGACAAGTCTGTTGACGGTTACAAAGGATGTTTATCTGCGAAGAGACGAGGGCGATGAGTGGGTTGTGGTTACTCCTAAAGATGCTATCGACAAACTGGATAATCCTACTCCCGACCAGATAGCAGAGACTGTGCAGAAGTGGGAGGAGGATATGAGAAGCAAGGTGAAGGAGTCGCCTAAAGATTTCAAGAAGGTGGATGCAAGAGAGGGTATTCCTTACAAGATGCCTAACAAGAATCTGCTTTCGGAGCATCAGGTATTTGTGAAGCGTGCCGGAAAGATGTTTGTGATAACTGTGAACGGCTCGCCGAGACTTGCGCAGGCGCTGAATGGGCTTACTAATCCGGACCAGGGTACGGGTATCAAACTTGTTATCAACCAGATTAACCGGACGCTTTCGACTGTTTACACTACAAGGAACATTAACTTTGTGGCAAGTAACTTTGTGCGAGATATGGTCTACACCAATTCTATGGTGTGGGTGAAGGAGTCGCCTAAGTATGCTTTGAGGTTCCATGGTAATGTTGCAATGGTGCTTCCTAAGATGTATTCTTTGTTCTCTAAGTTGGAGAATGGCACTTTGGACGAGACGAATCCTATCGAGAAGAGGTTTGCGGAGTTTATCAGAAACGGTGGCGAGACGGGATATACTCAGATAAAGGATATCGAGGCTAAGAAGAAGGAGCTTAAAAAATTGCTTGCCAAGGCTGATAGAAAGGGAATGAGTGGTTTCACGAGCGATCCATTGGGAAAGGGTAAGGATGGTCTTGAGGCGCTGGATGCTTGGCTGGACCATGTGAACCGTTCTGTGGAGAATGTGGCGAGATTTGCTGCTTACATGACTTCGAGGGAGATGGGAAGGAGTGTTTCCAAATCGATTTGGGATGCTAAGGAGATTTCTGTAAACTTCAACAAGAAGGGTGCGGGCGGTAACTTCCTCGGGGCTAACGGGCAGACATGGCTGGGTTCTCTTGCTGCTGCGGTATCGGACGCAGGAAGGGGTATGTTTGTGTTCTGGAATGCGAGTGTGCAGGGTATGTATAACTTTGCGAAGAATGCTAAAGAGAATCCTACAAAGGCGCTTGGATTGGCTGCTTCGGCGTTTGCACTTGGTGTGATTGTGTCGATGTTTGCGGGAGACGATGATGAGTATATGGTGCTTCCTGAATATGTAAGACGGAGCAATATCTGTTTTAAATTCCCATGGATGGATAAAGATTCTTGGGTAACTCTCCCGTTGCCTATCGAGTATAAGGCGTTGTATGGTGCGGGTGAGTATCTTACCAATATTTGTGCCGGCAAGGAGGAGTTTGATGCTCTGAAAGCGGGAGAATTGATTTCGCAGCTTCTTCCTATCGATGTTCTTGAAGGTGGAGGTGGCTTGAATGCGTTTATGCCTTCTTTGGCGAAACCTATATTGGAGGCTTATATTGTCAACAAGAGTTGGACGGGGCTTCCTGTATGGAAAGATTCTCCTTTCGATACTGAGAATGTCCCTCAATACCAGAGGGTGTATAGGAATACTTCTACTGCGCTTGTGTCGTTCACTAAGAAGTTGAATCAAATGAGTGGTGGCGATGAGCACGAAACGGGGTGGATTGATATTAACCCTGCTAAACTTGAACATGTTCTTGAAGGGTTTTTAGGTGGTTATGCTACTATGGCGAGACAGATTACAAACCTCTATTCGGGTGTTACGGGCGATGAGGATTACAGCTTTGACCCGAAGGATATACCTATGGTTTCGCGTGTTTGGAAGTATGGCGACAGGGAGCGTGGTTCATCGGGTGTAAAGAATAAGTTCTATGAGTATAAGAACAACCATGAAGTTGTCAGGGCGCAGCTTAAGGGGGTATGCCAAGGATGCCCTCGATCCGAAGATGTCGGAGGAGGAGAGAAAGTATAGCGCCGGAACGAGAGGAAAACCATTTCTGATTTCCCTCTCGTTCTATGTGATCCCGGTGGGATTCAAACCCACGACCTTCAGAACCGGAATCTGACGCTCTATTCAGCTAAGCTACGGAACCATCCTGTCATTTGCATGTGCAGAAACTGCTACATGCATAATTAGTTGCAAAGATACTACTTACTCAGAAAAAATACGCAAAAACAGAATAAAGTTTTAGAAAAATTTACAGATTGAATACAATTCGACACATTTATTCAGATTTCTGAAATAAATTCTATATTTTTGCTAATCGCAAACCACATCAAATGCAGAAATCATAAAAAACACAATAAATATGCTGAAAACAATAAGAAGAACAATCGCCATAATCTTCCTTTTGGCAATCACATTGCTCTTTCTCGATTTTTCGGGAAGCATACACGCATGGTTCGGATGGATGGCAAAAATCCAGTTCCTGCCGGCACTCCTGTCGCTCAACGTTGTGATAATTGCATTGTTGACAGTGCTTACAGTCATATTCGGCAGGATATATTGTTCAGTAATATGCCCGCTTGGAGTAATGCAGGACCTGTTTGCACATTTCGGGCTAAAAAGCATGAAGAACAAATACAGTTACTCTCCGGCAAAGAATATTCTGCGATATACAGTGCTGGCGCTTTTCGTCGCAGCAATCATAGCAGGCATAAGTTCATTCGTAGCACTGCTTGCGCCATACAGCTCATACGGACGTATCGCAGCAAACCTTTTCTCCCCGATATGGATAGGAGCGAACAATTTGCTCGCCTACATTGCCGAACGTGCCGACAGCTACGCATTCTACTCTGTGCCGCTTTGGATAAAAAGCACTGCAGCATTGGCTGTATCGGCTGCCACACTCATTGTCATAGGCACATTGGCATGGCGCAACGGCAGAACATATTGCAACACCATCTGTCCCGTAGGTACAGTTCTCGGAACACTCTCCCGCATATCGATACTCAAACCGGTAATAGACACATCGAAATGCACAGGTTGCGGAATATGCGCACGCAACTGCAAATCGTCCTGCATCGACAGCAAAAGCCACAGCATCGACTACAGCCGATGCGTATCCTGCATGAACTGCATCGACAATTGCAAAAGAGGAGCAATCACCTACTCTATGCGTAAAAAGAGCAATGCAGATACCACAGAAAATGAAACAGCCGGCAGCAGGAACCTTTCGCGTAGAAGTTTCTTGTCGGCAACAGGTCTGATAACCGTGGCGAGCATCGCAAAGAGCGAAGAGAAAAAGCTGCAAGCCGGTCTTGCAGTCATAGAAGACAAGAAGGTTCCCAACCGCGAGACACGCATCGTCCCTCCCGGTTCGCAAAGCATCAGGAACATGGCCTCCCACTGCACCTCTTGCCAGCTTTGTTTATCGGTGTGCCCTAACGAAGTGCTTCGTCCCTCACAAAAGCTGGAGACATTCATGCAGCCCGAAATGACATACGAAAGAGGATACTGCCGCCCCGAATGTACGCGATGCAGCGAAGTGTGCCCTACCGGAGCAATACGCCTTATCACAAAAGAAGACAAATCAGCAACACAGATAGGCCATGCAGTAGTAATAAAGGAAAACTGCGTAACATTGACCGATGGAGTAAAATGCGGAAACTGCGAGCGGCACTGTCCCGTAGGAGCCATAAAGATGATTCCCTCCGACCCGCAGAACAAGAAATCTCCGAAAATCCCCACAGTAAATGTAGAAAAATGCATCGGATGCGGAGCCTGCGAACATCTTTGCCCGGCACGTCCCTTGAGCGCCATATACGTTGAAGGACACGTAACCCACAGAACCATATAAAGAGAACCTCCCTAAAGAAGCCGTAAAAAAACAAGCCATGAAAAAGAAGAACGACAATACAAATATCAGCCGCCGCGAATTTCTCAAACGTTTCAACGCAGCAGCAACAGTAGTAGGTGCAGCATCGCTCACCGGCTGCAAAGAGCAGACAAACACTCCGTCAGCCGGTTCCGCGGCAAAAAAAGAGGGAGGGATGACCTATCGCACCACCCCAACCACAGGCGACAAAGTATCATTGCTGGGATACGGCTGCATGCGATGGTTCTCTCTGCGCGACAAAGAAACAGGCATCATTGACCAGGAGGGAGTCAACGAGCTTGTAGACTACGCCATCGAACATGGCGTAAACTACTTCGACACAGCCCCCGTCTACTGCGACGGAGAATGTGAACGCGTAACAGGCATAGCCCTCAACCGCCATCCGAGAGACAAGTTCTACATCGCAGCAAAGATATCGAACCTCGCCCCCGACAGCTGGAGCCGCGAAAAGACCCTTGCCATGTACAACAATTCGTTCAAGGAATTGCAGATGGACTACATCGATTATCTGTTGCTCCACGGCGTAGGCATGGGCAAAGGCATTGAGGAGTTCGAGAACAGATTCATCAACAACGGAGTGCTCGACCATCTGCTCGAAGAACGCAAAAAAGGGCGCATCCGCAACCTCGGATGGTCGTTCCACGGCGATGTAAAAGTGTTTGACCATCTGCTTGCACTCCACGACAGCGGCAAGTACACATGGGATTTTGCCCAGATACAGCTCAACTACGTCGACTGGAAACATGCTCAGGAGGAACACCCGCGCAACATAAACGCCGACTACCTTTATGGCGAACTCGAAAAGCGCAACATCCCCGCAGTCATCATGGAGCCGCTCCTCGGCGGCCGTCTCTCCAACGTGCCCGACCACATTGCACTGCAATTGAAAGAGCGCAATCCCGACAAATCAATAGCATCATGGGCATTCCGCTTTGCAGGAACACGCCCCGGCATACTCTCCGTACTCAGCGGAATGCCCTACATGGAACATCTGAAAGAAAACATTGAAACCTATTCACCGCTTGAGCCGCTCTCCGAAGAAGACATGGACTTCCTCGACTCCACAGCCCAGCAACTGCTCAGATACCCCACCATTCCCTGCAACGACTGCAAATACTGCATGCCCTGCCCATACGGGCTCGACATTCCCGGAATATTCATACACTTCAACAAATGCATCAACGAAGGCAGGATGCCCTTGACCTCACAAGATCCAAACTATCGCGAAGCACGACGCGCCTTCCTTATCGGATACGACCGCTCAGTGCCCAAACTTCGACAAGCCAACCACTGCATCGGATGCGACAAATGCCGGAGCCACTGCCCGCAAAAAATCAACATTCCCCGTCAGATGAAGCGAATAGACCTCTTTGTAGAAGACCTGAAACAAGAACGCGAATTTGACAAGACAACATACATTTGGGTAAGATAAGTATAAACGGCAAACCTTCAGGTTTGCCGTTTATACTTATACGTTAGCATGCAATTATATGTTCCATCGCTGAATACGCCGAAAAACTACATCCCGATAACAGCCGAGAACCCCACGCCGGCAGGTGAAGCAACAGGAGATAACGACAATTTATGTTCTTTTGCAAAAGGCGAAGCAATCACAATGGCACATCCTGCACCGATGGCTGCCCCGGCAAGAACATCCCACACATCGTGTCTGTCTGCGTAAACCCTTCCCCACGCAACATATCCGCCAACCACATACGCAGGCAAAGCAAATTTCCATCCATAGCGCTGCTGAATAAAGGTCGCGCCCATAAAAGCCACACCTGCATGATTCGACGGGAACGAATGGCTATCGCTTCCATCGGGACGTTCCTTCTTCACACAATACTTCAGGGCATATGCAACAGCAACACTTGCGGCACCGCTGCCCACAAGTTGTACAATGCCCTCCTTGTCTCCTTCCACAAGAGAGATTATTCCCCCCGCAACCGAAGGTACAAACATTGCAACATCGGTAGAGACATCGACGGCACGACGCGACTGTGCAGCAACTTCAGAACAAGAAACTGAAAATAAAAATATCAGTATACAAACAAAAATCCTATTCATAGTACAGCATATATATGGGATATTCTTTATAGAATCTCCCATAAGACAAAAATACAACAAAGAAAGCAAAATATAACACTTTAAATTGTCTAAAATCAATTAGAATCTATATTTTTGCAATCGAATAACGAATAAAACAGACAAAGCGATGTACCTACACAAAGAATTGGAGACGATGACCCGTCCCGAAATAGAAAAGCTTCAGCTGGAGAGACTGCAGAAAACAGTCAACCATTGCATGAACTCCCCTTTTTACAAAAAACGTTTCGAAGAGATAAACCTCAAGCCCGAAGATATAAAGTCCCTCGACGACCTGCGCAAAATACCCTTTACGACAAAGCAGGACCTCCGCGACACATACCCCTTCGGCATAGCCTCAGTACCCCTTGAAAAAGCAACACGCCTGCACTCGTCAAGCGGCACCACAGGCAACCCCACAGTGATACTTCACACACAGAAAGACCTCGACGAATGGGCAAACGCCGTAGCACGTTGTCTCCACATGGTAGGTCTGCGCCCCACCGACGTATTCCAGAATTCATCGGGATACGGAATGTTCACCGGCGGTCTCGGTTTCCAGTACGGAGCCGAACGGCTGGGCATGCTCACAGTGCCCGCAGCTGCCGGCAACACCAAGCGGCAGATAAAGTTCATGACCGACTTCGGCACAACAGCCGTACATGCCATCCCCAGCTATGCAGCACGCATATATGAAGTGATGGAAGAGATGGGTGTAGACCCCCGTCGCGACACCAAGCTTAAGACCCTCATCATCGGCGCAGAGCCACACTCCGAGGAGCAACGCCGACGCATCGAAGAGATGCTCGGAGTAAAAGCATACAACTCATTCGGAATGTCCGAGATGTGCGGTCCCGGCGTAGCGTTCGAATGTACCGAGCAGAACGGTCTCCACATATGGGAAGACTACTACATTGTTGAAATCGTAGACCCCGACACCCTCGAACCCGTCCCCGAAGGCGAAGTGGGCGAACTTGTGCTCACCACCATCAACCGCGAAGCAATGCCCCTATTAAGATACCGCACACGCGACCTCACCCGCATACTTCCCGGCGAGTGTCCCTGCGGACGCCACCACAAACGTCTCGACCGCATGAAAGGACGCAGCGACGACATGATAATACTCAAGGGAGTGAACATCTTCCCCATTCAGATAGAGACAATCCTGTTGCAGTTCAAGGAACTCAGCACCGACTACCTCATCACATTGGAGACAGTTGACACAAACGACGAAATGACCATCGAAGTAGAGCTCAACGAACTCTTCACCGACGACTACGCACGTCTGCAATCGCTCACACGCGAAATAACCCGTCAACTAAAAGACGAAATACTCGTTACCCCCCGCATCAAGCTTCTGCCCAAAGGCGCACTTCCCAAAAGCGAAGGCAAGGCCGTGAGGGTAAAAGACTTGCGCAAGACATTCTAAGAATCTGTTTTAAGGACCAATATATAAAAACATACAGATATGACAATACACCAGCTATCCGTATTTATGGAAAACAGACAGGGAACACTGCAAAAAGTGCTCGACCTGTTAAAAGAAGGAAACATACAGTTGATAGCCAGCACCATCGCCGACACCACAGAGTACGGCATATACCGCATCATCTGTTCCGAGCCCACACGTGCATACGAAACGCTAAAGAAAGCCGGCATATCGGTAAACCTATCTGATGTCTTTGCCATAAAGCTCGAAAACGAGGTAGGCAGAGCTGCCGACACCGTAAAAATATTCAGCGAAGCGAATATAGGTATCTCATACCTCTATTCATTCATGCTTGGCGACAAGGGCATCATGGTATTCCGCACAGACAACGCAGAGCGAACCCGCGAAGCAATCATCCTCAACAAGCTCGACTTCATCGCCGAAAAAGACTTATCTGAATTGTTATAACAAACAAAACAAAAGATAGTGAGTCCCGAAGGCACAAAAGTCATCGGGACTCATCTTTTATCCCTTTCAGAAAAGCAGAATAGGAATCAGCAACAGGCTGATTCAAAAAAAATAAACGCAACACTTGTATATATTTTAGGAGAAAAACTATATCTTTGCAAGATATGTTGCCCCAGAAACAAACAACAGACAACAAACAATAACGAAACAAGTAACATTAACAGCATATGAAGATTACTTTTTTAAACCACGGATTAAATGCGATAGAGATTGAGCAGCCATGCTCAATAATCGATGTCATCAAGGCATCAAACCCCGAAGCCTTAAGCACAGCATGTGCAGCAAAAGTAAACGGAACACTTACAGACCTCAGAGCAGCAATCACCAAAGATGCATCTGTTGAAATATTAGATACCACCTCCTCTGAATCGTTACACATTCTCAGACACACCACAGCACACATTTTAGCTGAGGCAGTAAAGCGTCTCTACCCCGAAGCGAAGCTCACAATTGGTCCATCTACAGAAACCGGATTCTACTACGATTTCGATTGCACCCCGTTCACAAAGAACGAGCTCGACGCTATTGAAAAGGAGATGAAGGCCATAATAAAAAAAGGTCCCAGAATCGAGCGCCGCGAAGTATCAAGAAACGAGGCAATGGAGATAATGCAGCAACGTGGCGAATCGTACAAGGTGGAAATCCTCAACGAGATACCCGAAGAGGAAACAATTACAATATACACTCAGAACGATTTTGTTGAACTCTGCACAGGTCCACACATCATCAACACAAAGATGATCAAGGGATTCAAGTTGCTGTCGGCATCCACAACATACTGGAGAGGCGACAAGAACAACCCTGTCCTTTCACGAATCTACGGTACAGCATTCTTCACAAAAGAGGACCTCGAAAAATATCTCGAATACCTTGAGAACATCAAGAACAGAGACCACAACAAGATAGGCCGCGAACTCGAAATATTCGCAACCGTAAAAGAGATTGGACAAGGTCTGCCCCTGTTGCTGCCCAAAGGCGCCCACATTGTACAGACAATGCAGCGCTGGATAGAGGACGAAGAGACCAGACGCGGCTATGTACGCACAAAGACACCGCTGATGGCAAAGAGCGACCTCTACAAGATATCAGGCCACTGGGGACACTACAAGGACAAGATGTTCGTATTCGGCAACGAAGAGACCGACAGCGAAGTATTTGCACTGCGTCCCATGACCTGCCCGTTCCAGTACTATGTCTACAAGAACTCCCAGCGCTCATACAGAGACCTGCCCATGAGATTGGGTGAGACCTCTACCCTCTTCCGCAAAGAAGAGTCAGGCGAAATGCACGGTCTCACACGTGTACGTCAGTTCACAATTTCCGAAGGCCACCTGATTGTACGCCCCGACCAGATGGTAGAGGAGTTCAAAGGCTGTCTCGCACTTGCAAAATACTGTCTTGAGACATTGGGACTTCAGGACGACGTAACCTACCACCTGTCGAAGTGGGACCCCACCAACACCGAAAAGTATATAGGCGACGCAAGCGTGTGGGAAGAGACGCAGCAGCACATCCGCGACATTCTCAACTCGCTCAACATCCCCTTTGTAGAGGACATAGGCGAAGCTGCATTCTACGGTCCCAAAGTAGACATCAACGCCAAGAATGTCTACGGCAAGGAAGACACCATGATAACAATACAGTGGGACGCCGTACTTGCAAAACAGTTTGACATGTACTACATCGACCAGAACAATGCAAGAGTACAGCCCTACATCATCCACCGCACCAGCATAGGATGCTACGAAAGAACACTTGCATGGATGATTGAGAAATACGAGGGAGCATTCCCCACATGGCTCTGCCCCGAACAGGTACGCATCCTGCCTATTTCAGAAAAGTACAACGACTACGCATACAAGGTTAAGGAAGAGCTTGTGAAGAACGGAATCCTTGCAACGGTAGACGACAGAGCCGAAAAGACCGGATACAAGATTAGAGATGTAAGATGTGCAAAACTGCCATACGCGCTCATCGTCGGAAAGAACGAAGAAGAGACATCTACCGTCTCTGTATGGAACAGAATCTCTGGCGACAAGGGCGCAGTAGAGATACAAGGCTTCGTAGATATCATAAGAAACGACATCGACAACAAGCTTATCAAGCCATTGGCATAAAACTTCATACCAATATAACCGGATTGCAGGCGAATGATTGTACATTCGCCTGCAATCTTTTATGTAATAGACATACAGTTTTTAGAAACCTCGCTAAACACAGTTTAACGGCTGATTAACAACAATATCAGAAGATTTTAGCTGTCCATTCATTTCTTTGTTGTATATTTGCAAAGCACATAGATGCACAATGTTCATTGTAAAACTCCATATAATATACAAAACGATGAAACGACTTACCACTATACTTTTACTTTTTATTGGCTTTATTCCTATATTCGCCCAAAACGTCAAGTCGGGCAAAACGGCAGAGGAGAAACTTGTAAAACAAGAAAAGCAAGAGAAAAAATTTGCCGATATAAAGTTCGAGAAAAAGACACACAACTTCGGCACATTCGCAGCAGACACAGCCCTGCTCCACTGTGAGTTCAAGTTCACCAACACCGGCAACGCCGACCTTTACATCCATCAGGCATTCGCATCATGCGGATGCACAGCTCCTGAATTCCCGACAAAGGCTATAAAACCCGGAGAAAGCGGTGTGATAAAAGTTGAATATAACGGCATGCGCAAAGCACCTGGAAATATGCGTCGCAGCATAACCATACACACAAATGCCAAAGAAGAGATGACCAAACTTTATATTACCGGCAAAATGCTGCCACGTGATATTAAAGAGGTTCCTGTGATAGTAGTTGATGAGGATTAATATAAAAAAAAACAAGAGTGCCGTTTCTGTTTTGCAAGAAACGGCACTCTTGTTTTTTATACACGTTATTTTATTATAACCATAGTCGCTCCGAATCCGTATTTCTGGAACGAAGCATCCTGAGAGATGCAACGCGGATACTTCCGTCTCAGTTCCTGAGAAATGGCATTGCGCAATACCCCCTCACCTTTGCCGTGGATAAAGACAATCTTCTTGCCTTTCTCTCTTATGTGTGCATCGAGTGTCTTTCGGACTATACCGAGCTGGTAATTCAGAATGTCAAAACTGTTCATTCCGGCTGTCGTTTCCAAAATCGAATCGGCGTGAAGGTCAACCTCAAGAATATCGCTGCCCTTTTGCAATTTCTGCTGTACCTTCTGTTGCGGAGACTTGTCGCCCTTGCTCTTCTCTATAATGACACGCTGCATCTCCTCGGCATCCGTAAAGACCTCTTTAATTGGTTTGTCGTCAACGACGATGTCGAACAGCAATGCCCCCTCTTCGAAGAAAGGATTTTCCTTGAAAAGATGAAGTTTGTAGAACTTTACGGTATTGATGCGACGCTCCACATTGACAGCCGGCTTAAGGACAAAATTCCTATCTTCCTTGAAAGGAAGAACCTGCACACAAACATGCTCCAACGAAGAGAGGTCGTCATATCCGAACTCCTCAATGAAACATTTTGAATCGGGCTTCAACAAGCCGCAACCGCGTACACGCCAACATCTGCCCTCTGCCGAAGAGTAGGTATAATAGACCGAATAGTTGCTGTCATTTATAAGATAAGCCTCGAAGCGTGTCTTTGACAAAGCCTTCTCGTCCATAGGGAGAAAGGCCAGATGAATATTGAGTTTCTCACCCTCAGGACGCTCTTTGGGACGATATGTAACCACAGGTTCATCGTCGTGAATTTTCATGGATTTTGCTCCCGCTGTGTCTCCATGTACCTGTTTTGATGTTTCAGGTTTAGGGGCAACAGTCTTTTTCTCGAAATTATACTCATTTGTATCTATTGCCACACACTCACTGATGGGCATAGGGATTTCGAACCCGTCCTCGCCCTCGACAATAACAATATCCTTGCCACGAAAGCCGGTAACGACACCGCCGCCGGTCTCATGAATAAATCGAACTTTATCTCCTATTCTCATAATCTAATGCTACATCTAATACTACACAATATATTTATATGCAAAATTAGCACAAGACAATAGCAGAACAAAATAAATCGTGCGATTTATTTTGTTCTGCCGTAATGAAACACTGCAATGGAACACCGCTACACAATCTCCTCAGCACCGGAATCTTCATAGGAAGCATCAGAGGGCTGCACGGCATCAGTTGGCTGTACAAAGCGGTCCGGCATGTTCTCCCCTGCGTCCTGTTGCAGTTGTGCCAACATTTCGGGCGGAATTCCCTCCATTGCCGCACCCTGTTTAAGCTGCGCCTCGTTGCGTTTTACAGCTTCAAGAATCTTGCGTGCATAGGGGAAGCTGCAATTTTCGAGCACAGTCTTGACATCCACCGCATGTGAGCGGAAAAGTTCCATAAGAAAATCATTGGCAAGCATCTGATAGGCAGGAGTATTATATCCCTCTGCAATGGTAAGGTCAATTTCGGCGTTTTGCACCTTGTCGGGATTGTAGAACTTCGCCTCCTCGTTATAATCCTTGCCGGCAAGTTCTATATGACGCTGCTCATTGTAGAACTGCTGTATGGTCTTCATAAGCTTGGTATCCCTGCGGCGGCGAAAAGTACGGTAAGCCTCAAACAATCCTTTCAAGTTCAGTGAAGAGTTCTGAATCTGTTGAGCATAGAGACTTGCTGGAGTACCCGACTTGGGAGCCTGTCCCTGCATGGCACTGTTTACACCCGAAATTTCGTTTATCAGCCGCAACTGAAGACTCAGCAATTCAAAATCCCCTGCCACAGAGGCACCGCTGTTGTACTGTCTCACAACCCCGTCGATACTCTGCCCAGGCTTAAGCTTGACAAACAGCACCCCGTTGTAGCGCACATACTCATCAATAATCTCCTCACGCGACATGCTCTCAAAAGCATCATCGTCGACCACAAGCACACCCTTTGAGGACGTTCCCCTGATAAAGTCGATGAGAGTAGCTGTACGGTTGATTGCACGCTGCTGGTCTATGAACTGTTCCACAAAATTGCCCAATCGTCCTTGCACCAAGGGATAGAGATGAAGCACATAATTGTGTTCGCCGTGCCAATAAGGGCTGCGTCCCTCCTGCAATACATCACCCATCGGAGTCATATAGCGATAATACCAGAAGCGTTCAGTGGCAAAGTTATAGTCCACAAACAATACATCCTCCTCAGGAATGCCCGCCTGCAAGGCACGCTCGCGGCGACGGCTGTTTTCGGCATCAAATTTCCGTTTCTCTTCGTCGGTGTACGGCGAATAGCCCCACGTACCCCTCAGAGAGTCGTTCCACCAATAGGCATCGCGAGACTCAAGATGCCAACCGAGAATCACTCTGCACAGGTCGTTGCGGGAGGGGGTGTAGAAGGAGAGTTCTCTGCTTTCGTCGCCCTGCACGCCCCGATTGCCCGCATGATAGTATTCCGAATCGCCGGAATAGGCATTGCGGATAAACTCCTTATCCTTTGGCGAACGGGCAAAATGGGCAATGACATCATCGAGCGGCATATCAAAGAGTTCTCCCACACAAGTTACATCCCACTGTCTGACATCCTCAAGATTTGTATTGAAGAAAAGACGTGCAGGATTGACACCATAAATCCAGACATCGCATCTGTCCTTTGCAGGGTTCATGCCATATTCTATGCGTTGCGCAGCCATTCCGCCATTGAGCAGCATGCGCATGGAATCGGAGTCGACCTCCTCCATCTCGTTAATGTCGTGCACATACTCGATGGCAATGCTCATCATCTCACCCACCGGACTCTCGCTCTGTTCGCGGGCAACACAAACGGGGCGGGTAAGGTGCTGGCGCAGCTGTCCGTCGATATTGCTCAGGATGGGAGCAATCATATTGTTCTTAAGAGGCACCTTGCCATTCTTTTTGATAAGGTCGCCCTCAGTCATCCATCTGCCCGAATCGGGGTCCTTGACATAATCGCCCCACTGGTCGCCATAGCTGTACATGAGGCTGCGCCGCATCTTGCGGCGCACCTCATCCAGAGAATACCAGCACGAAGCACACATTTCGAGAAAAGCAGTCTCCCTCTTTTGTCCTGCGGGAAGAGGCTTTTCAACCCGACCATGCTCGGCTTTGACACGATGGTTCAAAAACTTATTCATCTATACTGATATTTTGGTTTAAACTACATTAGTTTCCTTTGTCGTCAGGATTATTAAACAGTTTGAGGTAATCATCCCAACCGAATTTCTTGACATCTCCGCCATTGTCATTGTCAAGCAGACCTTTTCTATTGCTATAGCTGTTCCATAATCCCATCTTTCTGATAATGTCCAAAGGTCCCTGAAGCATCATATGGAATTCCTCCACACTGCGTGGATTAACCTGATGCTGTCGCGGAACAGACTCTGTAAATTCGGCAGGCAAATCTCTTTCACGTCCGGAGTAATTGAAACGTTTCCCAACATTTCTCACCTCTACTCCACCCGACTGGGCTGTAGGAGTGGCACGCAGCATCGAGAGACGGAAATCGTCGAATTGTCTGGGGTCGGAAGGCACATCGTCCATATCATCTATATTGTATCTCTCCTTCAGAAGTTCTCTTGTACGTTGACCTTCATTGGCATCATAGAATCTATTGTTGGAATTCCTCACATTCAAGGTATGAATCAACGGCTCGTTCAGCTGATAATAAAGTTCATCCGAAATAAAAGGCTTTACAGGGTAACTTTTAGCAAAGCCTTCATACTCCTGAATCATCTTCTGCATCTCCATCGCCACACTCCTGTTCAGTTTCATAGTACCAATCGAAGCTTCATCAATGTAAAAGGTATTCTCCGTCGGAGAATAACGGCAAAGAGCATTGCCCGGCTTTCTATATACGACTTTTACATCCTTGAATTCAGGATAGGCATCATAGAATATGTCATCGGGTACAGCATCCTCAAGCACAACTTCCTCCTTGCCATACTGTCTGATGAGCCGTTGAATCTTTTTCAGCTTCTCATCGACCTCTTCGTTCCACAACACAGAGCGTCCATTCTTCACATCGTTATACAAGCTATACAGTTGAGGATGTTCGCGGCGCAATTTCACTTCGGGGAAAAACTTGACATCAAGCTGGCTGTCATCAATCTCGTACCTCCATTTGCCATCGGCACCCATTTCCCATCCGGTACTATATTTTATACGCGAGACATCACTGTTTTTACGGTTCATGAATTTTGCGGTTCCCAAGTCGGTGATAGCACTGCTTTTGCGTTTATTTTTAAGATTTCGGGCACCTTTCTCACCGATAAAACGGTATCTGTGTCTCATCAGCATCCGTTGGTTCCCGTTACCTGTCCAAACAGGTTGTTCATATTCCGACTCGTCCAAATGAGCGGTCTTGAACGACCCGAACACACTCTCTCGGTGTTTTTTTGCAGGCATTCTGTTTTCAATAGCCTTGCGGTGCTGTTGCAACAGCATCATGATCTTATCATCGTCAAGGTCCTTGACACGGACACCCATGCGATAGAGCGACGACTGCATAAAATGCTTCAGACGTTGCATTATGCCGCGTTCCGCCGGAGTCTTGTCCAAAGACTCTGCCATCTCTGCGATGTACTCGTCCAAAGCCTCCTCTTCATATTTAAAATGATTCTTTTTTCTATAAATCTCCAGCTTGTCCTGCATCTCAGGAGTGAGACGTGTTATCATCTCTGTCAGGAAATTCTCGTACGACTTTCCAAAAAGATTGTCAAATCCCTTATGTCCGACCACTTCGTGCAAGACAGTAAAGCCGACATCCTCAGGACTTTCGTTCCTCGCAAGGTTCACGACAACATCATTGGAGGCAGCATCGTGCCATCCTTTGGACTCCAATTGCATGCCGACAATATCTTTGTCGTAATCAAACTCGTGGGCGTCGTAAACCAATTTAATATCGGCATTCAACTTCTTTGCAACATCTTTTGCCTCAGCACCCATACGTGCCAGATCGTCGTGGCTGTACATGTACAGGATTGTAGGGTTCAATGGCGATTTAATATTAATGCGAGGCTGCCCGTCAGCAGGATAAGGAAAGCCGTACTTCCTCAAATTCTCATACTCGGCAGGATGGAGAGACTTGTATGACGGATTCAAGTCGGGATTACCCATTAGCGGGCGCATGGCAACAGAGCGGTTGTATCTGCTCTCGTAATTTCTGAGCCAGTCATCACCGCGGCCTTCAAAACCATTCTCTTCGATGAGCCTACGGGCATCGGCATGCATCTCTGCCGACACACCGCCCTGCAATAGTTCCGCCTGACGACGCACAGCAGACTCATACTCGGCAAGAGCGCTGTTTTCTGCATCGCTGCACTCCGACACTCTTTTGTCGACAGAGGTCAGCAGAGTGCCCTTTGGAAGCCCGTAACGCTGTTCGATGCCATTGCGGATGCTGTACATGACATTACCATGTTCAACGTCGTTGTAGCTCGAACGGTACATAATATCATCAAGCAGCTGCATCTCACGTGAAGTCAAGGACTTGCCCTGTGCCTTGCGATACATGGCATTGGAAATTTCATTTACATTGACACCTGTTTCGCGAGCATATTCACCTGCCTGACGGAAGAAGTTCTCGGAATCGATGCTGCGGCGGAATTCGTCTTCAGTGGCGGCAATGCGGTTGCGCCGCATGAGACCGCTATTTCTGTCGACAAAAGCATCTGCCTCCTCGCGCGAAGCAAAAGGATGGCGTTCCACTCTTCTGCCAAAATTGTCTTTAATGTCTACGACAAAACCGCCATCGGCAACATTAACTTCACAATTGACCCCGACAGGCGGTGTGGATGTCATCTTGTTCTCAACGATATAAAGCAGTTTCGAACGTGTCGAAGCCGACAATCCCTCATTAGACATAAGGTTCTCATAGTTGCGGATGAAATTGTTTCTCATTACACCTCGCAAGCCACCGTAACGCGGATGAAGAGCCTGCTCTATGTGCGAGATGAATTCTCCGGGGTTGACACCCATATCTCTTATCTCCTGACGTTCTACGGAATTCAATGAGAGTTCGGGCTTCAAATGGCCATCTGCATTCAGTTTCTCTGCCGCCCCTTTAGGACGCCAATGAGCCATGCGCATTACCAGAAGCGTTGCTGCACTTTCGCCAAAATCGCCCAACAGGTCGATAGGCTCTATCTCTACTCCCGAAGCCAGTTTCTCAGCCTCAGTACCAAGAGTGAACACTGCCGACTCTGCGCTCAACACACCCGCAGATGCAGCCACTTTCTTTCCGCCGGTCAATCCTTTGGCTGCGTGACGCAAAGGAGTGCCCACTGCACCCAGAGCCATACCCGTGCCGAATCCCTTTCCAAAGGCACCGGCAACCTTGCCTGCTGTTATGCCCTCGCCGTAGAGAAGGTCCTCGACCACACTGTTCGTAGCATCGTATGCACCGAGAGTCAATCCCTGAGCTGCTCCGCTCTGCGCAATTCGAGTACCCAATTTCTGCAAAAAGTTGCGGTCGATGATACGTTTTGCCATCTCTCCCGACAATCCTCGCGATGCACCTCTTGCCATCAGCCGCGAAGTAAGGTTGTTGGCAATCAGGGATGTGGATTTTCCGACAATGTTTCCCGACACGCCTCCCAATCCGGCAAACACACCTGTATCGAGAAGCAAAGAACCTACACCGGCTGCAAAACTCTCTGCACGGTTGGCATCGTAATTCGACATAGCCTCCCTGTTTATTTTTGTCTGCGTGTCGGTCTGCGAGAATTTATCTATCGCCCAGTTGAGAGCCTTGCCGGAGACAGAGCCGTCAAGAGTACCTCTACCTATGTATTCAAGACTGCCGGAAGGAGTGCTCTGCTTGACATAGTCCTGATACATTCTGTTACGTAATTTCGGTTTTAGAACAGCTTCGCGATAGGCATCACTGTCGAGACCTCCGTAACGCGCATAGGCATCTGCCAACCGGTTCAGTTCTTCACTGTCGATGCGCCCCATTGTGTTGTCTATCACTTTGGCAGGGTCGGCTGCATTGCGCGCCGCTCCAATGGCTGTCAGAGGGTCGGCGCCGGGCACAGAGGAGTGCTGGCGGTAAATATCCGACGCTCGCCCCTCGGCACGCTCACGCTGCTGACGGAATTCGGGAAGCACACTGCTGTTGTAGTACCCGTCAACTGCATCATCGACCACATTGTTCGAAAGAACAAATTGACGCCGTCTGCGTTCTTCTGTGTCGGCAGGCACTAAACTTTCGCGTGCAGCATTATGATAATAGGCACTTCGCCGTTCCTTATCGGCGAGCAGACCGGTTGTCTGGTTTATTCTGTCAACCGTTGTACCAACATCGGAAAGCGATGCTGAAGGCACGAAAGCATCGGCAGACTCTGTGCCCAAGCCCTTCATGCTGTCGCGAGCGATGTCCAGAAGTTTCTTCTCTTTGGATTTTGAATAACCGTAAATTCCTTTGTTTTCTAATTTGTCGTTAAGCATAATCGTCTATTTAAATTTATTTTTTTGATTTTTTTTGTTTTTCTTCATCGGCAACGACACAGAGAGCATAACTGATGCACTTCCCTTGTCTTTACCACTACTGAAGCCATTCATCAATATAGTCTTGCTCATGGAAGCATCATGAACAACTGCCCTACGCAAAGAATCGAAAAAATCCTTGCACCTCTCCTCACTGTTCCTTTCAGGCGGAGGAAGGATAACATTTCCCCTGCTGCGCAACACAGCATCGAGCATTGAAGCGAGCACGCAGAGCTTTAAGCGCTTGATGTTTTCTGATTTACGTTTCATTGGGATTACTGGTTTTTGCTGCCCGAACTGTCCTCCATGCCCCACTTTGCTCCTTTGACAGCATCGGCAATAAGCGCAAGACCATTCACCAGGTCGGCATCGGTCTGCTGTTTGAAAGCGTTGTTCCACGACATTTCACTGCTGTTGATTGAATTCATGTTGTTCAAATGCTGCAAATCAACGTTGCGGCGTCTTTCACTTTCTGCAGCAGCAAGGTTGGTCATCAATCCATCCATAGAACGCATACCTTCGGCTGCGGCTGCTAAAGAATACTCAGGAGTAGCCCCGCCGATGGCGGCGTATGCTCTGTTCTTGCGCGCATTTTTACTAAGAGTCTCCTCCACTCTTTTAATAGCGGCGCGCGCCATACTGCTATTCAAATAATCGTTGTAATAGTTCCGCTTGTACCATGCCTGTTCGGCAGCCCGCGCATTGTCGAAGCGACGCTGCGCATCACTATCTCCGCCAAACAAGCCTTTGATACCCGAGAACAATTTCAATCCGCCGGAAATTCCGGACAATACTGTACTGATTGGTTCCATAATAGTTTTTTTTGCTGCAAAAGAAAGCACAAAACACAGGGACAAGGTTGCTGAAATGACATTTATAACTCGCTTATTATAAAAATGTCAATACGGCAACCTCGAAACAATTGCGCGACTGTATCTTTGCGAAACAAGAAGAAAACGACCGAAATGACTAAAAGAGCTAAAAAAGAAGAGATTACGATTGAGGATGTACGAAGCGAAATGCTCTCTCTATTCCATAGGCTGATACAACGTCTCGAAAAGCTCACAAACGAATGTGAGGACCCGTCTACTATCAATCAGGCCATAAAGACCATGACCGATTTTCTTGTCAAGCTGAACAAGGAGAGAGACGGAGAAGATGATACTCTTGACAATATATTGCGTCAGACCCTGAAAGGAATGGATGAGAACTGAAACAGTGAGCCCGCCTGACTGTATCGGACACAGCCAAAAAGGTTATAGTGATAAACTTTCATTATAACCTTTTTATTTTTTTATGTATCTTCGCGGATAATTCTGGAGATTAACAAAAAATATTACTTATGAAACGCACAGACCTTTATTTTGTATTGGCTATCGCAGCCATCTTTCTTCCATTCGTGTTGTCGGCTCCGCTTTACGAATGGTACAAAGCATTCAATGCCGAGCATGGAATGGTAATGAGCTTTTTAAAATTCGGAATACTCTCGACACTTGGCGAGATGCTCGGCGGGCGAATATCGTCGGGCAATTATATAACACCGACATTCGGTACACTGCCACGTATGATTGTGTGGGGATTTTTGGGAATGGGCATAAACATGGCCATGATAATATTCTCTAAAGGAACTCCTATGTTCCTTGAATACATGGGCATGAGCGGTGCGGTCGAAAGCTTTGTTGCCGATGGCTTTACCATAGACAAGTTCTGGGTAGCACTCTCTGTGTCTGTAGCCATGAACACAATTTTTGCACCTGTATTCATGACATTCCACAAAATTACAGACGCGCATATCGCAGCATGCGGCGGCTCGCTGAAAGCCCTGATAACACCGATACCTATGGCAAAACGTTTCTCCGAACTGAATTGGCAGGCTCAATGGGGATTCGTATTCAAGAAGACCATACCATTCTTCTGGTACCCTGCACACACCATCACATTCTTGCTGCCATCGGAACAGCGAGTGCTTTTTGCAGCCATACTCGGCATAGTTCTGGGAGTTCTTTTAGCTGTATCAATCAAGAAAAACACCGTATCGAAATGAAAATAAACAACAAAGTCTTAGATGAATTAACCGCAAAGGCAAAGAGCAGCGAACGGCTAAGGATGAATCTTGATATGAGAACATCGCCAAACGACACATCACAGCGCATGTTCAACGCATTGGAACCGGGCACAATAGTGCCCATCCATCGCCACCGTTCCACTGCCGAGACTGTAATAATCGTACGCGGAAAAGCCAAAGAGATACTCTTTAACGAATCAGGCGAAATAACAGAAGAGGTACTGTTGGAGGTAGGCGGCGAATCTCCTGCCTTGCAGATTCCTGCCGGACAATGGCACACCATTCAGGCGCTTGAAAGCGGCACAGTCATCTTCGAAGCCAAAGATGGAGCGTTCGCCCCCATCAGCGAAGATGATGTCTTAAAGAAGAATATGTAACTTGGTAACTATGTTTACGAACAAGAGGGCGCCATAAATAGAATGGCTCGCCCTCTTAAAACTGTTTATAGGAGACACTATAACTCCGCTAATATAGAAAACTTTTCCGAAATGAAATTCAAACAGTTTCTAAATATTATAGAACTCCGTAAATGCCTTGATTGTATACTGCGTATCCACAAGTGCCGAAGTCTCTCTTATTGAATGCATGCCCCACATGGGATTTCCCATATCGACACCTCTCATCGGCAGTTGGGTGGTCAAAGTATTTCCGAGCGTACCACCGCCAACCATATCAGAGCGGTTTACAAAATATTGGAACGGAACACCTGCCTTGCGGCAAATTTCGGCAAAGACTGCTGCCGAATCGCCGTCGGTAACATATTTCTGATTGGCATTGAACTTTATTACCGGACCGCCACCCATCACAGGATGGTTTGTCGGGTCGTGTTTCTCTGGATAATTGGGATGCAGGGCATGAGCCATATCGGCAGAAACCATAAAAGAGTTCTCTACAGCAGCATACAGATCGCCGGGAGCACCGCCTCTCTTCAGAATAACAGTATCGAGAAGATTGCGCAACATTGGAGAAGCCGAACCCTGTTTGGTAACGTTGCCGGTCTCCTCATTATCGAACAGAGCAAGCACTTGTGTCATGCGCGAGACTGTGCTGCCAATCATGGCTTGCAAACCGGCAAAAGCCATCAGCAAGTCATCCTGCCTGCCTGACGACACAAACTCATTATGCAGACCGCACAGCGTAGCAGGAGTCGCATCATAAAGCGAAAGATCGAAATCGAGAATATCGCCGGCTGTTACATTCAATTCCTCGGCAATGAGCTTCAATAACAGGTTCTCTCTCTCGAAATGGCTGCTTATAAATCCGAGTACAGGCATCATGTCGCGTTGACGGTTCAAGGGGTTGCCGTCATTGACCTCCCTGTTGAAATGGATAGCGATATGCGGAATAAGAAGCAACGGACGCTTGATGTGCAGCAATCGCGTCACCGGATGCAAAGGAGTCTCCCCACGCAACAACACACGTCCGGCAATAGAAAGAGGGCGGTCGAACCAAGTATAAAGGATTGGACCGCCGTACACCTCAGTATTAAGGCGCACCATTCCGCCTTCGGAGAACATCTCGGGCGCCGGCTTGATTCTGAATCCAGGAGAATCTGTATGGGCACATATAAGTTTGAAGCCATCTGCAACGTCCCCTGTACCTACTCTGAAAGCAAACAGAGCAGTACCGTTCTTTGTGATATAATAACCCTTACCCGGCTCAAGGGCGGGAATATTGGCAAAATCAACTTTGCAGAAGCCATTCGCACTAAGCAAATCTTCGGCATATTTCACTGCAAGGAAGTTCACGGGGGAACTATCCAACATTTTCAACAATTCGTTCATAGCATATATTTTATGTTACCGTAAACTCTGTCAAAAGACTATTTGCCTGCGCTGTTCCACCCAGAGGCACTATACCATTCGGTTGTTCTGAAATCGGCATTAAGGACGTCGTATGCAGAGTTCTCGCGCGGAATAAACATCGAGAGTCCGCAATACACGGCAGTATCTGTCTCAAAATTCCACTGTTTGATTCCAGAGAGCCATTTCGCAGATGCCACCTTATAAGGAACAGCCTTGTCGAGCGTCATTTTCCAATCAAGATAGGCATCGGCAGGCAATTTGGCAGACATTACTGCATTCATGTCGAAATATTCAGGGTAAGCATCGTATCTCGAAAAATACCCTCCGGGCAGATAAGAAAAGAGCCCGGAAAAATCTCCGGCACTATCACTTGCCAAATATGCCGGGACAAATGCAGCTGTAGCGTCTGCAAGCGCATCAATCTCGGAACATTTGACGGCAGACAACAATACGCCCAAATAAGAGGAATAACCCTTGCTGTAATTATTCAACAGCCCTTGCGGATTGAAAGGGAAAGAAAAAAGATCGCTTATAATTCTATCATATGGAGCACCATTTGCCGGCAACTCGGCAGAAGAACCGACAAGCCACTCGGCTGAATTCCGCAGAGCGTAGGCTGTTTCGACCGATTGCATGAAGCACGCATCGAACATAATATAATCAACCTTCACAGGCACCTTTTCAAGCGCAGCAGCGAGTTCCTCCATTTCCATGCTCTTGTAGGAAGTTGTCCACTCGTTGTTCATGCCATTGTCGGCACCGATGCTTCGCGTAGAACCAAGCTTGCGTGTCCAGCCACTGCCATGAGACCACATGACAAGACCTAACGACTTAGAGGGGTATTCTGTTGTTACCCAATCGAGCACACGATTGAAATGAAGAGTATCGGCTGAGTTGAAATCTTCATCAAAGCTGTATACTGTATCACATTTAGCCACACCCTTTCCATTGCGATAGAATCGGCAGATATACGGCTTCGACAAAGCGTCAACAAAAGCAAGGAAATAGCAACTGTCCGGTACATCCAATGTCGAACTGCTCATCTCAGCCAAATCGAGCCCTGCAAAATAGCTCAGATTATTCTCTGCCATCATATACACAAGTACAGTCCGCGAAGCCGTATCGCCACGCTCAAGCACATCGACGATATTTCCGCCACCGGCATCGCCGTCGGAATCATCGTTCTTGCAGCCTGTGAAAACAGAGACGACACACAGAAGAAGGGGCAGCAGGAAAAAATATTTCAAACTGTTCATATTCTATATATAATCCCCCTAAGGTCTTGTGAATCTGAACTTGTTCCCAAGATACAGGACCGTCTTGTTTTTCTTAAGAAGCTTCTTTTTAAGCTGCGCTTCTTTCTTTTGCAATTTCGATATTTTTTTTGAATACAACAGAGCCGAAGGACGACCTGACATTCCCTCTTTCTCTGCCATATAGTCGGACAGTTCGTAAGAATAGTGCTGTCTCGAAGGGAGGAATTTGTGGTCTCCTGTACCAAAAACGATACTGTCCATCTTCTGAATCTCTGTAAAATAGACAACAGAATCGGAGAACGAATATGATACTCCCATCACATATACACTCTGAGGTTTCTTTTTCTTTGCGCCGAAAGCCGGAGCGCACAGGACAAGCAGCAGCAAAAAGGCTGAAAAATGTTTCATATACAATAATCTATAATAACTTCATTATCATTCGCGGCGCAAATATACAGCAAAATTCCAATAAATTCATGACAAATGATTCTTGAAATAATCCATCAACTTCCCAGATGCAGCAAATGATGTGATTCTATTGTCAGAGAGTTCCTCTTCGCATACCTTTATAAGTTCCTCCATTCCCGGTGTATTGTTGAAAAGGGAATACAACTGTTCGTTGACACTCTCGTACATCCAATACTTTGCCTGACGGTTGCGACGTTCCTCGAACACCCCGTTCGATTTTACATGCCCGGCATATTTGTATATCATCTCCCACACCTCATTTATTCCTATATCGTAAAACCCGGAATATGTGAGGACTTCGGGACGGCGACCGCTCTCTGGCATAGGAAAAAGCTGCAACGCATTGCGATAGTGCACGGCTGCTCTTTGTGCCTCTGCAACATTGTCGCCATCGGCCTTGTTTATTACTATTCCGTCTGCCATCTCCATAATGCCTCGTTTGATGCCCTGCAACTCATCACCTGCACCTGCAATCTGAATAAGCAGAAAGAAATCGACCATAGAATAGACAGCCGTCTCGCTCTGCCCAACACCGACCGTCTCAACGAAGACCGTATCATACCCTGCGGCCTCGCAAAGAATAATAGTTTCGCGTGTCTTGCGGGCGACTCCGCCAAGCGAACCAGCCGAAGCACTCGGTCGAATAAAGGCACCGGGATGTTGCGAAAGCCTTTCCATGCGAGTCTTGTCGCCAAGAATACTTCCCTTGCTGCGCTCACTGCTCGGATCTACAGCAAGCACTGCAAGCCTGCCTCCTCTTGTATTGAGCAGATGCATGCCGAAAGCATCAATAGAAGTACTTTTGCCGGCACCCGGCACACCGGTTATTCCAATGCGCAACGACCGTCCCGAATGTGGCAGACAACGCTCCACGACCTCGCGGGCAAGCGCCGCATCCTCTGCACGGCGGCTCTCGACCAGCGTTACAGCGCGGCTCAACACATTGACATCACCACGCAATATTCCCTCTACATAATCGTCGGCACTCAATCTCTTTGCACGTTTCAAGCGTAGAGAAGAGAGATAGGGATTGATGGAAGCCGGTTGCTCCACCCCATCGTTAACCTTAAGCCCCTTGTATGAGGCATCATTTTCGGGATGTTTCATCTTATGGCAAGTTCTATAAATCAGTAACGGATGCAGTGTATTTTTGCAGTTTAGTGCGAATATACAAAGAACTCGCGAGAAAAAGGCAGAAAAACGGTAAAAACAGCCATTGTCCGCACTCTCTGAAATATAGGCTTCTGTTTATCGCGTAAAAACAACGCAATTTATTTGGTAATTTCAGAATCTTATCCTATTTTTGCGTAAAATAAACATATAAAATCAAACAGCATATAATAATAATGAATATGTACTACAATAAAATATTAGGTGGAATAGCCGGTGATATTATCGGCTCTACCCGTGAATGGAACAATATCAAAACTGAAGATTTTGAATTGTTGCCACAAGGCAGCAACTTTACAGATGACACCGTGATGACTTTGGCTGTTGCCGAGTGGTTAATGACCGACCCCGCGCATAGCGAGAGTGCGCTTATTGAGTGTATGCAGCGTTTGGGGCGCAAGTACCCCTATGCCGGCTACGGTGGCAAGTTTCTCCGTTGGCTTAATGCAGAAAATCCAGAACCATATAACAGTTTCGGCAATGGTTCAGCCATGCGTGTAAGCCCGATTGGCTTGTATGCCAACTCTATGGAGGAGGCTTTGGAACTTGCCCGCATCACAGCATCCGTAAGCCACAACCATCCCGAAGGCATCAAGGGTGCGCAGGCAATTGCCGCCTGCATCTACTTGAAACGGACAGAGGAATTTGATGTGGAAGGCAAAATCAAACGCTTTGTGGAGAAGCATTTCGGATACAACCTCGACATTTACATAAGAGACATTCGGGATGATTACTCTTTTGACGTTACATGTCAAGGAAGTGTCCCTATTGCTATAATGGCATTCCTGCAAGAGCCCCATAGTGCAGAGAAAGCTATCCGTTTGGCTGTGTCAATGGGCGGCGATTCCGATACTATCGGATGTATGACTGCATCTATTGCAGCAACTGAAAGACCTCACACAGTCAGCGGCAGCAGCCTCTCTCATGAAATTGAAGATAAATGCCGGGCTCTTCTTCCTGCTGATTTGCTGGATATAAATGACCGGTTCCTGGCTTTTATCAATCGCCCATTACATCAATCCTATGAAGTATGTGGCAATGGTATTATCTATGCCGGAGAATATCCCGGTGACAAAAACGGCGAGTTTGCCAAACGCAAGATTGAACAGATGCATCATTTCGGTATCCGTCACTTCATAGACCTTACCGAAGAGGGTGAACTCCGTCCTTACAGCCACTTGCTGCCAAGAGATACGACATACACCCGTTTCCCTATTGAGGATTGCGGCGCACCAAATAGCATTGAAAGCGTCCAACGCCTGTTATTGCGCATTGAGGAGCTAAAGAAGATGGATGGTTATGTGTATATACATTGTTGGGGCGGCGTAGGTCGCACAGGAACTATTGTGGCATGCTACCTATCGCAAAATCGGGAAGTTCCAGATTTGAACCACACTTTGGAGGTTCTCCGCAGGAATTTTTCCAAGATGCCAAAATCTGCCTATAGAGTAACTCCTGAAACAAAGGAGCAGATTGACTTTATCAATCAATTTATAAATGCCGACAAACCATACAAGGAAAAGAGAATCAAACGAGTTGCCGACTCCATTCGCGGCTCGCTGATGGCAGGTGCAGCAGGCGATGCATTGGGTTACGAGGTGGAGTTCCGGAGCCGTCGTGCAATCCTTTCACGCTTTGGCGAGCAAGGTATTACCAAGTTTGCTCTTGATGATAACGGCAAAGCACTTGTCAGTGATGATACACAGATGACGCTCTTTACTGCCAACGGTCTTTTAAATACTACTCGTTTGCAGATTGAGCCACAGCATGCTATTGTTCGAGCATATATCGATTGGTATTATACTCAAATCGGCAAAAAGAACAAGATGAAAAGCTGCTGGATAAGAGACATCGATGCACTGTACTCGTTAAGAGCTCCAGGCAATACTTGCATGTCTGCTCTTGATGCCATAGTTCATGGGGGTGAGCCCTGCAACAACAGTAAAGGATGTGGCGGCATTATGCGTGTCGCTCCCATTTCACTATTTGCTGCAGTCAGCGACAGTTTTGATGATGTCAGAGTTGCACAAATGGGGGCAGATGCAGCAGAATGTACGCATCAACACCCTCTCGGCTTCTTGCCCGCATCCTTACTTACAGTGCTGCTATATAAAGTTGTCCAGATGTCGTCGAAGCAGGCACAGGAGGAGTTCGACAGCATTGTAGCCGACACGGTCAATATCCTTGACCGCATCTATGAAGGCAAGTACGAATCCGGCAAGCAATACTTAAAGGAACTTACGGACAAGGCTGTGCGACTGGCACACTCTGCTGTTTCTGATGCCGATGCTATCCGTGAGCTTGGCGAGGGCTGGGTTGCTGAGGAGACTTGGGCTATTGCACTTTTCTGTGCAATTCGGCACATCGACAGTGTGGAAGATGCAATTATTGCCTCGGTAAACCACGACGGCGACAGCGACTCTACAGGGGCTGTTTGCGGCAACATTATGGGTGCGATTTATGGTTACGAGCATATCAAGGAGCGCAACATATTCTGCCCCGAGGGTAAGCAGTTGGAAGAAACCCTTGAACTGTCGGAGATTATCCTTGCTCTTGCAGACGACCTCTCGACGGGCTGTATCATCAGTGGGTATGCCCCTATTGACACTCCCGAAAAGCGACAGTGGTATCAACGCTACTGCGAGATGAAGCCTGCAGGTATCGGCAAATAGCAAGATGCTCTGACATGGTTGCATTTAATTCCAATCGGTCATTAGAAAACCAAAGGTTGTGGTTGTATTTGCAAAATGCAGAATACAAGCTATTTGCAAACAATATTCTCTAATGACCGATTTGGGTTTAATGATAGAAATAAAGCAGCACCACACTCTATACAATAAACACTCAACAATAGAATTATGGCAAAGATTTGTTTTCCACATTATAATAAAGGAGAGTTCGAATCACTTGCGGATGCATTGAAATTCCTGATTCGTGATACCTATTCGATTTCACAATACATCTTGAGCGATATTGTGCAGTACAATACTTGTTACCGCGACTTTCTGCGTCATCACGGCGTAGAAGAGTTGATTATACAACTAATCAAGGAGGCGCCTCAACTCAAAAAAGAGAAGATTATGCTCAACAAGCTGCGCAAGTGGGCAGCAGAGAAGAAGCTGGCTGATTACGATATTCAGTGCTACAACATCAAAGATAAGGTTACTATTCTTGGGCACACTTTTGATGGCTTGAAAGACATTCGTGAACATATCGAACTGTACGGGCGTAAGGGATATGACGAATTGCGATGTTGGTCGCCGGCAGAGACCGTTTCATACGACGATGTGCATATTGGTCATTTCTATGATAACTACCCTGTTTTTGACAGTTCCGATCTATGCGACGACCGTACCTATCAGAATTATATCTTTCGTACCGTTCCCATTACGGAGGAGAATATGAAAGAGGCGTTCAGTACATTTCACGGGTTCAACTTCTGTATGGTACACGAAAGCATACCTGAAGAGAATTTGCCCATTCTCTATTTTAGCGGGGAGGGCAAGTACATGCTGTTGGCAACAAAAAGAGATTGCTCTATACTATAAAACAACAATTAAAACTTGAATAATATGCTGATAACGATTTCACTTCTGATTCTTGCTTACTTGATTATGGGTAAGGATGTCAAGCCGCTCTTGGAGCGTGTTAAGGATATTGATTGGCGTGGAAAGATTAACGCTGTAATGGAAAAACTGCGCCCGTGGGCATTGAAGGCAGGTCGTGCGGCAACCCGCCCTCTGCTGCAGTTCTATTATGTGATGGCTGATGACAACACTTCGACCATCGACCGCGTACTTATCTACGCAGCTATTTTCTACACCATTCTGCCTATGGACTTGATTCCAAGTGTTATCTATAAGTTCCTGGGCATCCTTGATGATGGCGTGGCGATGCTTTTCGTATACAAGAAGATTAAGGACAAGATTACTCCAGAAGTCAACGCAAAGGTCGAAGATACACTCAACGAGTGGTTCGGTGTCGAGTATGAACTGGTAGAAGGATAAATAAGTACACTAATATCTATCTAAGATGTGGTGGAACTTGGCTTTCACCGCATCTTTTAATTTCCAAAATACAGCTATGAAGAATTTGGCAGAAACAGACATCAACCGCTTTATCGCGGCGCAAGGAATTCCATATATCTGCGGTTACAATCAAGCGTTAGAAGAAATAAAGAATGGCAGAAAAACCAATCACTGGATATGGTACATATTCCCACAGCTCCGTTGCTTGGGACGCAGCAGCCGGGCTCATTACTATGGAATAGCCGACCGGGACGAGGCGCAACGCTATTTAGAGCATCCTGTACTTGGTGCAAGAATCCGGGAGATTACCGGAGCCCTGCTTGAGCATAAGGATAAAACTGCATTGTCTATCTTTGGAGACATCGATGCCATTAAGGTTCGCTCCTGCATGACAATGTTCGATTTCCTCTCTCCAAATGATATATTCGGTGAGGTACTCGACTCTTTCTATAAAAGTGAGCGTTGCGAAAGCACCATCAGAGTGATGCAACAAGAATGAGAATATGAAAATAGACTATACAACATTTTCAGAAGCAGGTAAACGGCGAGCCAATCAAGATGTTTACCGTATTATTGAGTTGCCGGAACACAATCGGACATTGATGGTTGTTTGCGACGGTATGGGTGGCCACTCAATGGGCGATGTGGCAGCAGAGACGGTCTGCAATGCTATTAGCGAGTTCTGGGAGAAAGTACCTGAAATGCCAGATTCGGGAACAAAGGTCAGCAATGCCTGCAAAACAGCATCAGACGCACTCTATACCCGTTCACGAGTAGTTTGCCCTGTTGAAATGGGGACTACTATGGTGATGGCGAGTATTGAAAACAATATCGCAACCATTGCACATTGTGGCGATAGCCGCTGTTACTTGTTGCGTGACGGAGCGGTTGTGTACCAGACCAAAGACCACGCCGACCCTCACTGGGGCTCAGAGGTTGTAACACGATGTTTCTTCTCGATGAATCCAGAGGTTGCTGTACCCGAAGTCGCCCGCTTCGAAGTTCAGCCCGGAGACAGAATTTTTCTGTGTTCCGATGGCGTATACAAGGCGATGGCACCGCAAATACTTACAGCAAGATTGCAGGACGACAAGCCATTGGAACAAGTCGCAGATGTGATAAAGTTCATGTGCGAAAAGTATTCGACTGACAACTATACAGGCATATTGGCAAAAATTGTCTAAGGAAAGTTTTGCAACATTGCCAATTACCGGCACAATGAAAAGCAATTATAACCTTATAATACGACAGATATGAATAGACTTGTTACATTCCTATGCATGATTTCATTATTGGCTTTCCACACTTCATGCAATGACAATGCAATGGAGTTAGGAACTCCGGGCGCAGAAGTCAAAACTCGCGCAGCAGACCAAAGAGTTCAGAATCTTATCCGGCAAGCACGGGAAGGGAACGTGGAAGCATACAAATCGCTGGCATTGTGCTACCGTGATGGCGACAGTGTTGAGCAAAGTTGGCTCAATGTGCTTTGCATGTATGCAATCTATAGCCAAAAGACTGGTGGAAACTTTGAAAATATTGTAGAACTTTTTGACGAGGAGCATCCTTTCAGACTGCTTGCCGAAATTGTCGCTTCTTCATCTATCAATGAAAAAACGGAGACAAAATTGGAGCTGCTTAAACAAGTGGCGCCGACAGAAGCAAAGGCAATTGAGATTGTCAGGGAAGCAAGTTCAAAGGAAGAGATGGCAATGGCCATGAATCAAATGAGAAAGGCAGAGGATGAGGGAAGCGAATTGGCTGTCGTTTTTCAAGCGATATACTATAATGAAGCTAAGGATAAAACAGGACAAGAAGAATGTTTGATTCGCATTTCAGAGAAACATCCGTTCTTTAATCTGCTGCTGGGGGATGTGTATATTAAAAGATACGAAGACGGCGAAGACTTTTCCAATATTCAGAAAGCTATCGAATGTTACTATAAGGCAGATGCATACGGCATGCTTATCCCCAGATATGCCAATACCCTTTTAAGAATGTATAAGCGCTTTGGAGAGAAAGGATTGCTTAAATGCAACGATCAAGAGATGGAGCGTTTGAAGATTTTGGGCAAAAGAGTGACTGAATAAGAAGCTGCAATCGTTTACAAATTGCAGGCAAGCTTGCATTTTACCCGACTGCATATCCGTTCCCATCGCCAAAACGACTAAAAGGACTGAAACTTCGAAAGAGAGGTTTCAGCCCTAATTTTTGCTGTCAAGAAAAGTTTACCGGAGAATCTACATTGCCCGAATGCAAACAAAAATGCAATATAACAAAATGCTTTGTCATATAAAAAGTACAATTGTCATTGAGCTTGTGTTAATATCCTGAAGCAGAAACCTTTCAAAATTTCTTCGCTTCTATGCGAAGTTGTTTACATATATATAATACAGTATTACAGCTATTGCTATAATGACAGCTGATTTTGCTAAATAGTACAGTAAATTTTTCATGATAATCTTTTAAGGGGTTCTATGAATGAAAAAAAAAACAAACAAGAGCGACACGAAAGCCACTCTTGTTGTTTTTGACAAAAATAAATCTTGAATGTTTTTTACATCTCTCGGATTTATCCCTCGTGTATAGCCTCTGAGGGGCATACACCTGCGCAAGAACCGCAATCGATGCACATATCGGGGTTGATTGAATATTTTTCACCCTCAGAAATTGCACCCTGAGGACACTCATCAATACATGTACCGCATGCTACGCAGTCGTCAGAAATTACATAAGCCATAGTTCTATAAATTTTATTGGTTTAATCTTTCGCAAAAATAGTGCATTTATTAAACACCTATGCCTAAAAAAAGGTTTTTAACATTTGTTAATTACCATTCCTAAACCAAAACGCAAACGCCAAAAGCCAAGGGCTAAAGGCCATATAGAAGCCGCTTTTTAAAAGCTTATACCGAATTACATATAAAAATAGGAATTCCCGCCCCACCCTATCCACCCGGCAAATTCATACGATTCATTAAAAACATGCCACAAACTGCCACTTTGTCATGCTTTAAATTTATTTTTCAGAAGAAAAGTCATAAAAACGACCAGAACGATGCAATTAATCCTTTTGGCACGCACTTTGTTTTATATACTGTGAGCGGGAGAACAAACCCCGACACAGCAAACATTTATTAAAATAGAAAAGTTATAAATAAAAAGAATAGAATTATGGGAAAAATCATTGGAATCGACTTAGGTACAACAAACTCATGTGTATCAGTTTTTGAAGGAAACGAACCCGTTGTAATCACCAACAGCGAAGGTAAACGTACAACACCTTCTATCGTAGCATTCATCGACGGTGGCGAGCGCAAGGTAGGCGACCCCGCAAAACGTCAGGCAATCACCAACCCTCAGAAGACTATATTCTCCATCAAACGCTTTATGGGTGAGAATTGGGAGCAGGTACAGAAAGAAATCACTCGCGTACCTTATAAGGTGGTAAACGAGAACAACATGCCCCGCGTAGACATCGACGGCAGACTCTACACTCCTCAGGAAATATCAGCAATGGTTCTTCAGAAGATGAAGAAGACTGCAGAAGACTATCTTGGCCAGGAGGTAACAGAAGCCGTTATCACAGTACCCGCATACTTCTCAGATTCTCAGCGCCAGGCTACAAAAGAGGCCGGTCTCATAGCAGGACTCGAAGTCAAGCGTATTGTAAACGAGCCTACAGCTGCAGCACTCGCATACGGAGTAGGCAAATCGGACAAAGAGATGAAGATTGCAGTGTTCGACCTCGGTGGCGGTACTTTCGATATCTCAATCCTTGAGTTCGGCGGCGGAGTATTCGAGGTTCTCTCTACAAACGGCGACACTCACCTCGGCGGCGACGACTTCGACCAGGTAATCATTGATTGGCTGGCAGGAGAATTCCAGGCAGAAGAGGGTGTAAACCTCAAGAACGACGTCATGGCATTGGAGCGTCTCAAAGAGGCAGCAGAGAAAGCAAAAATCGAGCTTTCATCAACAACCTCTACAGAGATCAACCTCCCCTACATCACAGCAACTGCAACAGGCCCCAAACACCTTGTGAAGACACTCACACGTGCCAAATTCGAAGCACTTGCACACAACTTGATTCAGGCATGTCTCGAACCTTGTAAGAAGGCAATGAGCGACGCCGGTCTCAGCACATCGGAGATTGACGAGGTAATACTCGTAGGCGGTTCAAGCCGTATACCTGCTGTACAGAAGCTCGTTGAAGACTACTTCGGCAAAGCCCCCTCAAAAGGTGTCAACCCCGATGAAGTGGTTGCACTCGGAGCTGCTATCCAGGGTGAAATCCTCAACGAAAAGAGTGGAATCGGTGACATCGTGCTTCTCGACGTAACCCCCCTCTCAATGGGTATCGAAACACTCGGTGGTGTAATGACAAAGCTCATCGATGCAAACACTACAATTCCCTGCAAGAAGAGCGAGACATTCTCTACCGCAGCCGACAACCAGACAGAGGTAACAATCCACGTACTTCAGGGTGAACGCCCCATGGCAGCACAGAACAAATCAATCGGACAGTTCAACCTCACAGGTATTGCTCCCGCCCGTCGTGGTGTACCCCAGATTGAGGTAACATTCGACATCGACGCCAACGGTATTCTCAAAGTATCTGCAAAAGACAAGGCTACCGGCAAAGAGCAGGCTATCCGCATCGAAGCCTCATCGGGTCTCAGCAAAGAGGAAATCGACCGCATGAAGCAGGAGGCTGAAGCAAATGCCGACGCCGACAAGAAAGAGCGCGAAAAGATTGACAAGCTCAATCAGGCAGACTCTATGATATTCCAGACAGAGAACCAGCTCAAAGAGCTTGCCGACAAGATTCCCGCCGACAAGAAAGCTCCCATCGAAGCAGCTCTCGGAAAGCTGAAAGAGGCTCACAAATCACAGGACCTCGCAGCCATAGACGCTGCTATAGCAGAGCTCAACAACGCATGGCAGACTGCAAGTGCAGACATGTATGCTCAGAGCGGTGCTCAAGCAGGCGCTCAAGGTACACAGGGTGCACAAGGAGGCCAGCAGGCTTCAAACGGCACTGACGATGTGCAGGACGCGGAGTTTGAGGAAGTCAAATAGTCTGAGATAACAAACAATAAGAATCTATAAGCAAATGAGGGTGTGCCTTGCAGGGCATTCCCTCGTTTTTTATACACAAAAGCAAAGTACAAATAAGACTTTTATCGGACACCAATATATGATAATAAAATTCAAACAGCTTCCTGCTGTTCCGCAGTAGATTCTCGAAAAAAAGCACTAACTTCGCAAAAAATGTACAAGCATGGGAAATTTCAAGGAAAAAACCCTCTGTCTCTTCAGATACTACGCAGCATTGCTGCTATGTTTTCTACCGCTTAGGCTGCTCTTCCTTGCAGCAAACAGCACAGAAGAATACAACATAGGGGAATATATCGATGTAGCCCTTCACGGACTCATACTCGACATAGCCGTTGCCGGCTATCTGACAGTCATTCCATTGCTGTTTGCAATAGCCGGTCTCTTCATGCGCATACCCTTGCGCAAACTGTTTATTCCGTACAATATATTTGCCGCTATAACAATAGCGCTCGCATTCGTTGCCGATATAAGTCTGTATCCATTCTGGGGATTCAAGCTGGATGCCTCGTTCCTGATATACATAGATTCACCCTCCAACGCATTTGCAAGCGTAAGCACCGGATACATCATCGCCCGACTGCTCCTGACAACAGCGCTCGGTGCTGCAATTTTCGCACTGCTGCACAAGGCAACAGCAAAAGAATTGCACCCGCACAGACAACGCATCGGCACACTCGCAGCCCTAATCCTGATCGGCGGTTTCCTCTTCTTGGGCATACGCGGAGGCGTGGGCGAGTCGACCAATAACATCGGCAAAGTATACCACAGCGACAAACAGTTCCTCAACCACGCTGCAGTAAACCCCATCTTCAGCTTCATATACTCGATGGGCAAACGCGAAGATTACAAAGAGACATACAGCTTCTACAAAGCCGAAGAGCTCGACAAGCGAATGTCGGCGCTCTATCCCCACGACAGCACCATCAACGACACACTGCTTACTACCACACGTCCAAATATAATAACCATAATACTCGAAGGCATGGGAAGCGCCCTCATCGAAGGACAGGGAGGCATAAAAGGAGTAACCCCCAACTTCGACAGACTCACCGAAGAGGGAGTCATATTCACCAACTGCCACGCCAACAGCTACCGCACAGATCGCGGTGTACTGTGCACCCTCAGCGGTTACGCATCATTCCCCAAGACCTCGGTGATGAAATCCCCCATAAAAAGCCGCAACTTGCCCTCACTTGCATCCTCACTCGGCAAAGCCGGATACCACAACATATTTCTCTATGGCGGCGACATCAACTTCACCAACATGAAAAGCTATCTCTACTCCACCGGATACAACAAACTGATAGCCGACAAGGACTTCACCCTGCAACAGCAGAACACGCACCTGTGGGGAGTAACCGACCATATAACCTTTGATTCGCTGTACACAATAGCCACACACACACAACAACCGTGGCAGATAACATACCTGACCCTCAGCAGCCACGAACCGTGGACAGTGCCCTACAACCGGATTCCCGACGACGAGATTGCCAATTCCTTCGCCTACACCGACTCCTGCATAGGAAACTTCGTCGACCGGCTCAAGAAGAGCACACTATGGGAGAACACCCTCATCATACTTATCCCCGACCATACCCTCGCAAGATACCCCAAGAGGAAAGAGGGCGACGATGCCACACACAACAGAATCCCCTTGCTGCTGTTGGGCGGCGCGGTGCGCACGGCAAAGGAGATACCGCTCCTTTGCAACCAAAGCGACCTGCCCGCAACAATACTGGCTCAAATGTCCCTCCCTATCGAAGAATTCGAGTACAGCCGCAACGTCCTGTCGCCCTCATACAAATATCCCTTTGCCTACCACACGTTCAACAACGGAATGTCAATCATAGACAGCACAGGATATACACTGTACGACCTCGACGCACAAGCCACACGCATAGAGTTCCCGGCCGACCCAGGCGGTCAACGTCTCGTCAATGCCAAGACAATACTTCAAGCCACATACGATAATTTCCAAAACCGATAAAAACGTACTGACATAATGGCAAAAAACACCAAACTGCTATACTACCTCCGTAGCTACTCGCTGCTGCTGGTCCCCAAATTCATATTACGCCGAATATTGCGGCGCCGTATGAAGGAGATAAACGCATCTGCCGAAAAGGAGTATATAATGAGCCGCGTAAACTATTACAACAAGCTCGACACCGCCACTGCCCTGCCCGCAACAGCCCCCACACTCGGCGAGCACACACTGAGAAACAAGAAGTGCGGCAGTGTCTACTTTTTCGACACATACGAATACACACGCTACTTTCCGGACTCCCTGCGCTGGTTGCTCAAAGGAGGAGATGTTACAACCATCCCGCCACATCCCACAATCGTCAAAAGCCGCCCTATCGAGGGAGATAATGCCAACTCTGTGCTGATGAAACTGAACAAAGTGAGGCATTTCTTCTTCGTCAACGACACAATAGCGTTCGAGGATAAAGAAAACAAAATACTCTTCCGCGGCGATGCCAACGGCAAGCCCGGACGCATACGTTTTTTCCGGAAATGGTTCGGGCACCCCATGTGCGATCTGCTCGACACCGCCGGCCATTCGGTAAATCCGGCTGAGTGGAAAGGAGCCGGCATGAGCGTAGAAGAGCATCTCAAGTACCGCTACATAATGGCACTCGAAGGTGTCGATGTAGCAAGCAACCTGAAATGGGTAATGTCGAGCAACAGCATAGCAGTAATGCCGCGCCCCACATACGAAACATGGTTTATGGAAGGGACCCTTATCCCCAACTACCACTATATAGAAATCAAGCCCGACTACTCCGACCTGTTGGAACGTATCGATTATTACAACAATCATATTGACGAAGCGAAGAAGATAATCAGGAACGCCAATAAATATGTGGAACAATTCCGCAACAAACACCGCGAAAATCTGATTTCGCTCATGGTACTCGCCAAATATTTCGAAAAGACGAATAATATACCCATAACAGACTCCGGAGACGATTCGGAATAGTTACCGAACACCACATATAATAAATTCCGATATAAGCGCTACAACAGTCGAAGCGCTTATATCGGATTTTACGTTACTTCAGATTGCCAGAATTCGGTGCATTCATAAGTGTTACATAGTAAATAAGAACCACAACAATACAACATTCAACACGAACAAGAAACACCCTATAGCCAACTTTGTATTATGACTTAAAGTCAGGCTTTCCGCTCTTGGCGTATCTGTTGATGTCTCCTTGACGCGTTTGCTATTTTTCTTTGCTTGCGCTTTTCTTTTTCGCTCAATTCTTTTCTGCTCCTCAATGATACGCTCTTTCTCTTTTATTTGCAGTTTCAAATAACGTATCGTATCATCTAACATTTCGTTGGTGTCTTTATATTCTACAACCTTTCTTTTTTCTACCTCTTCAATGTATCCTTCTGCTCTATCCTCAAAATATTCTGCACACTCTCCAGTGTGCATATATCTGTCATACATATCATCGGTATAATCGTTGTCGTAGTAGCTCATTGAAATTTACTGTTTGATTGTATGATGTTTTGAATTAAGCTGGCTATTTCGTTTGCGACGCTTTTACTCCAAATTGTAAGAGATAGAAGCATATTAGTCAGGTCGTTTGTCCCAACAAGTAAAACATAAGGCTCCGAGGCGTTTTCTTTTTCGCTATTAATATATGGCGCTTTCTCTATTCTGCACGAAAGTATATCATTGAAATTATACTTTTCATCATTAATTATTAGAACTCTGGAGTACGCAAACTCTAAGATATATTTTCTTCTCTTCCTGCTTATCCAAATTAGATTTGTAACCTTTCCGTATTTCTCGGAAAGAGATTGTAGATAATTATTCCAATCTTCACACATACAACTTATACTTTGCACCTCAATTCCCCAGATAGGCGGTTTCTTATGGCGAAGCGTGGGAACTGTTAGCTATCATTTCATCGGAGGCTCTGTACTGCCTTGCACCTAATGACAACAACAGCACACGACTCTTTTATTACATATTGGAGAATATACAACTTGAGCGTTAGCATTGTTTGTTATCGTCTTAGATGCTTTGGAAATTGTTCAGATTTCTGACAAAAGGCGATACTAAACGCTTACACATATTAACACCTCATTCGTTGAGGCTCTGCAAAGATACAAACAAACGAGCAAGAAATATGAAGCTTGCTTCAATATTTTTCACAGCGAGTGCAGTCTATCTTCGAGTTTTTCTCAAAGATACAAACAAACGAGCAAGAAATATGAAGCTTGCTTCAATATTTTTCACAGCAAGTGCAGTCTATCTTCGAGTTTTTCTCAAAGATAGCAATAAAATATTGAGAAATATTAAACTTTTGGGAAAAGTAAGCACTATTCATATACGAACTAAATAAAAAACAAATTGAAAATTATCAAATTTCTACTGACCCGAATTTAGTACATTCGTAAAAAGATTGCACAAAAAAAGTTGCAATAGTTTTTGTAAAATCTTTTAAAACTATCGCAACTTTCGTGCCGTTTGCATCAAATGAGTTTTAATTAGCTCATTGAACATCAATCAATTTGCAAGCAATTCATAAAAAAAACAAATTTGCCTAAGTGCGCCTGATAGGACTCGAACCTACACGTCGCGAAACACCAGATCCTAAGTCTGGCGCGTCTACCAATTTCGCCACAGGCGCCTAAAACCGTGTGCAAAGGTATAGAAAATTTGCGAATAAAAAAACAAACACCATTGTTTTTTACTCTACAATCAGGCAAATGTCAATTATAAGATTTACTGCTTCTTGACAAAACGCATCATTGCCCAACGGTTATCCTCGGCAAAATCTTCGAAGCACAAACCATGCCGTGCAGCCTCACACTTAAGGACATCCATATCCTCAGTATAAAAGCCACTGACGAACAACACAGAACCACAATGCATACAGGCAGCATACGCTCCCATATCAGCGAGCAATATGTTCCTGTTTATATTTGCAATGACATAATCGAAATCATCTGTCTCGCACAGCGACTCTACCCCACCCAAACGTACCTCAATATCGGGCGTATTGTTCAGAACAACATTCTCAAGTGCGTTATTGTAAGCGAACTCATCAACATCAATGGCTACAACCTTTGAAGCGCCATGTTTGCGTGCCAGGATTGCAAGCAAAGCAGTACCGCAACCCATGTCAAGCACGCTCTTGCCCGACATATCTTCTCCAAGTATGGCACGCAACATGTGGCATGTTGTCTGATGATAGCCTGTGCCAAAAGCCATCTTAGGATCAATAAGAATATCGTAACGGGCAGAGGGGACATCTGTATGGAATGTACTGTGTATCACACAATCGTCATTAAGGACAATCGGCTGGAAATAGTTCTTTTCCCACTCGGAGTTCCAGTCCTCGCCCTCAATCTCCTCGATGTCGTATTTTATCGAAAAGCCATCGAAAGGAAACCCGTCGACTACAGCAGCAAGAGCATCCTCGTCAAAGAGGTTCTTGGGTGCATACGCAGACAATCCCGCTTCATCGGGGAGAAAACTTTCGAACCCTACATCTGCAAGCAGCGATGCAAGCACGTCGGTGGCAATCTCTTCTGCGGGAGAGACTGAAAAAGATACTTTTATATAATTATTCATAATAGTCAGCCCTTATTTTGTAATGTAAAAAGGAAAGGAATGTATTTCAAATAAAAAAGCATAAGTCATGAGATTATATTGCTGTAAATTGAAAGACAGAACAACCTCAATGACTTATGCTTATGAAAGGATTATCAAGCGACAACCTTAAACAAGGCTCTCAACAACTTTCATTATCTCAAGACCAACTGCATCCGCCTCCTCTTGTGTGGGAGCCTCTGAATATACGCGGATGATAGGTTCGGTATTACTCTTTCTCAAGTGCACCCATCTGTCGGCAAAATCGAGCTTCACACCGTCAATATCGTTGATAGCAGCCTTGCCGGTGTAGAGTTCTTTAATCTTTACAAGGATGGCATCTACATCTGTTCCGGGCTGGAGGTCGATTCTGTTCTTGCCCATGAAGTATGCAGGATATGTAGCACGAAGTTCGCTCACCTTCTTGCCTTCGTGAGCAAGGTGGCTGAGGAAGAGACCGATACCGACAAGGGCATCACGGCCATAGTGGCTTTCGGGATAGATGACTCCGCCGTTACCCTCACCGCCGATGACAGCACCAGTTTCCTTCATAAGTGTTACAACATTTACCTCACCCACTGCCGAAGCTGCATAGCTGCCGCCACGTGCAGTCGTTACGTCGCGAAGCGCGCGTGTAGAGCTGAGGTTGGAGACTGTGTTGCCGGGAGTGTGCTTGAGAACATAGTCGGCTACGCTTACAAGTGTGTACTCCTCGCCATACATTTCGCCATTCTCGCATATAATTGCCAAACGGTCTACGTCGGGGTCTACAACAAACGCTACATCGTTGCCGCCTTTTGCCATAAGTCCCATAATATCGCAAAGGTTCTTTGCAAGAGGTTCGGGGTTGTGCTGGAAATCACCGGTAGGCTCGCAATAGAGTTTTTCTACGCTCTTTACGCCCAACTGCTCAAGCAGCATGGGAAGAACTACTCCTCCTACTGAGTTTACACAGTCGATGGCTACTTTGAATTCTGCCTTTTTGATTGCCTCGACATCCACAAGGGGAAGTGCAAGCACTGCGTCAATATGTTTTTGATTGTATGTCTCGTCGAGACGGTATTTGCCGAGTGTCTCAACATCGGCATACTCGAACTCCTCTGCTGCCGCTATGCGCAGAACCTCTTGTCCCTCAGCTGCATTGAGGAATTCACCCTTTTCGTTGAGCAGTTTGAGCGCGTTCCACTGACGTGGGTTGTGGCTTGCTGTGAGGATGATACCTCCACATGCACCTTCCATTGTTACGGCAAGTTCTGTAGTGGGAGTTGATGCAAGTCCTATATCCACAACATCGAATCCCATTCCCATGAGAGTACCGCAAACAACTTTGTTGACCATCTCTCCCGAAAGACGGGCGTCGCGACCAACAACTATCTTGTTGCTCTCTTTGGTTGTTGTCTTACGTATCAGCGCTGCATAAGCTGATGTTAACTTCACTACATCCAGAGGTGTCAAGCCCTCGTCGGCGTGTCCGCCGATGGTGCCTCTGATTCCTGAGATTGATTTAATCAGTGTCATATAAATTTTCGGGTATAAAGGTTATTTCATAGAAACAGGGATATACATACGAAGAGGCTGTCGAAGTTCCTTTTGTATGGGGAACGATGAGTCTCACCTTTGCTGTCTGTGACTGACGGCGTGTGAAGTAGATATAGGGCAGCGGGGTGAGCCAGCCTGTGGGGACAGCACTGCCGTATGTTATTGCCATATATCCGCTTGTGAATGTCGCCGAGTATGAGCCGTGACTGTATTTTATACGCATATAGTCGGGGTTGTCCGAGTCGAAGATATTGCCGAGCAATGTATCGGCATCCGAAATGTTGTATTCATAGAAACGTGCCATCACATTGAGGGTCTCCTCGTCGCGCATGCGGCGCGCGCCTTCTACATTCTTGGGGTTGCGCACAATCTGCATATAGACATCGTCTATAAGCACATATTCGTTATTCTCGACATTTGTGGTGGAGTCGTTTTCCACAAAATCCTTGAATGAGATTACATTTATCCCCTCGCTGCGGATAAATTCTTTCACTGCACGCGTTTCGCGGTCTTTCATATCCGAATATGAGACCTCATCGTCGCAAGCCACAAACAGCAGAGCTAAAAGTGGCAATAACAACCATTTATATTTCATTTGTCTAATACTCTAAAATTTTTCTATAGTTTTAACCGTGTAATTCGAGAGCGTCAATACACTTTGCCTGCACTCTACGCAACAAAGTTAAGACAAAAGACAAAAAAAAGAAAAATTTTGATTCTCTTTTTTACAATTGTTTATGTTCTTTATAATATAAAGCGAGTCAGACGCAGAAAACCATGAACCACAACAAGCATTCCTATTCACGAGGAAAGGCTTTATATTTTGCAAAGATGCCCGGACAAAGCTTTTTTGTCCGGGCATCATCTATGCTTCAAGTATGTTTTCTCACTTTATGCCAAGTGATTATTCCTCTTTTTTCTTTCTTCCTCTTTTGGCCGGTTCCTTCTTCGTTGCAGATGCGGGAGCATCTTTTCTAAGCACTGCAAGTTCCTTGTTGAGTGCTGCGATTTCCTCGTTCTGATTGGCTATCATCTTGAGCATTGAGCTGAGTTCTTCGCTGTCGATATCTTCGGGGAACTGTGCGTTCACGCGAGCAATGAAATCGCCGACGATATTCATATAGTTGGTGAACGCGTCGAACGGCGAGTCGTATATGCCACGTTCGATGTGCATGCCGGTGTTCTTTGTTGTCATGAAGCGGAAGTTGTTGCTTGCCTGCAGATAGTCCCAATCCTGCTTGATGCGGCGGTCCTGGCAAAGGTGCACACGCTCTGCTACACTGTAGAGCTTGTCAAATGCCTCGCGCTGGAGTATGTTACCCAAGAAACTGCTGATGTCTCTCTCTTCGTCTGTCCAGGACATGGGGTAAGGAACATCAACGGCATCCACTGATTTGAGTTTGGTTGTAATCTCGGTGGGAGTTGAGAATGTTATTCCTTTTTCTTTGGCACAGATGGGCAATGCCTTCAGGAATTCGAGGATGTTTGATGAGAGCGGCTGTGCTACGCCAAGCGCAGAAAGCTCCATGAATATGTTGATGACCTGCTCCTCTTCGGGCATATCTGCAATCCATCCGATGTATTTGTCGGCAAAGAGCGGATATTCGTTCCACTCAGAGTTGTTGAAACGCAGACTTATGTCGTCTGAGAGCTTATAGTCGCGCAACAGCACTTTCAGATTCTGGTTATATGCACAGTGGTAGAGGTAGTGCGCGCTCTTCCAGCCAAGCACGTGCCTTGCACCTTCGGTGAGTATGCCCTTGAAGCCCATGTCTGCAATGATGGCTCCAATCTCGTTTGAGTATATGAGGCTTGAGTTGCGGAAAACTTTTGGGGCCTTGCCGAACATCTGTTTAACCTTTGTACGCATACGCTCAACGTCATCGCGGAAGCACTCCTCGTTTGCCAATGATGAAAGACCGTGAGAATAGGGTTCGCAAAGGAATTCCACACATCCGGTTTCGTTGAGTTCGTGCAGAAGCTCTATTACTCTGGGAGCATATGTCTCCAACTGCTCCAATGCCACTCCTGATACCGAAAGTGCCACTTTGAATGAGCCGTTATTGCTTTTTGCCATCTCTATCAATGTACCCAGCGCGGGAATGTATGAGCGCTCGGCAACATCGTTTATTGTGCGTTCATTCTCATAGTCGTCGTAGTAGTAATGGTCACGGCCTATGTCGAAACAGCGATAGCGTTTGAGGTTGATAATATTGTGTATCTCAAAATAAAGACAGATTGTTTTCATATCCTTTTATTTTATTTGTTGTAATTTCTGATTAATTCGTCGTAGATGGCGCGGTGCTTGAGTCCCACTTTTTCCCATGTGATGCCGTCGACCTCCTTCTTGCCCTCTTCCTGAAGATATTTGAAGAGTGCGGGGTTTGTGCATATCGAATATATGGCATCCGCCATAGCGTTTATATCCCAATAGTCGACCTTTATCACGTTGCTGAGAATTTCTCCGCATCCCGACTGTTTTGAGATTATGGAGGGGGTACCGCACTGCATTGCCTCCAATGGTGCAATTCCGAAAGGCTCTGACACTGAGGGCATCACAAAGACATCACTGTTCTTATACGCCTCATACACCTGCTTGCCTCGCTGGAATCCCGGAAAATGGAATCTGTCTGCAATACCGCGTTCGGCTGCAAGGTTTACCATAGCTTCGTACATGTCGCCCGAACCGGCGAACACGAAACGTATGTTCTTTGTGCGCTTGAGCACAAGCGCTGCAGCTTCTACAAAGTATTCGGGACCTTTCTGCATTGTGATGCGTCCGAGGAATGTAACCACCTTCTCTTTGGGATGATCTACGCGGGGGATGGCATCAAGTTCCGGAGAAAGAGGATATACGGCGTTGTGCATTGCCACACACTTGCGCGGATCCTGATGGTAGTGGTTGATGACAGTCTGACGTGTCAGTTCCGATACGCACATGATGCAGTCGGCATGGTCCATTCCGTTCTTCTCTATCGAGTAGACTGTGGGGTTAACCTGACCGCGGGAACGGTCGAAGTCGGTCGCGTGCACATGGATGCAGAGGGGTTTTCCACTGACCATCTTCGCATGAACTCCAGCCGGATATGTAAGCCAGTCGTGTGCGTGGATAATGTCAAATTCGCGTGAGCGGGCAATTACGCCTGCGATAATGGAGTAGTTGTTTATCTCTTCGTGGAGGTTCTGCGGATAGCCGCCCGCAAACTCCATACAGCCGAGGTCGTTCACATGCATATACGAAAAATCGGCATATATGTGGTCGCGGAATTGGTAGTACTCTTCGGGAGTCATGTAGTTGGGCAAGCGATATTTCAGATAGTCGTAATCTACATCGCGCCACACTATAGGCACTTGGTTCATGCCTATGATTTTAAGGAAGTTTTCTTCTTCGCCTGTGGGCTTGGGAAGACAGAATGTCGTTTCCACATCACCTTGCAGACTGAGACCTTTTGTGATGCCGTATGAGGCAACCGCAAGTCCACCTAAGATTTTGGGAGGAAATTCCCATCCAAACATTAATACTTTCATATAGGCTCCTCCTATTAATAGTTATATTTGCTTAATAGATACAATGTTCTCTGAATTTCGGCAACGTTCATTGCAAACGATACTGCTCCGCGACCCTTGAAAGGCGGGTTGCCGTCGAATACTTCGGGGATAGAACCGATGCAATGCGAGGTCATTTCATCCTCGAAGCCTATCATGTGGCGCTCTATGAATCCCAGGGCACTCATCTTGTATATCTTCAGGTATGCCTCGAAGTAGAATCCTGCCAACCACGGCCATGCTGTTCCTTGATGGTAGGCATAGTCGCGCTGACTTTGCGGACCTGCATAGTTGGGATTGTAGCCGCCGCTCTTGGGGCTGAGAGAGCGCAAGCCTTTGGGGGTAAGCAGCTCTTTTGTGCAGATGTCTACCACTCCCTTCTTCTGACGGGCGTCGAGTGGAGAGTAGTCGAATGCTGCTGTAAATATCATATTGGGACGTACGCTCCAGTCCATCATGCGACCATCGACATAGTCGAGCAGATAACCGTGCTCGTTGAGGAATGTCTCTACGAATGATGCGGCTGTCGTCTTCGCCAGATCTTTTAGAGTGTCGTTGTAGTCTTCGTCTCCAGAAATCTCCGCAACAAAGCAGAGCGCGTTGTACCACAGTGCGTTTATTTCCACAATGTAGCCTGTTCGCGGAATTACAGGGCGGCCGTTTGCAGTTGAGTTCATCCATGTAACCGCCTTGTCGTGTCCGTTGGTGTAGAGCAGTCCGTTGGCATGAAGGAAGAGGTTGGGATGCTTGTCCGAACGGATATACTCCATAATCTCCTTCAGCAATGCGCCATATTTCTCTATGCACTTCTCCTTTGAGACCATCTTAGCATACTGCTGTATGCACCACACAGCCCACAGAAGTACATCGGGATGTTCCATTTCGTATACCTTAAGGTCGTTGGGCTCGCCGTTTATGAAATAGCGTATAGCCTTGCAGGCCGTTGTCATCACCTCATCGAATTTAGCCTCTTCGTCAATGGCGAGTGTAAGCCCGGGCAACGATACGAACAAATCCCTTGCACGGCATTTGAACCACGGATAACCGGCAAGCATGTATGCCTCGCCGTTCTGACGGTTGGTGAATTGATGGGCTGCGTTTATCAGACAGTGCTTGAAGTTGTCGCGCGGTGTGCGCTCGTCCATCTCCTCTTCGAAGGTTTTCTTGAGACCGCGTGTCTTGACCTCCTTGATGCCGGCTGCAAACACAATGCTTTCGCCCTTCTTGATGTTCATTTCGAAGTATCCGGGTACGTAGAGGTCTTCGTTGAAGTCGTATCCTCTCTCCTGTTCTTTGGGATACTCCAATCCGCGATACCAATCGGGTTGGAATATGAATTCGTTCTTTTTGTTGAACTGCATATAGAGGTCGGGATAACCGGCATACATGCATGTCTTGATGCCGTTATCGACCATTTGGTATTCGCGGCTTGCATTCAGGTTTTCGTGAGTGTATTGGCGTACGCTGCGGAACGCGAGGAACGGACGGAAACGCAATGTAGTTGCAGAATGTGCGTCTACCAATGTATAGCGGATGAGAATGCGGTTTTCGTAGTGTTCGAAAAGAACCTCCTTCTTGAGAACCACTCCTCCTACCCTATACCATGTAGTAGGCACTTTTTCACACTCATACTCTCTGATGTATTTGTGGCCTCGCGGAGCGTAATTGTCGCCCTGATATTTGTGAAGTCCCAAATTGAATTCTGCACCATGTTGTATCACTGTAGCATCAAGCGATGAGAGCAGCACATGGTTCTCGTCGTCGATTTCCGGTATCGGAATGACGAGCAGACCATGATATTTTCTTGTGTTACAGTCTACAATGGTTGTACAATGGTAAGCTCCGGACCTGTTGGTTCTGAGAATCTCTTTTTGCAACGACTCTTCCAGGTTGGTCATGAGCGTTTTTTCAAATCGCAAATAACTCATCTTTCAACTATTTTTTTACAACTATTTTTGTTTGTTAAATTCCTCTTATATACACTATTCCTTAGTATACGATTTTCAAAAATAAGAATTATAATAGAGATTAACAACTTAAAAGCTGTTTTTTTATAGAAAAATGTTGAAATTGTCTGTTAAAATGTTAATTCGAGAATAAAGAGAAGCTGATTTTGTAACCGATTCTGTGCATTTTTCCATTCTGGGAACTCACAAACAGTCCCATATCAAGATATGGAGTTGCTATGCCGTATCCGACTTCTATGTATGGGTTCAATCGGGAAAGAAAGAGCATGTTGTAATATATATACTCGTTTTGCAGGAATTTTATGCGCGGAAAGAGCTTTTGCAGAGAGTGATAAGTGGTTTCGTATGTGAGGTTTGTGCGCAGGTATTTTTTTGCGGCATTGTACCATTCCGAGTCGAGGAGCTGGAACACACCGCCAAGCTCTTCACTCCTGTCAAGCGGAAGATTGTTGCTTTTGAGAAAGGCATAATCGACAAAATATACATCTTTGGTGTAGAAATAGCCTCCTGCGCCCAAACGCATATAAAGTTTGTTGCCGGTGTGTATTGGCAATTTGTACTGCACGTCAAGTTCGGAGCGGGTGTATATGCTGTTTGAGCCCAATATGCCGTTTACGCCCTGCTCTACATCCCACGATATTGTGGGATATTTAGAGCCTATGTTTATCTTTCTTTTTCCATCCATGTAGTAGTACATTCCGGGTTGCCATGTTATACGCAAATGCGGGGCGAATTGGGAGTATACGTTCTTCAGTTTCACGCCCTGATTGTCAAGCATCCTGTTAGGGTTGTCCTCCATCTCTCTTCTGTGGAAGTTGAGACCTGCAAGCATGACAACACCGTTTGAGATTTCTTTCTTGTGATAAAGTTCGAGGTTTAGATTGCGGAAGTATCTGAGATCCATGTTTTCGAAGTTGAGCGAGTCGAGTTTCATATTTTTTATCCTATCGAGAACTGCGCTGCTGTACGTGTGTGTACCCTCGCCCATAGAGACGCCTAATTCGCTCTGCCGGGTGGGGTTGTAGAGAAATCTGCCGTCTACATTCCAATATACAGCCTTCTGCTTGAAGTTGTAGCCTACCTGCGGTTTGAATTTTATTTCGCGCCCATGGCTGAGGCGGTTTTTGATATTCATCGACAGTTTGTATGATAGTCCTCTGCTCGAACTGTAGTCTATGTGTGAAAGGTCTATTATAGGCGAGAGGCTCACTCCCCCACTGCTCCAATTGTACGAGTGGCTGCTTATCATTCTATCTCCCAAGCTCCACAAGGTACTGTTTTTCTTTTTATTGCCTGTCGTTTGCCGCGCCGTGCCGAATTGAGTATCTGCTTCACCGAGCATCATTTTTTCATCGTCATCGAGCTCCGTCTTTCTGTTCTTGCGGGCATACTCTTTCCTGTCAACAACCGGAACTGTATCCCAGACGACGTTGCTGCTTCCCGAGAGGTTGTACTTGTCTTTGTTGTTGACGACAGCTCTGTTTATTGGCAAGGCGTAGCTGTAGTCGAACATCGCATCTGCCACAATATTCAGTTTGTTGCCAATGAAATTGTAGTCCATATCTACATGCACGCTGTTTACGACACCTGTCTCTTCGCCACGTGTATCCATTGTATAGGTAGCTTCGAAGCGGCACTGTTCATCCCATCCCTTTATATGAAGTTCGCTGATGCGGCATGAATCGTCTATCCACACCCATCCCGACTCCAGCAACCTTATGTTGCTGAAGCGGCTCTTGAATGATATGCGGCGCAACCTTGTGCCGTCAGATATTGCGAGCGAGTCTTCGCTGTATATGTAATATTTTGAATATTCATTGCTTAACGGCGAGAACACATCTCTCAAGTAGCATTTGTCGCGCGGGTCCGTCTTCACGAAATCGGTTATGCGCTTTACTTCGCCACTGCCATGTCTGAAGTTCGTATTGTAGCTTTTGCGTCTCAGTTCCGTTATGCCGTAATCGGTATAGTAGAATTCATAGAACAGTTCGGTTACATAGTTCCTTGTGTCTTTGTCGAAGCGTGCCATCCCAGGAAATGTATTCAGCAGCAGGTTGTGCTTGAATACGCCTATTCTCTGTTTTATGTACAGCTTGCCAAACAGTTCTCCTGCACGTCCTTTCCCTGAACTGCATTTTTCGAGCAGTTGCGCAACAATGGTTTCTTGCTCTATGTCGTCGCTGGTGCATAATGCGCCATGTGTGGTGCACGGCCACACAAACACAATCAGCAACATTGTCATATACAACACCTTGCGCATATATGCACGATTTTATACAGAGCTTTATTATATAAATAACGGGGCAATCCGGTTTTAATTATCGGAGTGCCCCATTTAAGAAGCAGTTTAAATTTTATTTCGGATTTATTTGAGAGCTATTTTAGAGTAGATTTTCTTTGTTGTCTTGCAGGGAATAGCGGGCTATTTCCTGCAAGACAACAAAGAAAAGATGCCTAAAATAGACTCTAAGAAACCGAAACAAAGCCGCGAATATAGAATACTTTTACAATAAAATTTAAACAGCTTCTAACATTATAGAAGTAATTCTAATTTATTGCAGCTTTCAATCTGAGCAGTTTGTCGAGCAGTTCTTCCAGCAGGTCGAGCTTCAACATGTTTGCACCGTCGCTCTTGGCTACAGACGGATTCTCATGTGTCTCAATGAAGATTCCGTCAGCGCCTACAGCTATTGCAGCTTTCGCCATTGTCTCTATCATTTCGGGCATTCCTCCTGTTACTCCCGCAGTCTGGTTGGGTTGTTGCAGCGAGTGGGTTATGTCCATAACTACGGGATGACCGAACTTTTTCATTTGCGGAATTCCTCTGAAGTCCACTACAAGGTCCTGATAGCCGAATGTTGTTCCGCGTTCTGTAAGCATCACCCTGCCTTCGCCGCCTTCGGAGACAACCTTTTCGGCCGCAAACTTCATTGCTTCGGGCGAAAGGAACTGTCCTTTCTTGATGTTGACTATGCGTCCGGTTTTTGCTGCTGCCGACAACAGATCGGTCTGCCGGCAGAGGAATGCCGGTATTTGCAGGATGTCAACATATTCGGCAGCCATTTCAGCCTCTTCGGCAGAGTGTATGTCTGTTACAACGGGGATGTTGAATGTCTCACGTACCTTGCGCAACACTCTCAAGGCATTCTCATCGCCAATACCGGTAAATGAGTCTATGCGCGAGCGGTTCGCCTTTCTGTACGAGCCTTTAAACACGTATGGTATTTCGCGGTCGCAGGTTATTGACACTATTTTTTCGGCTATTCTCATTGCCATATCTTCGCTCTCGATTACGCAAGGACCGGCAAGAAGAAAGAATTTGTCTGTGGAGGTCAAGTCTCTTATTGTCATATTGTATGTTTTTAGTCTTTTATTTGGGGATTATCAGACTGAGCGTCTCTTTATGTATTGTTATTTTCATGGGGAATGTGGGCGAGAATACACGTCCGTCTATTCCGCAACTTGCATCGTCTACCGATTCTATCGTTATCTCTGTCGTGCGGAAAGGAACCATCAGCCCGTAATTCATCAACCGCCGTTTGTACAGCATCTGCAGTCCTTGCAGCAGACCGAAGAATTTCGGCTTTTTTATTGCCGAGACATCCATGAACCCGTTGTAAGGTACAGCACTCGGTGTCATCCCGTACCCCGATGCGTTTCCTATGCAGAGCATCATGAATTCTTCATCAACAGTCTGGTTGTTGAGTCTCATCTTCATTCTGTAGCTGTGGCGATGCAGCAGCAACAGGATGAAACTCCTTATATAAGATATGTATTTTGCGTACGGCGCACATACCTTCTTGTTGGCTATTTCAACAATCTTTGCACTCAGCCCTATGTTTACCACGTTTGCAAAATAACGCTTCTGCTCACCATCCTCTGTGGAGTATGTGCAGCAGCCGATATCAATATTTAGGCGTCTGCCGGCAATTATACAGTCTACAGCCTTTTTGTAGTCGCTGCTGCTTATGCCCCAATATCCGGCAAAGTCGTTGGCTATGCCGTTGGGGATGATTCCAAGCGCTACGTTTGCGCGGTTTTCGGACGCCATTATTCCGTTGAGCGCATCCTGTATGGCTCCGTCTCCTCCAACCACCACTACTGTTTCGTAGCCGTTGTCGGCGAGCATTCGTGCAAGACGCTCAACCGAACCGTAGTCTTCGGACTGGATGTAGTCGTACGCAACCCCCTTTTCTATAAGGTAAGTTCTGATTTCGCGCCATTTCTTTATTTTGTTGACTGCGCCGATACGGGGACAATATATTATTCCCCATCGCCGACGGTCGTTAAGTCGTGATGTTACCATAATACATATCCTTTATAGTCTGTACCTTGCATTCGGTTGGAAGCGATGCATCTATCCAGTTTATCTTGAGCCCTCTTCGCTCCATGCCTCTGAACCACGTCATCTGACGTTTTGCAAATTGGTGAATGGCAGTCTCCAGCCCCTTTATCATATCGTCGAGACTCATTACACCGGTAATATACAGTGTTACATATTTATATTCCAGTCCGTAGTATATTAGCTGTTCGGGAGTGAGGCCACTGTCCAAAAGAGCTTTCACCTCTTCTATAAGGCCTTCGTCAATACGCGCCATGAGCCGACGGCTTATACGTTCTCGTCTGATCTCTCTGTCTACCTCCACACCAATAAGCAACGAGCGAAGCTGAGGGAATTCGCGTTCTTTTTCCGGAGTACGTGCATAATGTTCTTCGATTTCTATAGCACGGATGGCGCGTTTCTTAGTGTCGACGTCAGTAGTGTTGTGCAGCTGTTTGTACGATGCGAGAATTTCTGTAAGTTCCTCCAGGCTTTTCTCTTCGAGACGCGATCTCAACTCGCCATTCTCAGGCACGGGAATCAGACGGTAGCCTTTGAGCACCGACTCCACATAAAGGCCGCTGCCGCCACACATAATGGGAAGCGAGTTACGCGATTTTATATCGTTGTATGCGTCGAGAAAATCTTTTTGGAACTCAAAAAGATTGTATTTTTCTCCTGCATCTACAATGTCAATCAAGTGATAAGGAACTGGAATACCCCCTTCGCTATATTCGGCAATATCCTTTCCTGTGCCAATATCCATACCCCGATAAACCTGACGGCTGTCAGCACTAAGAATCTCGCCGCCAAGCTCACGGGCTATGGCAACGGCAAGTGCTGTTTTTCCGCACGCGGTGGGACCGACAACGGATATCAGGTCAAATGATGATTTTCTATCTTGCATATTTATTGGCAAATATACTAACAAACGAGCGAGAAATATCAAGTTTACTTGAATATTTTTCACAGCGAGTGCAGTCTATTTTCGAGGTTTACCTCAAATATAGCAACAAACGAGCGAAAGTTGTGCAAGAGAATGGGTAAAAATTCATTTTTACACGCAATGAACACAGCTAAACTTCGCTGAAAGCAAAAATATCAAGCTTGCTTGAATATTTTTCACAGCGAGTGCAGTTTATATTCGTCGTTTACGACAAAAATAGCAACAAACTTCCATAAAGCGAAACATTATATAAAGTTTTTCTTACGTCAAATGTTAAATAAGCAGCCCTTACAAGTTAAAATTTACAAAATCACAACATCATCGACACCTACGTATCGAGTATAGATTTATCTTTGTGCATCAGTCAGCCTGCAACAAGACTTGTCCGGCTGATTGCGATTAGGAACTCTCTATAAAATATTATGTACGAAAGTTTGATGAATCTGCCCTACTTTCAGGGTATGAGCAAAGACGAAATCACTTCTATCCTCGACAAGGTCAAATTGGAGTTTTTCAGATACAACGACGGCGAACTGATTGTCAAACAGGGCGCGCCATGCAACAATTTCACAATATTGGTACGCGGTGAGATAATTTCGTCTACACTTTCACCTGATGACAGATATACAGTGGTGGAAGAGCTTTCCATGCCTTTTGCATTCGAGCCATATTCGCTTTTCGGTCTTTCGCCATACTACAGAAGCAGCTATCGTGCAAAAGGCACATGCGACATCCTGTCGATAAAAAAATCCTACCTCTTCGACGAGTTTGCCCGACACGACATATTCCTTATGAATATACTCAACCTTATCAGCCAACGGGCACAGCAAAAGACGGCACAAATATGGAACCGGAGAGAAGAGAGCATTGCCGGGAAAATTTTAGATTTTGTATATACGAGGACCGAACAGCCGGACGGTTGCAAGACCATTCAGATAAAGATGGAAGACTTGGCTGCCATTCTCGGTGAAACACGTATAAACATTTCGCGCACACTGAACAGATTCCAGCAAAGCGGGATTGTAGAGCTGAGACGCAAAGAGATTATAATACCATCTATGAAAAAGCTGAAGCAGTTTGTAGATACAGCACAGTAGTTCAGAAAAGTTTCACTGTCCTTTATATAGAAGGTATTATAGCCTGCACGTTTACGAAGGAAATCGAGTAGGTAGGGAAACGAAAGTTTTCCTGCCTATTTCGTTTCCTTCCCTC
>CAYWIE010000012.1:0-54997 GCA_964458275.1 uncultured Bacteroidaceae bacterium
GACCCTCTGCTTGTAAGGCAGATGCTCTGAACCAGCTGAGCTAAACGCCCTTTCAAAAGGGCTCAACCCTCAAATGCGATGCAAAAGTAATACCTTTTTCGGCAATCACCAAATCTTTTCGCAATTATTTTTCATAAAAGCGCAAAAAAAGTTATCTTTGCCAAAAATTAGACTGCATTTCTGTACAAAAGCAGACCAGTCTGCAACGCTTATTATTAACAACGCAAAAAGAAGACATAACAATATGGAAACAGTAGTCAGCGGCATACGTCCGACCGGCAACCTACACTTGGGCAACTATTTCGGTGCAGTAACAAACTTCGTAAAGATGCAGGAGGATTACAACTGCCTTTTCTTCATCGCCGATTGGCACTCACTGACAACGCATCCCAAGCCCGAAGATATACGCAAGAGCGCATACACTATACTTGCCGAATATCTTGCCTGTGGCATAGACCCCGAAAAATCGACAATATACATACAGAGCGATGTGAAGGAGGTGCTCGAACTTTACCTCTACCTGAACATGAACGCATATCTCGGCGAGCTTGAGCGTGTAACATCATTCAAGGAGAAGGCACGCAAACAGCCCGACAACGTAAACGCAGGACTGCTCACCTACCCCACCCTCATGGCTGCCGACATCCTCATACACAAAGCTGTCAAGGTACCTGTCGGCAAGGACCAGGAGCAGAACATGGAAATGGCACGCAAATTCGCACGCCGCTTCAACAACATCTACGGCGTGGAATATTTTCCCGAACCCCAATCATACTCGCTCGCCGGCAAGGGTATAAAGATACCCGGCCTCGACGGTTCCGGCAAAATGGGAAAATCAGAAGGAAACTGCATCTATCTCATTGACGATGCCGCAACAATACGCAAGAAGGTCATGAAAGCCGTTACCGACAGCGGACCCACAGAGCCCAATTCAGAAAAGCCGGAGGTCATACAGAACCTCTTCACTCTGCTCGAAGTGGCATCCACACCGGAGACTTACCAATACTTTAACGAAAAGTGGAACGACTGCTCAATAAGGTACGGAGAACTGAAGAAACAGCTTGCCGAGGACATTGTCAACAAAATAGCACCTATCCGTGAAAGGATAGTAGAATACTCTTCGAACATCGACCTGCTGAAGAAAATTGCCGAAGAGGGTGCAGAAAAGGCACGCATCAGCGCAGCCAAGACTCTTGCCGAAGTACAAAAAATCATCGGCTTCACAAACATGTAAACTGCCGCCACCCAAAGTACCCGGCGTCTGCAAGCAGCATTTGCTCGGAAATCCATTATAGACAAAGAGTCAAGTCCCTCAAGTTTTCCCAAGACTTGGGGGACTTTTGAAAAGAGACACACGAAAGGACAAGAAGACAGGAAGCACGCATCGTCAAACAATCCTGTGCAAAGCTTGTATTCGGTTCATAACTACGTTATATTTGCAGAAGCATCACATACTTACATTTATACTTATGAAAAAGGCACTTACAGCTCTTGCCATATTATTCTTGTGCATATCATGCAACCAGAAAGCAAATGAGACAGAAAAAATAAACAAGCAGGCTATTGCCGAATACAACATCCCCATAAGACCGGGATACGAAGGCAAGAACCCTTATTGGAACAAATTCTCAAGAAAATTCATGTATGCGCCGGCGTTCGACTTCAAAAATGTAGAAGGCGCAGCAACATACAGATACATCGTCAAGGAAAACAACAGAGACGACGCCAACGAGTGGTCGTTCACTGCCGATGCGCCCAACCTGTCGCTTGCGCCGATATGGCAGCAGATTGCTTCGGGATACGCAACACTCACAGTAGAAGCCCTCGACAAGGACAGCACCATCATCGGACAAGCAGGAAAAAGAACATTCTACCGCAACGCCCCTTTCACCGCTCCCTATCGCGAAGCAGTCAGAGGCTACAAGGAGTCTGCCATCCTCGCACTTCGGCACATACACAACATGCCGGCAATACAGCATTGGAAAAACGACACCACTCCGGATATGACATACGAGCTGAACACATACCCCTGCAAAATCATCGGCTCAACCATAAGAGCCGAAGTACTGTTGGCAAAACTGTGTCCGGAGCTGAAAGAAGAGGCGCTGAAGATAGCAGAGAACGCCGCACAGTTCCTCATCAGCCAGAGCCGTCCCGAAGGCGACCCTCTTGCCTGCTTCCCGCCCACCTACTATAGCGACTACATAACCTCAGGCTACTCGCGCAACAAAGGCAAGACCATGGCAATGGAGGCACTCACTGCCGCCAACGCTTTCCTCGACCTCTACGACGCCACAGGCAAGCAAGCATACTACGACCGGGCGATGAACATCACCGACACATACGCACGTCTGCAGGGCGAAGATGGCTCGTTCCCCATAAAGATGGAATTTGCCACCGGCGAGCCTGTGAACGAAGTACGCGCAATGCTCCACCCCATGCTCGACTATCTGCAACGCCTCGAACAGCAATACAAAATAACAAAATACCAAGCGATGCAGCGCAAATCGCAGGAGTGGATGAAAAACGGAGCCCTGAAAACATTTGACATGACGGGACAGTTCGAGGATTTCACAGTCGTAGGCCTTGAGCCATACGAAAATCTCACAAACTGCACCGCCGCGCCCTATGCCACCTATCTTCTCGGCAAAGAGCAGTGCACCGACGACGAACTGAAGGATGCCATAGACCTCATACGCTTCAGCGAAGACCAATTCACCTATTGGGGAAATCCCAATTACAAGGACGACAACAAGGTATATAATGCCCCCTGCGTTGTGGAACAATACAAGTTCCAAGTCCCCATAGATGCCAGCGCATGCAACATGGCGAACGCCTTGCTCAGCCTATACTGCAAGACCGGCGACAAGCTCGCCTTCGCAAAAGCAAAAGCCTTTGTAGACAATATAACCATAATGCAAGATGCCGAAACCGGAGCAATACCCACATTCTGGGGAAACAAACAGTATGGCCCGGATTGGATAAACTGTACATACCACTCCGTGCGGGCACTCTTAAGAATGGACGGAGTGATGACCGGCTCCCGGAAGGAGTAAACTACAAAGCACTTCCATTGAAATGGAAAGTATAATTGGTCGCAGAAAAGAACAAAAGGCCTTCTTGAAGAGCTCGACCATATCGTGACTCTACTAAATAAAAAGCAAAATTAGAATAACGACAATTGCCCGTCATTGACCCACTCAACGTCAATGGCGGGTTTCTTTTCAAAGAAACAGTACACAGCAATTGCGCTTAAAACGCTGGCTATAAAATCACTGCACACGCACTGTCATTATATTTGTCTTCGTGACGGAAGTAACGCTCTAATGCTCCATATCAGCAATCTTATTTATCAATGCCACAATTCTCATCAAATCCGCGGGGCAAGCACTATATATAAAAAAGAGAACCGCATTTGCGATTCTCCTTGTGGGCCATCTAGGGCTTGAACCTAGGACCTCCAGATTATGAGTCTGTTGCTCTAACCAACTGAGCTAAAAGCCCGACATATCTCATTTCTGAAATACGGTGCAAAGATAATACGTTTCCGCAAACGAAGCAAGCGTTTAGAGCAAAATTTGTGCAAAAAAGATGTAATTTTATTGTATCTTCGCAAACGAATTTGTTGTCAATTACATATTTTCGGCAACGATAATTAAAGATATATGCTTGACAGAAAGAACCTTATATTTGACTTAGGCGGCGTATTGCTCAACATTTTTCCGCCTGCAACGGCAGAGGCCATGGCAGCTTTGGGCGTGAGCAAAGAGCTTATTACCGACGGACTGACGCTTGAAAACCCGTTGTTGCACAGCATGGAGTGCGGAAACTCCACCCCCGAAGAGCTCTACACAGCCATTGCAGGCTCAATGGGCAAGGAGCTGACACCTCAATTGCGCAAAGAGATAAAAGCAGCGTGGTGCGCATTGCTGGGCACAGTTCCGTCCGAGAAATTCGCCCGCCTGAGAGAGCTTCGCAAGAGAGGGTATAGAATATTCCTCCTCAGCAACACCAATGCCATCCATTGGGAAGAGATTACAAGAATCGTTGCCGACGCCGAAGGCATAGAGCCGGAAGAGTATTTCGACGGAGTCTATCTCTCTTTCGAAATGCATTGCCGCAAGCCCGACAGTGCGATTTTTACCCGTCTGCTGGCTGCAGAAGGGATAACAGCGGAAGAGGCGATATTCTTCGACGATTCGGCTGAGAACTGCAACGCAGCGGCATCACTTGGCATAAAAGCCCATCTGATGCCCCGCAACGGAGACTGGCCCGATTGGTTAAAGTAAGAAACTTTTTGAATTTTATTGGAAAATGTTTCTACATTTGCGGGATTCTTTCGGTTTCTAAAACTTAGCAAATTAGCCCTAAAAGTATGGAAATTATCTACGACATAAACAACTGCTCCCACTGCCCCACTGCTGCCACCATCGGCTCGTTCGACGGTGTGCACCGCGGACATGTGGCAATGATTGAGGAGACAAAAAAAATGGCAAGCGCTGCCGGACTGCCCGTAACACTAATTACGTTTGCAAGGCATCCCCGATTGCTATTCGACAAAGAGGCGCAACCATTCCTGCTCTCATCACCCTCAGTGCGCATGGAACGACTCGCAGCCACCGGCGTGGAACGTTGCGTCGTACTCGACTTCAACCGGGCAATGGCAGGGCTTACAGCAGAAGAGTTCATGAGAGAGGTGCTATCGGAACAGCTCAATGTCAAGCTATTGGTATTGGGATACGACCACCGTTTCGGCCGTCCCGAACCGGGAGTAGGCACAGAGGAATATATCGCATACGGACACAAGCTTGGAATGGAGGTTGTGCGTGCCGCACGCTACGACGAGGGCGAGATGAAGGTAAGCTCCTCTCAGGTGCGACGTGCATTGTCGGCAGGCGACGTGGAGAGAGCCGGCGCACTGCTTGGCTACAGATACCCGATAAGCGGCACAGTTGTACATGGAGCCGCCCTTGGGCGCAAATTGGGATTCCCGACCGCCAACATAGAGCTTGACGAGCCGTTGCAGTTGCTGCCGCTGAACGGTGTCTACAAAGTTTCAGCCGACGTCGACGGCAAGGAATTTGCGGGTGTAATAAACATTGGCACAAAACCCACCGTTAGCGAGAGTGGCAAACTAAGCGTAGAGGTATTTATAATGAATTTCGACGGCGACCTTTACGGCAAGCGCTTGACAGTATCGTTCGTGAGACGCATACGCGATGAGCGCAAATTCGCATCCATCGAAGAACTTAAATCCCAGATTGACAAGGATATTGCATCCGTCGGACAGTAACAAGAGGCTGCATGAATATTATGGAAGAAAAAGGAAAGACAATAAGAGAGAGAGCGTGGTTCATATGCAAGGTGCTACTATGGTATTTTTTCTACCAGTTAGTGTGCACCTTCGGATTCAGTCTGCTGGATGACGCAGCAAGGCTTTTCACCGGCAAGGAGGTCTGCTTTTCGGACAATGCAACATTGGCAGCGTCGCTCTTTCTGTCGGCTCTGCTGATGATTTGGCATCTGCTGACATTCGGATATATGAGATTCTCGCCGCACCTCTTTACAGAGCTCTCGCCATCGGTGCTTCTAAGGAGCGCTCTTCTCATTTTCGGCTCAATGTATGTGCTGAATGTGGCTATGGAGTGGTTACCCCTGCCCGACCTCATGGAGAATACCTTTCTCGAAATGAGCAACGAACCGCTTGGCGTGCTCTCGATGGCGCTGGTGGCGCCGCTGGTGGAGGAGATGATTTTCCGCGGCACCATTCAGGGATACCTCATGCGCCGGTGCCGCAATCCGTGGACAGCAATCATCGCATCGGCACTGATATTCGGAGCCATACACATGAATCCGCAACAGGTGGTATATGCCTTTTTGCTGGGCACCATTTTCGGATGGATATATTACAGGACACGAAGCCTGATGCCCGTAATATTGGGACATGTGCTCAACAACAGCGTGGCAGTGGCAAGCATGAAGATATGGGGCACAGAGGACATTGAAGCCATCACAGCGAGCGACACAATGATGATGCTTCCCCTGCTGCTGGTCATTGCAGCGGGAGTGGTATCATTGGCTATGAAGCTGAACAGAGAACTGCCCGATGTTCCGCGTCCGTGGAGCGAAATAAACGAACCTTAGGGCAGGGGTTACAACCCCAAATATTTCAACGGGATTTTAGCAAGATAGATTGAAGCCTTAGGCGTCTCGTGTGTGGAGTAATATGTTACCCACAGTTCATCGTCCACAATCATCATTCCCGGATAACTGCAATCGCCGCCGGACGGCAGCGTCATCAATTCCTGAAATTTTCCATTCACCTTACCCTTGTATATAGCAGTTTTGGGATAGGAACGTATGTAGTACGAACGCGACGACATAAGGATATTATTCTCGTCGACAGGCAGGAAGTCCTGCCCTCCCAGACGCATCTCCATAGGCTTGAAATCCCAATCGGTGTAAGGCGGATAGCTCACGCCCCAATATCCCTTGCAATCGCCACGTTCGCGGCGCACCATCATCAGCATGCGTTTGTCGTCGAGCAGGCGCAAGGTCGTTTCGTTGGGAAAATCAGGGACGTCGAGATTGGTTACAAGGTCGTAGCTTATGCCGTCACTTGTCTTCAACAGACTAAGACGCGCCTCGTTGCCCTTTGAAGCATAATTCACGACATAACCGGTGGCGCCGTCCCATGTTACACGCCACAGCCAATCGCGGCCGGAGAGTGCATCCTCGGCAATCTTCACAGGCTGCGGCTCGGTGAAATTCTCTCCGTCGTCGCTGAATATCACCTGCGGTTGCAGCCCCACAAGCTGTCTGTTGCGATAGATGGAACCGCCTGCAATTATCATGAGCCTGCCATCGGGAGTGATGGAGAGTTTAGGATCGCGCAAGTCGATCCCCTCCTTGCCGACAAGCAACGCCGACTTCCACTTCTTGCCATTCTTCGACACAAGCACACGCACTTTGCCCTCAGCCTTGCCCTCCTTGTCGAAGATATGCGTAACGCCCTCGCGGAAGGAGCAGTAGTATCTGCCTTTGAACTTTATGAGCGAGGTAAAAGCACAATGCGAGCCGTTGCACCATATTCTCTCTACACTGTACTTAATCTTCTGCGAGGAAGATTGTGCAACGATGGGCAACGAAAATAAAAGTACAAGAAGCGGAAGAAGTATTTTTTTCATAGATTAGAACTTGAGGGAATATAGTGTTAGAATCTGTAACCAATCGCTGTGGCGAATCCCCAAAGTCTGGTATCTTCAACCACTTTGTTGAAATCGGTCTTCACCTCCAGTCTGAATGTCAGCCGCTTATAGTTGGCACGCACACCCAACTGGGCGCCAATCTGTATTGCATCCAAGTTGTCGCCATACTTATTGTTGAAGAGGTCGACCTTTTCGCCATTCTTCAATTCCATTTCACCCCAGACGTTGGCTCTAAGCGACATTCCGACGTAAGGAGCAAACTCCAGACTCTTCGACGAAGGAATCTCGTAAACCAAGTTCATGGGCACCGTAAAAGAGAGCATGCTCAATGTATGGTCATAATCCCTATCATCCTCATATTCATAATCATCATGAAAATAGGACAAGAACAATCCACCTTCGAGAAAAAGCGGCAGCTGAGAATCAAACTCCTTGAGATAGCCTCTGGCGCCAAACGAGAGAGACGTCCATTGGGTATCTTCTCCCGGTTGCGAGACTATATAGCTTGCGGCACCTATGGAGAGTTCCAATTTTTTATCATCGCGAGAATAGCCGGTTGAATGTTTCTCACCCTTCTTGACAGCCATCTGAGCATATGATGTTGCAAACAGCATCGAAAGGCACAAGATAAGCATAAGTCTGAACTTTTTCATAGCATCTCCATTTTATGTATTCGTAATAACAATGAGTGCAATATTACAACATTTTTGGAAATATTGGCGTATCTTTACAACGGAAAATAAATAAATAAATAAATAAACATGAAAAAATCTATCTGCATGCTGCTGTTTGCAGCAGTAACAATGTTTTTTGCCGGTTGCTCATCGAACGGCAACACAAAGGTTGTGATGGAGACAACAGCCGGCACAATGGAGTTCATACTCTACAACGAAACTCCCAAACATCGCGACAATTTCATAAAACTCGCTCAGGAGCAATATTTCGACTCCCTGCTCTTCCACCGGGTTATCAAGGACTTCATGATTCAGGGTGGAGACCCCGACTCCAAATATGCCGAAGCGGGTGCACGCTTGGGCGAGGGAGGTCCCGAATACAGAATAGACGCCGAGTTTGTCCCCACTCTCATGCACAAGCGCGGCGCACTTGCCGCTGCACGCGAGGGCGACGGTGTGAACCCTATGAAAAAGTCATCGGCAAGCCAGTTCTACATCGTTTGGGGCAAAGTCTACACCGGCGAAGAGATTGAGAGCATGAGCCAGAGGATGAAAGAGGTAGGCATGGGCGAGCTCACAGCCGAGCAGAAGGAACTGTACACCACAGTAGGCGGTACCCCCTTCCTCGACGGACAGTACACAGTCTTTGGCGAAATGACAAAAGGTCTTGAAGTGGTAGACAAGATACAGAATGTCTCAACCGACATGTACGACCGTCCCAACGAGGATGTAAGAATCATAAGCATCAAGATAAAATGACATGCTGACCGTAGGAGAAAAAGCACCCGAATATCTCGGTAAGGACGAGACGGGCAAAGAGTGGCGCCTGAGCGACTTTGCAGGCAAGAAGGTGGTAGTATATTTCTACCCAAAAGACAGCACACCCGGATGCACAGCCGAAGCATGCTCACTGCGCGACGGGCTCGACGAACTGGCGACAGCAGGCTACGCAGTAGTGGGAGTAAGCGCCGACAGCGAAGCATCGCACATGCGCTTCAAGACAAAGCAGCAGCTCAACTTCCCGCTTATCGCCGACACTGAGAAAAGCCTTATAAAGCAGTTTGGCGCATGGGGCGAGAAGAAGATGGCAGGACGCGTGTACGAAGGCATACTGCGCACCACGTTTGTCATCTCGCCTGACGGGACAATAGAACGTGTGATAACAAAGGTCGACACAAAAAATGCCGCATCACAGATATTGAAAGGATAAGAAAACAAACAACATAAAACCAAACAAACAATGATTCTAAATTTCATCATGACACAAGCTGCGGCGGTTGCCGACAGTTTGGCAAACAAAGTAAGCATCGACGCTGCAATGTCTACAATTTCGAGCCTCACGGTTGAAGAGATTGTAAAATACATGACATCGGCAGCACTGACTATTGGAGCAACAATCATCAAAGTAGCGCTCATCTGGGTAATTGGCCGCTGGCTATCAAAGAAGCTTGTCTCTATCGTCAAGAGCGTGATGGCTAAAAGAGACACAGATGCCTCTATCCAGACATTCCTTGTGAGCCTCATAGACATTGTAGCGCTCATAGTTCTCATCATCATCATCATCAGCGTGATAGGCATAGACACATCTTCGTTCATAGCCCTCTTCGCATCTGCCGGTGTTGCAATAGGTATGGCACTCAGCGGCACATTGCAGAACTTTGCAGGCGGTGTGATGATATTGCTGTTCAGACCCTACAAGGTAGGCGACTACATCGAAGCGCAGGGACAGGCTGGAACAGTCAAGGAGATACAGATTTTCAACACACTGCTCAAGACTGCCGACAACCGCATAATCATTGTGCCCAACGGTCCACTTTCAACCGGCATCATCAACAACTATTCACGTGAGGCGACACGCCGCGTAGACTTCACTTTCTCCATATCATACGGCGACGACCTTGAACTTGCCAAGAATACCTTGCTCGAAATCATCGAAAAGGATGCACGTATTCTAAAGACACCTGAACCATTTGTTGATATAAGCGCGATGGCTGCAAGTTCAATAGACATTGCAGTACGTGTATGGTGCAACGCATCAGATTATTGGGGTATATTCCACGATATGAACAGAGCTGTCTACACTACATTCCCCGCCAAGGGACTCAATTTCCCATACAACACTATTACTGTCAATATGCAGAAATAACACACAGCAAGCATTGGGACATACAACTCCTCCCCGTAGGCCGTGACGACAGGGCTTACGAGGAGGAGTCTTTTTGCGGCATTATAGTCCTTTCAAGGTCTTTTGCAAGGCAATTAGGGACTATTTTCTTCTCGCAGGATAAGGGATTGTTTCCCTGAATAATAACAAGACCTCAAGCAGCCAGTATACTTCGCCTTTTGGATAAAGAGAGGGAAATTCAAGCGCCAAAGGCGATTGAAGACGGAGGGGTTCTCCATTCGCATGTCATTTCTGCTTTGCAAGGGGGCTTGTGTCGTACTTCTTCAAATGCTTACGTTAGGGACTTGTACCCGCCAGCTAATACTCAGCCGGACATACCAAAAAAGGCTTGCCCTGCGGCAAGCCTTTTTTGAGATATGTAACTTTCAATGATTACTTCTTGGGAAGATACCAGTTAGACTCGTTAGAAAGTTTGCCATAGAGAGCAGCGTCATACTGGAATTCGGGGTGAGAAGAACTTACCTTGTTCTCGATTGCACGACCTGCTACACGTTTTGCAAGAATATCATTGTTGCCCATGTTCTTAGCGAAACGGATGAGGTCTGTGAAACGATAACCCTCGAATGCTGTCTCAAGAGCGCACTCGTCGATGATGAGGTTGCGAACGTACTCAATCTTCTTGTCTTCTGTGATACCGTAATCTTTGTATGCCTCAGTTGTCCATATTGTATCGCCATTCTCATCCTTCTGCACCTTGCCTTTGTCGTCGAGCGAAGGAATCTCTCTCTCTGCATCAACACCCTCTTTACCGAAGTAGAGAGCAATGCAAGAGTCGTTAGAGAGTGAGTAGAACTCGTTGTACTCTGAGCTACCTGAACCGCGAGAGTGTACACCCTCGTTAAAGTCGAAGCTTGGGTCAGAAGTAAAGTCGAACGCGATTGTATCGAAGAGCTGACGTGTCTCTGTTACAAGAACAGAATCGGGAATATAAATCTTCGCGCCGGTCTCCTCGTTGAGGACAAAGAGAGTATCGCCATTCTCATCATACTTGTAGATGATTTCGCCAGTTGTCTCGTCCTTCTTGACATCGAGATAAGAAACTTCGAAGTCGTTCAAGTATTTCTGAACATAATACTTCTCGGCTCTGATACCCTCTTTGAGAACGCGCATTGCAAGTTCTGTAGCACCCTGCCATCTGTTTGTTCCCTGCTCGGCAGCGATACCTGTGAGCGCCTCTGCAAAGCGGAGATACATCTGGATAGAACGGCCGAGCTTAATCTCTGTTACATAGTCAGAGAACATACCATATGCAACGCCGTTGTTAAACATCAGACCACTAAGGCTGAACTTACCGATTACACCGTCATAAACAATATACTCGGCAAAGTTACGTGTAGATACAACTGTGCTGTAGAGACGGAGGTCACCGGGATAGTTGTCGCTGGGGTTAACAGCCTGAGTAACCTTGTTGCCCTCAATCTGGTAGTAGTTGTAAACCTGTGCCTTGCTCAATGCAAAGTAACCGGGAGCAGCCTGAACCATGTGTTCGCCCTGTGCTTGGGGAGCAATTACGCTTGCAAGCTCAGATACAGAACCGTCAGCCGAAGATGTAGAGAATGTTGAAACGGCAGTTGTTGTAGCCTTGTCAGAGTTTCTGAAAAGACTGCTGGTGTACATAGAGCTCGTGGGGTCGCCCTTAGCCTCTTCGTCATTCCATGTTATTTTCTGTGCGCTATCAAGATAACCGTTTTCTACAATGATCTTATGATACATATCAGCAGCTTCTACATACTTGCCGGTCCAGAGGTAGAGGTCGCCGAGCAACTGGCGGATGGGAACAAAGTACAATTTTGTATCATAGTTCAACTTGCCTGCAAACGAGGGCATTGGATATGCTTCGGGATCCTCATAGGGAAGAAGAATCTCGATGAGACGTGCTGCGATAGTGTTCATGTCTGCCATGGGGCGTTTCATCACCTCTTCGGCAAGACTGTGTGTGAGGATGGGCTCCTCGAAGAAGGGAACCTCGCCATAGTTCATTGCGAGCTGCATGTAAGCCCATGCGCGAACGCTCTGAACACCTACGAACTCGCGGAGCATCAACTTGACGTTGTTGCGCTCAAGAGTGGTATCAACGCGTGCAAGATAGATGTTACAGTTGTTGATGATGGTGTAGTAATCCTTGATGTCGAGGTATTTGTTGTCTGAGTCAAACTCGAAACGAGAGATTTTCTGAACGTCGGTAATGGCCTTAGCTTCGTTAACAACCATAAGGTCGCCACGCAACTCACCCAAGAGAACCTGACGGTCCATAACGCCCTGAACACCCTTGAGGATACCGAGAACAGAGTAAACGGTGTCGTTGAGTGTCAGAGTACTCATGTCGTAGTCGACACGGTCTGATTCAATTTCAATCATGTCCTCGCAAGAGCTCATGAAAATGGCACCGCAGAGTAACATGCAAAGACTATAAATAAAATTCTTTTTCATCATTTTTGTAGAATTTATGTTTTTCCAAGTTTCTTTATGATGTCCCGTGCTGCTCTGCCTTGCGGCAGGCAGCCGCGGAACGCTCATGTCTTAGGTTATATCATTAGAGGTTAACTTTAACACCCAAGTGGAAACTACGGCTCTGCGGAAGCAAACCGGCATCTACACCCTGGTACATTACATTATTGCTAACCGAGAACTCGGGATCGCTACCCAAATACTTTGTGAATGTGAGAAGGTTCTCAGCTGCACCCCAAACGGTGATACCCTGCAACCAGCTCAATGAGAGAGGCAGGTTGTAAGAAAGCTGAAGCTTCTTGAGACGCAAGAATGATGCATCCTCTACCCAACGGTCAGAGAAACGGTTGTTGCCCATGGGGTCACCGTAAGCGATGCGGGGAGTTGCAGTCTCCTGTCCGTCGTAAGACCAGCGGTTCAACACAGCTGTAGTCTGGTTGAAGAAGTTGCTGCCGCTCTCAAGCTGCTGACGGTAGTAGTTGTAAGCGTCGTTGCCTACTGAGTAGTTGAAGAGTACATCGAGCTGCCAATTCTTGTATGTGAATTTAGAGAAGATGTTACCGAAGAAGTCGGGATGCGCATCGCCGATAATCTGCTTGTCAGCCTCGCTGATTTCGCCTTCGCCTGTTACATCTACGAACTTGACATCACCGGGTTTGAAGTACTGGCGTTTGCCTGTTGCATCAATCTGGTAGAGACCAAGCTCTGCTGCCTCAGCAGCCGACTTGATGACACCGTCTGTCTTGTAGCCCTTGAATGAACCTACAGCCTCGCCTACTTCGGTTACAACCTCAGCACCGTAAACGTTTACGGGGGCGATGTTCTCGTCAAGTGCTGTAATCTCGTTCTTGTAGCTGCCTACTGATGCGCCGAGTTCCCATGTGAAGTCCTTGCCGTTGATAACCTTAGCATTGATTGATGCCTCGAAACCGGTGTTCTCCATTTCACCGCCGTTGCTCCAGTATGTTTCCATACCTGTGATGTACTGGTATTTCTTCAATACGAGGAGGTCTTTGGTTGTAGCCTTGTACCAGTCGAATGAAACTGCTACGCGGTTGTTGAGAAGGAGAGCGTCAACACCGAGGTTGATGCGGCCTGTTGTCTCCCATTTTACACCGTCGTTCTCTACGTTACCGATCTGAAGTCCCATGTACTTGCCCTGATACTTGATTGCCTCCATGTAGCTCTTCGCTGCATAGTAGTCGATAGCATCGTTGCCGACCTCGTCGTAACCTGCACGCAACTTCAATGAGTTGATGCCGGGAACCTTGAACCAAGACTCAGAAGAGAGAAGCCATGCAGCCTGAACTGAGGGGAATATGCCCCACTGAAGACCTGCCATGCTTACGCCGCCGTCTGCCTCGCTACCGAAACGTGAAGATGTCTCCATTGATACAGTTGCCTGCAAGAAGTAGCGTGTGAGGTAGTTGTAGTCTGCGTTGAGGTACCATGCGAGGTTTGTCCACTCGTTGTTGTCGCCGTTGTCGGTGATATAGTCGAATGTCTCGCTGATGTTGGTAGCATTGTCGTTACCTGAGTTTGCTGCTGAAAGGAAGTTGCCGTCCAACTTGAAGTTTGTGTAACGGAAACCGCCGAAGATGTCGAAGCTGTGAGCGCCGAATGACTTCTTCCATGCTACACGTGTATCACTTGTGATTGACGCCTCTTTACCGAAGTATGATGCGAGTGAGTTACCGATGTAACCGAGGTTCTCGGCATAGAAGTGGTAACGTGTGCTGTTGGGGTCAGAACCGTAGGGGAGATAGTATTTCTCGCTCATGCGGTGCAATGAGTAGTTGAACAGCTCAGAGAACTTGAAGTCGCCGAGTGTATACTCAGGTGCAAGGCTCAGAGTAAACTGAGTGTACTCCTGGAAGTTCTTGTTCTCGCCATCACCCTTAGCAAGGATGGTGAGGGGGTTGTAGTATGAGTTGTTTGAGTAATCTGCTGTACGGTCGATTCCGAATGCGAATGTATCTGAATCGTCAAGAGCAGATGTCTTTTCGCCATACTGTGAGAACTTGTAGGGGCTCAAGAAGGGTGCCTTGATCATTGAGAGGAAGCCGGGTGAAGAGATGGGGGCTGACTTGTACTCTTCGGGTGCTCCGTCGTCGAGAAGGTTGCGCTGTACACGGCTGTAACCGATATCGAAACGTGTCATGAAGTTCTTTGCAAGCTCGATGTCGGTGTTGAAGCGGATGTTCAAGCGGTTGAAATCGTTTTTCTCCAATGCGCTCTCGGCATTTGTGTAACCGAGTGAGAAGTTATACATAGCTATTTCATCACCACCCTCTACGCTGATCTTGTAGTTCTGTGTGATTGCCTCACGGTAGATGTAGTCTGACCAGTCTGTATTGTTGTGGTACATGTTGTAGTAGTAGAAGTCGGGGTTGCTCTGGAGGAAGTTGAATACCTTCATGTTTGTCTCCATTGTACCGATAAGCTCGTTGGCGTATGTACGGAACTGCTCTGCACCCATCATGTCGGGGAGGTTGGGTGTGAGAGTAACACCACCGTAGATGTTGGCAGAAATGCGTGTAGCCATGCTCTTGCCACGTTTTGTTGTGATGAGGAGCACACCGTTTGCTGCACGTGCACCGTAGAGTGCTGTCGCATTCTTGAGTACGCGTACATCTGCGATGTCGTTGATGTCGATAGCTGCAAGGATGTTGTTGTATGCACCCAAGTGAAGTGCACCTGCATCCTCCTGCAAGTCGTAGATTACACCGTCAACAACTACAAGGGGCTGAGTGTTTGCGTTCACTGAGTTGACACCACGGATGAACATTGCAGCACCGATGGCGGGAGTACCCGAACGTGTGATGGTGCGTACATCTGCTCCGAGGTTGTTGGCAATCTCTGCATCCACTGTGAGTGATGAACCAAGACCGATGTCTGTCTTGTTTGTAGCTGTGATAACGATATCCTCGTTGTACTTCTCGCTGAACTTGTCTGTGTAGATATATACATCTATCACCTCGTCGTTGAGTACGGGACGCTGGATGAGTCCGTAACCGGGAGTCGAGAAGTTAAGCAAAGTAACGTATGAAGGGATATTCAAGGTATAGACACCCTCGGAATTGGTCATGGTAGTAACATTGCTATGTCCTGTACCCTGTACGCGAACACCGGGGAGAGGTTCCTTAGTCGCTGCGTCGTAAACGGTACCGGTAATTTTACGTGCCACTACATACTCGGCAGCAGCCTTTCGCGCCTTTGCAGGAACGGTATCGTTCGCTTCGTTACCGCCTGAAACCATTGCGGCTACAGGTGCGGTAGATGACATCAGTACCACCAATGCCACCATTGCTTGCATAATTTGTCGCATATACATAGTTGATTTTTTATTTTTCATACTCTAAATTCTCTATTATTCCTCATCTTCCTCAACGGGTTCAAGGATGATGCAGTCGAGACGCAATACGCGGTTGAAGTCTGTTTCGCGACGACCAACATTTGATTTAACCTCAAGAGAAGTGTTCATCAGGTTGGTTGCAAAACCATACTCTGTGAAGGGGAACTTAATCTTCATGGGCTTGGTGGGATCCTCTGCATCGGGGATGAATACTGTGTCGATGCGTGTGGGATCGTTGCTGATGCCCTTAACCTCTACAAGCTTTGACTGCTTGCCGTTTGCATCTGTTGCACGGAGAATAAAGTCAACCTTGTTGGGCTGAGATGTTGCGGGGTCTACACGGCGTGATGCAATGTGAGGGGGAACAAACACTACCTTTACATTGTATGTAGCCGAAAGTACCTCAGGAAGTGTGAAGATAAGTGTAGGGTTACCTGTACTTGCAAGGGGTGATACCTCAACGTATGTATTGTCTGAAAGCTTGCCGCCCTGCTTGATGATTGAATCGTGCATTGCTGCCTGTGCTACATATACAACGTTGGGGTCTGTACCTGAAGTAACGAAGTTGTCCTTGTTCTTCTCATTACCCTGGTATGTGGGGTTCTCGGCTTCTACCTTGATTGTATCGTGCCAAGTGTAGAAAGGAGAGTAGTTGAACAGATCCTTAACGTAGAGTGTACCGTTTGAACACTCAACACCTTCGCGTGTACCGGCAAAGATATCATCCTTAGAGAAGAGACGACGCTTAACTGTGTATGTCGCAAGGAGTGAGTCGTCGCGCAAACCGTCGCCGTCATTATCAACAGCCCAAGCATACTTGTGGGCGGGTGTCTGATCTCTGTCGCTGAACAAAGAGTAGTTCAAGAGCGCCTTGCGAGCATAGAAGTGTCTCAAAGAGTCTGTACGGAACTGCTCTGCCTCGCCGAGTTTTGTATCACAATAGTAGTTGTAATATGTCTCTGCCTTTGCAGTCCACTCTGTCCACACCTCGTTTGAAGGCACAACGAATGAGTATGAAGAGTCCTCCATTGCTACGCTACCGATACCTGCGGTGTATTTGTCGCCGTATGTAAAGAACCACTGGTTAGAGTTTGAGAATACAGAGTCGAGGTATGTCTTGTTACCCTGTACTGTGGGACCTTCGATACTTGCCCACTCGTCGAACTCGCGGATGTTGAATGAGTAGAGGAACTTAGCCACTGAATCGGCACCCTCAGCAATTTCGAGGTACTCCCAAAGGTTGAGAGCGTAGTTTACTGTACCGCCGATTTTGTGTACAAGACCGTTGTTTGCGGGAATGTTCTTCTCGATAACCTGCATGCCGTCGAATGTGTAACCATCCTTGAAGTTACCTACGAAAGGTACCATTTTCTCGTTGAGAAGGAGCATGAAGTTATCTGCTGCCATTGAGTCTGAAGCTGCATACTTGTAGTTTGCAATGTGAGACTCTACAAAACGGTTAAGAACTTTATCGCGGTTACCGTTTGCGATTTCCTGCAAGAGAGAGTCTTTGTTGACATACTCGTTGACAGGAGCCCACAAAGTGTAAACACGAGACTGGTTGAGCAGTGAGTCTGCGCAACCCAAAGCTTCTACTACGGCACTGAAGTTCGAAAGTTCGCCATCGCTCTTGACAATGTCAAGAATTGATGTACGGCTCGCGTTTGTGCCATTGTCATCGTAATGGTCATCCCAATCCTCGGTGCAGGCTGTGTTGATAAACATTGCACTCAGGACAGCAAGGGCCATCGACATTCCATGTTTTAATTTTCTATTCATATTATTAATAATTTAATTTATTTCGTTAAAATCAATAGCGGTCTTCGGGTACAGTAGGATCAGTAACCACTGCCTTGGGTACTATCTCGAAGTAGTCGTGATGTCCCTGTGAGTTGGTTGCCTGGTCTTCGCGTACGTTCTTCATACGGAACCAGTGATCGCCCTTAGAGAGATAGAATGTTCCAAGAACATAGCGCATGGGAATGCTTGTCTCGCGAGTCTCTGCGCCACCTGCTACCTTGAACGATGCGGGTGCTTTCATCCAATTACGGTTGTGCATCTCCTTGTCGTTCTCTGCAATCTCTGTTTCGTCTGCCAATTCAGAGTCCTTGATGAAGCCGATGAAAGCCTCTGTCTCTGTATTGTAGCGCAAGTCTACGGGGATACCTGTAGGTTTGCCGTCGATGTAGAACTGTACCACACTACGGTTGCTGTAACGTGCATAGCCGAAACGCATCTCGTATGTTCCTTCGGGTACATAAGGTATTCTGTACTCGATGTCGAAGAGTCCGGATGCGAGCAATTCGTCGCCCTGGTAGTTGTTCCAGCCGTTGGTAGCGGTAAGATAGTAGTTCTCGCTCAATGACGAATTGAACTTCGCACGCTTGAGATAGCCGTCGGGGATGAAGAATACCTCGATTTTGCTGTCGCGGTTGTACCAACGGATGTTGTTGTTGGTAAGTTCGGGGAACCATGATGCGAAGTCCCAACGCATACGTTCGCGCAATACGTTGCCTGCCATCTCTGCCTCGTTGTAGATGAGAATCTTGTTGATGGGATGCAGACGTCCGTTGATTGCCTCGTCTATGAATTGAGGCATGAATTCGATTGCCTTGCTCGGAGACATTACCACTACGTTGAGATAATCACGCATTTTGTGGTTGAAGAATTTCTTTCCCTTGTTCTGTGCGTAATTGATGACAATGTCTGAACCGTATTCCTCGCTGGTCAAAGGACGTGTAACCTTAACCATTGTGTAGGGCAACATTGTCTCGAAGTAGTCGTAACGGTCGAACTGAGCACCGTACATCATGTTCTCTGAATCGTACGAACCCTTATAGTTCTCCATGACGAATCCGCCGGGGCCTGTACCGCTTGCATACTGCAACTGACGGTCGAGTATGTGGTAAGCCACGAACTTGTAGAGTGCATTGTCGGGATGTGTATAGTCATCAGCCTGCTCGGTACCGTACCACTCTTGGCAAAGTGTTATCAAGTCCTGCTCATTGTTGATTCCGTAGAGTTTGAATATGGAATCGGGCTCAACAAACATTGTGTACTTGTACTTCTTGCTACCGGGATAGTAACATTTTCCTCTGTGGCTGGTAGAGTTGATATAGTCTGATGAGAAGCTCTGTCCGCATACTTCGCTGTTTGCATACTCTGCGTCCTCTGTCAATCGCATAGCTGAGTCAAGCTCTGTCATGTCGAGGATTCTCGCCCAGATTGCAAAATAGTCCTCCATTGAAGAGAGAAGGTCGGGAAGAAGCGCGGTAGAGGGATTCAATACAGCGTCCAATGTCTGTATGACACCGTTCTCAAGCTCAACGTCGCTCTCAATGATTCTTGCGTTGTTGTTCAACAGCGGACGAACCACTGATGTTACAGAGTCAACTGTCCAAACCATTGTAATGAAGCGGTCGTTCATATTGGGGCTGGGGAAAGAGCCTTCGGAAAGGTCTATCGTCAGATAGGCTCTTTCCAGAAGGTGATTCTTCGCAATTTCGGTACACATGGAGTCGGACAAGTCTTCCAACAGAGGAGAGTGCACTCCTGTATCGTGGAAATCTTTGGGGTCCAGCTCACCGCTCTCCAATTTGGCAAGGTCACTGTGATAGATTGAGTCCTGCTCAATAAGGAAACGTGTGATTGCATCGTTTGTAGGCGCGAAACATGTATAGTGTCCGTAAGTGGAGAGCAGGTGTCTCACACTGCCCGACTCGCTGCGGCCGATGCGCGCGTGGTCGAGGATGTAGAGGTAGCTGCTGTATGTCTCTGAACGGTTCTCCATGTAGTCAATGAGTGTCTCGCCTGTAAACGTATAACGGTTCGATTCATCTATGTCTTCAGAACATCCGGCTGTGCCGAGCACAACGCATAGCGACAAAACTGCTGTGAGCTTGCCTACCATACTTCTGAATATGTTGTTTTTGTATGACATAATGATTCTTAATCTTTATCTTAATTAGTTCTTGTCCTCAGGGTTAGAGGGGTCTACGATGATTCCGCGTGGAACAATTTCAAGGTAGTTGTGCATGAACTCGGCAACAGTGTTGTCGCCCTCCATCACATTCTTGAAACGTACCCAGTGGTCGCCCTCTGTGAGGTTGAATGTACCGAGAATAAGGCGGGCTGCTGTCTCAGCGTCACGCAATGGTGTAACACCGTCGCCAATGAACGCTGATGCGGGACCTTTCATCCAACCGCGGTTACGGCGTGCCTTGTCGTCCTCGTCGATAGCCTCAGGGTCGCCGAGCGTTCTGTCTTTTACGAAAGCAAAACGCTGCTTGACAAGCTGGCTTGCGCTCTCTGTACGGAGGTCTACGGGAATACCTGCAACCTTGCCGTCAACGTATGTCTGTGCCACACCACGTGTGTCGCAAAGACATGTTCCGAGACGGAGCTCATATGTTCCTGCGGGAACGTGCGGTATACGGTACTCGAAGTCGTACATACCTGCTGTGATGACCTCATCACCCTGATAGTCTGACCATGAGTTTGTGTATCCGTAGTGAGGACAGAGATAGTACATGTGAGACTCGGCAGAGTTGAACTTGATACGCTCACAGTAACCATCGGGAATCATGTGGTGCTCTGTCTTGTCGTGGTTGTTGTTCACCCAACGGATGTTGTTGTTGGTAAGTTCCGGGAAGAACGCCATGAAGTTGATACGCATACGTTCGTTGAGGATATTGCCCTTCATCTCGTTATCGTTGTAGATTATGATCTTGTCAACCGGGTGTATGATACCGTTGATTGCCTCCTGCTTGAAGTCGAATGTAGAATCGACAAGTGCCTTGAAATCGGCAACTGTAAATATGCGAACGTTCATGTGATTGCGCATATCAGGGTTGCGGAAGCGTGCACCCTTCTCTTGAGCGTAATTGGCAACAATCTGGTTTGTGAGTTCAGGGTAGAAAGACTCTGAATAGGGCTTTGTAAACTTCATAAGCTTACCGTTGCCGAGAAGTGTTTCGTAGTACTCATAACGGTCGATTCCGTACTCTGCACCATTCTGCTTTTCTGAGTCGAACGATGTCTTGCTGATCTTGATGTTGTCCTGAACGAAACCTCCTGAATACTGCAACTGACGGTCAATGATATGATATGCCATCAGACGGTACAAGGGGTTGTTGGGACTTGTAAGGTCATCGTAATCGGGTGTACCCTCGTGATATGTCTCGCCGTACCATTTGTTTGCAAATGCCACAAGGTCGTCGAAGTTGTTGATTCCGTTCTCACGAAGCACTACGTCGGGCACTGCAAGAAGAGTGTACTTCACATAGTGTGTTTCGGGAACCAATGCAGGACGGGCTCCACTTGCCTGCCATTCACGGGGGAAATGGTCGCCGTAGTTCCAGCTGCATGAGGGATCTGTGCCGGGAATGTCGCGCTTAGTCTCGCGTATGCGCTCGTCGATTCCAGTCTTGAAGATTGCCTCAGAGTAGATGCTGAAGACCTCTTCGTAACTTTTGAGAAGGTCGGGCAACTGTGCTGTCGAGGGACTGAGCACGCGGTCGATAATCTGGATGATACCGTTCTCTACTTCGTTGTCCGAGTCGAGTATTGTAGAGCTGTCGTTGAGCTTGATGGATACTGTTCCGGTAATGGTGTCTGCCACCCAGTAGAGTGTGATGTAACGGTCGTTGAGGTTAGGAGTGGGGAACGCACCTTCGGCAAGGTCTACTGTGAGGTAGCCCTCTTCGAGGATGTGGTTCTTCGCAATCTCGCAACACATTGAGTCGCTCAGGTCCTCAAGATAGGGTGAGTGAATACCTGTGTCGTGGAAGTCCTTAATATCTATGAGACCTGCATCGAGCTTTGCCTTTTCTGCCCAATAGATTGAGTCCTGTTCGAAAAGGTGGCGCTGTACGGCTGCATTAGTAGGTGCAAAGCAGGTGTAGTTTCCGTATGTCGAAAGCAAGTGCTTGACACTGCCGGCTGACTCGCGACCGATTGTGGCTCTGTTGAGGATGGTGATGAAGTCGCTGAATACATCCGAACGGTTCTCAAGATAGTCGATTACAGTCTCGCCGGTGAATGTGTAGCGGTTGGACTGGTCGATATCGTCAGAACAGCTCTGTGTGGCAACTCCTGTGAAACAGAGTGCTGCTGCCGAGAGGGCTCCTATAATATTTCTGAATATTGTTTTCTTAAATGTCATAATTCTATTTTTATGCTCATTCATTGGTTGTTGATAGTGGAACTTTTATCGTCCCTGCCGGGCTTGCACCCGACAGGGGGCAATATTTTAGTTCTGCTCTATTGAGTTATTGCTTTCGAATGCAGGGTTCTGCTTAAGCAACGGGTTCAACTTCAACTCTCTTTCGTAGATGGGGCAGAAGAGCGAGTTGATTGATGCCATCTTGCTCTGTACCGCACCTGCGTTGCTGTCGAGTTTCTTGGTAATGAGCTCAAGGATGCTCTTTGTGCTACCCTCGATGAGTGCTTTCTGTACAAGGTCGTACCAACGTTTGCCCTCGAATGTGAGCTCGCGGAGACGCTCGTCGAGTACAAGGCTCTTCATCTGCTCCTGTGAACTGTACTGGTCGAACTTGAGTGTATCGCGCTCGTTGATGAGTGAACGTCTGTTCACGCTCTGTACAAGTGCGAATGCCTTGTTAAGGTCGTCAGCCTCGGTGTTGCGGTGTGCAAGCGCCTGAGCTTTCATGAGCATAACGTCTGTCTTGCGGTAGATGATCCAGTTTGCAGGACACTCGCTGCTGCCGTGCCAGAAGTAGGCGTTTGCTTCTCCGTTGAGGGGTGAACGGCTTGCTGCATACTTGGCAATGGTGTATGTTGTCTTGTCGTCTGTACCTGCCTTGAGAGGAGCGTTGGTGTAAGCGTAGAGACGCACATCGTTCTCGTTGTAGAGTGACTGTGTGATGGGAGCCTTTGCAGGAGCGATGAAAGCACCTGATGTGGGGCTGTAGCCATAGAATTCGGTAACTGCCGTGTTGGCGTTGTTGTAACCATCGAGGCTGAGTTCGAAGACTGACTCTATTGACTCTTCTAGGCCGAAGATCTGTGCATATGCATTAGAAGCCATCAGAGCCTTGGTTGTCTCGTTGGTGATGAGGAAGTAGGGGTTCTTTGTACCGGGACCTACCTCAGTCATCTGCTCGTTGCGCTTTTCATACATCTCTATCATCTCGCGCTGCATGGGCTCTATTACAGAGTCGCAGTTCTCGATTGCCTTGGTGTAGTACTCCAACACTTTTGCTGAAGGCTCTGTGGTGCCCTCTTCGTACTGTGTGAATGCTGCACGCCAGAGGTTCACGTCTGCCATCATTGCATATACTGCGTTGCGTGTGATGCGGCAGTAGTTGTATGAGTCGTATGAGAATCCGCCTTTCTTCATTACAAGACCTGATGCACGGTCAAGGTCGACCATGATGCTGTCGAGTACTTCGAGAGCACCACGCTGAGGATAGTAAATCTCCTGCTCATCGGCATCCATTGCCTCAAGTGCCAAAGGAACATCACGGAATGAGCGTACAAGGTAGAAGTGGCAAAGTGCGCGCAATGCGTATGCCTCACCCATTACTACCTCAAGGTCGCCCTGCGTAAAGTCGGGGTCCTCTTCCATTACGCCGGGAGCGTACTTGATGAGCATGTTACAGTAGTTGATTGTCTGATAGAATACTGCCCAATCGAAGTAATCGTTTGTTTCGAGAAGGTTTGCCTCTACGATGTATTTGAGGTTGGTCTCGGCGTTTGTACGTGTTACCATGTTGTCGGCACGCAACTCGCCCCAGATCATCATTCTCTTGATGGTATTTGAATTTACCATGTTCTTATAACAGGTAGCCAACATACCGTTGACGTCCTCTGCGGTTTTCCAATAGTTCTCCAAAATCACGGAGTTGGTAGGATAGATGGTCAAGTAGTCCGTACAAGATGTCATGAAAGTAGAGCATCCGAGGACAATTGCCATAACCGCTGCACCTAATATATTTTTAATTCTTTTCATATTTCGCTAATTTTAGAAACCTACAGTTAAACCAATAGTGTATGAACGTGAACGAGGTGTTTTAGACTGGTCCTCTGCACGTCCCCAACCTCCTACTGAAATCTCAGGATCGAGACCTGTGTACTTAGACCAGAAGCAGAGGTTGTCTGCCGAAGCATAAACGTTCAATGTCTGGAGACCGTAACGCTTCAACCAGTTGGGCTCGAAGTTGTATGAGAGCTGGAGGTAAGAGAGACGCAAGTATGATGCATCCTCAACGTAGCGGTCGCTACCCAACCAGTTGTAACCTGTGTTGTAGAGTGCGCGGGGAATCTCTGTGATATCACCCTCCTTACGCCAACGCCAGTTAACTGCGATGCTCTGGTTGTCGTTAGAGTACATGTTCTCTACTTTCATACGTGCTGTGTTCATAACGTCGATGTCGTAACGGTATGTGAAGTTAGCCTTCAAAGAGAGTCGTTTGTACTGGAATGTCAAACCGAAACCACCCTGTGCTTTGGGGTTTGAGTTACCGAGGTAAACCAAGTCGAGCTCGTTGATGTTACCGTCGAAGTTGATATCATCGTAGATAGCATCACCGCCCTTGAAGTCGTAAGCGTATGTTCCTGACTCTGTATCGTAGTTGTAAACCATCTGTTTGGGAGTACCGTCGGCGTTGTAAACGACTTTACCCTCTGCATCGAATACGATAGGACATGTTCCGTTGCGGCCTGCTGCTGCCTCTGAGAGTGCTTTCTCCCAGTTCTTGTAGCTGTAACGGTAAACGCCTTTGTAACGGAAACCGTAGATTGAACCCAAGGGGTTGCCTACCTGGATACGGCCAAGGAATGTACCGTTCTTGAAGTCGTAGTCGGGGTTGTTGTTGTCAAGCACTGATTTCTCCATTGACTCAACTGAGTTGAAGTTCTGACCGATGTTGAAATATGCACTTACTGTGAGGTCTTTCACCAATTTGATCTTGGCTGTGCTGATGTTCATCTCCCATCCCTTGTTGCGGAGCTCACCTGTGTTCTTATATGTGAGTGAGGTGTAACCTGTTGTTGAGGGGATGCTGTAGTTCTGCATGAGCTGATCGCTTGTGGTGTTGTCGTAGTAGTTGAACGAACCGGTGATGAGGCTGTTGAAGAACTCGAAGTCTGAACCGAGGTTGAACTCCTTTTTCTTCTCCCAACGGAGTGTTGTAAGACGCATACCGCCGGGTACGAACGCTGTCATGTTCATGTATGAACCGCTGGGGGTATATGTAGAGTACATGAGGTAGTCATAAGCGGGAGCCGAACCTGACCAACCGTAACCGGGACGGATTGACAACATGTTCAACCATTTCTCAGACCATTTCATCCAAGGCTCGTCGGTGATGTTCCAACGACCTGATACAGCGGGGAATACACCCCATTTGTTGTCCTTACCGAACTTGGTGTTACCCTCGGCACGGAGTGTGAATCCGAGTGAGTACTTTGACTTGTATGAGTAGTGGCTCTGAAGTGCGAATGACATTGAACGCCACTCACCTGTTGAGGTACCTGCGCCTGTAAGGTAAGAACCTACTGTTGTAGATGTGATGTTTCCTGTGGGAAGACCGTAGGTTGTCTCCTGCTGCTCAGAGTTGTTACCTGAGTAGAGTTCATACTGACCGGTCATTGTAAGGAAGTGGTCGCTGTTGTTGAAGTGGGGTGTGAAGATAAGGTTGTGGCGTGTGGTGAACTGCAATGATTTGTAGTCCTTCATCCATGAACGGTTAATCTGGTCGTTTGTCCAGTCCTTTGTAACAAGAGCCGAAGGCATGAAGCTTGTCTCTGTGAAGGTGTTGGCGTTCATGTTAACCATACCACGATACTTCAACTGTGTCTCGTCGTCCTCAAGACCGAGGAGGTTGTACTCCAATGTCAACTGAGGTGTGATTGAGTATGTCTCCTCGTCGTTGCGTGCGAGGTTCGCTACTCCGACGGGGTTCTGTACGTTCTTCTGGTTGTCTGTGAAGATACCGCTGGCGCTCTCAAGCATCTGATAGTATTCGGGGGTGTTGTTGCCGAAACGGTCCTGTGCATAGATTGCCATGTTAGGCATGATGATCTGTGCTGTACCCAAGATGTTGTTACCGTAGTTCTTTCTGTTGTTTGTGTATGTGAAAGAGAAGTCGGATACAACCTTGATACGGTCTGATACATAGTAGTCGAGGGCCATTGTGGTTGTGTAACGGTCGAGCAACTGACGGATAATTGTACCTGTCTCGTTGTAGTAACCGCCTGAGATACGGAATGTAGCCTTTTCACCACCACCGGTGAGCGAGATGTTGTGCTCGTTGGTGTAACCGTGCTTTGAAACTGCGTCTACCCAATCGGTATTCTCGTTGTAGTTCTCGTACTGAGCGAAGTTGGGGTTGTAGTTCAACTCTTCTACATCGCCGATTGCTGCGTTCTGCTGGGGGTTGAAGTGAGACTCCTTGAGCAACATGGTGTAGTCATCACCGTTGAGGAGGTTAAGACCGCTGGGAATCCATTTGTCCTTGAAACGGTAGCTGTACTGCAAACGTGTCTTACCGCGTGAACCACGCTTTGTCTTGATCTTGATGACACCGTTAGCACCGCGTGAACCCCAGATGGCACAAGCTGAAGCATCCTTCAATACCTCGATTGACTCGATGTCGTCGGGGTTGACTGTAAGAAGCTGTGCGAATGACTCTTGGTTGGCGTCGGCGAAGTCGAATGTCTCACCGGTAGGCATTTCGAAGATGTTGTCGTTAACAACGATCAAGGGCTGTGCGTTACCGTTGATTGATGAGGTACCACGCAAACGCATTGTTGTACCTGAACCAAGGTCTCCTGAGTTGAATGTGATGTCAAGACCGGCAATCTGTCCCTGAAGTGCCTCGTCAACTGATGCGAAAGAGAGACCTTCCATCTCTGACATGCTGAACTTCTGTGTTGCCTGTGAAACCTCACGTGAGAGAATGTCGAGGGCACCGCTCTGTGTACGGGGCTTTGCCTCAATAACGACCTCTTCCATCATGTTGTCCTCTACCATCTTTACATTGAACACTGTACGTGAACCAATCTCAAGAACCTGTGTCTTATATCCGATATAAGAGATTTCGAGTCGGTTACTTGTGTTCTTTACAACCATACTGAAGTTACCCTCCATATCGGTTACGGCTGCTTCGATAATACGGTTGGTCTTGTCGCGCTCGGTAACGTTTACCATCATAAGCGGACCTTCGGAATCACTTGAAATGTTTCCGGAAATTCTCGCACTCTTCTGTGCAAATGCGGTTCCTACGCAGCAACAGAGAAGGAGAAACAATAAATGTTTTATCTTTATCATAGCGGTTATCTCTTTACTTATTAATAGGTTGACCATCGGGACCTACGGTAACGATTGAATCGGGGAACATTACGTTTCCGAGTGTATCAAGACCGAGTGCTACACCGTCCCAATTGATGAAGTTACCCTCCTCGTTGATGAGGAAGCCGTCTTCTGTGATAAGAATCTTGGCTGTGTCGGCACGGTATACATATTCTTCGCGAGACATGGGTGTCCACTCAGATTCGGGTTTCTTCTTCATGATGTAACCTGTCTTCTGGTAAACTTCGCCTTCTGCTGTTTCGAATATCATGCTGTTGCGGTAACCGATGAGGTACTTCTGCTTGTCGGCACCTACCTCGATTTCGTCTACGATTTCACCATCTGTTGCAAAGCGGCGGAAGCGGCCGTCGTAACCGAGAACGCCTGAGTTGTAGAGCGCCTTGTCAATCTGGTGGATTACTGCGAATGAAGAGGTTGAGATACCTGTTGCCTTCTGTGCGCTTGAACCTTTTACAAGAAGGTCGCGGGCAAGAACGTTCCATGTCTGGCCTTCTTTGCCATCCTCGTTCATTACGTATGCGATGTTGCCCATGTTGTCCTTAACAGAGATTGTTGCCTTGCCTGTTGTGGGGTTGGGGCGTGTCTTGATGACTGTCTCGAAGAATCGGCCTGTTGCATCATCGATGGCAGCTGTCTCGTAGCGTACTGTATCGTAGCGTACACCTGCTGAAAGCACTGAGAAGGGCTGGTTGTCAACGTAAACGGCGTTATCTTGGAAGTGGTAACGGACGAACTTGTTGATAAGGCGGAGCGCTGATGCTACACGACCTTCGTTACCCTCGGCAAGTTCTGCCTCTACCTGCTCCCATGTGGGAAGACCGAGTGCATAAGCTGCTTCGATTGCTTCGTTTGTGGGCACGTATACTGAGTAGTGGTATGTGCTGAAGAAAGGCACTGCATAGTCCATAGGCCACTCTGAGCCAGACTGGGGCATGTAGAAGATTGCATACTTCTTGAGTGAGTCGGTTGTTACCTTTGTAAGGTCTGTTGCCAAGGGGAATGTCTTCTGGAGGAATTCGCCCCAGTTAGCAGGACCGTTACAGAGTTCGAAGAATGCGTTGAAAGGATCGCTCTCTGTTGCTGCATTCATTGACATAAGGTAGTTAACTGATTTTGTGGGAGGTGATACTACACCTGAAGGACGTGTAGGATCTTCTGAATATGTACAGTATGTGATACCGTTCTTTTCGGGGAAGCGCTGTTTAACGGCGATTTCTGTGCCGTTCTCAATCTGCTCACCGCCATAGAACTTGACACCCTGCTCGTCGCGTGATGTTACCTTACATTTTACTGTACCGTAACCCTTTGTGAGGTAATACTGGTTGCCTGACTCGATTGAGTCTACTATAATAAGGTACTCCATGAGGTCGTGCAGACGGTTACCCATAGCGCTACCCTCTGTGAGTGATGTTGCCAAAGCCTCTGTTCCTACTGAGTCGAGGATTTCGTATGTAACGGGATCGAATTCGTATTTGTCTGCCCATACACCGTCTGACTTGTCGCTGGCTTTCTTACGGCCGAACTTGAACTTCCATGCAAGGGGCTGACCGCTCTTCAATGAAGAGGGATCGAAGTATACGAAGTATTCGTCATCGGGTACGAGGAAACTGAAGTATGAGTCCATAGCCAAGAGGTATGAATCATAGTCGAGGTCGTTGATGACGCGGTTCATGATACGCATGTTCTGCATGATAAGGGGAGGTGTCATAACCGCCTGATATTTTGCAGGACCGAATACATTATTTAATATATATATAACACCGTTGTTGGCGAGTACACACTCTTCAACATCTGCGGGTGTGATACCCATGGGGTCACGAGCGTCGTTTGTAACCTTGTCGAACTTGCTGGGTACGTTTGAAACGAACGAGTTCTTCATAAGGTTAGCAAGGAATGCCTGTACGATGTCAAGGGGAATTGAGTCGAGACAGGGTGCGATAGACATGTAGTTGTTGACGTCGATTGCATCATAGTCTTCTGCCTTTGCATAGCGCTCAACGATTGATGAACCTACACCGTAAACCTCTCTCTGCTGGGGTGTAAGGTCTTCGTAGTTTACGTTCTGCTTAGAGATGGGAGCAAAGAAGCGGAATATCATTTCGTCTTTGGGAACAAGCATTGCTGCCATATCAGCCTCCTTTGCACTTGAACCTGCTACCTGTGTGAAACCGGGGTCGAAGGGAAGTACAATTTCATTGAAGCTCTGATCTACGTCGTCGTCATCCTTGAATGTAGATGCATCCTTTACAGAATACTTCATATTATATATACGCTCATCGTTCTCTGCATCACCATAGTGATAGATACGGTTGTACTCTGCTGTAGTTGCTGCATCGTAAACGGGATAAGCGAAACGGTCGAGCATGCGGCTGAAGAGCTGTGTATTGGGGTTCTCACGAAGCTCCTGTGCCATATCTGCGGGAGGTACGAGCACGCTGTCCATGCGATAGATGTAACCGTTCTTACATGTGATTGTCAATGTATCGTCTGTGAAGTTACCGTAGTCGATTCCGCTTGCAAGCACCTTGTTGCCATAGATGAATGCCTCAGTGCCTGTACGTGTCTTCTTGCGGTTGTAGAAGATGTCGAAGTCTGTATCGACAATGCTGTTTGTTGTAAGGTACTCATGAAGGAAGTGTACCATCATGGGGTCTGATGCACCTGATACGATGCGGACACCCTTACCGTCATTGGCAGCGCGGAAGCGGTCGAAGAACTTGTTGTTCTGGGGGAGACGGAAGCCCACTGCTGTGTTTTCGTCGTCTGTGTAGAAAGGTACTGTATCGAGCTTTGATGCCGATGTTGTACGACGCAAGCAGCTTCCTTCTACAGGGGGGTTACCTTCGCGGCTTGAAAGCATATCGAGAAGATAGGCATTGTCAAGCATTGCGTTGTAAAGAATCACTTTCTTCTGTGCAGTTGAGAGGTCTTCGTAACATGTTACGCCCCAATCATTGTTTGCATAGAATCTGTCGAATGCCGCGTCATCGGCAATGAAGAGAGTTTTACTACCTGTACGTGCAAGGATGTCCTTGAGGTCCAAATCCTCGATGATACGTACATAGTTCCGATAGGTGCGTTCCCCGCTTTCCTCGTTGAGGAAATCGTAAATACTGGAACCCAGCCAAGACGGTTCGCTGTCGTCGTACTTGTAATCGTCGAATACGTCGGTACAAGACTGGAACAAGCCGCCTGTAACAAGCGCACACATTGCGATAAGTGCGCAGCTAAATTTACTTAAGCAGTTTTTAAACATAAATATAAATTTTATAAATAATTAAATTTTTTCAACATGCGTTTTAAGCAACCTACACTAAAGTGTATGGTCTATGTAATGTGCAAAAATAACTCTTTTATGGTAATGTTCAAATTTATTCTATAATTTTTCGCCTCAAAGAGTAAAATTTCACATTATAAAAACCAAAATTGGCTGTTTTCGGAAAATATTGATTATGACAACTGAATTTATCGAAGATTTTTCTTTTAACATTTAAATGTTAATTTTCAAATTTGATTAACTGCTTTTTAACATTTAAAAAGAAGATTTTCCGGCACGGGTAAAATGTTATATTATTGTAATTTATATTAATTTTTCTTTATTTTGCGAACTTTTTTCGTGTTCCGGCTGTTATTAGAATAGAAAAAGAATCGAGTGAAGGGGAATGAAAAAATACTACAAGTAATACAGGATTTACCCCAAGAACATACATCAACAACTGCAACAACAGAACAAAAAAAACGGGCACTTGTGCCCGTTTTTTTGCTATAGAAATAAAACCCTGAATCACTTCTTGCAATTATCCGAATATGTCGCCTTAACAGCTTCACCGGCAAGAACATCCGCCATTTCGTATGGTGTAAATTTCACAGGCTCAACAGTGAATTCAGGACGGTTGAACGACTTATCGAACAAAGGATAGAAATCGGGAGTGCTCTGCGGAAGAACAAACGCCTTAGAGGTACGCCCGTCGCTGCCTACATGAGCCATATAAACGCGTGTATAATTGGTATCATCACGACGGCTGGAGAACATTATCCATTTGCCATTGCTGCTCCACGAAGGATAGCTCTCGGCTTGAGCCGAATTGGAATTTCGAAGCATCTCCCACTCCTTAGTTTCGAGATTCAACATGCAGATGTCGGCATCGCTGTGCCACACATGGAAACAGCCATAGGAGCCAAGCGCGAAGAGGAGGTATTTTCCATCGGGAGAGACACGCGGCAGAGTGGCACTCTTGCCCATACGGGAAGCAGCAAAGAGAGTGTCGGGTTCTCCGAATTCAAATGTTTCGGGATTCCACGAACAGCTTAGAATATCGTACTTTATCTCGTCGTAACGCACAATCTCATTCTGACTGTAAGACTTTGTCGTGTCGGTTATCTCAAAGTGAGCCGAACAATAGTAGAGTGTGCGACCGTCAGCAGACCAGCAAGGGAAAACCTCAAGGTCGTTCTTGCCGTTAGAGATATGCGACACTTTGTTGTTCTGCGGGTTATAGAGTATAATATCGCTCTCCACATCCTGCACCTCTACCTTGTCGGGATGAGCGGTGTGGAACACCTGTCCTGTATGATTCACCGAGTATGCAACGACATCATATACCGGGTTGAACGCGGGATATACTCCGGCAGAAATCGTCGAATCTGTCTTGAGGTCTATCTTGCGCATCTCTCCATTGTGGACGAATAGGGTTCCTCCAAGATGCTGACGGGCATGGAACTGCATATTGTCTGTCTTGAAGTTCTTGTATGAATGGCAGTTAATGCACTGACCTTTCTGTTCTGTGGCAAGCAGCATATTGCTGAATATTACCTTCTCGTCATAGCAGGTGAGGTCGCGCTGCATTATTTCGAGCTTTTCATACGCCACATAAGAGGGCGGTATAAGACGGTAGGAGAGGTAGCGGTCTATCGAGTCGGGCGATACGGTTATGTAGAACGGACGGTCGGCAAACCATTTGCTCTCCTTTTCGTAAAAGACCTCGACCTTTATCTTCGACACCTTCTTGACATCCGCAGTAAGAGAACGCCAATCTTCGAGCGAGGGCATCACATTCCTGCCCGGCAGCAGCACCTGGCTCTTTTCGCCCTGAGACGTGAAACGTGTTACGAAAGAGGTTGCGCCCTTCTCTCTGATTTCAAACGTAAGAGGGGCAATGTTGCAGGGGACGGTTACCCCCTTGTAGTCGGGGTAGATAAGCGGCTGTTTTTTGCTTGAAACGGGAGACTCAGGCACTGAGGGAGCGCCGCAAGAGACAAACCCTACCGCCAGCATCATTGCCAACAGCGGTATAAATATATGCTTTTTCATGATTATCAATTACTTTTTATGTCGCGGATGAAGAAATAGAAATACCAGTAGGTGTTGTCGAAGCCGGCTTCCTTGAAGTAGGGCGCCATCTCCTCTTCGGTCATGCCTTTGTATTTCTGTGAAAGTTTCATGAATTCATTGAAACGGCGTCTGATGTTATCGTCGAACTTGAACTTGGATATATCGGCGCGACGGTCAATGTTGCCGTAGAGCAGCAGAGCCTCCTGATAGTGTGTCGGTATCCTGAAGTTTCTATGATTATTGAGATAGCCGATTACCGCATTCCAGAAGAGCTGCGTATCTTTTCGTATAAGGGAGTGCATAAGGGCAGCCTCCGTGCAGATAGGCGTGGGGTTAACAAACAGAGGCGAGGTCATTGCGCTCAGGAGGTAAGCCTCTACGTATGAATCGTCCACATCAAGAGTATTCTTGTAACCGAACATCTGTCGCGGGAAGGCAAACTCAGGCGCACGCTCGATGCTCTGCGGTTTTTCTATCAACGCCTCGTGCTTTTCTGCCCATCCTTTATGGAAAAGTGTCTTCTTGAGTATATTGATGTATCTGCTTGCCAGTTTGTACTCACCGACCGCAATCATAGAACGTACCGCATGCTTGAGATACTCTACCTTCCAGCCATATTCGACAGCATCCTCAACGCACCAACGATAGCAGAAGCTGAACCTGCCATACTGATAATAAGCCATCTTGCCTCCTGTCTGGCACAGACGTACACTTACCGGAGCATTCATTGTCGCCGAACCGTCGGGCATCTTGAACATCTCTTCTCCCGCACGGCCTGTACGCAGGAGTCCGATATTTCTGTTCATCACCACAAGGCGGGTGGGCGTACAGCTGACATTTCCAAGCTCAACGACACGCTTCCAATCCTCGTCCCACATTGCCTCGTTCTGCGCAATCTCTGCACGGAAATTCTCATCGGTATACCAATACATCCACGAAAAACCGAGTAGAGACAACAGCAACAGTACCTGCACCACCTGATAGCGGGAAGCTATACGCGCACCGGGCTTGCTGCCACTGAACGCCGCGATGAGCACCAGCACCACAAAAAGCAATATGTAAGGCGCCCACATCGGCAATATCACGCCAGCAAACCATGAGTCGCCAAACAGCGACCACTGATAGCCGGGCACTCCTGCAAGATACATGAGCGGCAACGAGTTACTTGTATAATTATAGAAAAAGAGCGCCGGAAGTACCGCAACAAGGACTATCGCCAAAAGCATCAGCAACAGCGACGCAACCTTACCTGCGCCCAAACGGAAAGAGGCGGCGATTGTCATAACCGCCATGAGCAATGCGCCTGCAAGCGAGTATATTCCGAACAGAGGATAACTTGCTGCCCACGCTGCCACAAGAATGAACTTTGCCCACATCGGGAGCTTCTTGCATGCCCACATTGCAAGCAGCACCATTATAACGCCCAATAAAATGACGTAGTAGAAGCCGGGAGTCTTGATGTAGTATATCCAATATCCCATCTGTGTGTTTGTTGCAAGAAGCAACGCCACCGGAACAAGTGCGACAAACGACCATCGGGCGGAGATGTCAAAAACTTTTCTCACAAGCAGATAGACTGCGTAGAGCAGCATGACATATATTGTCGCGCCCAAAATAGGATAGTAGAAGAACTGCACAAGAAATGTTCCGACATAAGAGAGCAATCCTGCCGGGCTGCTCATCATTTCGTCAAAGAACATCTCCGTCTGCAAAAAGAGGGAAAGGTCTTGAATACGATACAATTGAGAAGATTCATAGAACGACAGAACCGCCCACAGCGCGACAAAAAGCACTATTGTCGTGCGTTTGACGGTACGTTCCGTAAAATACGGGCTTCTCTTCTTGTTCTGCCCTGAACGGCTTTCACCCTCAGCTTTAGCCGGATAGTTGATTTCTTTCATATTTCGTGTCTGTATTTCTTACTATTACCTGCATCTGCCCGAAGCAGGCATTGCCCGACGCAGAATCACACCACCTGCGGACCGGACGCAACAATTACGCTGCCAACATATTTAAAGAAACAAAGTTGCAATATTATTTTAAATATTGCAACTCTTTTATAAAATTTATAATTCACTTACGACAGAAAATTCACCTTGCCGTCAAAGATGTGCGGCACGCGACAACAGATAGTGGTCGAGAATAACCAACGCTGCCATCGCCTCCACCACCGGGACTGCGCGTGGAACTACACAAGGGTCGTGTCTTCCGCGAGCGGAAATGACCGTATCGTTCCCGTCCACGCCTACAGTCGGCTGTTCGCACAGGACTGTGGCTACCGGCTTGAACGCCACACGGAAATATATATCCTGACCATTGGAGATTCCCCCCTGAATACCTCCGCTGTGGTTGGTACGGGTGTTGATTCTGCCATTGTCGTTGTAGAATATGTCATTCTGCTGAGAGCCTCTGCCTGTTACAGATGCAAATCCGTCGCCGTAGTCGAAGCCTTTGCTTGCATTGATAGTGAGCATGGCATGCGCCAACGACGAAGAGAGCTTGTTGTAAAGCGGGGCGCCGAGCCCTACAGGGACGCCTTTTGCAACGCAGGTTACTATGCCGCCTATTGTATCGCCGTCGCGCTTGACGTCGAGTATGAGTTTCTCCATTTCGGCAGCCTTTTCTGCATCGGGGCAACGCACAACGTTGCTCTCTGTAAGGGAGAGGTCGTATGCTTCGTAACTCTTTTCAAGCACAATATCCCCTACCTGCGACGTGTATGCCTGCACACTGATTCCCAACTGCTTGAGAGCGAGCTTGGCCAATGCTCCGGCACATACGCGCACCGCTGTCTCACGCGCCGAAGATCGTCCGCCGCCACGATGGTCGCGCACACCATACTTCATTGCGTATGTGTAATCGGCATGCGACGGGCGGAAAGCATCGCGCAGATTGTCATAGTCGCCGCTGCGGTTGTTGGTATTGCGGATGATAAAACCTATGGAGGTGCCGGTTGTCCTGCCCTCGAAGATTCCCGACAGAAATTCTACCTCGTCAGCCTCGTTGCGGGCTGTCGTAACTGCGCTCTGCCCCGGACGGCGGCGGCGCATCTCACTGCGTATAAAATCTTCATCGACAACTACCCCTGAGGGGAAGCCGTCGATTACTCCGCCTATTGCAACACCGTGCGACTCACCGAAAGTGGTGAGCCGCAACACTGTACCTATTGTATTCATTTATCTTACGTTATATCAATGGCATCCTCCGCATCCCTCTTCGCAACCATCGCCGCAGCTGCCGCCGCTGCATCCGCTGCAACCGCATCCGCATGAGGGTTTAAGGGATTCGAGGAACTTGCTTACTTCTTTTTCGGTTGCGGGACGAGCCTCAACAACACTGCCGACAAACTGGAGGTCGCATCCTGCAAGAGGATGATTGAAATCCATAACGACCTTCTTGGGTGTTACCTCTTTGACTGTTCCGAGAATGGGCGAGCCATCACTGCGCATCATCTCCACAATGTTTCCGTTGAAGATGTGAGCCGAATCGAATTTGCCGTCAATGGTGAAGACCTCGCGGTCGAACTCCTGAACATGGTCGGGGTCGTACTCGCCGTATGCCTCTGCAAAAGGAATGACAAAGTCGAATGTATCGCCCTTTTTCAAATCTTTAAGGTTATTCTCGAATGTATCGAGTGTAAAGTTTACGCCTGTAATAAAAGCAAAGGGCTGTTCGCGGGTAGCTTTTTCTATCTCTTCGGCAATGCCGTCGCGATGAGAAACCAACTCATATGCCACACGAAGATACTGATGTTTTGTTTCCATTTATCTGTAATCGTTTAATAGTTCGGGTGTATAATTTTCGATATATTTTGCATGTGATGCCACGATTGCCTCTGTCATTGCAGTGAAGCTTCGTGCCGAAGAGCCGAAGAGCGCCTCGTCTGCCGACGCGTCGAGCATGAGCAATGATGCCATGATGCAGTATGACGCCATTTCGTATATGCGGCGAGAGAGGAAATCGTTTGTCTCCTGACAGCCGAAAGATTGCGCACGCTCCACTGCTGCGCGGTAGCTGTCTGCCATTACTGCGATTCTTTCGCGCAGCGGCGCCATGGTCTCAGATACCTCGCGCGCGAGGTAATCTTCGAGAAGTGTCGAGTAGAAGCCGTTTGTTGCGTATCTGATGGCGGCAACCACCTGCAACTGTGTTGTTCCTTCGTAGATGGAGGTGATGCGTGCATCGCGATAGAGACGTTCGCAGGTATAGTCTTTCATATAGCCCGAACCGCCATGTATCTGCACTGCATCGTATGCGTTGCGGTTACATATCTCACTGCCCATACCTTTGACTATGGGTGTAAGCGCGTCTGCCACGCGGGAGAAGGCTTTCGACTCCTGACGCTCTTCGGGGGTGAGCGTGCGACGGCGTGCGACTGCTTCGAAGCATGAAGTCATATCCACGTTGCGGGCTGTCTCGTAAAGCAGGCTGCGCGATGCATCCAGACGCGCCTTCATTTCGCCGAGCATTTCGCGGACGGGAGCAAGCTCCTTGATGGCACGGCCGAACTGCTTGCGCTCGGCTGCGTATGCTGTCGCCTCGCTGTAAGAGGCTTCGGAAATGCCCACGCTCTGTGTGGCAATACCTATACGCGCACTGTTCATCAGCGCCATCACATATTTGATGAGTCCCATCTTGCGGCTGCCGCAAAGTTCTGCGGGCGCATTGTCGTAGACAAGCTCGCATGTGGGCGAACCGTGAATACCCATCTTGTCCTCGATGCGACGGGTGTGCACTCCGCCATTGCGCTTGTCGTATATGAAGAGCGAGAGTCCGCGTCCGTCGCTGCTGCCCTGCTCGCTTCGTGCAAGCACAAGGTGTATGTCGGCATCGCCGTTGGTGATGAAACGCTTCACTCCGTTGAGGTACCAGCGACCCTCCTCTTCGTTGTATGTCGCCTTCAGACGCACGCTCTGGAGATCGCTGCCCGCATCGGGCTCGGTAAGATCCATCGACATAGTCTCGCCCGATGCTATTCGGGGAAGGTAGTTGTTGCGCTGCTCATCTGAGCCGAACGAATTTATCGTTTCGGCACACTCCTGCAACCCCCAAAGGTTGCCGAAGCCGGCATCGGCGCGTGCAACAATGTCTTCGAGCATTGTAAATATTGTTGTGGGGAAGTTCAATCCGCCATATTCGCGGGATATTGAGATTCCCATGAGACCTGCCTTGCGGAACAGTTCCATATTCTCGTTGCTGGCGGGTGCATACTCCACTCTGCCGTCGGCAAGCGTGGGACCGGTGCGGTCGACCGTTGCCGCGTTGGGAGCGACTGTTTCGGCACACAGTTCGCCAACAAGTTCGAGGATGCTTTCGTAACCGGCTATTGCCTCTTCGAAGTCAGCCGGTGCATAATCATACTTTTCGGCTTCAGTGAAGTTCTGCTCTCTCATCTCCACGATGCGACGCATCAGGGGGTGAGTCAGATAGTGTCTGAGAGCGGGATTATCGGTATAGTAATTCATGACTTTTTCTGATAATGGGTTATTAGTTTGGGGATTACTTCCTCTGCCCTGCCGGTTATCACATAGTCGGCGATGGCGTTGATTGGTGCGTCGGGGTCGCTGTTGATGGATATTATGATTCCGCTCTCCTGCATTCCGGCAATATGCTGCACCTGTCCTGAGATTCCGCAGGCAAAATAGACCTTAGGACGCACTGTGAGTCCTGTCTGTCCTATCTGACGGTCGTGCGTGGTAAACCCGGCGTCGACTGCCGCACGTGTGGCACCAACCTCTCCGTGAAGTTCGCGGGCAAGGTCGAAGAGAAGGTCGAAATTCTCCTTGCTTCCCATTCCATAGCCGCCGGCAACCACTATCGGTGCGCTCTTAAGGCCATTTTCCGACTTCTGGAGATGGCGTTCGAGGATGCGTACTACAAAATCAGATTCGTCGACATAACCGGCTGCATCGTGGTTGACAACCTCGCCTGCATAATCGTCGGGGCGCACGCGCTTCAACGGCATCACACCCTCGCGCACTGTTGCCATCTGAGGACGGTTGTAGGGGTTGACGATGGTCGCCACGATGTTTCCGCCGAAAGCGGGACGTATCTGATAGAGAAGGTTGTTTATCGTCTCGCCACGTTTCTTGTCTTCGTAGTCGCCGATTTCGAGTGATGTACAATCGGCTGTAAGGCCGCTGCCGAGTGCCGATGACACGCGCGGCGCAAGATCGCGTCCGATGACTGTCGCGCCGAAAAGGAATATCTGTGGCTTTTCCTCTCCTATGAGCTTCACAAGCGCCGAAGCGTGGGGAAGCGTCGTGTAGGGCGCAAAGCATTTGTTGTCGAAGAGGTGTACCTTGTCTGCTCCATAGGGAAAGACTTGCGTTGCAACGGATGATATATTCTCGCCCAATGCAACTGCTTCGAGAGCAACGCCGAGGGTATCGGCAAGCTCACGTCCCTTACTCAGCAGTTCGAGACTGACATCCGCTACGCGGGTGCCGTCAAGTTCGCAGTAAACTAATATATTGTTCATGGTATTATCCTATTGTGTGGTTAGCAAGCAATTCGCTCACAAGTTCTTTTATCTGCTCGTCGTCGGCAGTATAACGTTTGCTCTCTTTTGCCTGGAATATTACGTTTTCTACCTTTTTTACTTTTGTGGGAGAGCCCGAAAGTCCGCAACATGCGGCATCGCCGTTGATGCTTTCGAGATTCCATTCGGCGAGTACCTCATCGGCTGCATTGCCGGGCTTGCCTGCCGCTGCACGTTCCGACGCTGTCGCAACCTTGCTGTAACGCAACAAGCGGTAGGCGTTGCGGGGACGACATGCTGCCGCCGCACCATCCACAGTAAGCAGCAGAGGCAACGGAGCCTCCACCACCTCCACACCATTTTCGATGGAGCGTTCTATGGTTATTTTATCTCCGTCAAGCTGCATTATGCGGCGGGTGTATGTAATCTGCGGTATTCCGAGTTCGCGTGCCACCTGCGGTCCTACCTGTGCCGTATCGCCATCTATTGCCTGACGTCCGCAAAGGATAATATCGTACTTGCCTATTTTGCGTATTGCTGTCGCAAGAGCGTATGAGGTTGCCAATGTATCGGCTCCTGCAAATGCCTTGTCGCTCAAGAGTATTCCTGCATCTGCGCCGCGGTAAAGTCCTTCGCGCAACACGTCGGCTGCACGTGAGGGACCCATTGTAAGCAAAGTTATTCGACTGCCTGGATTGGCATCCTTGATGATAAGTGCCTGTTCGAGGGCGTTGAGGTCTTCGGGATTGAAGATTGCAGGAAGAGCCGAACGGTTAACTGTTCCATCGGCATTCATAGCCTGCTTTCCGACATTGCGTGTATCCGGTACCTGCTTCGCCAGAACGATGATATTTAATTCCATAAATGATAAAATTAGAGTGCAAATTTAGGAATTGTTTATGGAAATGCCAACGGAGTGGAATTAAAATCGCTTTTCGCGAAGTGATTATTGAACTACATTTGGTAATTATCTGAATTTGAATTTTTAATTTATGTTTATCTGAGGGGGAATTCAGCAATCAAAAAACCATTCCAGCATTTTTTTGTTTAAGCAATGTATGAACCTGATCCGACACTCATGAAAAGAATCTCAATTTTCCTTTTACTGTCAATCTGCACGCTCTCCGCGATAGACGGACAGACACAGAGAGACATTCTGATAGAGCCTCTGCCCGATACCTTTCAAGAAGACGAGATATTCACACAGACATCACCCGAAGACGACTACTGGTGGCAAAAATTCGAGGACCCGCTGCTCGACTCGCTAATAACCATAGCCACAGAACGCAACCTCTCGGCACTGACAGCCATAAGCAACATAAGGGCAGCAAAAGCCGGTTGGCGTATGGTGCAGAGCGCTCTGTTCCCATCTCTTGACCTCTCGGCAGGATGGACACGCGAAAAGAGCAGCGGCAACCTGTCGCAAACAGGCAACGAGGAGGCGTGGTACGGCTACTTCAGCGGCACACTCGACGTCAGTTGGCAGATTGACATTTTTGGTAAAATATTCAAACGGGCGCAGGCTCAGAAAAGAGGATTCCAAGCCACAGAAGAGGAGTATCGCGCCGTGCTTGTAACATTGTGCGCCGAGGTTGCAAGCAACTACTTTTCGCTGCGGCAGTCGCAAGCCGAAATGAGCGTCCTGCAACAAAATGTGCAGTCGCAAAAAGAGATTATGGAGATAACCGAAGTGCGGCTCGAAACAGGCTTTGCCTCGATGCTCGATGTTGCACAGGCGAAGTCGGTATATTACAGCACTCTTGCAACAATCCCCGCAATACAGACCAAAATAGACCAATACAAGAACAACATCACAACGTTGCTCGCGCTCTATCCCGGAAGCATTGACAATCTTCTCGACACAGCCACTCCCCTGCCCGACTATGTTGAAGCCGTTGCAGTAGGGATTCCCGCCAATCTGCTGCGTCGCCGGCCCGACATTAGAGCGGCAGAACTGAGCGTTGCATCGAAAGCCTCGCTGCTTGGAGCTGCCAAACGCGAGTGGTTCCCCGAATTCTACCTGAACGGCTCCATCGGATTCACTTCAAATAATTTTAACAAACTCGCGCACAAGAAGAGCATGAGTTGGGAGATTGCTCCCACACTGACGTGGAACATTTTCAGCGGAGGTGAAAGAATATATGCCACACAAGAGGCAAAAGCCGAGCTTGAGCAGAGCATAATAACATTCAACAGCACCGTACTCACTGCCATTCAAGAGGTTGACAACGCAATGACACTGTACAAGAACTCCATAATAACAATAAAGACCCTCAAAGAGACTGTAAGGCAAGGCGAACAGACACTTTCTCTGTCGCTCGAACTCTACAAGCAGGGGCTCACCGAGTTCCAGAACGTACTCGACGCCCAGCGTTCACTGCTCACCTTTCAGGACAATCTTGTACAGACACAAGGCTACTCGCTCACTGCACTTGTGCAGCTGTACAAGGCTCTCGGCGGAGGTTGGTAAACAATTATCAGAAAACTAAATACAATGAAAAAAGCCATTCTAATACTAACGGCGCTTTCAGCCATCGCAGCCTGCAAGAAAGAGACAGCGAAAGCTCCGGCAGAAGCACTTCCCGTAGCCGTTGCCTACCCCGAAGTAAGAGAGGTTATACTCACACGTGAATATCCCGGATACCTCGAAGCCGATGCAACGGTAGCCATCGTAGGAAGAGTAAACGGCACGTTGCAAAGGTCGAACTACACCGCCGGACAGAGAGTAAAAAAAGGAGACATCCTATTTGTAATAGAGCCAACAACTTACATAGACGCAGTCGTACAGGCACAGTCGGCACTCGAAACAGCGAAAGCCAACCTTGAATATGCCGAAAACAATTACGAACGAATGAAAACAGCCATTGAGAGCAATGCCGTAAGCCGCATTGAACTGCTACGTTCGGAGACCAACGTTGCCACCTGCAAGGCTGCCGTAAGCAACGCCGAAGCACAGCTCAACACTGCACGCAACAACCTCGACTACTGCTACGTGAAGGCGCCGCATGACGGGCTTGTGGGACTGAGCAACCTGTCAACCGGAAGCTATGTGGCAGGCGCCGCATCGCCCGTAACCCTCGCCACGCTCTACAAGGACGACATCATGTATTCGTACTTCGACATCAGCGACAACGAGTGGCTGCAACGGCAGAAGCGGGGCAAGGTGGAACAGGACGATTACATAACATTCAGTCTCGGCAGCGACAACTACTTCCGGCGCAAGGCAAAGATGGACTATCTGTCGCCCAACATCGACCTCGCCACAGGAACACTCAAGGTTAGGGCAGAGCTGAGGAACGACGACGGCTTCCTCAAGAGCGGAGCCTACATAAGCGTAGTTCTCCCCTACAAGAAAGTACCCGACGGCATACTTATAAAGGACGCCTCCATAGGCACAGACCAGCTTGGAAAATTCATCTACACGGTAGACAGTTCCAACAACGTCGAATATCGTCATATAGAGACAGGAAGCATCGTTGACGACACAATGCGTGTTGTAACATCCGGGCTCAAAGAGAATGAACGATATGTAACAAAAGCCCTGCTGAAAGTGAGAAACGGAATGAAGATAACCCCCATACAGGAATAGAGACACCATGAACTTCGCGAAATTCTTTATAGAACGACCTATATTTGCCACCGTCATCTCACTGCTGATGATTGTAGGAGGCGGAATATGCCTTTTCACTCTGCCCGTAGACCAATACCCCTCGATTACTCCGCCGACGGTGCAGGTAACAGCATCCTATCCCGGCGCGAATGCCGAAACCATCGCACAGACCGTCGGCATTCCGATAGAGCAGCAGGTAAACGGCGTCGACAACATGATATACATGAGCTCTACATCGTCGTCGGCAGGAACCTATCAGCTGACAGTAACATTCGAGGTCGGCACCGACATCGACATGGCAACCGTGCTTGTGCAGAACAGGGTGAACGTCGCAATGAATTCTCTGCCGAGCGAAGTTACGCAGTTGGGTGTAACGGTGCAGAAACAGTCGTCGAACATTGTTCTTTTCCTTACACTTACGGGAGATTCCATATACGACCAGCTCTACCTGTCGAACTATGCGAAATTGCAGATTACCGACCGCCTGACCCGCACTCCCGGAGTGGGAGCCGTAAACATAATGGGTGCAGGCGACTACTCCATGCGTGTATGGCTCGACCCCGAGGCGATGAGGATTCGCGGAATCACCCCCTCCGAAGTCTACACTGCCATCAGCCAGCAGAACAAGGCTGTGTCGGCAGGCTACGTCGGACAGACGCTCGGCAAAGGAGCCGACAACGCCTTTCAGTACACGCTCAACGTTCAGGGTAGGCTCGACAGCAAAGAGGAATTCGGGAACATCGTCGTGAAGAACGACGGCGTAACCATGCTCCGCCTGAGGGATATTGCCACTATCGAGCTTGGCAGCGAGACCTACACTGCATCGTCGCGCCTGAACGGAAAACCTGCCGCCGCTCTTGCCGTCTATCAGTTGCCCGGTTCGAATTCGCTTGAAGTATCGAAAGCTGTACGCGAAAAGATGAACGAACTTGCAGGCAGCTTCCCGCCGGGAGTGGAGTATCAGGTAACGCTCGACACCACTAACGTTGTGCGCAGCTCCATACACGAAGTGCTGTATACCCTGCTGGAAACAACCATGCTGGTTATACTTGTGATATTCCTCTTCTTGCAAAACTGGCGTGCTACACTTATCCCTTGCCTCACTATCCCCGTATCGCTTATAGGCACATTGGCTGTAATGCAACTGCTTGGATTCTCGATTAATACGCTCACGCTCTTCGGACTCATACTCGCCATTGCCATTGTAGTGGACGACGCAATTGTGGTGGTGGAGAATGTTACCCGTATTCTCGACGAAGAACATCTGCCACCGAGAGAGGCTGCTGAAAAGGCGATGAGCGAAATCACAAGCCCTATAATAGGAGTGGTGCTTGTGATGATGGCGGTATTCATCCCCACTACCATGATAGGCGGAATTTCGGGCGAACTTTACAAACAGTTCGCATTGACAATTGCCGCCTCAACGCTGCTTAGCGCCATCATCTCACTCACGCTCACCCCGGCACTATGCGCCATCTTGCTCAGGCCGGCAGACGGCGCGAAGAACAAGGGGCTCTTCTTCGGAACATTCAACAAGGTGTATGACAAGACACAAGAGGCTTACGACAAGACTGTATCCTACCTGCTCGGCAAACCTGCCGTAGCCGCTATAAGTTTCATTGCATTCACCATCGCTGCGGCTATAATATTCGCAAAGCTGCCCACTACGTTCATACCCGAAGAGGATGAAGGCTACATGATTATATCGGCACAACTGCCTCCGGCATCATCACTCACGCGAAGCGAAAAGGTTGCCGAAAAAATAAATGCCATACTCGCCACATACCCTGAAGTAGAAAGCAACATCAGCATCAGCGGATTCAGCATCCTGAACAATGGCGAGCAGAGCAATGCAGTCAGCGTCTTTGTAGTGCTGAAAGACTGGTCAAAGCGCAAAGGCAAAGGACACTCGGCAAGCGACGTCGTGGAGAGGTTCAACCGGGAAGCGTATGCTGTCATCGAGGAGGCGCAATGCTTTGCGATGGTTCCGCCGGCAATTCCGGGAATGGGCAACACCGGAGGCATGCAGCTGCAGCTTGAAGACCGCAATGCCTTAGGCCTGACAGAGATGCAGAAAGCCATATACACCCTGCTTGCAGCCTACCGCGGCAAGCCTGCACTCGCTGCGATGAACAGCTCCTTCGAAGCCAATGTACCGCAATATTACCTCTACATCAACCGCGAGAAGGCAATAGCTATGGGAATAGACATCGGTTCGCTGCTATCCACTCTCAGCAACTACATGGGAGCAGCCTACATCAACGACTTTGTGATGTTGGGACGTATCTGGCAGGTAAAGATGGCTGCCGGAGAAGAGAACCAGAAGCTCATAGAGAGTGTCATGCGTCTGAGCCTTGCCAACAACCGCGGAGAGATGATTCCCTTCAGCAGCTTCATGAGCACGGGAAGCATACTCGGCATCGACCAGCTGGGACGCTACAACATGTACAACAGTGCGGCAATCACATGCAATCCGGCTGCCGGGTTCAGCACCGGAGAGGCAATGCAGGAACTTGAACAGCTGTTCGACGAAGAGCTCGGCAACGAATTCGAATACGAATGGACCGGAGTTGCCTATCAAGAGAACGCGGCAGGGAGCACAACGCTTGCAATTTTTGCACTCGCAATACTTGTAGCCTACCTTGTGCTTGCCGCGCAATACGAAAGCTGGAGCAGCCCCGTTGCAGCAGTGATGGGCACTCCGATTGCACTGCTCGGCACTGTGCTCGGCTGTCTGGTTATGGGGCTTCCGATAAGCATTTACACAGAAATTGGAATTATACTGCTCATAGCCCTAAGCGCAAAGAACGGTATTCTGATTGTGGAATTTGCAAGAGACTTCCGCAAGGCAGGTAACCCCATCAGAAAGAGCGCCTACGAAGCGGGACACATAAGATTGCGTCCCATACTCATGACCTCGCTGTCGTTCGTATTCGGAGTGATGCCTCTGCTCTTTGCAAGCGGCGCCGGCGCCGAGAGCCGCCTCTCCATCGGCACAGCAGTTGTGTACGGCATGTTCCTCAACACTGTGCTTGCCACTCTCTACATCCCCAATTGGTACGAATGGATGCAAAGCATCGAGGAGAGGTTCAGACGTAAAAGATAAGACATAAGAGGGGTTGCGCCACTGTAAGCGCAACCCCTCTTCCTGCAATTATAGTCTATGGTTATTACTTCTTGAAGTATCTGTTGAACAAGCCCTCGAAACCTTTGCCGTGACGAGCCTCATCCTTTGACATTTCGTGAACAGTATCGTGGATGGCATCGAGGTTGAGCTCTTTTGCACGCTTTGCTATTCTGTATTTGTCGGCACATGCACCCGATTCGGCATTCATGCGTTTCTCAAGGTTGGTCTTTGTGTCCCATACGACATCACCGAGAAGTTCTGCAAACTTGGCTGCATGCTCAGCCTCTTCCCATGCGTAGCGCTTGAAAGCCTCAGCAATTTCGGGATAACCTTCGCGGTCTGCCTGGCGGCTCATTGCAAGGTACATTCCCACCTCTGTACACTCGCCCATGAAGTGAGCGTTCAAATCTTTAATCATCTCATCGTCGCAGCCTTTTGCAACACCAATCACATGTTCCTGAACAAACTCTATCTTACCCTCTACCAATTCGTTGAATTTCTCGGCAGGAACTCGGCACTGAGGACATCTTTCGGGAGCTGAATCACCTTCATGAACATAACCGCATACTGAACAGATAAACTTTTTCATAATAATATCAATTAAATGGTTAATTATTTACTTATCTAAAACTTTATTCTTACAATTCTTACAAACACCCTTCACGTACAACTGAACTTCATCGGGTTCGAATCCATCCAAAGTCTTAAGAAAATCGGCGACAGCTTCGGGCATTTTGGCATCAAAGATGGTCTTACATTCCCGACACATGAGGTGGGCGTGCATCCTTACATCTCCGTCGAAACACTTAAAAGTATCATCTATTGCAAGCATAGATACAAGACCATGTTCAACCAAGAGCTTCAATGTGTTATATACCGTCGTCAAGGACAATGAACCGATTTCTCCCGCAAGGGCATCATATACGACATCGGCTGTGGGGTGTACAGGATTCTCGCGCATAAATCCGAGTATCGCTATTCGTTGGGCTGTCGGCCTGATACCCGCCGCTTCGAGTTCCGCCCTCAATTCCGGTACTGAATATTTCTTTGTAGCTGTCATACAAAATTGCGTTTCATTTTTAAATCCATTGCAAATTTAAAACCATTTTAAATACTATGCAAATTTTTCTGCACTTTTTTTTCATTTTTTTTGTTACATAGCGTTTTTTATCTGAAATTTGTGTTTCAGAAGCCATTTACAGCAGCACTTTCATCAAGAAGCTGCTTTAAAATTTATTGAGAATATTATTACAATCGGGAAAATGGACTACGGATTTGTAAGAGTAGGTGCGGCTATCCCTCGCACAAGAGTTGCAGACTGCAAATACAACGCAACCGAAATAGTGAAGATTATTGAAGAGGCAGTGAAAGAGAATACAGAGATACTTCTCTTCCCCGAACTATGCCTTACATCGTGCAGCTGCGGCGACCTTTACCGCCACAGCACCCTGCTTAAGGGAGCAGAAACAGCCTTGCAGACTCTGCTCGATGCCACGAGCGGGAAGGAGACCATTGTCGTAGCCGGCATCCCAGCAACCGCTAAGGGCGCAATGCTCAACTGCGCAATAGTTATATGGAAAGGAGAGATAATGGGAGTTGTCCCACAGAATATCATCCCCAACAGCGGCGAATCCTCACAAAAAAGATGGTTCACGACACCCAAAAAGCTTCCGGCAGGCAACAATATAAACATATTAGGAAAAGAATACGGAACATCTGCCGACAAGATATTCCGCACTCCCCGCTTCACATTCGCGATAGAGTTCGGGAGCGAACTGCTCTCGCCCACTCCGCAAAGCACAAAGCTGTCGATGCTCGGAGCAGAGATAATACTCTGCATGGCATCGGACTGCGAAACAGTCGGCAGCCGCAAATATATAAAAGGACAGATACAGGCACAGAGCGCTCGCTGCAACTGCGGATACATGTACAGCAGCTGCGGATACGGCGAGTCGTCCGGCGACGCAGTCTTTGCCGGCAATGCCTTTATATATGAGAATGGCGGACTGCTCGAAGAGAGCAAGCGTTTCTCTATTGAGGGTCAACTGCTGACAACAGAGATTGACGTGGAAAAACTACGCCACGACCGCATAAGGAACAGCACATTCGCCGACTCATGCAAAGCATACTCCGCACACCCCTTCTGCACCATAGCAATTGAGCAGAAGATCAGCCCTACAACAAGCCTTAAAAGAAGATTTACTCCAAATCCGTTCATCCCCGTCGGAGAAGAACAGGAAGAGCGATGCAACGAAATATTCAACATACAGGCAGCAGGGCTCGCAAAACGCATAGAGCACACACATGCCGCGACCTGCGTCATCGGAATTTCGGGAGGGCTCGACTCTACCCTTGCGCTGTTAGTAACAGCAAAGGCTTTCGACATTCTCGACAAAGAGCGAAGCGGAATAATTGCTATAACCATGCCCGGCTTCGGCACCACCGACCGTACATACAACAACGCACTCAAACTGATGCAAAGCCTCGGAGTAACCATAGAGGAAATCTCCATAAAGCCCGCCTGCATACAACATTTCAAGGACATAGGACACGACATCGGCAAACACGACGTTACATACGAAAACTCGCAAGCACGCGAACGCACACAGATACTCATGGACATGGCAAACAGGCTGAATGGCCTTGTCGTGGGCACAGGCGACCTCTCTGAACTCGCATTAGGATGGGCAACATACAACGGCGACCACATGAGCATGTACGGGGTAAACGCCGCAGTGCCCAAAACTCTGATACAATATATTGTAAGACAAATAGCCGAGAGCAGCAACGACGACACAATACGCGCCACCCTGCTCGACATTGTCGACACGCCCATTTCTCCCGAACTCACCCCTGCCGACGACAAGGGAAACATCAAACAGAAGACCGAAGACCTTGTTGGTCCCTACGAACTGCACGACTTCTTTCTCTACCATACACTGCACAACGCATACAGTCCGGGCAAGATATATATGATAGCAAGAGACAGCTTTGGAGAAAGATATGCCGACGAGACCATAAAGAAATGGCTCACAACATTCTGCCGACGTTTCTTCACCCAACAGTTCAAACGCTCCTGCATGCCCGACGGCCCCAAGATAGGCAGCTGCGGACTTAGCCCCAGAGGAGAGTGGAAAATGGCAACCGACACCGCATACACTCTGTGGATAGACGAATGTGAGTCTCTACAATAAATGTACCTGCATCACAAAAAACAAGCAAGATGGCAATCAAGAAGAACAGTTCCCCAAATGCTGCAAAGACGAGCACTGCACGCAAAAAGCGCATTGTAGCATTCGTCAGCGACGAAGAGGACCGCCTCATAGAAAACTATCTGAAAAAATATAAGATAAAGAACAAGAGCAACTGGATGCGCGAAACGCTTCTCGCATTCATATACAGGAACCTCGACGAAGACTACCCCACCCTCTTCAACGAGCACGACATGAGACGATAGACATGGACGACATAAAATACATGAAATTGGCACTTGCCGAAGCCCAAAAGGCATACGGCAAAGGCGAAATACCCATCGGTGCCATCATAGTCTGCAACGGCACTACCGTTGCACGCGCACACAATCTCACGGAGACACTCAACGATGTTACCGCACACGCCGAAATGCAGGCAATAACGGCAGCAGCCGAACACATAGGCGGCAAATATCTCGACGACTGCACACTCTACGTAACCGTAGAACCCTGCCCCATGTGCGCAGGTGCACTTGGATGGTCCCACATAGGAAGAGTGGTCTACGGCGCAAGCGACGAGAAGAAAGGATACAAAAGATTCGCACCCGAAGTGCTCCATCCCAAGACGAAGGTTACATCAGGCGTATGCGCCGAAGAGGCAAGCGAGCTTATGAGGAAATTCTTCAAGGAGAGAAGGTAACAGATTACCTTCTGCTTTCATTGCCGGGAATTACATACAGGCATCTATTACCTTAAAGTCTTGTAGCGCAATATATGCACAGAAATCCCAACAGCCAAAAGGATAAAGAAAAGCCTTAGCAGCAAAGACTCCGCCACGAAGAACGCGCAATAGAGCAACGTCGCCCAAACAAGGCTAACCGAGACAATCTTCACTCTCAAAGGAATAGCCCTATGCTCTCTAAAATTGCGGATATAGGGACCTAAATGCCTATGCGACAACAGCCAATCGTACAACCGCGGCGAACTGCGGAAATAGAGAGTAGCCGCCAGCAGCAGAAAAGGAGTGGTCGGCAACAACGGCAAAAATATACCGACAATACCCAACGCCAAAGCTATTGAGCCAAGCGCCATCAACAGATACTTCATAACCGGGAATCAGGCAACAAGACGTCGTGTAAAGGCGCTCGCTGACAAAAGACGCACAAGCAGATAACTGACAGCAAACACCGTAACGGCATTGCATGCAATCTTCACTACGGCAGGCACGCCGGGCAACAGCACCTCAAAGAGGTCATACCCCATCTGCACAATCACAAAATGACACAGATAAATGCCGAATGTCATTGACGCCATCTTAGAGAGCACGGGCGACGAAGAGACATCAAGCTTCTGCACCACCACAAAGACCGCAAAAGTCATAAGAAAGACATTGATGCCACTGAAAAGCCACATGATTTCGAGATAGGCATAATTGCCGGGGAAGAAATCCTGCATAGCCACATAACCGCCGAATGTTATTGCAAAGCCAACGACGAACATGGGCGTACAGATGGCTGCAATCTTCTTCCAGCTCCACTGCAAAGGATATTTAACCAAATAGTAGGCAAGCACAAGATAGCCCACAAAACCCGAAACATAGTAGAATGTGCCGTAAGCGTTCCAGTCGCACACACCTAAAATATTCATATTGCCGAACACACCGATGTAACCCAACGAAGGAGCCAGAATCTTGATGTAAGGAACAAGCAGCGAAGCACCCCACAAATAGAGGAAAGTCTTGACCTCCTTTTGTGTAGCCCCCTTGAGCCATGCACTGAGTATAGGCATCACAAGATAGAGCCCTATCAGCATATAAAGATACCACAGAGGAGTTGTATCGTAGTTGAAGTTAAAGACAAACGTATACAGTTTGCGCAAAGTCATGTCCCACGTAAACAGAGACATATCGACCAGGGGGCTGTTGCTTGCCGGTGCAAAGTTCAGATAGGCATAAAAAGCCAAAGGCAAGACAAGGGACCAGAAGAGCAACGGCACAAGAAGCCGCTTCAAACGCTTGGAGTAGAACTCATTCATCGTTCCACGCACAGGCAGCAGCAACACGCCCGACATCATCACGAACAACGGCACACATGGACGCACAAGACTGCCCAACGCACACCCCTGAAGAAATGTCGGATAATCATTATTGAACTGAGCCACGAAAGCATCGCAGCAATGCGAAAAAACCACAAGGAAACAAGCAAGCACACGCATGCAATCAATCCATCCTATATTTTCTCTTTTTTCTGTACCCATTTGAGTTGCTATTTTATTTATTATCATCTGCTTTGACGGCAGCAGAATTCCCAACAATTCTAACCTTGTCACTATGACCATGGTCACCACAATCGTGCGACTCACAAGAATAGCCCGAATCATCTACCTTGCCGACAAGATAGTCCTCGACAAGCACCCGGACATCGCCGCTGCAACCGCGAACAACCTTTATGTCATGCGCGGCAAGCTTGTTCTTGGCACCCTCGCCCATGTTGCCCGCGAGCATCACCACAACACCCAACTGCTGCAAATCGGCAGCAATACCCGACTTGCAGCCGCAACCTTGCGGCGAGGGCAAGTCAAAACTCCCCACAACGACATTGTCTTCAATCGTAAAAACAGTATAATGGTCGCAATGGCCAAAATGGTCATCCACACGACCGTCCCTTGTCGGAACAGCTATTCTCATAACAGATTAAGATTAATAAAAAACAAAGACCTGCACGGATGGCAGGCAAACACGGGACAAAGGTAAAAAAAACTTGCATGAAATCAAATTAAACATTAGTTTTGTATTTTAAATATACAATCAATGAACATGAAAAGCTATCTGCACATCACAATATTGACACTTGGCATAATGGCAATGGCAAGCTGCTCTACAAAGCAAGCGGCAATACCGTCAAAAAGTTCCGTATCACGAGCAACAGACAGATACGAAAAATATATACTCACCTACTACCCCGTAGCAGTGGAACAGATGCACCGCCACAAAATACCTGCAAGCATAACACTTGCACAAGGTCTTCTGGAATCGGGAGCAGGCAACAGCACACTCACACGCAATTCGAACAACCACTTCGGCATCAAGGCCCACAGCGGCTGGCGGGGCAAGACCACATCGCACATGGACAACGGCAAGATGTGCAAATTCCGCGTCTACAGCAGCGCACGCGAATCGTACGAAGACCACTCCCAATTCCTGAAAAAGGCAAGATATGCTGCCCTCTTCGAATTAAAGCCCACCGACTACAAAGGCTGGGCACGCGGGCTGAAAAAGGCCGGATACGCCGAAGACCCTGCATATCCCCAGAAACTGATAAGCCTCATAGAAAGATACAACCTGCACGAATACGACTACTACTCAAAGAGAGACGTCTCCCCGCTTCTCGAAGGCAGTGCAATAAACGACTTTGCAGGCATACGCCCGATATACCGTTCAAGCGGGCTGCTCTACATAGTGGCAAACACCGGAGACACATTCAAGTCCCTATCGAAAGAGTTTGGAATTTCGCGCAGGAAACTGATAAAATACAACGACCTCTACAAAGAATACAACCTTAAGGCCGGCGACATAATATATCTCGAAAAGAAGAACAACAAAGCCACAAAAGAGCACCGCTTCCACACAACCGCAAACGGTGAAAGCCTGTACTCCATTTCGCAAAAATATGGCATAAAGCTAAAGAAACTATATAAAATGAACCCCGAATACGAAAACTACACAAGACTGAAAGTAGGAGACGTAATAAATCTAAGATAACCCAGAAGCCAATATGAAAACCATAATCTACAAGACCAGCGGCACCTGCTCGCAACTGATTGAAGTCAGTGGAGACAACGGCGCAATAGTTGATGTGAAATTCTATGGCGGTTGCAACGGCAACCTGCAAGGCATAAGCAAACTTGTCAAAGGCATGAAATACGAAGAGGTGATACAACGGCTCAACAACATCAGCTGCAACGGCAAGCCTACCTCATGCCCCGACCAGCTGTGCCGCGCCATCGAGCAGCTGATGACAGAAGAAAAGCAATAAGACCAGCCATGATTAACGCCATCATCGACAACAAGAACATAGAAGCCCTCAACGCCCTTATAGAGAGAAGCAGAAACTGCGTAATACTGTCCCACAGCCGTCCCGACGGCGATGCGATAGGCTCCTCATTGGCAATGTTCCATTATCTCAAGAGCTTAGGCAAAGAGGCAACAGTTGTAGTACCCAACGACTACCCGGCATTTCTCTCATGGATGCCGGGCATAGAAAACGTGCTTCTCTACGACAAGCACCGGCCCGCAGCAGAAGAGGCGCTGAAAAATGCCGATCTTTTCTTCTGTCTCGACTTCAATTCGCTCACCCGCATCGACGAAATGGGGAAAAGCGTATGCGAATCGCCTGCGCCCAAAGCGCTCATCGACCACCACCTCTTCCCCGACGACATCTTCAGCGTTGCAATTTCCCACCCTGAGGCAAGTTCAACATCCGAACTTGTATTCAGAGCAATCTGGCAGTCCGGCAAAGCCGACAGAATAGCCAAAGAGGCAGCCGAGTGCATATATACGGGCATAATGACCGACACCGGCAATTTCGCCTACGCATCATCGGGCAAGGACATATACCACATAGTTGCCGAACTCATATCCAAAGGCATCGACAAGGACATAATCTACCGACGCGTATTCTACAATTACTCATTAAGCCGCATGAGGCTCATGGGATACATGATGTACGAAAAGCTGAGATATTATCCCGAAAAGAATGCAGCCTTGCTGACACTCACCTACGACGAGCTCAAACGCTTCAACGGCGCCAAAGGAGACACAGAAGGCATTGTAAACATGCCTCTTCAGATAAAATGCGTCAGATTCTCATGCTTCTTGCGCGAAGAGAACAAGGGCAAAATAAACGTATCGCTGCGCAGTGTGGACAATTTCCCCTGCAACGAGGTGGCAGCAAAGCTATTCAACGGCGGCGGACACAAGAATGCCTCAGGAGGCGAAGTGCGCGGCACAATGGAGGATGCCGAACAGCTGTTCACCAAAGCTCTCGAAGATTTCTCGGAAGAGTTGACAAAATAAAATACAAGAAAAATTGCAAAGTAGACATACAAAAGTTGCAACAGATTGTTTTTTAGTCTATATTCGCAGTAACATTACCAACAAACAACTATCAATAAAGAACAATATGGTATCAGACGTAGAGAAAAACCTTGTTGTCGGCATAGATGTCGGCGGAACAGGAACCAAAATCGGCATAGTAGATGCACGCGGCGAAATTCTTGCACGCGACGAGAGTATCAAGACTCCGGAATATAAGGACTTCGAAGGATTTGTTGACGCCATGAACGGTGTTGTACAGCGTCTTATCAAAGAGGTTGGTGCAGAAGGCCGTATTCGCGGAATAGGCATTGGCGCACCAAATGCCAACTATTACGCAGGCACCATAGAGGACGCGCCCAACCTCCCGTGGAAAGGCGTGCTCAAGCTGTGCGAAGTATTCTCGGCAAAGGCAGGTGTTCCCGTATATGCCACAAACGATGCCAATGCTGCAGCCATCGGAGAGATGACCTACGGCACAGCCAAAGGCATGAAGAACTTCATAGTAATCACCTTAGGCACAGGCGTGGGCAGCGGTATCGTCATCAACGGCCAGTTAGTGTACGGATGCGACGGTTTCGCCGGCGAACTCGGACACGTAACAATGGTACGTGGCAAAGAGGGACGCAAATGCGGTTGCGGTTCACGCGGTTGTCTCGAAGCATACTGCTCGGCAACTGGTGTTGCACGCACAGCCAAAGAGATTCTTAAGCTCGACAAGACTCCAAGTGCACTGCGCGGCATAAAGAACATCACGTCTTACGATGTGTATCTTGCTGCAAAATCAGGCGACAAGATTGCAAAAGAGATATTCAAGCAGACTGGAACCATGCTGGGCGAGGCTATTGCCGACTTCATCAAATTCTCAAGTCCTGAGGCAATCATCCTCTTCGGCGGACTCACAAAATCGGGCAAATATATCCTCGACCCTGTGAAGAAAGCAGTCGAGAAGAATGTAA
>CAYWIE010000013.1:0-53653 GCA_964458275.1 uncultured Bacteroidaceae bacterium
GAGTTCCTTCAGTTCGACAGAATTGAGGGAACTTTTTTTGTATGCCTACGCGAATCTTTGTGTATATACGTGTTTTCTTGGGTCAGTAGAAATTTTACAGTTATTCTTTTGTCAATCTTTTGATAAGCAAAGGTCTTTCTATGTTCCAATATTGTTCTTTTGCTATTCTCAGCATACTGTCCTGATTCAACAAGTGAGGCGCAAGTATGCTATCTTCTGCTATCCATCTTTTTATACATTCGTTTGTCTCTGCGATTTGATACTCAATAATATCATAATATATGGAAGGAATGCTTTCTCTTTCGAAATATTCTTTTGTTATTGATAGCTTTTGACAGTTCTCCTCAATATACATCTCCTTGAATATGATGTCTGATAGCTTGATTTTTAATCCTAATTGTTCATTCGTCAGTATGGAATCAGGAATAGGGAGTATGGTCTGTTTCAATAGTTCATTATATTCGTTTTGTTATAAACGGGTAGTTGTATTATTGGCACATCCTATAATGCAAATGCACGCAGTGGACAAAATTATGCTTTTCATGTACATTTTAAACAGCTTCTTAACAATCCGATAATCTTTCTACAGATTCTATAAACTTTGTTGCGTTGGTGCAACTGAAAATATATTTTTTGTTGTTGGTCCTTATAAGCACAATTTCATCCAAATTGGTTGCATACATTGTATAATTCCCGTCAGTCTTGTGTCTGAACTTACCCAAATAGCCCATGAAGCCACCGCTGCCGAATGTTCTGATTGAGTTTCCGATATAGGATTTTGTGACTTTTCTTGTCTCTCTTATTTCGTTGATGGGTATTCGTAATGTGCCGGACAATCTTGAAACGGAAACGTATTCTCTATCTACATTTAATCGCATCGGTATATATGCCAGTACTCCGATAACTGTTGCAATTATTGTGCCCAATACAGCATACTTCAGCCATAGCATTGATTCGGGGGAAGGGCTTATTGCAGTCCATATTATTGTGGCTATAAATAACAGTGAGACAATGGTGGTTATAATTATCACGCTATTGCTCCATTTAAAATGAGAAGAATATGTGTGTGTCATGGCTTTATGGATTTTTTGGTTCTATCGCAAAGATAAAGTAATTAATGAATGAAAGATAAAAATATTCCAACTAATCTGTTTCTTTATTGCTTATAATTTATGTTAACACAACAATGGGTTCTGATTGTGGTGTAATCTCTATTCTGTTACTGTTCAATAAAAGCCGAAACTCACGTTTCGGCTTTTATTGAACAGTATGGAATTTATGTATTGGCTGATCTCTCCTTTAGTTTGCCAATATTGATATTAATCCGGCAAGACCTACAACAGCTGTAACTGCTTCTGCTACTCCGTTGCTGCAATGGTGGTGATGTACAACCGGGACAGGTTTGCAGTGGTGATGTACAACCGGAGCGGGTTTATGGTGGTGATGTACAACCGGAACGGGTTTGCAGTGGTGGTGTACTGCCGGGGCGGGTTTGTGGTGAACCACGGGTGCCGGTTTATGGTGTGCAACGGGAGCGGGTTTGTGATGTGCAACGGGAGCAGGCTTTTTCTTTTCAATTTTTACAACCTTGCTGCTATTGTTGCGCTTGCTTCTGTTGTAGTCCATCTGAACTTTGTTTGTATTTCCTCTATTGCCTTTGTCGTTTCTATCATTTCTTGCAAAAACCTGTGCAGGCATAAGCAGTCCGCTTATAATCACTGCGATAATCATCAACTTTTTCATAATATTCATTTTTAAAGGTTATTACTGAGAATTCTTTCCGTTTCTCTTTGCTGCAAAGTTATGGAGGGAAATTTCCTCTCACAAGGGAAATTCCCTATTTGTTTGTAGGGATTTCCCTAAAGTTGATAGGATGTTTCTAAATATATTACCGCATATTGATATAAACGAGTCTGCCCTTGCTTTGCTACAGCAGGCTTGATGTAGTCGACTGATGTGATGTTTTCAATGGCAAACTCTTTGTCGTTTACATCTACTTGCTGTTTCTGTGTCTTGCTTGCGCGGTAGCTTGTTCAAAGTTCGTAGTTGCCACCCTTTTCGTTATATTATAAAAGAAACAGTGTGGTGCTGACAATTATTTCTTTTCGTAAACTTGAAAATCGGCAATATCAATACTTTCATCTTTAATTCCACTGTCGGGACGGTCCTTGTCGTCTGTCATCTTTCTTCCGTAGCTCCGGTATAGCCCGAATTTGTTGCGTATGTTCGTTGCCCCTTTTCGCCACAGGTCAATATTTTCAAATGTTCTGTCTGTTAATATTTTATTGTCGCCGATGCGTCTCATCTTTATTTTAAATACTCCGTCGTGCTTGTAATACATTTCCGTAGTAACTTCAATCCATTGGTCCTCAAAGTCGCTTAATGGCAGATTGTCTATGAGTACCCCTTTGCTGCTTTGTCGCGTGTCGCCTGTGTGAATAACCTGTATGCGGCGGTTGCCTGCGTTGCCGTCACAGCGTGTGCTTATTGTTATCAATGGTGCACCGTTGTTACCCTCTTGTGCTTTCAGTTGGTGTATATGACAGAACTTTGTGCTTGGCCTGAACCCTTTCGGTAGTTTGAATTTCCATTTAAGAATCTGTGTCTCGCCAATGTTGCCATTCAAATGTTTCCATTGTTCCGATGTTTGGCTCTTCATCTCATTTCGTTGACGGTCGTTCTTAGCGCCTCTGTCTCCATCAAGATGTCTCTTATTCGCATGAAGCGTGAAGCGAAAGACGTATTGTTCAATTTCTTTGTCAAATATTATTTCGCAATGCTTGCCCTCAGGGTGGTCCTTTGAGGAAATATTGGGATGTTCGGTGTAATTCCATCCCAATTTGTTCATGTAACTGTTGATCTCTTTGTGATTTTTGCCTATTAATTCTTTGTCTGCTTGTAAAGACCCTTGTAATATGAATCCTTCTTGTTTGTTTTTTTTGAGTATCTGTTTGTTTGTGTTGCACGATGGGCACAGACCTATTGCTATCATCATGCTTAATATGTACAAATGTTTCATTATTCTTTTTTAAATTATAGAACCTCCCATAAACGAATCTGCCCTTACCTTGTCTTTGGGTTGATAAACCATTGACAGAGGTAAGGCCAGACTCGTTATCTTCCTATTCAGGAGGTTATTTCTTTTTCAGTTCAATCTTGTCTATATCGGGTGCCCAGGCATAGTCGCATCCTACTGATACAACATTGTATCCTGGTTTAAGCGTAACATCAATCTTTGCTACAGCAGGCTTGGTGTAGTCGCCTGATGTGATGTTTTCGATGACAAACTCTTTGTCGTTTACATCTACTTGCAGTTTCTGTGTCTTGCTTGTGCAGTAGCTTATTCCAAGTTCGTAGTTGCCGCCCTTTTCGCTATATACTTCTCGCCATATTACGCGGTTTTCGGGCTTCGCGCCAACGTAACCGACTCTGACACCACCTGAACATTCGGGCGATTGTATGCAGCGTATGATTCGTGGGTTGTGTCCGAGGTCGTCGTAGAGGGGAAGGTATGCCCATTCTGCTTCGTAAACTTCAGGTTCGAGGCGCTCTTCAGCCTCCATGCGACAGATGAGTACGCTGCGTCCTTGAAGAGTGCAGCTCATCTGTTGCTCTAAAGTGCCCATATCTTTGTGTCGCACAAGGTCGCGTACCTTTACTTTTCCGCCAAGCTCCAGTGTCTTGAATGGAACGGTGATGTCGCATGCGCTGTCCGATGAGTTGTAGAATGCCACGGCGCGAACTTTGCCACGTTTGGTCTCTATGTCCTTTACAAGAACGTAAGCATCGCCGTTGCGTTGTGCAACGTATGCCTGCAAGCCGAGGGGGTCTTGATTGAGAGCGATAAGTTCCTTGTTCTTCAGAAGTTCGAGAGAACTTTCGGGGATAGATGTCATGTCGCAGCCGATGAGTAGGGGAGAGCTCATTATACACCATATTCCAAAGTGTACCTCCTCTTCGTTGCGGGACATTCCGCGTCCAATCTCCAGCATGTCCATGTCGTTATATCCGCCGTTGCCTGCGAAAGCCGAGAGGTACATGTTCTTGCCGATGATATACTTGATTGAACTCCAGCGGGGTTGTATGTCCCAGCTGATGCGCCACGAACGGGCAATGTTTGCAGCCCATGTTCCGGGAAAGCCCCAGCGGCAGATGTTTATCGACGCGTCGGTTCGTCCGGTGTTCCTTATTGCCTTGACTATGGCTTCGTAACGCTCACGTTCGTTGAGCCCGAGCTCTTTGCCGCCGCAATAGTCAATCTTTATGAAGTCGAAGTTCCAATCCTTGAAATAAACATCTGCATCCTGCTGGTCGTGTCCGTAGAATCCTGCGCCGATGCCACTCTTTTCGGCGTTATACATGGAGCCGCAGGTGTTGTAGCCGCCCTCGGAGTATATGCCGGCTTTCAAGCCCAATGAATGTACGTAGTCCGAAACGACGCGCATGCCGTTGGGGAAACGCTCGGCATTGTATGTCATCTTGCCCGCCGAGTCGCGGTAGCCAAAGAAACCGTCGTCTATGTTGATGTACATATATCCTGCATCCTTCAGACCTGTGCTGACCATGGCATCGGCCTGTTTTTTTATCAGTTCCTCGTTTATGTCCACAAAATATGTGTTCCATGAGCTCCATCCCATGAGAGGGGGCAGGAATGCTCTCTCCTGTGTCTCCTGCTGCGAGCCTGAACATGACGAGAGCAGTGCGCCGCAGAGGGCAAAAGCATAAATAAATTTATTCTTCATGTCTGTAATATGTTTGCAATTCGACCTATTTGGGCATGCCCAAATAGGTCGAATGTGAGTTTATAATATTTACTCTTTTTCTGTTTTGCCTTTAAGGACTCTTTCGCTTTTCGTCTCGTAAGTGGAATCCATCCGCAAACTGTCTGCCTCGGCTGCAAGTTCCATTTGTATGTACTTTTCTGCTTCAACGGTTTGAGGCTTGCCGGTTCCCCACACTAATTCGTAGTAGCCTTGGTCTATGGGGCGATGCGAACCGTCATACAGGAAGGCGAAAAGATACATGTAGCCGCCATCTGCGTTGCCGGCATACTTGGAGTACTCATTTTCGAGATGTACCAATGCGTATGCAACCTCGCCGCGAGTAGCCTTTTCGTTGATGCGTACAAAGAAGAAACGGTTGTTCTTTTCAGCATAAGCGTTAGTGATGATAAGAGACGAATCCTTTGAGTTGACGCAGAATTCCAAATTCTCACCTTTTTCGCCGAACCAATCCTTTACAATAAATGTACTGTCGTCCATCATTGTCATTTCTATTTGCTGATGTTCGGGCATATTGCACAATGAGCCTTGTGCTTGAACACTCCAAACAGGCGCAGGTGCAAACAATGAACTAATATATATGATTGCAACGAATACCCAATGTGCGATAACACCGGCGCAAATACCGCCAATAAAGGAGCTAAGGAATGCTTTTGCAACAAGAGGACGGTAACCTAATGAATCCAATGTGGCTGCATCTGTACTGAGATAACCGCTCCAGCACATACCCATTGCTGTGCACACTGCAATGGCGTTGCCGTCAATGATTCCTTTTGCCATAAACTCAGGAATCAATCCTAAAGCTGCGCCAACCGCGCCAAGAGCCGTAATGGGGAATGCTACCAATTCGGGAGCAGTGAAACCGAAGAGCCATTCAAATATGAAACTGATTTTGCTGGCAAGCCATGGCAATAATTGTGTTCCTTGGAAAGCACCGCCTGTATATACAATAATTTCATTACCAGCTTGGTCTACACCCTCAGCTGTACCACCGAATGTAAGCATCATAACCAAAGTACTGATGATAAGAACGCCGGGGATGATTGCCATACCGATGGTTACACCGTCTTTTCCACCGTCGAGCATTGCATTCAATACGCGTACAAAAAGACTTGTGTCATTCTTCTTTTCATTCTCTTCTTCTGAAAAACTAACATCCGGCAATTGCTCGCTACCGGTGTAGTTGTCTACTACTGTTGCGTCCTCATAACGGTAGTTGGGGTACATCTTTAAAGTAAAATGTTGCATCACACGTGTCGCGACAACGCAACCGCAGAGGGCACCAAACAAACCGATTAAAGGAGCAAGGAAATAACCTTGACCAAGCATAAATACAATTACCAATAGTCCCATACCGAACGCTGTTCCAAAGTTTACCAATGAAACATGCTGATATTTTTTAAAGTATTTGGCAAAGCCTTTGTTCTGGCTGAGAGCAATGATGGCAGGGTTATCACTGAGGAATGTCAATACAGCTGCCAATGATGCAACACCGGGCATGTTGAATACCGGACGCATAACCGGACGCAGTATTCGTTGTAATAGGTCCACAACACCAAATTCTACAAAAATTTTACCAATAGCACCTGTGATGACACACATGCCCATTAAGTAAAATACAGTGTTCAAAAGTAAATCATGTGCTGTGTGCATGATGGTATTAAGCATGTTGGTGAGTCCCATTACCGAACTCATATAACCAAACAATGCGATAATAACAGCCAAACAGGGGATACCGTTAGGGATGTAACTCCAGAATGAACGTTTCATAATATTTTAGATATTTATTGTTATTTCTTGAATGATAGGAGGTTTACCTTCCATTTGAGTCCTAATGACACAAACGACTGCTCGTCGAGCAGTACACCAGCCGGATTGCTGTTGTTGCCGAAAGTCTGGTTGAATATGGCATGCAGGCGTACATTCTTGTTGCCCCCCTCAAGAGGATAGTATTCTACACCTGCGCCCACGCGAGTAATCTCTGTTCCGGGCATCACACAATAGTCTCCTGTCTTGCCGGTGCTGCTCACGTCGTATGTGGCTTTGGCAAAGATGTTCCATTTCTCGGAGGGTGAGTATGAAAGTTCGCCCATGAGTGATACGTCTTTCAGGAGGAATGTCTGGTTTCGCACTGCGCGGTTCATTACGTCGAACTCCAATGAGAAGTCGCCTACGTTGAATTTGTTTCCGAGTGTGATGTAGTTTATGAACTCACCGGGTGCGTACTCAATCATATTCACCGAGTAGATGGTGTTGAACCATCCGTGTGAGCCGTACCACATGAGGTTGTATGCGTACATGTCCTTGCCGGGGAGACGGAATGGGCTTTCGCAGAACTGTGCCAACAGCTGGTCGCTGCCGTCGTTGAATGTATATGTGAGGTTGAGACCGAACTGGTAACATGCTATGTTGTTCCAATATTCTGAGCAGAAATAGAGGTCGATGGGTGCGCGGTCATATTCGTAACCGCCGATAGCAACCACCTGCTTTCCTGCCGAGAGTGCCCAATGCTCGTCCATTTGGTATTTAAGGTAGAACCAGTCGGTAGCGTCGAAGAAACTGTTGTCTTTGTGCGCTTTGTTCAAACGTTGACGATAGGAGTATGTGAGTTTGTCGCTGATGCGTCCGTCCATGCGGATATTGAGGAATTTGCCCTTGAAGCCGCAATTGTCATTAACGGCATCTCCATCGATATACTCACGTTGATAGTCGGCACGTGTCTCAATTCCAAGATTCAGGAGACTCTCCTGCTGTGCGAAAGCAAATTGACAGCAAAGCATTGCCAGCAAAGCGCAAAATGTGTTTTTCATAGATCTTTTACAGTAAATATTGTAAATATTTAAAAATATCTGCAAACTTACATAAAAATCCGATTCATAGGTAGTGTTGGCAAGGGAAAACTTTTGTTTATTGATAAAAAACTTTTGCATAGAGTGCTGTTGACGGCGAATTAACCGTAATTAACGTAGCTCCCCTTGTGTTTTATCTGTTTTTAACCTACATTCGCAATCTAAGAGATTTTCAATTGTTATGAAGAAAATAGTATTTCTCACCGGCGCCGGCATGAGCGTCGAAAGCGGTTTGAGTACATTTCGCGGTTCGGGTGGAATGTGGAACGAATATTCCATAGAGGATGTGGCATCCATTGAGGGCTATGAGCGGAACCCGGCTCTTGTTCTTGAATTCTATAACAAGCGGCGCAAGGAGCTTCTTACCGTGCAGCCCAATGAGGGACACCGCCTTATTGCCGAACTCGAAAAGTCCTGCGAAGTGGTGGTGATTACGCAGAATGTCGACGACCTGCATGAACGTGCCGGTTCGACAAATGTCATACATCTTCATGGCGAGCTGATGAAAGCAACTTCAACCAAAGCTCCTAACAACTTGAACTATGTCCGCACGCTTGCTGAGAACAATCTCGAAATAGAGATGGGCGATAAGGCCGATGACGGTTCGCAGTTGCGTCCGTACATAGTGTGGTTCGGCGAGGCTGTTCCAATGATGGACGATGCGATAATGGCTCTTCGCGACGCCGATGCCTTTGTAATAATAGGTACTTCGCTCAATGTTTATCCTGCTGCGGGGCTGCTCAATTATGCACCGGCCAGAATTCCCGTATATCTTATCGACCCGAATGAGGTGGCCGCTCATCTTCCCGCCCGCATAAAGGTGCTGAAGTGTGGAGCTTCAGAGGGAATGAAGCAGCTTGCAGCTTTATTTGGAAAATAGCTTTTGAATTGAACAAACAGTTTCTGAAATCGGTTTATTAATATATTAAATGTGAAATTATGAAGAAATATTATTGCACAGTTTGCCAGTGGGTGTATGACCCCGAAATTGGTGATCCTGAATCAGGAATAGCAGCAGGAACTCCGTTCGAAGAGATTCCTGAGGATTGGTATTGCCCCCTTTGCGGAGTAGGCAAGGATTCGTTCGCTCCCGTAGAAGAGGAGTAATATCGCTTTCCTTTGTCGGAATGAACCTGATGGCTATGCGGCTTGCAGTCATCAGGTTTCTTGTTTTATAGAACCTGCCTTAAATATGCAATGGCGAATAATTAATGGCTTAAAAATTGCATATCTCAATATTTTTACCGAATATTGCATAATTGTTAATGTGGCTTAGCAGCAATGTAGCTTAACAGCATAATAGCTTCTTAATTACAAATTTCAAATAAAGTTCAAATTTTATAGCAATGGCAAATACAGCAGAATTTGACGAAATCCGTCCCTATAATCCCGAAGAACTTCCCGCTATCTACGAAGAACTTATAGCCGACCCGGAGTTTAAGGAAGCAATGGCATACGCATTCCCTCAAATGCCATATGAGCATATATGCGCAGCCATGCGCGGGAGCAAAACCAACCTCGATTTCCAGAAGGCGTTGGTAAAGCCTTTCCTCGAAGGTCTTATCTCTAAACTGAGCAAAGGGCTCGAACTGACGTGCGACTGCAAGGAGGAACTGACAAATGCTCTCTTCATATCCAATCACAGGGATATAATCCTTGACTCGGCATTCTTGAGCCTTGCGCTTGTTGGTGCAATAGACAATACGGTAGAGATTGCAATCGGAGACAATCTCCTTATACGTCCGTGGATAAAGAAACTTGTGCGCGTAAACCGCAGTTTCATTGTACAGCGTTCAATCTCCATGCGCGAGCTGTTGCTCTCTTCAAAGCGTCTTGCCTCATATATAAACTATGCAATTAACGAGAAGAAACAGCCGGTGTGGCTTGCGCAGCGCGAAGGGCGGGCAAAAGACAGCAATGATGTTACAGCCGAAAGTGTGCTGAAAATGCTTGCAATGCACTCTTCGGGCGATCCGATAGAGGCGTTGAAGAGACTCAATATCGCACCCACTGCAATATCCTACGAATACGACCCTTGCGACTATCTTAAGGCAAAGGAGTTCCAGCAGAAAAGAGATAATCCAGAACATAAGAAATCTCCGTTCGACGACCTTATCAACATGCAGACAGGTCTTATGGGGTACAAAGGACATATACATTTTCATGTTGCAAAGTGCATAAACGAGGAGCTGGACAAGATTCCTGCCGACACCCCGAAAACAGAAAAGTTTGCAGTGGTTGCAAAGATTATAGACCGTGCAATACACAGCAATTACCGTTTCTGGCCCATAAACTACTATTTCTACGAACTGCTGACAGGCGATACCCGCTTTGCCGATAAATACACAGGCGAGGATAAAGCAAAACTCGATGCTTATTTGGCTGGTCAGATAGAGAAGGTAGAACTTCAGAACAAGGATGTGGATTTCTTGCGCGGAAAAATACTCGAAATGTATGCCAACCCCGTAATAAACTATGTAAAGACATTATAAACAAGACATAAAGATACAAAAGATTCAAAGATGGCATGCCGGTTCGCCCACCGGCATGCCATCTTTGAATTTATTTTGTAGTGAAAATGTGTACTATGTATTGCAAGGTACTGTGCTTTGTTGTATATTTGTAGCGAATCTCGAATATACATTCAGCAAACGGACCATCGTTTTGCAGAGCGTAAACTCCTGCGGTTGCCAATAGCCGATGCTCCGGTCGGTTTGCATGTCTGTTCGTACAGCTTCTAAAAAAAACAACCATGTACATCGAAAATGTAAAATCACAAATGAGAAAGGGGATGCTCGAATACAGCATAATGCTTCTTCTCAAAGCAAAACCCTCTTACAGCTCCGATATTATAGACGAGCTTGAGCAATCCAACCTTATAGTGGTTGAGGGCACACTCTATCCTCTTCTGAGCCGGTTGAAGAAAGAGGGCATGCTTTGCTATGAGTGGCAAGAGAGCTGTGCGGGACCTCCTCGAAAGTATTACAGACTCACCGAAGAGGGAGAAGAGGCGCTTGCTCTTCTCGATGAGTATTATTGTAATTTGACAGAGAGTATATCACAGATAAAAGACAAGACCCCTACAAATACAGATAGCCATGAAAAAATCAATTGAAATAAATCTTGGAGGACGGATATTCAATATTGACGAAGATGCATACGAACTATTGAATGAGTACATCGAAGAGTTGCGGAGATATTTTAAAGATAATGAAGAGTGTGAAGAGATTGTTGCCGATATTGAGCTTCGTCTCGGCGAACTGTGCGAAGCACGTATGTGTGATGGACGTGCGCGAATCGTTGATTATGACATGGTTGTAGAATTTACAGCACGTGTCGGACGTCCCGAATCGTTGGAGGGAGATGAAGAAACGTCGAAAGAGGTTCCCGGCGCAAAGGAGGATGACGGCGACAGAGGCAATGCCTCCGGCAAAGAGAGCCGCGAGCCGTGGCGCGATGCCATGTTGCTTGGAAAGAAGTATTACCGCGATACTAATAATCGCGTTTTTGGCGGAGTTTTTGGCGGTCTTTCTGCCTATAGCGGTATAAATGTTTGGCTGTTGCGTGTGTCTGCAATATTGCTCACTCTGTTTGTCCTCGAAATAATCGCAGTCGGGCTGTATCTGTTGGCTTGGTTGTTGTTCCCTTATGCCAAGACAGTGACTGAACGTATGAGGATGCGCGAAATAAAGCCGTTGCCGGGTGAAAACAGTGAAGATGCGTGGCGCCGCGAATATGAACGTGCAGTAGCCGAAGTGCTCCACAATGTAGGAGTGTCCGATAATAAGGGTTGTTTGAGCGGTTGTATCGTAGCATTCCTGCTATTTGTATTGTCGCCTCTTATTCTGATAGTGCTGTTTGTTACGGGTGTCATGTCGCAATCGCTCATTAGTTTGGGGCTGTCTCCTCTGTTAGGGCCGAGCATGTTATTGTTTGTTACTTACATGTTGATAATGCTTATAGTGGCCATCCTGCTCTTTTTGGTGATATATTACATCTTGTACAGGAATGGAAAGGTCTCCTCTTTGAATAGCAAGATTAAAAATGTTCTTCTTGTAACGCTTCTTGTTCTTGTTGCAATATTAGTATATGTCAAGGTCTCTCCTCCTGAATCTTCTTTTAACGTGGAGTGGAATAGCAATACGCAAATACAAAAAAATGCACAGTCTACAATGGACGAACTTACCCACTTTATGGACGGAATCAATGGGGTAGTCAAATCTCCTGAAATAGCGAAACTCAAAGATTACTTCTTGCTGGCAGACAGCTATGCGTACAGCAAGAAATGTACACGCATACTGTGGCATTACATCCCATCGGCTGCGAGCGACTCGACCGTTCCGTTTGTAAGCGAATGTACAGAACTTGACGACAAGGTTATATGGAAGTTTATGCCTCGCGACGAATGGGTTGATTTTATAGATACTCCCTCTTCAATCTCACAGATAGAGATAGTTGCACGCACGTCAGGAGATTCCAGATTGTACTGCGTTGTCGATATGGCAGCACGGCAGATGTGGATAGACCTTGCCCGCAGTATGAATCCCGGCAGTGTGCAGGTAACGACAAACTCCATGCCCGGCTGGCAGGTTGAGGTCCTCAACGGGGGGCTCCCCGAAGAAAAATCCTCAGTCTGCATCACATTCGCTCTGAACAGTTACAGAGGCGTTAAGATTATAAAAGGTGTACTGCCTAAACTTACTGTCTATGAAACGGTGAACGGCAAGGAAGAAAAGAAAGAGGTACAGCATACGGTGTTTCGCACAAGAGAATTTAAATGACGCATGCATGCGGATAATACTGCCGGATTTCGCGTGAGGTTCAAAGAAATAGAGTCATTTCTTTGAACCTCACTCAGTTTTAGACAGTCTTTCTAAAAATAAAACTTTAATTATGTAAAATATTATTAGTAATTACGGAAATTTTTCCGTAATTTTGCGCCGGAAAATGTATTAACGTAACCCTAATTATATGTACAAAGTCGTAAAAATTTCTAAAGGGTTGAATATCAATCTCGAAGGCGCCCCCGCCGAAAAGATGACTGAGGTTAAGGCTGCGAAGCTTTATGCTTTGCAACCTTCCGATTTCAACGGTGTATCACCTAAAGTGGTGGTAAAACCCGAAGATACAGTCAAAGCCGGCGACGCTTTGTTCGTTGATAAAAAAAACCCGGAGCTCCGATTCGTTTCGCCTGTGAGCGGAAAGGTCGTAGCCGTAAACCGTGCTGAAAGAAGACGCTTAGTCAGCGTCGTAGTAGAAGCCGATGGTAAGAATGCAGCAGTTGAGTACAAAGCAAAGGATGTGCCCTCTCTCTCGGCAGACGAGATTAAGGCAGACCTTTTGCAGTCGGGTCTCTTTGCCTTCATCAGACAAAGACCTTACGATGTAATCGCATCGCCCAACGACACTCCTAAAGCAATCTTTGTTTCTGCATTCGATTCCAAACCCTTGGCTGTTAATTTTGAAGTAGCCCTTGCCGGCAACGAAGCTGAATTCCAGACAGGTCTTGATGCTCTGTCAAGACTCGCGCCTGTATATCTCGGCATCAACAGCAATCAGAAGTCGGCTGCGCTCACTACTCCCAAGAATGTAACAGTTACCTGTTTCGATGGTCCTCACCCCGCAGGCAACGTAGGTGTGCAGATTAATCACATCGCTCCCGTAAACAAAGGCGAAGTAGTTTGGACAGTGGCAGCAGAGGATGTTATCTTCATCGGTCGCCTCTTCAACAAAGGCAAAGTGGACTTCACAAGAACCATCGCACTTGCCGGCAGCGAGGTTAAGAACCCCTCATACAGCAAGGTGGTGCTCGGTGCACAAATCTCTTCAATTACAGCAGGACGTCTCGAAAGCAAGAATCCCTTGCGCATCATCGACGGCAACGTGCTCACAGGTACAAAGACAACCGAAGAGGGATTCCTCGGCGCATTCTCAACAGAGATTACCGTAATTCCCGAAATACTCGACGATGCAGAAATGCTCGGTTGGATAGCTCCCCGTTTCTCAATGTTCAGCACCAGCCGCAGCTACTTCAGCTGGCTTGCACCCAAGCGCAAGTACACAATGGATGCACGCATCAAGGGAGGCGAGCGCCACATGATAATGAGCGGCGAGTACGACAAAGTGTTCGCTATGGACATCTATGCAGGTTATCTTGTGAAAGCAATCATCGCAGGCGACATCGACCGCATGGAGGCACTCGGTATCTACGAGGTTGCTCCCGAAGACTTTGCGCTTGCCGAGTTTGTAGACTCATCAAAGCTCGAACTCCAGCGCATCGTGCGTCAGGGTCTCGACATGTTGCGTAAAGAGATGGCATAATAATTAAGAATAAGTAAACATTAAATAATGAAAGCGTTAAGAAAATATATCGATAAGATTAAGCCTAACTTCGAAGAAGGAGGCAAGCTGCACGCTTTCCGTTCTGTGTTTGACGGTTTCGAGACATTCCTTTTTGTCCCGAACGAGACAAGCAAGACGGGTGTGCACATTCACGATGCTATCGACAGCAAACGTATCATGTCTTTCGTTGTAATCGCGCTGATACCGGCACTTCTGTTCGGTATGTTCAACGTAGGTTATCAGAACTACATGGCTTCGGGCGCCGAGGGCACATATTTGGATATGTTCATCTACGGTTTCTTGGCAGTTCTGCCTAAAATCGTAGTGGCATACGCAGTAGGTCTGGGTATAGAATTCGTTGTAGCCCAGTGGAAAAACGAAGAGATTCAGGAGGGATTCCTTGTATCGGGTATGCTCATTCCCATGATTGTTCCCGTAAATACCCCCCTTTGGATACTTGCAGTCGCTGTTGCATTCAGCGTAATCTTCGCGAAGGAGATTTTCGGCGGTACAGGTATGAACATCTTCAACCCCGCGCTCATCACACGCGCGTTCCTCTTCTTTGCTTATCCTACAGCAATGACCGGTGATGACGCAGTATGGGTATCACAGAGCCCCATTCTCGGTTTCGGTGGTCAGGTTCCCGATACATTCACAGCAGCTACACCTCTTGGCGAGGTTGCAGCCGGACTTCCCGTTACAACTGATTTCACAAATGCTGTGATAGGTCTTATTCCCGGTTCAATCGGTGAGACAAGCGTTATCGCCATTGCTCTTGGTGCAATACTTCTTTTGTGGACAGGCATTGCAAGCTGGAAGATTATGCTCTCTGTATTCGTGGGTGGTGCCCTCACAGGCCTTCTCTTCGAATCACTCGGCATGACTCCTCTTACATGGGCGGACCAGTTAGTTTACGGCGGATTCTGCTTCGGTGCTGTGTTTATGGCTACAGACCCTGTAACTTCTGCACGTACAGAGGGTGGTAAATTTGTTTATGGCTTCCTCATCGGTATGGTTGCTGTAATGGTTCGTGTACTCAACCCCGGTTATCCCGAAGGCATGATGCTCGCTATCCTGCTCATGAATATGTTTGCTCCCACAATCGACTACTGCTTCGTGCAGAGCAACATCAGCAAGCGTGCTAAACGTATGACAAATAAATAACCATTAAAAACTGAAAGATATGAATACAAATAGTAATACTTATACTATCATCTATGCTTCGGTAATGGTTATTATCGTAGCGTTCCTTTTGGCTTTCGTCTCTTCTACATTGAAGCCCATTCAGGATGCAAATGTGGCAATAGACAAGAAGAGCCAGATTCTTGCTTCGCTCAATATCCGCGACCTCGACAAGAGCGATATTGAGACCAAGTATAACGAAGTTATTTCAGGCGACCCTATTATCAAGGCTGACGGTACAATCGTGAACGAAGGCGCCGATAAGGATAAGGCAGGTTTTGTAGTAGACAGCAAAGATGTAAACGAGAACAACATGCCCATGTATGTTGCAAACGTTGACGGAGCTACAAAATATGTTATTCCCGTAACAGGTCGTGGCCTCTGGGGCGGTCTTTGGGGATACATTGCACTCAACGAAGACTGCAAGACTGTCTTTGGCGCATATATGTCTCACGCAAGCGAGACAGCCGGTTTGGGCTCGCTGCTTGTAGAACCCTGGTTCCAGGAGCGTTTCCTCGGCAAGAAGCTCTTCAAGGAGGACACCGGCAAGGTGGCTCTTACTGTAGTTAAGGCAGGTGCTGTTAAAGAGGCTGACTACGAAGTTGACGGCTTGACAGGTGCAACACTTACTACCAACGGTATTGCCGCGATGGTTCAGGAGGGATTGCAGAAATACATCGGATTTATTAACACTAAGACTGCTGCCGCATGCAAGGATGCTTGCTGCGAAGCACAGGCTGACGAAAAAACGGAGGAATAAGATATGGGTAATTTGTTTTCAAAAGAGAATAAAGCGGCTTTCACCAATCCGCTGAACCTTGACAACCCCGTTGTTGTGCAGGTGCTTGGTATTTGTTCGGCATTGGCTGTTACTTCGCAGTTGGAGCCCGCTATCGTAATGGGTCTCTCGGTAACTGTGATTACAGCATTTTCTAACGTAATCATCTCGCTCATCCGCAAGAGTATCCCCAACCGCATCCGTATCATCGTTCAGTTGGTGGTTGTTGCGGCTCTCGTTACCATTGTAAGTGAGTTCCTCAAGGCTTATGCATACGATGTAAGCGTTCAGCTCTCGGTTTATGTAGGTCTTATCATTACCAACTGTATCCTCATGGGACGTCTTGAGGCATTTGCTATGCAGAACGGTCCTTGGGCATCGTTCCTCGATGGTCTCGGTAACGGTCTCGGATATGCTATAATCCTTGTAATTGTAGGTTTTGTTCGCGAATTGCTCGGTGCCGGTTCATTGCTCGGCATAAAGATTCTTCCCGCTTCAATCTATGTAGAGAATGGAGGATGGTATATGAACAACGGTATGATGACAATGCCCGCAATGTCGCTTATCATCGTGGGTTGTGTTCTTTGGGCTCACCGTGCTTATAACGATAGAAAAAATAAGTAATACACACATCTAATTAGAATTTAAATTATGGATCATTTAATAAGTTTGTTTGTCCGTTCAATTTTTGTGGACAATATGATTTTTGCATTCTTCTTGGGTATGTGTTCATATTTGGCCGTATCGAAGAATGTAAAGACTGCGCTTGGTCTTGGTGTTGCCGTAACATTCGTGTTGGTGGTAACAGTTCCTGTTGACTATCTTTTGCAGACATGTCTGCTTGGACCCGATGCAATCGTTGCTGGCGTAGACCTTTCGTTCCTTTCTTTCATCTTGTTTATTGCGGTTATCGCAGGTATCACACAGTTGGTGGAGATGGTTGTTGAGCGTTTCTCTCCCTCTCTCTATTCGGCTCTTGGTATCTTCCTTCCGCTTATCGCCGTAAACTGTGCCATCATGGGTGCTTCGCTCTTCATGCAGCAGCGCATCACAATGGACCCTGCTACAAGCTCACAGGCTATCGCTAATGTATGGGACTCAATCGCATACGCTTTCGGTTCGGGTATCGGCTGGACACTTGCTATCGTAGCTTTGGCTGCTATCCGCGAGAAGATGGCTTATACCGATGTTCCCAAGCCTCTTCAGGGATTGGGCATCACCTTTATTACAGTAGGTCTCATGGCACTTGCATTTATGTGTTTCTCAGGTCTTGATATTTAATATAAAAGGAATAGTACAATGGAAAATATGAATTTGATTTTAGCGAGCATTGGAGTATTCCTCGGAATCATCCTTGCATTGGTGATTATACTGCTCATTGCAAAGAAATATCTTTCTCCCAGCGGCAATGTAAATGTTACAATCAATGGTAAGGATACAATCTCGGTAGCACAGGGTGGCAGCCTTCTCAGCACTTTGGCAGAGAACAACATCTACCTTCCTTCTGCTTGTGGCGGTAAGGGTTCTTGCGGTCAGTGCAAGGTTCAGGTAGAGTCAGGTGGTGGAGAAATCCTCGACTCAGAGAAGGGCCAGTTTACACGTAAGGAAATTAAAGAAGGCTGGCGTCTCGGTTGCCAGTGTAAGGTTCGCGGCGACATCGCTATTAAGGTTGACGACTCTGTAATGGGCGTTAAGGAATGGGAATGTACTGTTATCGGTAACCGTAACGTGGCTACATTCATCAAGGAGTACAAGGTTGCATTGCCTCCCGGCGAGCACATGGACTTCGAGCCCGGTTCTTATGCACAGATTAAGATTCCTGCGTTCAACATCGACTACGATAAGGACTTTGACAAATCACTTATCGGCGATACCTATTTGCCCGCATGGAAAAACTTCGGTCTCTTCAATCTGAAATGTACAAACGACACCCCCACAGTGCGTGCGTACTCTATGGCTAACTATCCCGACGAGGGCGATATTATCACATTGAACGTGCGTATCGCAACACCTCCTTTCAAGCCGAAAGAGCAGGGTGGCGGCTTTATGGATGTTAACCCCGGTATAGCTTCTTCATACATCTTCAGCTTGAAGCCCGGTGATAAGGTAACAATGAGTGGTCCTTACGGTGAATTCCGTCCCAACTACGACTCAGGTCGTGAGATGATTTGGGTAGGTGGTGGTGCAGGTATGGCTCCCTTGCGTGCACAGATTATGCACATGCTCAAGACACGTCAGTGCCGCGACCGTCAGATGCACTACTTCTATGGTGCACGTGCTTTGGAGGAGATTCCTTTCTTGGATGACTTCCTGGCATTGGAGAAAGAGTTCGACAACTTCCACTTCCATTTGGCATTGGACCGTCCCGATCCCAAGGCAGACGCAGCAGGTGTCAAGTATACCGCAGGTTTCGTAGCACCCGTTATGGGCGATACTTACCTGAAAGCGCATGAGGCTCCTGAGGATTGCGAATACTACTTGTGCGGTCCTCCCATGATGGCCAAGACAGTTCTCGACCTTCTCGATAGTCTCGGCGTTGAAAAGGATATGATTCACTTCGACGACTTCGGAGGATAACAGACTCGTAAGAAAGATAAAAAATGGCTCTTGCCTTTGTCTATGATTCTAAATTCATGACATGGGCAAGAGCTTTTTTTGTGTGCTGTATTTTCACAAACCCACACTTTTGTCCCATGTTTGCCCATGAAAATTGTCCATTATCGTGGTTGTGATGTTCAAGACTATTTAAAAAAAATTAAATTAAAGAATTATTTCCGTAATTACTGTGGAAACTTTTTGGTGCGAAAAAGTTTTCACAGTAACTTTGCACGCAATTAAGAGTGTAAAAATGAGTGTTAGCAACGAGAAGAACGAACTGCGCATAAAAATCATAACAAAAGCCAACGAATTATTCCACAAACATGGAATAAAAGAGGTGAAGATGGACGACATAGCCTCTTCATTGGGCATCTCGAAGCGTACACTATACAAGCATTTCGACAATAAAGAAGATTTGCTCTATGAGGGGGTGAGATTCCAACATGCACTCACAGTGGAATATGCAAAGGGGATAATACGCAGTGCAAGCAGCACGATGGAGGTGTTGCTTTCGCTCTACTACTTTCATCTTAAGCAGATAAAAGAGATAAACAAGAACTACTTCAGAGAATTGGCAAAATACCCCAAAGTGGTAGAAGAGAGAGGAAAACACTCCCGTAAGAACGAACATAAGATAAGGGCATGGCTCGAAAGCGGAATAAAAGAGGGAATCTTCAGAGAAGACACCAATTTCGATGTGTTGCTCTACATCGTAAAGGACAGTGTAAAGTTTATAACCACAACGACATTGTTCGACCAGTACAGCATAGAGGAGATGAGCAACACATTCATCCTTGCCTATCTGAGAGGAGTGTCAACCCCGAAAGGCTTGCAGATAATTGAAGAGTATAAAGAAAACCAAAAACAGAATAATATTTATGAATTGTAAAATGCGATTAACCTTAGTATTGTCGATGTTGGCGATATTTACGCTGACACGCGCACAAGAGGCACAGCCGGTTCTCAATCTGACGCTTGACAAAGCCATAGAACTTGCGCTGAACGACAACCCCACAATGAAGGTTGCAGAACACGAAATCAAACTGAAAGAGGTCGCCAAAAAAGAGGCATGGCAAAGCATGCTCCCCTCTGTCTCTATTGACGGAACCGTTTCGTATGACATCAAAGTTGCCGAGATAAAGACAAGTATGGGTAGCTTCAAGATGGGTATGGACGATTCAAACACATGGAACGGCGGACTCAATATCTCACTCCCCCTGTATGCTCCCGCAATATATCGCAGCATCACAATGGGCAAGAAAGACATAGAGCTTGCAGTGGAGAAGAGCCGCGGTTCAAAAATGGATCTTGTCAATCAGGTGAAAAAGGCATACTACCAGCTGATGCTTGCTCAGGACTCATACAACGTGCTCATGGAGAGCTACAAACTCACAGAACGCAACTACAACGTAGTAAAAGCAAAGTACGAAGTAGGCAAAGTGAGCGAATATGACAAAATCAGCGCCGAGGTACAGCACCGCAGCGTATGGCCAAATGTAGTAAGCAGCAAGAACGCGGTAGCCCTTGCTAAACTGCAGCTCAAAGTGCTCATGGGCATAACAGCAGACGTCGACCTTGCAATAAACGACAAGCTTTCCAACTACGAAGACCGCATGCAGGTAGACGCGACATCTGCATCACAGATATCACTCGACGGCAACAGCACACTCAAGCAGATAGACCTCAACGGCGAACTGCTCAACCAGCAGCGCAAGATGCTCTACACCAACTTCCATCCCACGCTCGCACTTGTAGGCAGCTACCAGTATCTATCACGTTCGAACACAAACTGGGAGTTCTACAACTACAATTGGAGCAACTCTTCTAATATAGCACTTTCGCTCAGTATCCCCTTGTTCAAGGCAAGCAACTTCACAAAGCTCAAATCAAACAAGATACAGCAGATGCAACTTGCCGAGACCCGCATAAATACAGAACGTCAGCTCAGAATGGGCGCACAGAGCCAGCTCGACAAGATGACATCAAGCGCCGAGCAACTCGAAACAAACAAAAAATCAGTCGAGCTTGCCAAGAAAGAGGTAGCAATAAGCGAAAAACGCTACGAAGTAGGCAAAGGAACAATCCTCGAACTCAACAGCTCACAGGTGTCGCTCACAAACGTACAGCTGACATACAACAACTCTATCTACGACTATCTTGTAGCAAAATCAGAGTTTGAAACAATCATCGGAAAAGAATAATAAAAGAAAGAGACATAATTATGAAAAAACATCTGACAATCATCGCAATGGCTGCCATCGCACTCGTTACATCATGCGGCAGCTCAGACCAGAACGCAACAACAGTTGCGCAAGATGAAAAGCCCAAAGTGAAAATCGCAAACTCAACAGTTCAGGATGTAGAACAGTTGCAGGAATTTACCACAATTGTAGAGGCAGAGGTAAAGAACAATATATCACCCAATAGCAATCTCCGCATCGGCAAGATATATGCCGAGGTAGGCGACAATGTCTCAAAAGGCCAGAAACTCGTACAACTCGATGCAAGCGGTCTCGAACAACTTGCACTTCAGATTGAGAATCAGAAAGTAGAATACAACCGTATCAACGAACTCTACAAGGTAGGCGGTGCATCTAAAGCCGAGCTCGACAACGTAAAGACAGCTCTCGATGTAAACCTCAAGGCATATAACAACAAACTTGAGAATACAGTGATGACAAGCCCCATCAGCGGTGTAGTTACAGCGCGCAACTATGACAACGGCGACATGACCGGTTCTGCTCCCATCCTTGTAATAGAGCAGATTACCCCCGTTAAGATGAACATCAATGTAAGCGAGCCCAACTATGCAAAAATAGACAAGAAAACCCCTGTGACCGTACAGTTCGAAGCATACGGCGAAGAGGAGTTCCCCGCAACAGTAAGCATCGTTTACCCCACAATCGACGCAGCTACACACACATTCCCCGTTGAACTGAAAATAGCCAACAAGGACCGTCGCGTACGTCCCGGAATGTACGGCCGTGCAACAGTGAACTTCGGTACAAAGAGCCACGTGGTTGTTCCCGATCAGGCAGTCATCAAGCAGTTGGGTAGTGGCGACTACTTTGTTTATGTCTACAGCGGTGGCAAAGTGTCTTACAACAAGGTTGTCCTTGGCCGTCGCATGGACGACAAATACGAAATCGTATCAGGCGTAGAGCCCGGTGCACAGGTAGTTGTGGCAGGACAGAACAAGCTTGCCGATGGTGCAGAAGTGGAAGTAATAAAATAATAAATTCTACTCCGTTAGCAAATAATCAAAGTTTAAAACACATTAAAACAAACAGATATGAGTTTATACGAAGGAGCAGTAAGAAGACCGATTATGACCGCACTCTGCTTTGTGACAATTGTAATCCTCGGTCTCTTCTCATTATCGAAACTTCCTGTAGACCTCTACCCGGACATCGAGACAAACTCGTTGATGGTATTGACTACATATAGCGGTGCAAGTGCTTCGGACATCGAGAACAACGTAACCCGTCCTTTGGAAAATACGTTGAACTCAGTGGAGCATCTGAAACACATCACATCAAAATCAAGTGAAAATATCTCTGTAATCACACTCGAATTTGAATTCGGATACGACATCGACGTGCTCACAAATGACGTGCGCGACAAATTGGATATGGTAAGCTCATCGCTCCCCGATGATGCCAATACCCCTATCATCTTCAAGTTCTCTACAGACATGATTCCTATTCTCATGCTCTCGGTAACGGCAGAGGAGAGCCAGAATGCTCTGTACAAGATACTTGACGACAACGTAGCCAATCCCCTTGCACGTATCGACGGTGTGGGAACCGTATCAATTTCAGGTGCTCCCAAACGCGAGATTAATGTCTACATGGACCCTGTGAAGATGGAGGCATACAATATCCCTGTGGAGACAATCAGTGCAGTGATTGCAGCAGAAAACAGAAATATCCCCGGCGGTAACGTGGACATCGGTAGCAACACCTATTCGTTGCGTGTAGAGGGAGAGTTCAGCAATCCCCAAGAAATGCTCAACCTTATTGTCGGAACACATGACGGAGCAAATGTCTATCTTCGCGATGTGGCACGCATCGTCGACAGCCGTCAGGAACGTTCACAGCAAGCGTTCAACAACGGTAAGGAGGGTGCAATGATTATCATCCAGAAGCAAAGCGGTGCAAACTCGGTGGAAATCTCCAACAAAGTGATGGAAGCACTTCCCAGATTGCAGAAGAATCTTCCCTCTGACGTGAAGCTGGGTATCATCGTAAATACTTCAGACAATATTATGCAGACAGTAGGCTCGCTCGGCGAGACAATCATGTATGCGCTGATATTCGTTGTTGTGGTGGTATTTGCATTCCTCGGACGCTGGAGAGCAACGGTAATCATTGCTATCACCATTCCGTTCTCGCTCATAGCATCGTTCATCTACCTGTTTGCAACAGACGGTTCATTGAACATCATCTCGCTCTCGTGTCTCAGTATCGCTATCGGTAGCGTTGTGGACGACTCCATTGTGGTGCTTGAGAACGTAACCACGCACATCGAACGTGGAGCAAGCCCCAAGCACGCTGCTATCCACGGTACCAACGAGGTGGCAATTTCGGTTATCGCCTCTACATTGACAATGCTTGCAGTGTTCTTCCCCCTTACAATGGTAACAGGTATGGTGGGTGTGCTCTTCAAGCAGCTCGGATGGATGATGTGTATCATCATGATTGTATCTACAATCGGTGCTCTTACAATTATCCCCATGCTTTGCGCCCAGATGCTCCGTTTGCAGAAAAAGCAGAGCAAACTGTTCATCAAGTTCTACACTCCCATACAGCGCTGGCTTGATAATCTGGATATTTGGTATGCAAACAAGATTGACTGGGCGGTACGCCATCGTTGGACAGTGATTATAGCTTGTTTTGCTTTCTTCGGTGCAAGTTTGTTCTGCTTCCCCCTTCTCAAGAGTGAGTTCTTCCCTGCAAACGACAACGGCCGTATCGGTATCACCATAGAAATGCCTATCGGTACCAGAGTTGAGAAGTCAAGAGAAATGGCGCTCGCTCTTACCAACAAGTGGATGGAGCGTTACGGAAAAGAATTCAATGCATGTAACTTCCGCGTAGGAAAAGCCGATGAGGACAACGCATTTGCCTCTATTCAGGAGAACGGTACACACATTATCAGTTTCAACATGTCGCTTGTACCTTCGGACCAGCGTGAGAAAAAACTCGATGCCATCTGCGACGAAATGCGTATGGACCTTAAGCAGATACCCGAAATTGCAAAATATGTTGTAAGCATGGGTGGTGGTTCAAGCGGAATGGGTGGTCAGACAATGGCATCTTTCGAAATCTACGGTTACGACATGGATGCGACCGACAAGGTGGCAAACGCACTCTCCGATTCGCTTCGCGCATGGAGCAACGTTACACAGGTCAACATCAGCCGAAGCGACTACCAGCCCGAATATCAGGTAGACTTCGACCGCGAGAAGCTTGCTATGCACGGTCTCAACCTGAGCACAGCTGCCACATATTTGCGCAACCGTTATAACGGTTCACTCGCAACATACTTCCGCGAGGATGGTGACGAATATGATGTAAAGGTGCGTTACGAACCCGGCAGCCGTACATCAGTAGAGGATATTGAGAACATCGTGCTCTATACAAACAGCGGCAAGGGCGTACGCGTAAAAGACCTCGGCAAGGTTGTCATTCGCGAGACTCCTCCCACCATCGAGCGTAAGGACCGTGAACGTATCATTACAGTAGATGCAGTGCTTAAGGCAGGTGTTGCTCTCAGCGAGGGTGTGGAATACGGAAACAGCGTAATCGACAGACTTGACGTTCCCGCAGGTGTCAGCATACAGATTGCAGGTTCATACGAAGACCAGATGGAGTCTAACAGAGACCTCGGAACACTCGCCATCCTTATCCTTATACTTGTGTTCATTGTGATGGCAGCACAGTTCGAGTCAATGACATATCCTTTCATCATCATGCTCAGTGTGCCTTTCGGATTGAGCGGTATCCTTATAGCTCTTGCGATGACAGGAACAACCATGAACGTGATGTCAATCCTCGGTGGTGTGATGCTTATCGGTATCGTGGTTAAGAACGGTATTGTGCTCATCGACTACACCATGCTGTTGCGTGAGCGCGGTCTCGGACTTATTCAGGCATCAATACGTGCAGGCAAGAGCCGTTTGCGTCCCGTGCTTATGACAACCCTTACAACCATTCTCGGTATGGTGCCTATGGCAGTCAGTCAGGGTGTAGGTGCCGAAATGTGGCGTCCCTTAGGTGTGTCGGTTATCGGCGGTCTTACTGTATCTACAGTTCTTACTTTGATATATGTGCCCGTAATGTACTGTGTGTTCGGTGCCAACGGTATCAAGGTTAAGCGTCGCAAAATACGTGCAGAGCGCGAACTCAATGCCTACTGGAAAGAGAATAAAGATGTAGAAATGCTCAAACACAAGCATTAAAAACAGAAATCATGAAAAGTATATTTATAGCATTCGACCAAGCACACAAAGATGCAGTCGTATCTTTGTTGGAACACAACAACTGCCGTGGATACTCATGTTTCGAACAGATGCAGGGACGTGGAAGCAAGACAGGCGACCCTCACTACGGTTCACACGCATGGCCTTCTATGTGTTCGGGAATCATCACAATTGTAGATGATAAACGTGTAGACAATCTGCTCAAGGAGCTGAAAGCACTTGACGAAGATTCGGAACTCTTGGGACTCCGCGCCTTTGTCTGGAACATAGAGCAGTCTATTTAAAGTGTAGTTTCATTCCTTTATAACCAATCGAGCTGTCGCCCGCAGGCGACAGCTCGATTGGTTATAAAGAGGCTTATCTCGAAATGATGAACAGGTTGGTCATGGCTTGCTCGTCGCCCATCATGGCAGCTTCTGTGAAGGCTTTGCGTGCAGCACCACGCTTGTGCCGGCGATATTCAATCACACCCATGAGGTTAAGCGCGCGTGCATCGTTGCTGTATTGCTTGAGCTCGTCGAGAAGAGCATCGTAGTCGGGAGTGCCGTTGGAGGCAAGTTCGTTTACAACCCTGTTGAGTTTCGGCGCCACAGTGTCGGGCATGTTGCGGTAATATATGCGTGCACAGCATGCCTGACGTTGGCTGCTGAGTGCCCCCTCTCCCAATTTGCGCAAAATGTCATTGCTCAGATTGCCTCTGACAAGGGTCTCCCTGCGGGCGGGAGACTTTTCGGCACGCAGGATTGTTACCATTGAGTCGCCTCCGGCAATATTGCCGTTGCTCATGGACTCATAGATGACCTCCCAGTTCCTGCCGCCATCGAGCACCTCGAATACCGAATCGGGCAGGTTGCAGTAATACTTCAGCTTGTCGCGGAGCGAGCCGGCGCGTTTCATGCCCAGCCCGTTGTTCCTTTCGTCAGGCGATGTGTAGCCTACAAGCTGCACAACCTCTATCTGGGCAAGCGAGTCTGCCGTCATCGAGGCTATCAGGGAAGCGAGGGAGTCTATAAGATTGCTGTTCTGCATGTAACTGTTTTCGAGTATGTGGTTAGACGGGCGGTAGCTTACCGCATAGCCGCTTTCGCTGTAAGGGGGAATGTTGTCGACGGTGAGGGGCTCGTAATATGCCATCGGAAATATGCAACGGTGGCGATATGAGGCGCGGTCGGCATTGCTCTCCCTATTGCTCACCATGTGGCAGCTGAGTGGAGACGCTTCGGGCAGATAGATATACGACGAGTCGTATTCGACTATGCTTCCGTTATTGTCGGTCAACGTATATCTGGTTACGCTCATAAGGCTGTCGCCGACCATGCCTTCGGGGATTATCAGTGTGCAACGCTGCATGCCCAGACGACTCATTATAGGTGTATAGCCGTTTGTGCGTGCCGCTTTTCTTCGGAACTTCTTGCCTTGGAAGCAACGCGTTGTGTCGCTTATGCAGCTGTCGGCGCAATATATGCAGCATTGCATTTCCAACTGTTTGTCCGAGGGAATGTCATCTATGTAGTAGTTGAGCACAACCTGCCAGCTGCTGTCGCTGTGTGTGGTGGTGTACCCGTCGGGGATAATCACTTGTGCGCTTGTTGTCGCAATGAATGTTGAAAGTATTGCCGACAAAATAAATATCCGTTTCATTTTACAATATGATTTTTGAAGATTAGTAATGTGTATTTATCTGTTCTCTTCAAATAAAACGGATATCACAAAAAGTTGTTTTTGCCGGAACGGATAATTAGAAGCTGTTTGCCTATTTTAATCTGTCGATTTCTGATTGGATTCTATCTAAAAACATCGACGCATGCGCTCCGTCCATCTGTGTATGATGAATTAACCTGTCCGCTGATGGTCAATCTGTTTTGTACCGTATCCAATTCTGGAATATACAACGGCTCTTGTTTGTGAAAAATGATTTGAGGACAAGCACAAGGAAAGGTGTAGGTATTCATCGCCTGGTCGCTTTTAGATACCCAATAATACCTGACGTAAGGTCGCAGCAGCTCACAAGGTTTGTAAAACCTGAATTTCTTTTGAATTATTTTCCAACAGCATTTTTCAACATTCTTCTCTCTGCTTGCACTATCTTTCACTCAGTTAAAGGAACCGAAATATCCCCTGCAAATATAGAAACATTTTCCTATATAATTCAAGCGGCTTCTTATAATCTCTTATGGCTTTTGCCGGACAGCAACAGTTTTTGGGAATTTCAAACAGCTTTTTGGCAAATGGCGTGTGTTTATGATAATAATTTTCAACGACTTATGCGAAGAATTTACATGTTAAAAATACTTAAATAACTATAGTGCATTAAACTTAGCACTATATTTGTAATCTATAATTGAGAAGGCATACAGTCTTTTTTAATCTCTCCTGCAAAATGTCAATAAAAATAAAGAATCTGAATAAGATATATCCTAATGGAAATCACGCATTAAAGGATATAAATTTGGAGATACCGTCAGGCATGTTTGGTCTGTTGGGTCCGAACGGAGCCGGCAAGTCAACGCTTATGCGCATACTTGTCGCTCTTATGGAGCCGACATCGGGTGAGATAGAGATGTATGGCTGCAATCTGCTGAAAGAGCGAAGAGAGGTGAGGCGCATCTTAGGCTACCTGCCACAGGACTTCCGCTTCTTTGCAAAATACAAGGTTGTGGAATTCCTCGATTATGCAGCCCGTCTTTCGGGTATGAACAACGGCAAGGTACGCAAAAGGGCAGTGGCAGACATGCTTGAGAAGGTGGGGCTCTATGAGGTGCGCGAACGTTATGCAGCGAAGCTGTCCGGAGGTATGAAACGTCGTTTGGGCATTGCGCAGGCTCTTATCCATGAACCCAAAGTGATAATAGTGGATGAGCCGACAACGGGACTCGATCCCGAAGAGCGTATCCGCTTCCGCAACCTTCTTACACAAGTGAGCAGCAACGACACCACCATTATATTGTCCACACATATTGTAGGCGACATATCAAGTTCGTGCAACGACATGGCATTGCTCAACAAGGGTGAAATCTCTTTCAGAGGCTCTCCCGAAGAGATGCTTAAGCGTGCCGAGGGCAAGGTGTGGCGACTGTGTGTGAACGACGAACAGTATAAGGCGATAAACAACAAGTATCCGATAATTGCTACAATACCAAAAGGAGACATGTGGGATATACAGGTGGTGGCAGACAATTTTGACGAATACAGCGCAGAGAACATGCCGCCCAACCTCGAACATGCCTATGTCTACTTCATGGAAAAGAGTCTGAATCTTTGGCTGAACGACTGACAAGGGCCTTTTGCACCTCGCAAAATCAAATCAATCATAACTGACAACTAAGAAAACTAAAGCAATATTGAGAGCATGCTCTTTCTGAAAAACATACAATCCGTTTCGAAATACGAATCGAAACTTCTATATAGAAGCTGGTTCTTTAAGGTTTTTGCCACTCTTACGATTCTGGCGACAATTTTCACGGCGTTTGCTACGCTCAACGAGTCGCGCTATGTAGAGAGCATACCTACGCTGCTCGGCTATTCGCTGATGTTTACCTTCAACATAGGACAAGCAATCGTCTCGATATTCCTTGCTTCGGAATATCTGAAGCGCGACAAACAGCTCGACACCTCCGAAATATTCTATGTGCGCCCCTTGAGCAATGCCGAATATCTGCTCGGCAAAATGTGGGGAACCATACGGGTCTTTCTGTTGCTCAACCTCCTTGTGATAGTCGTGGGCGCAGTGTGCGGCTACTCGAAGATGGGAGCCGACGTGAATATCAGCAGTTTCTTCGGTTACTTCCTGCTTGTGAACCTGCCCACACTCATATATATAATAGGACTTTCGACCATCCTGATGCTCATTATAAAGAATCAGGCATTGACCTTTGTAATATTGCTGGCATACATAGGGCTTACAGTCTATTACATAGGCGACAAATACTACTACCTGTTCGATTACATGTGCTACAATGTGCCGTTGATGGAGTCGACCATTACAGGTTTTGCCGATCTTCCAACGCTCATTGTGCACCGGATGCTGTATCTGCTTTTAGGATTCAGCTTCATACTGTTCAGCATATTGATGTTCAGACGTCTGCCCAACTCACATTACGCGCTCCTGCCTTGGGGAGTGTTTGCAGTGGCAGTGTTCCTTGCAGCTCTGTTCTTCGGCTATCTGCATATATACAACTACACCGAGAAGGACAGTTTCCGCAAAGAACTTATAACGCTGAACAACCAGAATGTCAACAACCCCAAAATCGTAACAGACAGTTGCAATATCGAGGTTCTCCAAAAGGGCGAAAAGCTGTTCTTCGAGACAAAGATTTCGGGCCGCCCGACAAAAGAATCGGCTCAGTTCACATTCACCCTGAATCCCGGCTTCGAAGTTACAGAGGCTGAGTGCAATGGCACACCACTGGCAGTAACCCGCGACCGGCATCTCTTGAAACTCACATTCCCCGAAGAGAAGACAATAGAAGATACCATCAGCTTCACATTAAAGTATAACGGAGTGATAGATGAGCGCATCTGCTATTTGGATATACCCGAAGAGCTGCTTGTGGAGAGTGCCGGAATGAGCAAATACAAGATAGGCAAACGCTATGCATTCCAAACGGCAGACTTCACAATGTTTACCCCAGAGAGCTATTGGTATCCGCGTCCGGGAGTCTGTTACAGCGACGAAAGCCCCGACTGGCAGCAGAACTACTTCACCCACTTCGGGATGAAGGTTACACCCAATGCCGGTCTTACTCCTTTGTCCCAAGGCGACTTCAGACTCAGCGAAGATTCCCTGAGCACGCAATTCACGCTCGAATACCCTTTGCAGTCGCTTTCGCTGCTCATCGGCGACTACCGCAGCATCTCGGTAGAATCGGACAGCACGGTATATTCTGCATGGTACATCGAGGGGCACGACTACTTCAGACAGAACTTTGACTCCTTGCAGGACACCTTGCCCAAACTGATAAAGGAGATGCGTCGCGACATTGAGAAAGAATTTGAACTCCCTTACCCGTTCAAGCGCTTCTCTTTTGTAGAAGTACCCGTACACTTTGCAAGTTTCTCACGTACATGGACACGCTCGCAAGAGCGTCAGCAGCCCGAAATGCTGTTCCTCCCCGAAAGAGGATTCGGACTGTGGCAGTTCGACTTCAATTGGCACATCAAATGGCGCAAGGACAGACGTGAACACAACAAGAACCACGGCGGCAGAATACTCACTAATCTCCAGATAGAGGCAGAAGTCTTTTCGATGCTCAAATGGCTGCTGACCGATCAGAACGGCAGTGTCAAGTTCGACGAAGGACGTATGGGACGACGTTCCGTTACCATCGAGGAGAGCCCCTATTATCTCTTCCCGCAGATGTATAACTTCAAATACAATATATATTCTTCGGACTGGTCGGTGGCAAACAGGCTTGTAGAGATAAGGCTGAGCAAGACTCCTTTCTGGAACAATTTCCTGCAACGTCATGTAAACGGTCTCAGCAACGAAGAGAAATGTGTTCTGTTGTTGCAGGAACGATCATTCAAGGAATTGCTTAAGGATGTAGAGCTGCGCACTCTCATGAACAACATCATTGAAGTGGAGGGCAAGCATCTGTTCCTCGGTGCCGAGAAAGCATTGGGAGTAGCGGCGTTCCGCGATTCGCTCTTCAACTATGTGAAAGCCCGCCCGTTCGAAAATCTCTCGTTCGAAACAATGCTCGATACAATGGGACGGCTCGCCGGCTGCGACCTCCGTGCGGCATTGAAAGACTGGGAAAAACCGGTAGAGGTCTCGGAATTCCTCTTCGGAACCCCCACTGTAACAAAGGTAACCACTGCCAAAAAAGAGATATATCAAGGCGATATTGTAATCTCCAACATCTCAGACGAGCCCGGCAGCGTGAATCTAAAACTCATCTTCTGGACACGCAACGGCGACAAACAGACGTTCGAGGGCGAAAGAAAACCCAACGAATGGATTGTCAATTTCGGACCAAAAGAGACCAAACGCATAATAACCCATTGGGAAGAAGCACCCAATATGTTCTCTTGCAAGGCACTCTTCTCCAAGAACCTGCCTATGCACATTACCTCACACAGCGGCAAGATAGAAAACGGAAAGACACTGACACCCGAAGGGGAATATCCGCTCTCTTCGGACTATCTGCTCGAAAAGGACGAACTGATTATAGACAATGAAGACGAGCGCCTTTTCGAACTCTCTGTACCGCCTCCTTCGGGTATGCTCAACGAGTGGATAAAGAAAAAGAGCATCGACGAGGACTTCAAATATTCCGGAATAGCCGAGTGGAATCCCCCTATGCGCTGGACATTGACAACCGGTGGCGGCTACTATGGCAAATCTATCCGCTCGGCAGCAGTAATCCGTTCGGGCGACGGCGAGGAGTATGCTAAGTGGAAAATCCCCATCTCCGAACCCGGACGTTACGAACTGTACTATTACGTCTGCAAGCCCGGAGAGGTCTATTGGGGCGGATGGCACAACAGAGAACGCAAGATGTACAGCTTCAAGGTCGAGACCGACGAATATGTAGAGGAACACGAAATAAACATGCGTCGCGCCGACAATGGCTGGACATTGATAGGAACATTCGATGTTGCCTGCGACACAATGCGTGTAACCCTGACAAACAAGACAAGACTGAGATACATATCGGCAGATGCCGTAAGAGTTATAAAACGAAAAGAATAAAAGCCATATAGATTATGCTACGACTAAGGAACAAATGGATGTGGATTGTGTCAATAGTATGCTTCCTGAGCATAGATGCCAATGCGCAGATAAGCATGACACTCGACGATGCGCTCAATTACAGCATAGAGAACAGTCCCGCACTGAAAAACGCGTTAATGAACCTGAGGCGCTACCGATTCAGCCTGAACGCTCAAAGAGCATCGCTTAAATCGAAGTTCTCATTGACACTGAATCCCATTACATACAACAGGAACCGCTATTTCGAAAACCGACTCTCGGAATGGTACACGAACGAATCATTCTCAAGTTCGGGAACATTCAGCATATCGCAGCCCATAATCTGGACAGGAGCAACAGTCTCGCTCAACAACAGATTCGGATGGCAGAACAACAAGTCGAGCATAACAGGCGGAGTAGACAATGACAACAGCGCATACAGCAACGACCTCTATCTGAGCATATCCCAGCCGCTCTTCCGCTACAATCAGATAAAGTTCGACCTCAAAAGCATCGAACTCGATTACGAGAATGCGCTTATCAACTACGCATTGCAGCGCCTTAATCTTGAGAACTCGATAACTAACCAGTTCTACAGCGTATATATAGCGCAGAACAACCTCGAAATAAGCAAGGCAGAACTCAACGATGCCGAAGCCAACTTCAATGTGATAAAGAACAAGGTCGATGCCGACCTTTCCACAAAAGACGAGCTCTATCAGGCAGAACTCAACCTCGCAACGGCAAGAAGCACAGTAGACAACCGCATAGTAACCCTCGAAAACGCGAAGGACGATTTCAAGAAGATACTCGGTATAAGTCTCGACACCGACATAGAAATAATAGCGCAAGTATCGGCGCAGCCCGTAACGGTAGACCTCGGAAAAGCCATTGCGAATGCCATGAGCTCGCGTCTCGAACTCAAGCAGCGCGAAATATCGCGTACCGAGCTCGATTTGCAGATGAAACAAATAAAGGAGTCGAACAGCTTCAACGGTGAACTTTCATTGTCAATAGGTATCACCGGCGACAACGAAAGACTCGGCGACATATACAAGACACCAACGAACAATCCGCGTGTATCGCTCTCGTTCAATGTGCCCATCTTTGATTGGGGCGAAAGGAAAGCACGCATAAAGGCTCAGGAGATAGCCATAGAGATGCACAACCTCGACACCGACGAAGAGCGGAAGGCAATAGAGATTGCCATAAGAAAAAGCTATCGCAGCCTCACCAATCTGCTTACACAAATATCAATAGCCGAGAAGAGCGTGAAGAATGCACAGCTGACATACGACCTCAACGCAGAAAGATACCGCAACGGTGAACTTACGGGTATGGAGATGAATCAGTTCCAGACACAGTTGTCAAACAAGAAGATGTCATACGTCTCTACCATCATAGACTACAAGAAAGAACTGCTCAATATGAAGATACTCACACTCTACGATTTCGAGAGCAACAAACCCATATTGCCGCTGAACCTTGTTCCCGCAGCAGAGAAATAAACGCTTGGATTACAATAACGATTACTAATATACAAGAATACTATGAAGATAAATAGAATTATAGCATTGGTGGCAGCAGCCTCTTTTGTGCTGACAGCATGCAACAAACAGAAACAGGAAGGTTCGACAGAATTGGCATCACCCGTATCGGTAACTGAGGTGCGCAAGAGTGCAATCAGCAAATATAACAGCACATCGGGTACCGCTCTTTCCCACTCCGAGGTGGAGCTGAAATCGGAGATGGCAGGCAAGTACAAGCTGCAAAGGAATCCCCGTACAGGAGCACCATATAAACTGGGAGACAAAGTGATGGCAGGCGAAGTAATAGTGAAACTCGAAAACAAGGAGTATGAGAATGACATTGCCATAGACTCCAAACGCCTGAGTCTGGAAATAGCCGAACAGGAGGAGGCAAAGAACAGAGCCATATACGAAAAAGGCGGAGTAACGCTGAGCCAGTTGAGAAACGCCGAGGTTGCAATAACAAATGCAAAGTACAGCTATGAGAATGCCAAGCTGAATCTCGAAAAGATGAATATAAAGGCTCCGTTCACAGGAGTTATCGTGAACCTTCCGCACTATACATCCTCAGTGCAGCTTGCGACAGGAACATCCATTGTCTCCATTATGAGCTACTCCAAGATGGTGATGGAGATAAACCTTCCCGAAAGCGCCATAAACGAGGTGAAGACAGGTCAGAACGTGTATATCACACACTACACTCTTCCGCGCGACACCATTAAGGCAACCGTCAGCGAACTGTCGCCTGCCGTTAGCCCCGAAACACGCACATTCAAGGGCAAGCTCCTCATCGACAACGACAAGATGAAACTGCGTCCGGGAATGTTCGTGAAAGCCGATATTGTGGTCAAGAGAGCCGACAGCACAATTGTTATCCCAAAAGATATTGTAATGAGCAACAGGAACCGCAAATATGTCTACATAGTAGAAAAAGGTTTTGCAAAAGTACGCGACATAAGAACCGGCATTGAGGACAACGACAACATAGAGGTTCTTCACGGGTTGAAGGTCGAAGACCAGCTTATAATCAGAGGATATGAGACACTGCGCGACAACAGCAAGGTGAAAATTCAAAAATAGTTTTGAATAATGAAAAGAATAATCACATTCGCCATCAACAACCCCGTAACCATACTTATGGCGGTGTTGGGTATAATGTTGCTTGGCAAAATATCATACGACAAACTCAGTGTCGATTTATTGCCCGAACTGAACAACCCCAAGCTCTATGTTGACATAACGGCAGGGGAGAGACCTCCCGAAGAGATAGAGAAACTCTTCATAAAGAGGATGGAGTCGATGGCGATACGTCAGCGCGACGTCCTCACTGTATCCTCTGTCATCAAGGCAGGTTCGGCGCAGATGACAGTCGAATATACGTGGAACAAGGATATGGACGAAGCCTTCCTCGACTTGCAGAAGGCGATGAACTCATTTGCTCAGGACGACAAGCTCACCAAGCTTGAGATAACCCAGAACAACCCCAATTCCGACCCGATAATCCTTGTCGGCATGTCTCATGACTATTTCACAGACATGGCGGAACTGCGCAAGATAGCCGATTCGTACATAAGAAACGAACTTATCCGCGTGGAGGGTGTTGCCGATGTAACCATTGCCGGTGGCGAGGTAAGCAACCTTGTTATAAAGACCGACCCTTACAAACTCGCTGCATACAACCTGACAATGGATGCCATAAGCAGGCAGATTATCGAGGAGAACCAGCGTCTTTCGGGTGGCCGTGTTACAGAGATGGGAGCGCAGTACATCGTGAGCGGTGTCAATATGCTGAAGAGTGAAGAGGACTTCGGAAACATCATTGTAAGCTATAAAAGGACAGAAGCAGCAACTACAGGCGGTGCTGCCGCTGCACAGGCAACGGGCGAAGAGAGCAAGGCGCCTATCTATCTGAAAGACCTTGCAGAAATATCTTTCGAGAACGAACGTCCCGAAAATATCGTGCGCATAAACGGCAAGCGTTGCTTGGGACTGTCGGTCTACAAAGAGATGCAGCACAATACCGTAAAGACGGTCGAAGGTGTTGTGAAAAGATTTGCTGAAATAGAGAAGGCATTGCCCGGTTACCAGTTCGATATAGTCAGCAATCAGGGTACATTCATCAACAGCGCAATTGACGAGGTTAAGGACAGCGCGGTTATAGGTATTCTGCTTGCAGTGATTGTGCTCTACCTCTTCCTGCGTCGCCTGAAGGTTACACTTGTCATCTCTTTGGCAATGCCTATATCCATCATTGCAACATTCAACCTGATGTTCTTCAACGACCTCACGCTGAATATCATGACATTGGGAGGCTTGGCATTGGGAGCAGGCATGCTTGTCGACAATGCGATAGTTGTTATCGAGAGCATATTCAGAAATCAAGAAAAGGGGCTTCCCGTGAAGGATGCGGTTATACAAGGCACAAGTGAAGTTGGTGGAGCTGTAACAGCGTCTACGCTCACAACTATCGTGGTTTTCCTGCCTATCGTATATCTGCATGGCGTGTCGGGAGAATTGTTCAAGGACCAGGCATGGACGGTAACATTCTCTCTTGTCTCTTCGCTGTTTGTAGCCATTCTGGTAATACCTACGCTGTACGAGAAAATGTTCCGCAAGAAGAAAGAGACCAAAAAGACTCATGCAGAATCATCCGTAAGCATAAAAGGTTATTCCGAAATGCTGCGTGCCATTCTTAATAGACGCTGGCTGGTAGTAGGACTCTCGCTGCTGCTTGTCTGCGGAACATATTGTCTGCTGCCGTTTATCGGAGCTGAGTTCATGCCGAAGTCAGAGAACAACTCCTTCAGCATCGAGGTAAGGATGCAGGAGGGTACACGCCTCGAACGTACAGCCTCGACAGTGGAATCAATCGAGAATCTCATCTATTCCATCACACAGGATTCGCTCTGTACCATATACAGCCACATAGGACCCGGATACAGTTCGGGAAGCAACATATTCTCAGGCGACAATACCGCATCGTTGAAGGTGATACTCTCGCCCGACTCTAAATACACGCCTGAGGAACTGATGGAGGAACTCTTCGCGAACACTGCAAATATCGAAGGGCTTGAACTTTCGTTTATGCAGGACCGCAATTCGTTGGGCGCACTCATGGGCGGCGAAGAGGCACCTGTGGTGATAGAGGTAAAGGGCGAAGAGCTCGACGAAATTGCCGATATTGCAGCGCAGGCGAGCGAACTTGCAAAAGGCGTTCCCGGACTCTTCAATGTGAGCAACTCGATAGAGGACGGGGCACCCGAAATAGTGATAACCGTAAACCGCGCTCTTGCAGGAATGAACAATCTCAACGTAACCACAATCGTTACCCAGATTCAGGAACAGCTGTCGGGAAAGAGTGCGGGACAGATGGATTACAAAGGCGAAATGCGAGACATTATGATAAAGGTTCCCGAAATACCTTTGTCCCAGCTCAACGAGATTGTAATTACAAGCGAATCGAAGCAGTTCCGTCTCGCAGAACTTGCCGACATCCGTCGTGATGTGGCGCCGAAAGAGATTTTCCGCCGCAACCAGAGCCGCATAGCCAAAGTTACAGCCAACCTCGAAGAGGGGTACTCTCTGAGCAAGGTCTCTGAGGATATCCGTGCAATCCTCAAGTCGATAGAATTGCCGGCAAATTACTCGATAAACATCACCGGCGAAGAGGAGAAGCGTCAGGAGTCGATGGGCGGACTTATTTTTGCACTTGTACTTTCAGTGGTGCTGGTATATATGGTCATGGCATCGCAGTTCGAGTCGTTGCTGCATCCCTTTACCATTCTGCTGACAATACCTCTTGCATTGGTGGGTGCCATATTGCTCTTCTTCATTACGGGAACAACGATAAACATCATGGGTGTCATTGGTATAATAATGCTCTCCGGTATTGCAGTGAACAGCTCCATTATACTTGTCGACAGAATCAATCAGCTGAAAGATGAAGGTATGCCACTTACCGAAGCAATAGTGGAGGCTGCACAGCAGCGTATAAGACCTATCCTTATGACAAGCATCACCACCATCCTCTCTCTCTTGCCGATGGCAATAGCTTTCGGCGACGGAGCGTCGTTGCGCGCGCCTATGGCAATAGCCGTAATCGGAGGTCTTGTAACATCAACCCTGTTGAGCCTCATTGTGATACCTTGCGTATATTCTCTTTTTGAGCAGATGAAAGCCTCGTTCAAAAGTAAAGCATAAAAGACGAACAGATGAATTTCATTATAAAACGAAAGATTACCATATGCATGCTGTTTATAGCCATCTCCCTTCTGGGATATGTCTCCTATAAGCAGTTGAAAGTGGAGATTCTGCCCAATGCAGAGTTGCCGATGCTGTTCATCCATATATCATCTGACAAGGATGTAACTCCGGCATATATGGAGTCGCAGGGTGTAATTCCGCTCGAAGGTGTAATCAGCACCATCGAGGGCGTTGAAAGCATTGAGGCAACTGCAAGGAACAGGCAGGGAGAGATACGCGTCAACTTCAAGAAAGGGATGAACCTCAAATATACCACCCTTAAGCTGCAAGAGAAGGTAAACAGCGTAGTCCCCACTTTGCCCGAAGGCTTTACCGTGAACATCGAAAGGGCAAACATAAACGGCGTGAACAACAACTTCATGACCTTGCAGGTGCGTGGCACAGGCGGAGTTGACAGATTGCGCGCAATTGTCGACAAGGATATAAAGCCGCAGCTCGAAAACATCGACGGTGTAGCAGCCGTAAACGTATACGGCGGACGTGAAAAGGCGATAGAGATACGCTTCAACGAGGATGCATTGTCGGCGTTGAAGCTTACCCCTGCACGCATCAGGGACATATTGGGACAATACAATCAGGAGCGTACATTCCTCGGTTACATAAACGCCCCCGATGTGCGGTACTATGTTCATCTTGATGCCAACTACGACCACATATCCGAAATAGAGAATGTCATAGTTGCTCCGGGACCGGTATACCTGAAGGATGCGGCGGAAATCTTCTTTGACATGAAAGACGAGACTACACTCAGCCGAGTAAATGGAAAAGAGGCAATATCCGTTGCGCTTGTCAACGATGCGCAGGTCAATCTTCTCGAACTCTCCGACAGGACAAAAAAGCGCCTCGAAGCACTCAACCAGGAATTCCTCCCGCATGAGATAGAACTGATTATACAGTCGAACTCGGCTGATGAGATAGAGAAAAACATAGACCAGATTGTAGAACTCGGCATAAGCGGCGCATTGCTTGCCATTGTGGTGCTGTGGTTCTTCCTGCGCAATATACACCTCGTCTTTTTCATCGCTCTTTCTATGCCGGTGTCGATATTGGCAGCATTCAACCTTTTCTACTATTACAATATATCCATAAACAGCCTGACGCTTGTAGGTATGGCACTTGCGATAGGTATGCTGCTCGACAACAGCATAGTGGTTCTCGAAAATATATATCGTCTCTTCACGCATGGAAAGAGTGCTGAACAGGCGGTTACGCAAGGAACCCGCGAGGTGTGGAAGTCCATTCTTGCCTCTACGCTCACTACAATTACGGTCTTCTTGCCGTTCCTCTTTTCCGAAGAGGTTTTCATACGGCTGATAGGCGAGCATATCGGCATCTCCATCATAGCAACCCTTGTCTTTTCGCTGACAGTGGCTCTGCTGTTTATCCCCATGGCAACATATGTGATGCTGAAGAGAAACAAGGGAAAGAGCGTGTTCCACGAAAAGCTCTCCATAAACCTGCGTCCCTTGCAGATATACACTGTGCTGCTTAAGACAAGCCTCCGCAAGCCTGCAATCTGTATAACCGGTTGTGTGGTGGTGCTTATATCAATGTGGCTCATAGTGCTTTCTACAAACACAGACAGCAGCAAGCCCATCAATGCCGACAGAGTGAACATGACGTTGACAATGCCCTCGTCGAGTACATTGGAATACTCGGACCGCATGGTCGCCATACTCGAAGAGAAACTCGACAGTTTCCCCGAAAAGAAGGAGGTGATTTGCCGCATACAGGAGGATGCAGCCTCAATAACATTGGTGCTCAAGGATGATTATCACAAAAACGGCGACCGGAAGATTTCCACCATTATCGAAGAACTGAATAAGCTGATGCAGCTGCCGAACGTGGACATACGCATAACAACTGGTTCGTCGAACAGCGGCCAGAGCAGTGCGGCATCAACCATGAACCGTTTTATGAGTGTACTTGGAGTGGGCGACAACAGTGAACGCATAGTCATCAAAGGTTCCGACTTTGATATGATGGACATCATTGCCGACAATATACGCTACAATCTGCGCGAAATGGATTTTGTTGCATGGAACTGGGCAACCAATCCCGGCAGACGCAACGAGATACATCTTGTCTTCGACCCTATTCTGCTTGCATCGTACAACATAACAAGGCAGAACATAACCAACGGCCTCAGTTCGCTCAACAAAGAGCTGAGTACGAACAGCTATCTGAAATTGAACGAGGATGAATATGCGATAGTCATAAAAGAGAATCTCAGCGAAGAGGAGGAGAAGAGGCAGAAGAAAATCCAGAAGACGGTAGAAGACCTTCGTAGAGTGATGATTCCCGATGCAAACGGCGGATTGCACGAATTGCAGCAGATTGCATCCATCAAATACACACGTGATATTTCGAGCATACGCCGTGTCAACCGCGACCGCGAGATAACCATCTTCTATGGAATAACCCAGAGCGAGGACCTTCCCAAGGATGTGCTCAACGGCTATCGCGACGAGATTGACCAGCTTATTGCCGGTTACACCCTGCCGGGAGGCATTGCGATAGAAACGGTGCGCACTGAGGAGTCATTGAGCGAATTCAACTTCCTGATAATAGCGTCGCTGATACTTATATTCATGATATTGGCATCGGTGTTCGAGTCCTTGACAACTCCCTTTGTGCTGCTCTTTACAATACCGTTGGCAGCAATAGGTTCATTGCTCGGTCTCTTCATCACCGGCAACAGCCTGATGAATGCCAACACCATGACAGGTTTCCTTATCCTGTTGGGAGTGGTGGTGAACAACGGTATCATACTCATAGACTATTCCAATATATTGCGTCGCAGAGGATATAACCGCAACCGTGCGCTCATCACCAGCGGATATTCCCGTCTGCGTCCGATACTTATCACCACAGCCACCACCGTAATAGCCATGCTGCCTATGGCAATGGGCGATGCAGACTATGCGGGAGCTATAGGAGCACCGTTTGCGGTAACAGTCATCGGCGGTCTTTCATTCTCGGCTCTGCTGACATTGATACTCATCCCGACGGTATGCCTGTCGCTGGAGAACATACTCAAATGGTACCGTTCGCTCAGCCGTCCCATCCATCTGCTGCATCTGGCAATATATCTTTTCGGGGTGTTCTACATCTATTTCTATGTGAGCGGCATCTTTGTACAGCTGCTGTATATTATAGCGTTGACAGTACTTATTCCCGGTGTTACATACTTCATCAGGACATCTGTGCGTATGGCTGACAAGAAAATCATTGACGAGAATGAGCCGATAGTTATAGAGATACGCAATCTTGTGAAGATATATGATTGGTCCAATAAATTCACCCGGCAGTGGGAGAGCGGAATAAAGCTGCGCAAACGATTGGGGCTGCACAGCGAGTTCCACCGTCTCAAAGACTTTGTTCCGGTGCTGTGGCAGGTTGTCATATATCTCTTCCTGCTGTATATGGTAACATGCTACCTTGAGAACAAATTCTGGATAATTATGCTGTCGTTTGCAGTGTGTGCCGGATTCTACGACCTGTGGAAAAAGATCAGGGAATACCTTAAATACAACATCAGCCATCATAAAGGCATTGTGAACATAATGCATAAGGCCGTTTCCTTGCTGCTCCCCCTGCTGACGCTGATGATTATTTCGGACGGCATCGACAATGTGCCTGCTACAGTGGTTATAGGCCTCTTGTGGGCATTGGGCATTGCGGTGAAACTTACCTCAGACTATCTCTATGTCCACAGAATTAATGTGGAACGTCTCACCGGCAGGTTCGCCGAAACAAGAAGAAGTCTCTATATAGCAATAAAGAGCATTCCTATCATCGGCAAGCGCCGCACACCGTTTATGGCGCTTAAGGGTGTCTCATTCCAGATTAAGACAGGTATGTTCGGCTTGCTTGGTCCCAACGGTGCCGGCAAGTCAACCATGATGCGCATCATCACCGGTATTCTCGAACAGAGCTATGGTACAGTCTGGATTAACGGACTCAACACAAATGAGTACCGCGAAGAGCTGCAGGGGCTCATCGGATTCCTACCTCAGGAGTTCGGAATGTATGAGAGCATGACATCGTGGGAATTCCTCGACTATCAGGCTATGCTTAAGGGTATCACCGACCCGGTGGTGCGAAATGAGCGTCTCGAATATGTGCTTAAGGCAGTGCACATGTATGAGCGTAAGGACCACAAGATAGGCTCTTTCTCAGGTGGTATGAAGCAACGTATCGGCATTGCCCTAATATTGTTGCATCTGCCGCGGATACTTGTTGTCGACGAGCCTACCGCAGGACTCGACCCGCGCGAGCGCATACGCTTCCGCAATCTGCTTGTGGAACTTAGCCGCGACCGCATTGTGATATTCTCCACACACATCATCGAGGATATTGCAAGTTCGTGCAATCAGGTAGCGGTAATTAACCGCGGTGAACTGAAATATTATGGCGATCCGCTTGATATGATTAAGTTTGCCGACAACAAGGTATGGGTATTTGATATTGAACCCGACAAGTTCGATACACTCGACGAGAAGCTGATTGTGAACAACATGATGAATGGCGACAAGATAAGGGTACGCTATATTTCACCCGAAAAGCCATACAAGAATGCCGAAAGGGTAGAGGCGAACCTCGAAGATGCCTATCTCTGTCTGCTTAAGAATATGTAACAAAAAAGAATTATGAACATATTAAACATTTGCAAAGCATATTTCCGCTTGTCGGTCTACAATATGAAGATTATCTTCGGAGGAAAATTCATTTGGTTCCTCCTTGCGGCATTTGTACTGTTCGGTTACTTTATGTTCGACAGTGCCTATCGTGGCGAACTTCCCGGAGATGAGCATGTGTACCGTTTCCTCTTTTTCCCGTCGCTGTTGCTGATATTCTATCCGGCAGTATTCGGCATACAGAACGATGCCGACAACCGCATCCTGGAGATTCTCTTCGGTATTCCGGACTATAAGTATAAAGTGTGGTTTGCAAGGCTTGTCCTCATTTACTTTGAGATATTTTTCATATTGGTAATATATGCCTGGATAGCCAAATACCTTATGTATCCGGTCAATCAGTTCGAGATTGCCTATCAATTGATGTTCCCTGTGTTGTTTATGGGAAATCTTGCATTCTTCTTTTCCACAGTTACCCGCAACGGAAATGCTACGGCAATACTTATCATCATTTGCGGAATATTGGCTGTGTTCCTCTCGACAGGCTTGACAAAAAACAGCATGTGGGATGTTACGCTCAATCCTTTGACAATGCCTGAGAATATACATGCGGTTATATGGAGCGATACAGTGCTTAAAAACCGTATATTCCTTATTGTGGGCAGCATTGTGTGGATGATGCTTGGGTTGTTTAACTTGCAGAAACGCGAGAAGTTCATTTGAATCTGAAAACTGTGCCAATCGCTCTTGTAGAGCGATGCATAAAGTAAAGCGGCTGTGTCAAGGATTTGACACAGCCGCTTTACTTGGAAGTTGTTTGTTATTTTTTCTTTCCATTGTACTCGTCTGAAACTGTCAGCTTAGCGCGTCCTTTTGCTCGACGGGCTGCCAATACGCGACGACCGTTCTTTGTCGCCATTCTTTCACGGAAACCGTGCTTGTTCTTTCTCTTTCTGTTAGAGGGTTGAAATGTTCTTTTCATCGTTATATATAAATTTTATGTTTACTAATCTATGCAAGATTGCTTTTCGGCTTGCAAAGTTAGATTTTTTTTTCAGAATAGACAAGAAAAGTGGTTAAATTTATTGTGGCAAGTGATTTTTATTTAATTACAGCAATTACTTCTACTTCAACAAGGACGTCTTTGGGAAGAGTTTTTGCAGCTACGCATGAACGGGCGGGTTTGCTTGTAAATGATTCGCCGTAGATTTTGTTGAATGCAGCAAAGTCGCTCATCTCTTTGAGGAAGCAGGTGGTCTTCACTACGTTCTCGAACGATGTGCCGGCTTCTGTGAGTACTGCTTCGAGGTTTTTCATCACCTGTTTTGTCTGACCTTCGATGTCTGTAGCCTCAACTTCGCCTGTTGCGGGGTTGATTGCTATCTGACCCGATGTAAAGAGCATATTGCCGCAGATGATAGCCTGTGAGTAGGGACCTATTGCTTGAGGTGCGTTGTCTGTGTGAACTTTCTTTAACATGATTGTAGTTGTTTATGGTTAATGATTTTATTGACAAATGCGAATGCCTTCGTCTGTGAGGGCTTTCTTAATGTTTTCTATCTGCTCGAAGTTGCGCGATTCGAGGTTAATGCGCAGGAAGCATCCGTTGATGTCCATGTTTGCATTTGAACGTTCGTGGTGTACACCGATGACATTGCCGCCGTTCTCTGATATGATTTTCGATACTTTCATCAGCTGTCCGGGGCGGTCGATAAGCTCTACGGTGAGAACGCAGGCGCGTCCCGATGTCATCAGACCGCGTTTGATTACTCTGTCGAGGATGTTCACGTCGATGTTTCCTCCCGATACAAGGCAGATGGTGTTCTTGCCTTCGATGGGCACTTTGTTGAACATTGCAGCTGCCACAGATACTGCTCCTGCTCCTTCGGCAATGAGTTTCTGCTGCTCGATGAGGCTGAGGATTGCAGATGATACTTCGTCGTCTGTAACGGTTACTATGTCGTCGACATATTTGTTGCAGAATTCGTAGGTGTTTACTCCCGGCTCTTTAACTGCAATGCCGTCTGCAATGGTCGAAACATATTTCAGACGCTCAATCTTGCGGTTGTTGATTGAGTTGAACATGCTGGGTGCGCCGGTTGACTGCACACCGTAGACTTTTATGCTGGGATTGAGTGATTTTATTGCGTATGCCACACCCGAAATAAGTCCACCGCCACCGATGGGTACGATTACAGCGTCGATATTCTGCAATTGGTTGATAAGCTCAAGACCTATTGTGCCTTGTCCGGCAATTACCGATACATCGTCGAAGGGGTGCACGAATGTGTATCCGTGTTCCTCTTTCAGGTCTAACGCTTTCTGGTAAGCATCGTCGTACACACCGTCTACAAGACATATTTCTGCACCGTAGCTTCTTGTTGCCTCCACTTTTGAGATAGGAGCAGTGCTGGGTAGACAGATGATGCTCTTGAGTCCGTTCTTGGTGGCACCGAGGGCTACGCCTTGTGCGTGGTTACCTGCCGAGCAGGCAATAACGCCTTTTGCCTTTTCCTCATCGGAGAGCTGCGAAATCTTATAGTATGAGCCTCTGATTTTGAACGAACCGGTCAGCTGAAGGTTTTCGGGCTTCAGATAGATGTTGCTTGCCGGGTTGATTTTGGGCGCATGAATAAGGTCTGTGCGTCTGATAACGTTCTGGAGAACGTATGCTGCATGATAGATTTTGTCAAGTGTAAGCATAATGGTGTTTCTGTTTTAATGCTGTTTGTGACTTATTACTGTGATTGCAAAGTTAATGTTTTTATTCTTAAATAATAAAACTTAACGGGAATTATTTTGTATAGCGCTTGGCTTGTAGTGTATTTATAGAATATAGGCTTCGTCTCGGCTATAAAAACAAACAAGTTTATTTTGTATTGCGCCCGGCTTGCACTATCTTTGCAATGTATTCGGGTGCCCGAATACAAGACATTCGGAAAAATTTGCTCAATCGCCTCTGAATCACCACCTCGGAAAATGAACGAGCAATATGTTACAAACGTTGAGAGTGTACGCTATAAGCGTAGACTACTCTCATAGTTTGTAATGGCTTGTGGTGAGCCAAGAGGCGTATGGCGAGGGTCTGCGCTTTCTTTTTATAGTTAAAACAGACCGCAAATGGATTTTTTGATGTTTAACTATAAATAAATTTGTTATGAAAAGGTCGATATTCTTGACATTGGCATTTTTGTTTGGAGTGGTATTGATTGCAAATGCCCAAACGCTTAAATATTATTCTACGGACTTCTGCTATAAGGCGAAAGATAAATATGGAAATTGGTCGAAGTGGACCGATTGGGAATCGTCGAATTGCTTGATTTCCATGAGCTTTGATAGAAGAGTCATTAATATCTACAGCAATACCATTCAGGAATTTGATATTTACGACGAAATGGGGCAGAGCAGCGATGACAATGGCAAGTCCTACACATTGTGTTGCATTGACAAGGATGGGTTAAGGTGCCGAGTAAGGCTCAGGTTGCAGAATGACGGGGTACTGCAAATGTATGTAGAATATAACGATGTCATTTACGCATATTGTATCGAGGAAAGGAATTGACATTGTTCTAATGTGAAAACCGATAAAGGAAATGATAAACTCCTATAAACGAGTTTGTCATTTCCTTTATCTGCCTTATCTCAAATAGCTTTCAATATGAAGCAGGCGGTTGTATTTTGCGATGCGTTCGCTTCGGCTCATGGAGCCGCTTTTTATCTGTCCCGCATTCACGGCAACGGCAAGTTCTGCAATTGTAACATCCTCTGTCTCTCCCGAACGATGGCTGATGATGGTTGCATATCCGTTGCGTTTGGCAAACTCAATCGTGTCGAGTGTTTCGGTGAGGGTGCCTATCTGATTAGGCTTTATTAGAATGGCATTGGCGCAGCTGTTCTCTATTCCGCGTTGCAGGAACTTGCGGTTGGTCACAAACAGGTCGTCTCCCACAAGTTGGCAACGCTTGCCGATGCGTGAGGTAAGCAATGCCCACCCTTTCCAGTCATCTTCTGCCATTCCATCTTCTATTGAGTCTATCGGATACTCGTCTATTAGCCATTGCAGATAGTCGGCCTGTTCGGTATATGTACGGCGAATGCCCGAACGGTCGAATTTGGAATAATCGTATATGCCGTCTTTGTAGAACTCCGACGAGGCGCAATCGAGGGCAATGGTGATGTCCCGTCCCGGAGTGTAGCCAGCCTCTTCGATGGCTGCAACAATGGTGGAGAGTGTGTCTTCTATGCCGCTGAAGTCGGGAGCAAATCCGCCCTCATCGCCTACGGCTGTGCTCAGTCCGCGTTTTTTTAGCAGTTGCTTGAGTTCATGGAATATCTCTGACCCCATGCGTACAGCCTCGTGAAAATCCTCTGCCCCCACAGGACGTATCATGAACTCCTGAAATGCGATGGGTGCGCTTGAGTGTGAACCTCCGTTTACTATGTTCATCATGGGCACGGGCATGACGTGTGCATTTACACCGCCGATATAACGGAAGAGCGGGAGATGCAGCATGTTTGCCGCTGCGTGTGCCACTGCAAGCGAGACGCCAAGAATGGCGTTTGCTCCTATTTTGCTCTTGTTGCTTGTGCCATCGAAAGCAATCATTGCTTCGTCGATTTTTCTCTGCTTCAGTGCAGATTCGCCAACAAGCAGCGGCGCAAGTTTCTCGTTTATATTCTCCACAGCCCTTAGCACACCTTTGCCGTGAAAGCGCGACTTCTCTTTGTCGCGTAGTTCTACAGCTTCGTGTGTTCCCGTGGATGCACCCGAAGGCACTGAGGCTACGCCGTGAGTACCATTTTGCAGTATGACTTCCACTTCGACGGTCGGATTACCGCGCGAATCTATTATCTCCCGCCCTATGATGTTCTCTATTTTCATATTCTTCCTAATTATATTAGACAACCGCGATAACCTGCTTCTCACTCTACAATGTAGGGTTATGCGCATTCGGCAGGTTATCCGGTTACTGATATAACAAACTGCTGGCAGTTTGGTTCTTGGATGATGTGCTTTTTTACAAGTGCGGGATTTTGAGTGATGAGGTTTACTGCCGGATTGTGTCGAATTTCATTGTGAAGGTGGTGTGCCGGCTTTCCGGATAGCTTTCGGCGATGAGGTCTCCTCCATGCAGTCTCATTATATGGCGGCTGATGCAGAGCCCTATGCCGTTTCCATGCTCTTTGGTCGAATAGAAAGGAAAGAATATGTCCTCGATGCGGTTCTGAGGTATTCCGCTGCCGTTGTCTGTGATGGTTATCTGTGGCGAATTGTCGCATATCGTAGCACGCAGTTCAACGTTGCCGTCCTTGTATGCCGCAGCCGACTCTATTGCGTTGCGCAGCAGGTTGCTGAGAACGATGCGTATCTCTGAGTTGTCGGCAGTAATGTGCATGTTCGGGTAGTGTATTGTGAGTTTCACGTTCTCCGACTCCTTCTTGAAGAGCCGGTACATTTCGTTGAATAGTTCGGGGATGGAAATTTTCACAGGCACAGGCGGTGGCAGATGGGTGAGTGTGTGATACGAATCGAGGAACTGCTTTATGCTTTTGCTCTGCTTGTTTATTATTGTTATTCCCTCCTTTATATCCTCCTGCGTCATGCTGTCTGCATTGTCAATGTAGTAGTCCGACAATGTAACGATGGGGGTTACAGTGTTCCGTATCTCGTGTGTCATTATGCGCAGGATACGTTCGAAATAGAGTTTCTTTGTCTCTATCGAAAGTTCATTATCGTGATAGTGGGACAATATCTTGTTCATGTTGTCATACATATCCTGCAACATGCGGTCCTTTACGGCGGGCATCCTTATCATGTGGTCGTTGCTGCGTATTGCGAGCAGAAACATCTTGACCACCTTCAACGGGTGGCTTGCGAGTCTGGCAATGCTTGAAACGAACAGCAGCAACGCGACAAACAGCGGCAGCAGCCACAGCAGGTCGGCTCCGTTCATTGCCAAAAGGGTGATTGTCCCGGTGCATGCTATAATGGCAACGATGTACAATGCAAGCTGTAAACGGAAATTGCTATATGCCATACTTCTCTATCTTGTTGTATAGTGTGCGGCGCGATACTCCCAGTATCTCGGCACTCTTGGTTATGTTGCGTCCTGTCTCTTTGAGCACTCTTTGCAGTCTCTCTTTTTCGAGTTCCTTCAGTGTGGAAGTTTCACTGTTCTCTTCCTCCCTCTTCTCCTCAGCCGTTTGCGGGAGGGTAGCGCTTTTGCGCTTTTCTATGGCAGCAACAATCTTTTCTATTAGTTCGCTGTTGTTCCACGGTTTTGTTACAAAGTCGTCGGCTCCGTTCTTCATGGCGCGCACAGCAATGTCAATGTCGCCGAAAGCAGTCATCAGTATTATTGCCGGAGGATTAGGACGCTGTTTTATTGTGTCGAGCCAGAAGAGTCCCTCTTCGCAATCGAGCTTGCCCTTGTCGAAGTTCATGTCGAGCAGTATGGCGTCGACATTCCCTCCGTCGAGTATGGCTGCAATAAGATTGGGGCGCGATATTGTCCCTACTACGGCAAATTCCTTTTTCAGTATTATCTTCAATGTCTGAAGCAGTGCCTCATTGTCGTCGATTGCAAGGATGTGGTAATTGTACATATAGTTTAGAGGGGGATAAATTCAATATATTATTAGCGATTAATCAGAACCTCATTCAGACTACCGATAATGTGATTTTACTTTCGCAAATTTAGAAACATTTCCCAATAAAATTCAAACAACTTCTTATATATTTTTATATCGAACTTACATTAAAATATTTGATGATGTAAGAGAAAAAATATTATTGAAACTTTGTTACCCCGATGAATATGTTCTTTAGGCCAGTTTTTTTCTATCATTTTACCTTAGAATAATTAAGGAATATATAGAATTATCTAAATAAGGCTGGTGCCTCTAATTTATTTGCATATAGTATGTTACTTTTGCAATATCGTTAACATTTCAGTTGTCAATTAAACCTTTTTAATTTTAAATAGTCATAATGGTATGAAAACAGCAACTACATTCATACTGCTAATAATAAATCTCATTATACTATCCTGCGTCAACCAAGAAGGAGTCAACAAAACCCTTTCACTCGCAGGCGACAACCGTGCCGAATTAGAGCAAGTACTTGCACACTACAAGAACAGCGGCGAACGCAAGAAATACCGTGCAGCATGCTTCCTGATAGACAATATGAAATACCACGCCTCGTATGGTAAAATCGAATACCTTGACAACCGTATAGACTCTCTTGCTCGCGAAGCAGATGCTGCATATTACAGCGACGTGAAAGGTCTGTCGCACAAAGAGATACTGTCCGATGAAACAAAACTCCGGATTGACAATGCCGGCAAAGAGTATTGTAGAAGTCTCGGACAATTGGAATACGATTCAGTGAAATACAGCAACAGATTCCATCTCGATTATAAAGAAATAGATGCAAAATTCCTGATAGAACACATAGACCACGCTTTCGAAATGTGGGAAACATCCCCCTATGCAGAAAATCTCTCATTCGATGAATTTTGCGAATACCTTTTGCCCTACCGCACAATCCCCGGCTACAGACATCTGAACAACAATGCAGAATTCCATTCACGGTTCGGGAAGTATTTCACAAGCGCAGGCTGCGAGTCCCTTGCCGACTACCTGAAACTTTACCATACAACGATGCTCAACACCCATCGCTATCTCGGCAGTTTCAAGTACGGTCCGGCAATGAATCCCGGTCTCAGTTGCGTATTCTACGAAGAAGCACGCGACTGCTACGACATGGCATACCTGTGCGCAGGCATATTCCGTTCTATAGGCATCCCTACATATGTAGCAGTGAACCTCGCCTACCAAGACCTAAACGGAATGCACGTATTCTGTGTCTCAATGGACAAGGACGGCAGTTGGAAATTCTACGACCCGGAATGGCTGTACGAAGGCACCAATGAAGAATACATGAAGAAAAAACGCTTCATGAACATCCATCGCTATTCTTTCTCCATACCCGAAAATTCCATAGTAGCCAGCTGCAAGCAGAGCAGCCTCATACCCTCCACGTTGAAGCAACTGTGCGAAGATGTATCAAGCGAAGCAAATCCCATAGTCAAACACAACATCAAGTATCGCGGAGACAAAGAATACCCCGTCGCCTATCTTGCATCCTTCAGCAGCACAGGCATGCTTATACCTGTTACGTGGGGCAAGAAAAGCACAGATTCATTCAGTTTCGACAACGTAATGCTCGACAGGCTCTATTTCCCGGTAACGTACAATAACGGCAGAATCACTCCCTTCGCACCACCATTCATGCTGAAAAGCGACCCAAGCCAGCGCAAAGGCTACAGACATACAGAATATGGCACCTACAGCAACAAAACCGTCAACGGCATATGCACACGCAAATACCCGGTAAAGCAGTCAACAAAAGAACGCATAAAAAAGATGGTCGGAATACACGTGATAGCCTCCGACAATTACGATTACAGCGATTGCGACACATTAGCCACGATAGATTTTCTTCCCGAACCGCAGTTGCAAGACCTGCCATTGAAAAGCGACCGCCCATACAAATACTACCGCATACAGACAGGCAGCCACGATTGGCTTAACCTCTCCGAAGTCTATTTCCTCGCACCCGAATCATACGGATACAGCAACTCACTTGCAGCACCCGCCCTGCCTATACTCCCAAATGCAGAAAACGATACAACCAAGTACGTCTGCTTCAGAGACGTACCCGAAGAAGAATTCCTGCGCCGTGCCGAAAATGACGGAAACATGCAGACAATAAGCGCCACATCATGCGTAGACCTACGTTTCGACGAACAACGCCATATGACAAAAGTACGCTTCGCCCCCCTCAATGCCGAGAACAACATATTCCCCAAGCACGAATATATCCTCTACAAATGGGCAACCACCGGCTGGGAGCAAATAGCCCGAAAACAAGCAAACGCCCATTATCTCAGCTTCGACAGCGTACAGGCAGGAAGCCTTTATTGGTTGAAAAATATAACAACAGGACAAGAAGAATCACCATTTGTCTTTGACGAAAACGGCAAACAGAGCTTTGTAAACGAGTAAGAAAGATGAAGAGCCAAAGCATATACACCAAATCACTCCCGGCAATAAACATCATATTGCTTGCTCTGTCATATACATATGCATTGAGACTCTTTAGCGAGCAATACCATAGCGAATATATCTGCCCCATAATCATTGCATTGTTAATAGCGATAAACACGCTCTTAGCGAATCAGATTAAATGCAATGCTATACTAAAACCCACCTTGTTGGTAACAGCACTTTTCGGTATTATAGAAGTTGTATATTCATTGACAATCGGTCGCAACATACATCCGATTATAGGAACATTCGAAAACCCCTCGGTCTTAGCAATGGCAATAACACTATGCATGCCGGCACTGCTATATTTCTACCCCAACAAGAGCAAAATCCAGAAAGCAACAATTCTTACACTATATCTATTAAGTATCACCGCAGTTGCAATGAGCCAGTCGCGTACAGGCATCATTTGCATGATAGTATGCGGCATATACACTCTTTGGAAAACATTCCGCTTCAAAGCAAAATATCTATTCGGAGCAACACTTGCAATAATCATAATAGCAGCATCATCGTTGCTCCTTGTAAAAAGCGAATCCACCGCCGGCAGACAATTCATACTTGAACGTTCATTGGAAATGATAAAAGAAAAACCTTTAGGATGGGGCTGTAAAGGCTTTTCTCAAAACTACATGGACTTTCAGGCAGAGTATTTCAGAAACAACAACGACGAAGAGGCAGCGATGCTTGCCGACAACATGCGCCACCCATTGAACGAATATATCCATATAGCAATAAACTACGGCTTGCCTGCGATAGCAGCAATACTATTGCTGACATTCATACTTGCATACCGCAAACAAAAAGAAAACAGCAACGAAAGTCATACATTCTTGTTGACAGCAACCATGCTCGCAATATGGATGATGTTCTCTTATCCCCTCTCGCAATCCTTTACATGGAACATAATGTATATAGCCATGCTGTTGTTTGTATGCAACAGTAATTTAAGAGCAAACAGAAGCATAAAAGGTATAATCATTATATCCGCATCCGTATCAATCTTCATCATCGTCAGCAATTACAACTATCGCCACCAGTGGGAAAAGGCCGTAGAAACATACCAAACCGGAAAGAACAAGACAGTACCGCTTGCCATATTCGACAAACTGAAAAACAGATACGGTAACAACTCAGAATTTCTATACAGCTACGCAACATTGCTATACAACGAAAAACAGTACGGACAAGCAATAAGTGTAGCCGAAAGATGCGATTCAGTAAGCGCAAACTACGACCTTGAGATACTGCTTGCCAACAGCTATATGTTTGTCGGCGAACTCGGCAAGGCTGAGAAACATTATATACAGGCATGCAACATGTGCCCTAATCGCTTTATTCCTTTGTACAAACTATTCAAGATATACAATCAACTCGGCGATACAGAACAGATGCTAAAGGTAGGTAAAGAAATTCTAAACAAGAAAATAAAAGTACCATCGAAAAAGATAGATATAATATTGAACAACGTGAAATACGAACTAAAAAGGATTGGCAACCAATAATGTTTTATTTAACTTTAAACAACTTAGTTTTTACAAAATGAAAAGAAAAACTATTCTTTCAGCACTCTTCAGTGCAATTGTAGCATGCTTTTTTGTAGCATGCAGTAACGACAGTGATGCCCTTGACATCAATGCAGGTACTCGCTCAGCAACATCTTCTTCGTATATGACCCGCGAAGAGGTGCAGACCCGCTTAGATGAGATAGGGGAGAAGTATGGAACACAAGTTATAATAGATGAGAAAGTAAATATAGATTTAGTTTCCGCTGATATATTTACGAAGTTAGAGGAGCATCTTTCTTCTAAACAGAAAACTAAAGCTAATAGAATCAACACAAGGGCAGATCTTGTAAATGAAACATCAAATGATTCTTTGCTAATGAATGATTCTTCCATCGATGATATAATGCTTATGGCTGCGCCCCCGTCAGGAGAAACGGTCGTATATACTGGTACGTTTACTCACGAATTAAATATCTCTTGTGGTGTAGAACCAAATACTCTGACAAGAGTTTTGATTACTTGGCATACAAACTCTTCATCAGTTCAAGGAACATTGTCTTTAAGTGCACAAATAGAAATGGGACATGGTAGCGGGGTCCTAATGTCATTCTCCGACGCAAATGGCAGTCCAGCATCTCCTTCTTTTAAATATTCTGGAATGATAGAGTGTCATACTGCCGTGTTAGTTCCATATTACGAATATATATATGTAAACGAGGTTAAATGTGATTCTGTATTAAATTATCGTTATGATTCTATTGATGATTTCCACAGTTTTTCTGGTAATTATCCAAAGCAGCAGTAATTGATTTTTGACAGAATTTATATTTTTATCTTATGCTACGCAAACTTCTACATACCACCCTTTTGCTATTGGTCGCCCTCTGCGCC
>CAYWIE010000014.1:0-53641 GCA_964458275.1 uncultured Bacteroidaceae bacterium
GAAGTCGTAATCCAAAATTATGACTGAAATACGACTAATTATGACTATCAAATGGAATTATAACTACAAAAGTAGCCAAACTCTTTGCTCAATCAAGGAATTTGGCTACTTTTGTATCAGAGTTGTTTGATAAAGCATAACGCAGAAGATTGGTGCAATCCTACTGTCGCTAAATCGTTACCAACAACTTTCTACATAGCGTTCGCTATTTGTGTATCAATCAGATACGGAATAATTGATTATCCAGGGCAAAGATATAAACAATTTTCAAAAGTTGTTTGAATTTTATTTTAATATATAAGACGCTGTTTAAATTTTGTTTTGACAATATAGGCTGCACTCACTGTAAACTTGTAAACAGGCTTACGTTTCGCTCCTTTGCACTGTCTCTTGAAATTGTTTGTTTTTTTGTCGTTTCTATTCAATAAAAGAGGAGGTTGCAGAGACACCATCTGCAACCTCCTCTTCAGTTTTCTTGTGGCTTGCCGCTCTTATTGCTTCTCGGCAAACTCCTTGTATTCTTTTCTGAGCGATTCCATAAGTTCTTTTACGCTGACAATCTTGTCGCATCTCCACGCGTTTGCACCACTGAAAGCATATCCGTGTTCCATACGTCCCTTGTAGGCATTGTACAGAGCAAGCATGATGCAGTATGGAGTCTTTTCTATGTCGCATGTCTTTAGGCAGTTGAATGCACATTTCTTGGGTCGGCACAAGCCGTCAGCAACTTTTTCCAGAAATACGTTGCCTATGGCACGTCCGGGCAATCCCACAGGGCTTTGTATGATCCGTACATCCTCTTTCCTTGAATTTATATATGTTTGTTTGAATGTCTCCGATGCGTCACACTCCTCGGTGGTAACGAAGCGTGTGCCCATCTGCACTGCGTCGGCACCCAATGAAAGGATTCTGTAGATGTCCTCGCCGCTGTATACGCCTCCACCTGCAATTATGGGGATGGTGCAGTTGTGCTGGTCGGCGAATTTCTTGACTTCTGCTACAACCTGCGGAACTATGCTCTCAAGCGAAAAGTTCTCATCCTCTATCTGTTCGTGCTTGAATCCCAAATGTCCGCCTGCCTTCGGTCCTTCAACAACTATTGCATCGGGAATATATTTGTATTCAGAATACCATTTTGTGCAGATAAGTTTTGCTGCACGTGCCGATGATACGATAGGCGCCAGTTTTGTGGTTGCTCCCTCTGTGAGGTACGACGGCAGGTTGAGCGGCAAGCCTGCGCCGGCAAATATAATGTCTACCTTCTCTTCTATGGCAGTCCTCACAAGTTCGGGGAAGTGTGAAAGGGCTACCATGATGTTTACTCCGATGATGCCCTTTGAGGCTTCGCGTGCTTTGCGTATCTCTTGACGCATTCCCCAAATGCCTGCTTCACTGTAATCGTGCGAATATTCGTTGTACAATACTCCAAGTCCGGCAGCCGAAATTACGCCGATGCCGCCTTCGTTGGCAACAGCTGATGCCAACCCCGACAAGGAAATTCCTACCCCCATTCCACCCTGGACAATAGGAGTGGTTGCTGTGAGGTTGCCAATTTTTAATGCTTTCATATATCTTGTATCTGTATAAATTAAATTCCGGGTGCAAAAATATTTCACCTTAGAATTTCTGCAAAATATATGTGCTGTAGCTATTCGGGAGTGGTAAAATACGGTATTATGGGGTGAATTACGCTATTTGGTGGCAAACTGTTTTGGAAATGACAATGGGGATTCTGTTATAATATGGGTGAGAATAGCCTTGCGACAGATTCCCTGAGCCGTTGCGGCAGGTTGCGTTGCTCCTTGATTTCTCTGTATGTCAGTTGCCGGCAGTTGCGCATGTCGTTCATGAATATGGCTTTCAGTTTGCGGGCTATGTTCTCGTCATATACAAACGTGTTTATCTCGAAATTGCACTCGAAACTCCTGAAGTCGATGTTTGCCGAACCTATCGAACAGAGCATGTCGTCGCTGACGAGCATCTTTGAGTGCAGAAAGCCTTTCCGGTAGAGATATACTTTTACTCCTGCCGACATTACATCGGCAAGATATGAACGGGATGCGTGCTGCGTAATCATATTGTCGCTCTCCTCAGGTATCATAATCCTTACATCGGCTCCGGCAAGGGCGAGGTTGAGAATGGAGGTGAGCACATAGTCGCTTGGCATGAAGTAGGGTGTCTGTATATAAAGGTAGTCGCGAGTACATGAAATGGCGTATGCCATCCCCTGCAGCATTTCGCGCCATTTGCCTATCGGGTTCGATGACACTGTCTGGGTGAGTGTCCTGCCGTCAGTTTCTGCCGGCGGGTAGTATCTCGACCCGCTTATGAGCGAACGGTCGACAAAGTACCAGTCTACAAGGAACGAAGTCTGCATGCCATAGACTGCCTCGCCGCAGGCGTAAAGCATGATGTCGCGCCATTCACCCCGCTTGCCGCCATCAATGTAGCGGTCTGCCACATTCATGCCGCCGATGAAAGCTTTTTTGCCGTCTATAATCACAAGCTTGCGATGGTTGCGGTAATTGACTTTGCTTGGCGAGAAGGGTGTGCGAATCTTAAGAAAGGCTTTGACATACATGCCTGCACAGCGCATTTCCTCGAAGAACTCCTCTCTTGTAGTCCAGCAGCCTACATCGTCGTAGATAAGACGCACTTCTATGCCTTCAGCCGCCTTTGCCATGAGTGCATTGCGTACTTTGTGCCCAATCTCGTCGTCGCTGAATATGTAGAATTGTATATGTATATGGTCCTTCGCCTGCTCTATTTCTTCTATCAGACGGCCGAAGAATTCTTTGCCGTCCGATATTATCCCGATTTCGCTTTTTTCGGTGGGATAGGCATCGGCAATATTTTCAAAGAATTGTATCAGCCGGGAGTATTTTTCGGGTATTCCAAGCTGCTTCTCGCAATGAGTGTGCATGAGAAGGCTCTTTTTCTGTATCTGAGTGAGAAAGCGGCGGCCAATGAGACGCCTGCGCCGGTTGTCTCTGCCGAACATCAAGTATATTATTATTCCGATGAACGGAAACGAAAGTATCACCATGACCCATGTCATTGTCTTGATGGGTATGCGGTTGTTCAGCACTACGTGGAACGAAGTGACGATTGCTGCTATCATATATATCCAATAGAGGCAACTGATGATTTCTTGGAATGTTATTGTGTCGGGATACATAGCATCGTTTGCTTAAATCGAATTTCTCAGGCGAAAGTAGTTAATTTTTTGAATTAAAGCAATCATAATCAGGCATACTTTGCCACAGAGGCTATACGCTGGAAAAAAACAGTTGGAATTGTTTTTATTTGCTGTTGAATTGAGCTATCTTTGCAATAATTTTGAAAAATTTACGTTATCTGAATATACTGCTTCCAAGTATTATAATGTGTAAGTATTATAATGTGTAACAGTCGCAGTAGTAGATTGTTTTTGATAAAGCTGCAATGAAAATATTATTTTTGACAGATAATTTCCCGCCCGAAGTGAATGCGCCTGCAACACGCACATTGGAGCATTGCAAGGAGTGGGTAAAGTCGGGACATGATGTTACTGTAATAACATGCTTTCCGAATTATCCTACAGGTATAGTTTATCCCGGCTACAAGAACTCTCTGTATAAGGTAGAGAGCATGGCAGGTATAAAGGTGGTTCGTGTGTGGAGCTATATGGCTGCAAATAAAGGTTTTATCAAGCGCATAGCTGACTACGTCAGTTTCTCAGTTACTTCATTCATTGCCGGCTTGTTTCAAAAGTGCGATATTATAGTTGCAACATCTCCCCAATTCTTTACTGCACTTTCGGGACGTACGCTGCATTTCTTCAAACGCAAGCCCTGGATTATGGAGGTGCGGGATTTGTGGCCCGATTCCATAAAGGCTGTCGGAGCAATGAAGGAGAGTGTAGTCCTTAAATATTTTTCCAAAGAAGAAATATGGTGTTACCGTTCTGCTGACAAGATTGTTGTTGTTACAGAGTCTTTCAAACGTGAGATAGTCAAGAAAGGCATCCCTGCCGAAAAGATTTCTGTTGTGAAGAACGGTGCGAATACCGAACTTTTCCGCCCGCAGGAGAAACCGAAAGACTTGATCGAAAAGTATAAGTTGGAGGGCAAACGTATATTGGGATATGTCGGTACATTGGGAATGTCGCATAAAATTGATTTCCTCATCGATTGTGTCAAGGGATTGGACGATTATATACTGATGATATTGGGTGACGGCGCCGAAAGGGATAATATAAAGGCAAAGATTGAGACGGAGAATGTGAAGAATGTGATTCTTGTCGATGCTGTCCCAAAGTGCGAAGTAGTAAAATATGTGGCATTGCAGGACGCTGCATTGATAAACCTCCGTCGTACTCCTTTGTTTACGACTGTCATCCCGTCAAAAATATTCGAGACTGCATCCATGCGTATCCCGATTCTCTTGGGCGTTGATGGAGAAGCACGCGAAATGATTGAGAAATTTGGAGCTGGTCTCTATTATGAGCCGGAGAATAGAGAGGATTTCCTCGAAAAACTCGAAAAGCTTTTCTCTTCAGAAGATATTTATAATGCTTGCCGTGAGGGTGGCAGCAAACTTGCAGAAACATACGACAGAAAGCGTTTGGCACAGGATATGTTGAATATTATAAAGTCTGTCTGAACAGCCCCGTATATGATTCAGGCGTGCAAAAAGCAGTTTTTGCACGCCTGAATCATAACTTATGCCGCTACTTCCTGAAAAGGTTTATTCCTGAGTATATGTTCACCACTCCGAATCCGTTGACTATGGATATAGTGCTGCGGTGATAGGTGTATGTGTGAGACACTACAGATGCTCCAATAAAAAAGCGGCTGTTGTTGTATACTATGGCAGCGCGCGATATAAGGTCGGCATTGATGTTCTTGAAAATCGAACGGTCTTCGTCGGTGTTTATCCTTGAGCGCTTATATCCTATTGCCGGAGTCAGGGAAATGTTTGCCAGGCAGTTTTTTGCGAACACCCAGTTGTAGGAATATCCGGCACTTATGCTATAATCGTGATATTTTATGCGGTTGAAATTCATCGACGGGGTCATCGCCACTTTTATGTTGTTGTCGAATTTGGAGGCGTCAAGGTGAAACGATTGGCGCGAGTAGCTGAATCCGAGCAGGAATGAGCCGCAGCTTATTCTCTGGTTGGTGCTTTGACTGTATGCGGCAGGGTAGGAGAAGCGTTTGTTGTTAAATATGTAGTAGAGGTTTATTCCGCTCTGTTCCACTGATATTCCGTCGAAATGTTGACCGTGCGGGACTATCTCTGCGCCGCTGACCGGGTCTTCGAATCCCGACAGCTTGCGTATTCTGAAGTTGTCGCCTGTTTTCCGGTGAAACACGTCTATTCCTACTTTAGATGTGTAGAAGCTGAAGTTCCAGTCGTTTTTTGTGTTCTGTCTGTCGAGGTCGAACGACCATCCGAGGAAAATCCACTTCCAGCCGACATAAAGTCCGAGTTTGTTGCGTGTGTCGGGTGAAAGGCTTATGCTTTGCGAACTGTTTCTTGCCGAGAACCTGTAATACTCGTAACAGTTGCTGTATTGCGCCATAAAGGTCCATTTGAAGAGGTTGGGAGTGATGTAGCGTGCGTCTTTCGTGTCTAAGTGCTTGTCGATTGCTTGGTTTGTATATTTTATTCCTTTATGGGTGTATTCTATGATGTAGCCGGGGTATTTAAGTATGCCGAGCGAATCTATCGGGGTAAGATTTTGCGACAATAGCTCAATTGCCGACATGAGAATGATTATAATCGTTGCCGGCAATCTTTTTGTATTCAATATTTTATGTGCGCTGTATCTCATTTATATACAGCACGTTTTTGTATTGCAGATTGTTTTGTCGCAGGTTCTTATATTATTTTTCCTAATATCTTGTCCATTACCCAATTGGTAGGGGTGGCGCTTACACTGTCGCATGTGCATACTCCTTTTTGTTGCAGGTGTTCTACAATGTTTTTTATCAGCGGCAGCTGCACATAAAGTGGGTTTGGTACCTGAATCTCTTCGTAGCCGTCGCTGCTGTGCAGTTTGATGGGCTCGAATGTAAATACCGAGAATTTTATGCTGCCTTGACTGCCGAAGATTTCTATGTGGTCTTCGCGTGCCGATTCGTGGGCAACAAAGCACCATGAGCCGGAACCGGGAATGCCGGTCTCGAACTTGAAACAGGCACTTACCGTATCTTCTGCCTTGTAGAGCCCGTCACGGTTAGTGGAGTAGCCTTCGGCGTATAGTATGCAGCCGAACATCTCCTGCAACAGGTCGAGCTGGTGCGGCGCAAGGTCATAGAAGTATCCGCCGCCGGCAATGTCGGGAATTACTCGCCAGGGCAGGTTGCTGCGGTTGAAGTCGAGGTCGCGCGGGGGAACGGCGAAGCGTATCTGCACGTTGAGTATCTTTCCTATGCGTGGCAGCAGCTCGCGTACCTTGTTGAAGTAGGGAAGATAACGGCGGTAGTAGGCTACGAAACAGGGTACTCCGGTCTCTTGTGATATGCGGTTTATGCGGGTGCAGTCTTCGTAGTTGGCTGCAAGCGGTTTTTCGACATATACAGGTTTGCCTGCCTTCATCGACATTATAGCGTATGTTGCATGCGACGATGGCGGGGTTGCAATGTATACTGCATTAACTTCGGGGTCATCTATCAGTTCTTGTGCGTCTGTATACCACTTGGATATGCGGTTGCGTTTGGCGTAGGCTTTTGTCTTTTCTTTGTCGCGTCCCATCACTGCCACTACAGTGGACTCTTTCACGCAGTTGAATGCCGGACCGCTCTTCTTTTCAGTTGCTTCGCCGCAGCCAATGAAGCCCCATTTTATTATCTTGTTCATATAGCTTTAGTTATAAAAATTCCACGATAGTCCGAACCATAGAGCTTTGGGGCTTATGGGGTAGTGGGGGGCAAGGAAGTATCTCATATTGCCTGTTCCCTCGTTTATGTGATGGTACATCACGTAGAAGCGTGTCTGCTTCAGCAGGAAGTTGGCATAAATGTTTGCTATGGGGTAGTTGCCTATTTCTATCTTGTCCGATTGGTTCTGTTGGTAGAACTGTCCGAGAGCGGGTGAATAGTCGGGGGCGTAATACGAACTGAAATAACGTACATCGGCGCCAAGTTCTGTGTTGAGTACCTTTGCAATCTTGAACTTGATGTAGAGGTTGGCATATGCGTTGAACGCGGGGAGCGGTAGTGCTGCCTTGTCGCTGCTGTTCTGGTAGGTAAGCTCTGTGTCAAGGTGCAGTATGCCCATCTTGAAGTCTTGGTTGAGTGTGGCAGATATAACCTGTATGTTGCTGCTTTCCTGTGCAACGGCAATTCTGTTCAGGTAGCCGTTTCCGGCTGCATTGGGAATGGACCTGTTTGCCAAATAGGTATAGTCTTTTATCGTTTCTATTCCGGCTGTCAGCCTGGTGCGCAAACGTTCTATTCCGGCTGTGGCTTCTACGCGTGTGCGGAATTCCTTGTTCAGGTCTTTGTCCCACCAGAAGTGTTCGGAGTGGTAGTGCCTGAAGTAGAAAGAGGGGTTGCTGTTCTTGATGAATGCTTTTGCTTTAACATAGACATTCTCTTTCAGCAGATTGACATCGAGCCGTGCATCTGCTTCGAGGAGGAACGAACCGAGATCTTCGCCTGCTATTGCCGTTTCGCCACGCAGCTTGTAGTTGAGGTGCTTGCCATTGCTGCGTTGCAGTATTCCGCCGATACTCAGTGTGTATTCGTTTGTCTTTGAGAGTGTTTCTGCGGGACTGCCGGGCAGCGTGTCGGGCAGTGTATAGCGGTTGTAGTCGTATGTAGCGTATGCGGTGAGTCCTGCGACAGCCCATTTGTTGAAGCCTTCGAGCAGTGATACGCCTATGGTGTTCTTTATGTTCAGGTTCTTGGTCTTGTCAATGGAGTCATAAGGGAGGAATGTGTCGGCGTAGTAGTTTTTAGGCTGTTGGTAGTTTATGAAGCTTCTTGTGTCTTGCTCAAGCTTGAAAGTGTGGCTGAAGCGTGCTATGGGGACAAACTTGTATGCGACCGCTTCCTCTTCGGCAGGCTTTGTTTTCAATGTGTCTGTGGCAACAGCGTTCATGGCTGTGGTGTCTGTTGCTGCTTTCGTCTCTGTAGGTTCAGCCTGCACTTCACGTGTGGCGCCGAGATTGAAGTTGTGGGTGAGGAAGAGCGAATAGGCTTCGTTGCGGTTCCAGGTCTTGCTGAAGTGTACGGGAATGTCGTCGGTACCGAAGTTCTTGTTTCCGGCATCGGTCTTTTCGGGGTTGGTGATGTATTCGTCATCAGTGATTCCGCCGTTTTCGGCAAGCTTTATGTGGTCGCGTGTGGCGAGCATGTAGAGCGAGTATTTGTCGCTTCTGTAGTATGTGTAGAGACCGAACTTTGTGAATGCTGTAGATTGGCTGTCATATCTGCCGCGTCCGTACAGGTAGTCGAAGAGGAATCCTGCTCCGAACTTCTTTCCTGCATTTGTGGCAAAGTAGGCTCTGAAACGGTCGTCGCCGGTAATTTTGTCGCCCGACTCGTTGTAGCTTAGGTTTGTGTATGGCGACTTTGTGTCGGTGAAGTAGAATTTGTCAATTGGGGTGACGAAATAGTCGTAGGGTTTCAGGAAGTTGAATTCGGGCAATGCCTTGCGGTGAAAGAATATTCTTGACAGGCGTGGAGAACCCATGTTGCCGAGATAGTTGTACTCTCCGTTCATGCCGTCTGTGCAGTGCCAGTTCTGGTATAGATGCTGCAGGGTGTCGGCATTGACGGGGATAACCTCTCCCAATAGTTCGTCTATATGCCATTGGCGTATCTCCTGGGGCACGTTAAGTTCGGTCTTGGTGCTGTCGCGGTGGCTCTTTCTGAAAGGGCTGTATACAGCTCCGCCACCGAAGCCCGTTTCGTTTGTGCCTCTTTCAATGTTGTCGTTTATTCCTTGCGCCCAAAGTTGGGTTGGGAGTATGAGCAGTGCGATTATGTATGTAATTGTCTTTTTCATCAGTGGTGTATCAGATGATGAAGCGCAGAATGTATTCGGCTACTTTCAGTGTCAGTGATACCAGGCCGGCGTATAAGAACGGCTCGCGGCTGTCAACGGTTATGTAGAGCAGTATCGTAACTACTGCTCCTATCATAAATGTTATGTTGAGTATGTTCCTTATTTTGTCAATAGTGTTCACGGCGGATTACTTTAGGTAACTAATTTATAGAACCTCCCTTTATTGCTTGTTCGAGCTCGTTCTTGATCTTGTTCTTAAGATCGATGGTTCTCATTCTGAATTTTCCGGGAATTTTCAGCATTTTGGTCTTTTTCTTGTTGAAGGCTTCATCGTCTGTGATGTACTCTTCGGCAGTGAAACGTTGTCCGCCTTTGTTCTCCTCGTCGTACCAATATGATATGCGGTACATTTTCATTGTGCAGCTGTTGTCCTTTGCTGTGATGTCGAGGAAGTATGTAATGCGTGTGCGGTCAAGCTCAAGCAACTTCTTGCTGAAGGTGATGTACTCTTCGCTCTTCACTGTCAGTGTACCGGGAGTTTCCGTGTCGTACTGCTTGAATTTTATTATTTCCGTGTCGGAGAAGCGTTTGTTTATCCACTGTTGCGCTTTTGAGAGTATTTCTGTGCTGCTTCCTGTGGCTTGTATCCTCTCTTCGAATACCACTTTGCCGTTGACTACGGGTACTTTGCCGATGCTGTATTCTACTTTGTTCGCCTCTTTGTTCTTGCCTTTGAATAGCTGTGCCGATGCTGCTGTTGTCGTGAGCAGCAGCAGGAGAATGGGAATAAACTTTTTCATATTCTTGCTTTTTGTTATACTTCTGTCTGGTGCTTTATTTCTGCGAAGATACAACAAATATATGACAAGTGGAAATAGCCGGGCGTTAGAGATTGTTTAAATTTTGTCAAGTATGTGTGATTATTGCTCTGCTCAATGACGGAAAGGGCATTCCTGAGCCTGATTTATGCCGTTTCATTCCTCTTTCATGCGATAAAATACCGGCGACCAAATCACATTTTGGTCGCCGGTGTGTTACTTCATTTCGATTTCTTCTTTCATGTCCAACTCCTTGCCGTTGGAATCGATGAATTTGTATTCGAGGTAAGCAAGACTCTGGTCGGGGATAACGCGTACTCCGAAGCCGTACTTGAATTGCCATTTTCGCAACATCGATGGCAATCCTTTGTTGATGTATGCTGCTACATACGGATGTACATAGAGCCTGAATTTCTTTATCCCGACACTGTTCACCAATCTGTCGATTTTGCTCTCCAAAGTGTCCGTGAAGAGTATCGATGAGCGTACTTTACCTTTTCCGAAACAGGTGGGGCATACCTCCTCCACCGGGATGTCAATTGCCGGACGTACCCTTTGGCGGGTTATCTGCATCAGTCCGAATTTGCTAAGTGGCAGAATGTTGTGTTTTGCACGGTCTTTCTCCATGTTCTGTACCATGCGTTCGTATAGCGCTTGGCGGTTTTCCGACTTGTCCATGTCGATGAAATCGACTACTATGATGCCGCCCATGTCGCGCAGCCGCAATTGCCGTGCCAATTCATCGGCAGCGCCGAGGTTTACCTCCAGCGCGTTCTCTTCTTGGGTGAGTGCGCTTTTGCGCGAACGGTTGCCGCTGTTGACATCTACCACATGAAGGGCCTCTGTGTGTTCTATCACCAGATATGCTCCTCCTTTGTATGAAACAATCTTACCGAACGTCGACTTTATCTGTCTGGTTATTCCGAAGTTGTCGAATATCGACAATTCTCCTTTGTATAGCTTTACAATCTCCTTGCGCTCCGGGGCTATCAACGATACATAGTTGAGTATGTCGTTGTATGTGTTTTCGTCGTTCACGTATATGTGTTCATACGATGGGTTGAAGAGGTCTCGCAGCAGTGCGATTGTTCTGTTAGATTCTTCGTGTACGACGGTGGGGGGCTTGGTCGCTCTTTGTGTCCTTGTTACCATTGCTTCCCATGCTGCCACAAGCGTGCGCAGCTCGTTGTCGAGCTCTGCCACACGTTTGCCCTCGGCTACTGTGCGCACTATTATTCCGAAATTTTTCGGTTTGATGCTTTGGAGCAGTTGTTTGAGACGGGTGCGCTCTTCGGGTGATTTTATTTTTGACGATACGGATACCTTGTCTTCAAATGGTATCAGTATGAGAAAGCGTCCCGCAAAAGAGAGTTCGCCGGTGAGTCGAGGACCTTTCGTGTTTATCGGTTCCTTTGTTATCTGTACGAGAACCTCCTGACCGGTCTCTAAAGCATCTGAGATGTTTCCCTCTTTTGATTTGTCGGGCAGTATGCTGGCCTTTGATATCGGGAAACTCTTTTTTCTGTCGCTGGTAATCTGTTTCAGATATTTCTGAATAGAGTAAAATTGCTCTCCTAAATCGAGATAGTGAAGAAAGGCTTCTTTCCCTGAACCTACATCTACGAAGCAGGCGTTCAGTCCGGGCATTATCTTTTTTACTCTGCCCAGATATATGTTGCCTACCGAGAATGATACATTTTGTTCTTCCTTGTGAAACTCCATCAGCAGGTTGTCTTCGGTAATGGCGATGGAGACCTCTTGGGGTTGAACATTGATTACAAGTTCACTTGTCACTATTCTTTGGTTTATTAGGTTAGATTCTGTCCTTCTTTAAGGCGGGGACTTGTCCTTTTCGGGGTGGTCTTAAAACAAAGAACAAACTTGAAAAGTCTAATGATAGGTCTTGCAAGTCTGTTCTTTGTGTCTGTTAGGCAATTACTTTTTGCTCTTATGCCTATTCTTTCTCAATCTTTTTTTACGCTTGTGCGTAGACATCTTATGTCTTTTTTTCTTTTTTCCGCTGGGCATAGTTAATAAATTGTTTTATGAATACTTATGTTATTTGTTTTTTACTTCCTGAACAAATGTCTTCGCAGGCTTGAATGCGGGGATGTTGTGCGCGGGTATGATGAGTGTTGTCTCCTTGTGGATGTCGCGAGCTGTCTTCTCTGCTCTTTTCTTGATTATGAATGAACCGAAACCACGAAGATAAACAGGCTCTTGGTTTATCAAAGATTCTTTAATAACTTCCATGAATGTCTCAACTGTAGAGAGTACAACGGCTTTTTCAACGCCGGTTTTCTTTGCAATCTCATTTACAACCTCTGCTTTTGTCATATTGTTTATCGTTTTAATTTATATTTGAATTGTTCGTTTTATTTTTCGAACTGCAAATATATTGCTTTTTTTGCTTTTGTAGAAATTTAAAGGCCTTTTTTTGAAAAAAAAACATTCTCTCGCTCACTTTTGGGGCTTTTCTCTTGTTGGTTTTCTCCGATTCTCTTCTTCTTTTATATTATAATAAATTCAAACAGTTTGTAAATTATACTGCACTCGCTGTGAAAATATTCAAGCAAGCTTGATATTTTTGCTTTCAGCGAAGTTTAGCTACGTTCATTGCGTGTAAAAATGAATTTTTACCCATTCTCTTGCACAACTTTCGCTCGTTTGTTAGTATATTTGTCGTAAACGACGAATATATACTGCACTCGCTGTGAAAATATTCAAGCAAGCTTGATATTTTTTCGCTCGTTTGTTAGTATATTTGCAGAATAATTATGAATAAGCTAAACAGTTATGTCTGTAAATAAAGTAATTCTTATAGGTAATGTGGGTAAAGACCCCGAAGTCAGACACCTTGACAGGAATATGGCTGTTGCCACTGTCGCTCTTGCAACAACCGAACGAGGATATACATTGCAGAACGGCACACAGGTCCCCGACCGCACCGAATGGCACAATATCGTATTGTGGGGCAGAATGGCTGATGTCGTTGAGAGGTATGTACGCAAGGGTGACAAATTGTACATCGAGGGCAAGATAAGAACCACTACTTATGAGGACCAGACAGGAATACGCCGCTATCGCGTAGAAATTCATGCCGACAATATGGAGATGTTGTCATACAGGTCGGCAAACGGCCAGGGCGGCGAGAACAAATAACTGTTGCCTGGTGTTGTAACTCTTTGTTTTATTAATATCTAATTAAATGGACTATTTAGCTGCCGTGCAGCCTGCATATTTTATATTATCGAGTATAGTTTTTAATGCGCCTTCTTTGACGGCAATAGTAGCCTTTGTGCTTGCAATTTTCTTGTTGATGGCATCGGCTTTTGTCTCTGCATCCGAAATAGCGTTCTTCTCTCTGGATGCTTCGGACATGGAAGAACTGGACGAGGAGAAGAGTGTGTCAGATAAAAGATTGCTGGCGCTGTCGTCGCATCCCGAACGTCTGCTGGCAACGATTCTCATTTCAAACAATTTGGTCAATGTGGCTATTGTCATGTTGCTCAATTTCTTCTTTATGGAAGTGCTCGATTTTTCGAACGCTCCTGAGTGGGTTGAATTTCTGTTGCTGACAGTTGTCCTCTCTTTCTTGCTGCTGCTCTTCGGCGAGGTGATGCCTAAGATATATTCCAAGAACAACGTGTTGAAGTTTGCCAGATTCGCTTCACACGGCCTCTATTATCTCTTTCACATTCTGGCACCGTTCGCCAAGTTGCTTGTCCGTATTACAGCAATATCGGACCGTGTCGTTTCGAAGAAGAGTGTAACTCTCTCGGTAGACGAACTGGAACAGGCACTGGAACTTACCGATAAAAAAGAGATAGGTGAACAACGTAAAATGTTGCAGGGCATTATTCGTTTCGGTGATGAAACCGTTACGGATATTATGACATCCCGTCTGGATATGGTCATGCTCGACATGGATGCTCCTTATAGCGAGGTGTTGCGTTGCGCAGCCGAAAATGCCTATTCGCGCATTCCCGTCTATTCCGGCAGTCAGGATGATGTCCGCGGAGTTCTGTATATAAAGGACCTGTTGCCTTATCTTGACGAAAATGATGATTATAAATGGAAATCACTTATACGTCCTCCCTATTTTGTCCCCCCGACAAAGAAAATTGACGACCTGTTGTGCGATTTCCAATCCGAGCGTGTGCATATGGCGATAGTAGTCGATGAGTTCGGAGGAGTGTTAGGTCTTGTAACGTTAGAGGACATTATAGAAGAAATTGTAGGTGAGATAAACGATGAATTTGACGACATCAAAGAGCCATACGAACGGATAGGCAAGAATAAAGTCCTGTTCGACGGCAAGGTGCTGCTCGCCGATTTCTATAAGATAATGAACCTCGATGCCGATGATTTCGAGGATGCAGCCGGTGGAGCAGATTCTCTTGCAGGGCTTTTGCTTGAGATTAAAAGCGAATTTCCGTCGCTGAACGAGGAGATTGTTTGCAACGGGCTGATATTTAAAGTGATGCAGCGCGGAAAGAACCGTATCTCCAAAATAATGGTCATTGCGCCAGAAGCTACGGATTCCGACAATAAACAGTGATTGATGCATTGCCACATTCATTATAAGGACGAAAGGCTGGAGTGGGCTGTCTATGAATACGACGAGGATTTTGCTGCTCTCTCCTCGCTTTGTACCTCTTCCCAGACAGAATATGCAGTAGAGAATTTCAAGAGCGGGAAGAGACGTTGCGAATGGCTGGCAACGCGATTGGCGCTCCGCGAACTTTCGGGCAACGATATTTGTGTCGCTTATACGTCTGAGGGCAAGCCGTACCGTGAGGATGGTGAGGGATATCTCAGTTTGTCCCATTCGGGACATTTTGTTGCAGTTGCTCTTCACAAGGATTGCGATATTGGCATTGATGTTGAGCTTCGTTCGTCGAGAATCGCTGCAATAAGAGGCAGAGTGCTTTCCGATGTAGAAGAGAAGGGGCTTGACAGATGCAGCGAAGCTGATGCGTTGCTGTTGCATTGGTCGGCAAAAGAGAGTTTTTATAAGATAATAGGAAACATGGGCGGCAGTTTTACGGAGAGTTTCAGAATATCTCCTTTTAAAGTTGTGAAGAACGGCTCTTTCGGAATTTCGTATATAAAAGCCGGAGAGACTCTCAAACGTTGCTCTGTCGGCTATCTTGTTTCGGATGAATTTGTAGTTACATGTTGTGTAGACAGCTTCCAAGAAGTTTTATCTCTGCCGTGTAATCAAAAACAGTCCAAATGATGTTTTTATATTATAATACAACCATCCAAAAAGTAGAGTTATGATGCACTTGCTTATCCGCAGTCTCTCTATGGCTGCAATCGGTATTCTGCTTCTGATGTTCAGAGAAGAAGCCATGCCCTTTATTGTAATGTGTGTCGGGGCATTGTTCGCTGTTCCGTCGCTGTTTGCACTTGTCGCAACCTTCGTGCCGTTTTTCAAACGCAAGGCAGGAAACTCGGTTTTCCCCGTAATTACAGCCATTATTGCAGGCGGAAGCCTTGCGCTCGGATTGTGGATGATGCTCGAACCTGCATTCTTCGTGGCAATATTGATGACAATGTTGGGCGTGCTGATGATTATAGCCGGAGCATCACAGATGTTCACCTTGTTGTCGGCAAGAAGGGCGGTCAATCTCTCCACGATGATGTATATTCTTCCGCTGATGCTGATAGTTGCCGGCATAGTAGTACTTTACAATCCGTTCGGAGTGGCGTCCTTGCCGTTCCTTGTCATCGGTGTCGGCACCATTCTGGCAGCATTGTCCGACATAATAAATACCATATACATACATCTGCGCAGACGCAAGACTGCCGGCAACGATGCTGTCGTTGAAGTTACCATAGAGGGCGAGAACAATGAATGAACGGACAAATAATCACACAACCACAACAATGAACGACTTTAAAGGATTTGAAATAATGGCACCTGTCGGCTCGCGCGAGAGCCTTACAGCAGCTCTTCAGGCGGGTGCCGACTCAATATATTTCGGAATAGAGAATCTTAACATGCGTGCCCATTCGGCAAGCACATTCACCATAAGCGACCTTCGTGAGATTGCACGTGTCTGCGATGAACATGGGGTGAAGAGCTATCTGACGGTCAACACCATAATATACGAAGAGGATATTGTTCTGATGCGCAAGATTGTCGATGCAGCCAAAGAGTCCGGAATATCTGCTGTAATTGCAGCAGACATTGCGGTGCTGCAATATTGCAACAGCATTGGAATGGAGGTTCACCTCTCTACCCAGCTCAATATCAGCAACAGCGAGGCTCTGCGTTTCTATGCCCGCTTTGCCGACGTTGTGGTTCTTGCACGCGAACTGAATATGGAGCAGGTCGAGGAGATTCATCGTGTCATTGTGGAGGACAATATTTGCGGACCTAAAGGCGAACTCATACGCATAGAGATGTTCTGTCATGGTGCCCTCTGTATGGCTGTCTCAGGAAAGTGCTATCTGTCGTTGCATCAGCTTGGACGCAGCGCCAACAGAGGACAGTGCATGCAGGTGTGCCGCAGGGGATACATCGTTAAAGATCGCGAGAGCGACATTGAGCTTGAGGTGGACAACAAATACATCATGTCGCCCAAAGACCTTAAGACCATACGTTTTATGGACAGAATGATAAAGGCAGGCGTCAGAGTATTCAAAATCGAGGGACGTGCACGCAGTGCCGAGTATGTGAGCACCGTGGTTAGTTGCTACAAAGAGGCGCTGAATGCCTGCATGGAGGGCACATTCACAGAGGAGAAGAAAGACGATTGGGACAGAAGATTGTCGACGGTGTTCAATCGCGGATTCTGGGACGGATATTATCTCGGTCAGAAGCTCGGAGAATGGAGCGACAAGTATGGCTCGCAGGCAACAGAACGCAAGGTGTACATAGGCAAGGGTATAAAATATTTCTCAAAGCTTGGAGTGGGAGAGTTCCTCATCGAGGCGGGAGATATGCGTGTGGGCGACAAATTGCTCATTACCGGTCCGACGACAGGTGCCATATATCTTACTCTTGAGGAGGCGCGTGTCGATCTTGGTGCGGTCGATGTTGTCCCAAAAGGTTCGTATGTCTCGTTCAAAGTGCCCGTAAAGGTGCGTCCCAATGATAAACTTTATAAAGTTGTAAGTACGGTTGAAGAATCCTGCTCTTCGTGCAATGATTAGCCCCTCGCCGCTCCGCGTGGGCGATAAGGTGGCGATAGTCTCGCCTGCCGGTGCCGTAAAAGATGCGGCTATTGTTGCCGGTGCAGCAGAGACGTTGGAGTCTTGGGGATTGCAGGCGGTGGTTATGCCTCATGCTCTCTCTCGCAGCGGTTACTATGCCGGTGGAGCGGACGAACGCGCCTCAGACATGATTGCAGCCTTGTGCGACGATGAAATCAGGGCAATCCTTTGCAGTTACGGGGGATACGGTTGCCTGCATCTTTTACCCGAAATAAACAGACATATTTCTGACCATCCTAAATGGATTGTAGGTATGAGCGACTGTTCGGTGCTGCTTGCGGCTGCCGTTTCACAAGGAGTGGCTGCGTTGCACTCCCCGCAATGCAGGTTGCTCGCCGAGAATGGCAGTGGCGAAGGAGCATCTTTCCTGCAAAAAATTCTTTTCGGCAGTTTGCCACAGTATTCTGTGGCTCCACATCCGTTGAACCGTAGCGGGAAAGCCTGTGGGAGAGTCGTAGGTGGCAATCTGTCTGTATTGGCTGCTCTTGCCGGTACGCCATACGATATGTTCAAAAGCGGAAGCATCCTTTTTATCGAAGATGTAAATGAACCTCTTTATAAAATAGAACGTATGCTTTATACGTTGAAATTCTCAGGAGTGCTCGATGCGCTTGATGCACTTGTGATAGGAGATTTTTCTTCCTGTCGCGAGAATCCCGATTTTGGAGGTACCGCATATGATATAATAAAACGCATGGTGGCAGAATATGACTATCCTCTCTGCTTCGGCTTTCCGGTGGGACATTCCTGCGCCTGTTATCCGATGATTGTCGGAGGTGCAGCAGAAGTCGTTGTAGATGACAACGGCGCTTCGTTGTGCTATCTTTAGGTAGGTGAGGACTCTTTTAAAAATAACCAAAAAATTTTGTACTCCTTTTGAGTTGTGCTATTTTTGCATCTGTAAAAACAAGAAGGATGAATAGAGTAGCTTCAACAAAAGGTATTCAAAGAGGAATCCCTACGGAATTAGGGACGGAGAAGATAAGTAAACTGCTGATGCTGTATGCGATACCCGCAATCATAGCTCAAACGGCATCGTCGCTTTATCACATGATTGACAGCATTTTTATCGGTCAGGGTGTGGGAGCGCTTGCAATTTCAGGATTGGCAACCACTTTCCCTTTTATGAACCTCTCGGCTGCATTCGGAGCCATGATTGGTGTAGGAGGAGCAACGCAGCTTTCTGTGAAATTGGGACAGAAGGATTATGACTCGGCTTGTACGATTCTCGGCAACCTTGTAACGCTGAACATTATTGTCGGTGCCCTCTTCGGTGGCATTTCACTTATTTTTCTTGACGAGATATTGTTCTTCTTCGGAGCCAGCGAAGCAACATTGCCTTACGCACGCGACTTCATGGAAGTGGTGCTTTATGGTAACATAATAACTCACCTCTATCTCGGCATCAATGCAGCCCTTCGTGCATCGGGACACCCCAAGGAGTCGATGTATGCCACCATAATAACAGTCGTATGCAACCTTATTCTTGCCCCGCTTTTCATATACGTATTCAAGTGGGGTATTCGCGGTGCAGCTCTTGCAACCATGCTCTCGCAGGCGATTACTTTGATGTGGCAGGTCAAGCTGTTGAGCAACCCCAATGAACTGCTGCATCTGCACAAGGGAATATATGCTCTGAAGGCACGTTTCGTTAAAGGTATACTGAGCATCGGACTCTCCCCGTTTCTCATAAATGCAGCAGCATGCGTGGTGGTTATCATCATAAACAAGGGGCTCAGGCTCTATGGCGACAACGGAGATATGGCAATCGCCTCTTACGGAATAGCCAATCGTGTGATATTTGTCTTCATAATGGTGATATTGGGCGTAACACAAGGCATGCAGCCCATCGTCGGATATAATTACGGCGCACGGCATTTCGACCGCGTTAAAGAGACGCTAAAGCAGACATTGGCTTGGGCATTGGTTGTTACTTTTGCCGGTTTCGCCCTCTGCGAGGGTATTCCCGAACTTATTTCGAGAGCCTTTACAACAGATGCCACATTGGTGGCAAATGCGGCTAAGGGTATGAGAATCTCCTCTATGTTCATAATGCTTGCCGGTGTACAGATGGTAGCTACCAACTTTTTCCAAAGTATAAACAAGGTCAGCAAGTCGATATTCCTCTCATTGACACGACAAGTCCTGTTCCTTATACCCCTGTTGCTTATATTGCCGCGCTTTATGGGTGAGGATGGCGTCTGGTACAGCATTCCCATAGCCGACCTTATCTCCGGAATATTGGCAGTGATACTTTTGAGAAATCAGTTTAAGGGAAACGTTGCAAACAAGTAGAACCATAATCTCATGGAAGAAAAATATATAATTTCAATAGGCAGACAATTGGGAAGCGGTGGCAGAGAGATAGCCCAAAAACTTGCCGAACGTTTAAATATACCCGTCTACGACAAGAAACTGCTCGAAGTGGCAGCAAAAGAGACCGGTCTTGATGCAGCTGTGTTTGAGGATGCCGACGAGCAGGAGGCTAATCCCTTTATGCGCGGCCTGATGGCGCTCAAGGGAGTGATGGGTGCATACAGCACCGGAGTAGGCAGCTGCATGGATGAGGACCGTCTTTTCGAACTGCAAAGCGAAGTGATGCGCCAGCTTGTAGAAAAGGAGTCGTGCATAATCATTGGCAGATGTGCTGAATATGTGTTGCGCAATCATCCCCGTATTCACAGCATCTTCATTACAGCGGATATGCCCGACCGTGTGGCACGCATAATGAAACACGACGGGGTGTGCGAGGAAAAAGCCAAAGAGATTGCCGAGAAAGGCGACAAGAAACGTCGCGCCTATCACGACTATTATGCAAATTCGGGGTGGGGCGCGGCTGAAAGTTACGACCTCTGCATAAACTCCTCGCGGTTGGGTGTAGACGGCAGTGTCGAAGTAATACTCAACTTCATCAATTTGCGCAAATGAAAAGGATAGGAATCTTATCCGATACTCACGGCTTCTGGGACGACAAATATACGGAGCATTTCAGTGATTGCGACGAGATATGGCATGTGGGCGACATCGGCAGCGAAGAGGTAGCCAACCGTCTGGAGGCTTTCAGACCGCTTCGTGCCGTTTACGGAAATATTGATGGCGGAATGTTGCGCCGACGTTTCAGTGAAACCTTGCGCTTCAGCATAGAGGAGTGCAGCGTAATGATGAAACATATCGGTGGCTATCCCGGCCGTTACGATGCTTCGATACGCAGAGCCGTATACAGCGAGCGTCCCATGCTGTTCGTCAGCGGACATTCGCATATATTGAAGGTGCAGTATGACGGCATTGTCGGTTGTCTGCATATAAATCCGGGAGCAGCCGGAATGCAGGGATGGCATCAGGTGAGGACTCTGGTTAAGCTTACCATTGACGGCAAGGAATTCAAGGATTTAGAGGTGGTAGAGCTGAATAGTCCCTGCCAATAATAATCAAGCAGTCCTGATATTCTTTCAGCCCTATCTTCCGCAAATCCTTTTGTAGTCGCAGAATGTGCAACGGTCGCAATCTTCTGTGTGGGTGAAGGGGGTGTTCCTGTCAAAAATCTCATCAATTGTCTTTTGCAATTCCTGCATGAATTCTTCGTGGTACTCGCTGTAGTCCGTAACGGGGCTGTTGTTTATCTTTACGATGAAATCTTCGCGTTTGGTGTATTTCCTTTTCAGTATATACAGCAGCGACGGTGTTATCTGCTTGAAGCCGGCAGAGGTCTTCATGGCAGCCGAATAGAGCAGTGCCTGAAAAATATATGAGCTGCGTTTGCCTTTGCGGGCAAAAAGCGCTTCAATGTTCTCGGTCTTGTCGTTGTCGGGAGAGCCGCCAGTCTTGTAGTCAATAATCTCCAAAGTGTCCGATTTCAAATCCATGCGGTCTACACGGCCGCCCACCGATATTCTTACCGGCTTGCCGTCCGAACTTGTTGTCATCGTCATTTTTGCCTCTTTCTCGCTGCCGATGTAGTTGAACGGGGCATGCTCGGCATCCGTTCTTATAAGGCGTAGCAGGAACCGGTGCAGGATTTCGCGGTTAATGTATTGCATCCCGTCGAAGTCAAGCTCTTCGTCCCCGTTGCACTTGAAGAAACATTCTCTGAATGCTTTGTCGATAAACGGGTAGAGGAGGGCGCTCTTGCCGATGTATGGTTCGAGATGTGATTTCTGTATGGTGGTGCCGTATTCTTCTGTTATATGCTTGTAGAAGAGCTCGGCTGCTTTGTGGAATATGTTGCCGAAGTCAGCCGATTGTATTGAGCTCTCCACCTCCTGTTGTGTCTTCAGATTGCTTATATAGTAGTAGAAGAACTTCATGGGGCAGTCAATGTAGCGGTTTATTCCGCTGGGCGACAATATCGTTGCGCGTGGGTTGGTGCTTTTGTCGAATGTGTGCAGCAGCACTCTCATGACCTCATCATCTTTTGTTCGGGGGCTTAGGGTGTGGACGTTGCTCTTCTGTTCACACGTCAGTATTATTTCTTTAATCTTCTCCTTGCGGTTGAGCAGCATCTGCATCATGTAGCGTGAGCGTTCGCCCTGTCCTGCGGCTTCGAATGTGTTGTTGTACATCATGGTGATGTTTTCGGCGCGTTGTATCAGGCGGTAGAAGTTGTAGGTGTATACAGCGTTGCGCTGCTCGGTGAGCATCAGCCCGAATGCACGGCGCAGATTGTGCGGTATGAACGAACTGCCGCTGTTGTTGCGTGGCAGGTTGCCCTCGTTGGCAGACAGCAGAATAAGGTTCTTGAAGTCGAGGTTGCGTGTTTCGAGCAGTCCCATTATCTGCAGTCCCACCACCGGCTCGCCGTGGAAGGGCAGAGACATGCTGCCAATCACGCGCATGAAGAGCGAGGTCAGTGTGCGCAGCTGCAGCTCAATTTCGCCGCTTTCGAGCAGTGATGCTATTCTTTGGGCTTGTGTGTAGATGCTGAACAGAGATTCGCGGAATAGCTCTTCGTAGCTCTCTTCCTCGTTCTGTGGTGCAGCGTTGGTTATTGTGTGGATAGTGTCGCGCACTGTGGTTATCCACCCGATGTTGTCTGTCGGCGGGGTGAATATTCTTTCGAGAAAGCTATCGGCATGTAGCCTCTCACCGTCCGGGAAAAATTCTTTGTTGTCGGCAATTTCCTTTTCGATTCTTGCGGCATTGGGGCTGCACAGCCTTGTGTAGGGGTGTTTGAGTATGCCGGCTACCTCTTCGTAACGGAATTTGCGGAGCTTTTCGTCGTATCCGTTTATGTGCAGTTCGGTCAGCAGTTTCATGAAACTGTATGCCGGCGTGTGTGTTACAGGGTATCCCATGGTGATGTTTATGTTGTTCACTGTGGGCGGGATGGTGTAGAGTACCTGTTCGAGTATCTCTTCGTTGCATAGCACAACCGCTGTTTCGAGTTCCCTGTTTTCGGGGATGCCGCTCAGAAGGTCGAACAGATGGCGTGTCTGTATGTTCTCTGTTGTGGCAGATACGAATGTGATGTTTTTCTCTTTGTCGAGATTGCAGTATATGGTCTCTGGAAGCTCGTTGGGATAGCGCTTGAGGTTTGTGCGCATGAAGCGTCCTGCTTCGTGGCTGGGGTTGTCGGTGTAGGCTGTGTCGTAGTCCCAATAGAAGAGTGCTTTGCCTTGTCTGTGCAATATGTCGAAGAGCGCCTCTTCGCATCGGTTGAGAGCATTGAAACCTGCGAATATGTATTTTTCTTGCGGAAATTCAGGCTCTTTGTCGTTCTCAATCACATCGCGGCACAACATTCCGGGATATGCGATGTTTTCGTTGCGCAGTCTGTTCCGATAGTTGGTGTAAATAGCGAGCAGTGCTTCCCAAATGCTCAGGAAACGTTCCTTTATGGGGTTGTCGCCGTCGTCGGTTGAAGCACTCTCCTTGCCTTTGAAGTTGTGGAAGAATTGTTCGATGGCTTGGCGTTGCTCATCGTCGAGTATGTCCGATGTCGTGCCGTAGGAGTAGAGGTCGCTGAGGTTTGAGAACAGCCTTTCTGCATCGACGAGATTCTTGTCTATCTCGTCGAAGTCTTTTATGAGTATCTCGCCCCAATAGTAGAACTTGTCGAGGGATTCTGTACTGCCTGTTGCCTTGCAATACTCCTTGTGCAGTATGCTGACGAGCTCTATCGGGTCGCCTTCGATACATGTGCTGTTCTCGCTGAAAAGTTCGCCTATGGTCTTGTAGACGGGACACCATACAGGGGTTGTGCTTATCTGTTTGAGATATTCGTTGAAGAAGAGACCGGCACGCTTGTTCGGGAATATGATTGCTATGTCGGCAAGGTGTGAACCGTATTTGCTGTACAGGTCTTCGGCTATATGTTTGAGGAATGGTTTCATGCTTATTGGAGGGGAGTTCTATAAATTATTAATTAGTTGTTCTTAGTTAGGTGGTTTCTGTTTTGGTCGCTTTTTGTTTTATTAAGGTATCTTGTTCACTTTTGCTCAGTTGCAGCACAAAGGTTGCGCCATCGCAAAAATAAACAATCTACTCTGAATAAATTCAAAAATCGACTCGAACTAATTTATAGAACCTCCCTGAACTCTTTCTATTCTGTTGTCGTATATGTACCATAGGTATCCGCTTACGTCGGTGTAGCCCAACTGCTTGAGCTTGGAAATGTAGCCTTCTACCTGGTGCCTGTAACCCTCTTTAGGTGTTCCGAACTTGAAGTCTACGACTATGGCTTTATCTCCTTCTGCCATCACCCGGTCCGGACGGTAGCTCTCTTTCTCGTCGCCGCAGTTTATTATTGCACATTCGTTGTACAGCTTGTAGCGGCCGCTGAACCACTCTGCTGCATCGGGGTTGTTGAGGGCGCGTGTTATCAGCTTCTCGATTCCGGTGCTCTCTTTGTCGGTGGCTATGAGACCTTTGAGGCGCATTTTCTTTATTTCCCTTTGCAGTTCCTTTCCTGTGCGCAGATGGGACAATAGTTCGTGAAGCAGTTCGCCGCGTGCAATGTTGTCGAGGGCTTTTTGCTCGCTCTTTTCGTTTGCGAGGAAGCGGCGCAGGTTGCGCGATTGGCGAAACTGCGGGCTTCTTTCGTGGAAATTGAACTTTTGCGGGTGTGCTTCGGGGTGTGCAAGAAAAGGGTTTATTCTTTTGTTGTCGTCTTTCCCGCTCTTTGACTGTTTCTCGGAAGAGGGCACTATCTCTCCGTAGGTGAACGACTCCTCTTTTTCGTCGTAGGTGGCATCGGGCAGAGTTTGAGGGATGCCGGCAAGTATGGGGAGCAGGCGTTTATACATTATGTCTCCCTTTTGTCCTGAGTTGCCAGAGAATATTATGAGGTTTTTGCCGGCACGTGTGCAGGCAACGTACAGTATGTTGAGGTTGTCTACCAGCTGGTAGAGGTATTCGTGGTTGTAATCGGCTTTGTATATGGAGTTCAGTACATCTTTGTGGAAATCTATCGGCAGCAGGCTGATGGTGTCGAACGGCGATTCCTTAGGGGTGCACCATAGGGTTTTGGTGTGCCGGGCACTGACAAGTTCCCATGTGCAGAATGGTATTATTACCGTGTGGAATTCCAGACCTTTGGATTTGTGGATACTCAGTATGCGCACGCCCTCGCTGCCTTCGGAGGGGATGGATTTTGTACTCATCTCCTCTTCCCAATATGTGATGAAGTCGTCTGTGGTTGCTGGAGCGTCCTTCAGGTATTTTGCGGTCAGGTCGAGGAATGTGTATATGTATGGCGTTTCTCCTTCTATATTGTACAAACCGAATATGTTTATTATCTTCTCAATCTGTTCGTAGAGCGGCTTGTTGAGCAGCTGTTCGCGCTCTTGCGTGTATTCTGCGGGCAAAAGCGAATCGGTATACTCCTTTGACGAGAACTTTGCTGTGTCGAATTCCATGTTGTGCAGTGAGGAGTATCGTGCTGCCAGAAATGCAGTGTTTACTTTGTCTTCGGGAGCCGAGAGATGGCGCAGGACTGCCATTGTCAGTTGTAGCGCCGTTGAACTTGACAGCAGAAAGGCGTCGTCCGAAATAATCGTGTGTTCGGGGAAACGACGGGTGAATTCCTGTGCAATCAGGGCAATCTCTTTATTGGTGCGTACAAGTATGGCAATGTCGGATGGCTTTACAGCCTTGTGGTTTATGAGGGTGTCGAGGGTCTGCATCAGCTGTTCGTTGATGCTCTCTTTGAAACTCAGGTCTGCCATCTTTTCGACCATTCTCACCTCTACATATCCTCTCTCCGGCTTTTCGGGCAGTATCTCTTGTATTACATCGCTGTAGGCACGTGTGAGTTCATTTCCGCTCTCTCCGAGGTCGTTGTGGTATTGTTCGCTTATCCTTTTTGCCGCTTCAGTGAACAGAACGTTGTTGAATTCTATCACGCGACGTTCGCTTCGTCTGTTGGTCTTGAGTGTATCGGGCTTTATGTTGTAGCCGGGAAACTCTTTTTCGAGATTGTTGAGTATGCTCCAGTCGCTGTTGCGCCAACGGTATATGGACTGTTTGACATCGCCAACGATGAGGCTTGTGTTGCCGCGCGATATTATATCGTGCAGAAGCACTTTGAAGTTCTTCCATTGAAGTATGGAGGTGTCCTGAAATTCGTCTACAAAAATGTGGTGTATCTCAGTTCCTGTCTTTTCGAAGATGAATGATGTGTTGCCGGTTATCATTTTGCTGAGCAGGAATGTCGTTTGTGCCAGCAAGAAACGGTTTTCTCGGCTGTTCTCTTCTTGCAGTACGCGGGCAATCGTGTTCAGCAGGCGCAACTGGTGGAAGCGCTTGACCGATAGCCTGCAGGCTGTAAGTTGCGGGAGCCGGTTCTTGCGTATCTCTTCAGCTTTGTTGTAGATTGAGCGGAATCTTGAATATTCGTCGGCAGAGAGGTTCCTCTTTGGAGTCAGCTTTTCGGGTGATGCTATGCTCTCTTCTACATATTTGTTGGGTTCGGGGAATAATCCCTCCTTGAACTTGGTGAAGTAGCTCCATATTCCTCTGCCCTTCTGGAAAAAGTCCTCGACAGCGAGCCCTGAATTCTCGGCGGCAGAGAAAAACTTCTCGGCACAGGCGGCTGTTTCGGCGAGAATCTCTTTTTCGAGCGAGGCAAGGGTCTTGCGGAAATCGGCAAGTATTGCTCCGTTGTTCTCGTCTATCTGCCTTCTTAATTCTTCGCCGCGTTCCTGATACTCCTCGCTCAGTATATTCTTGGCAAAGGATTTCAGTCCTTTGTCTATTTTCCACGAATCGTTGTTCGACAGATGCTCTTCGATGTATTCCACCAGCCACCCCATCTCTTCTGATGTTGGAGTAAGCCTCTTGATCATAAGGTCTACGGTCTCTTCGAGCAGCTTTTCGCTGTCGAGGCTTATGGTTACGTCTCCGCTGAGGTCGAGCTCGCGTGCGAGCCCACGCAGAATGGTCTGAAAGAATGCGTCGATTGTCTGGACACGAAAGCGGTTGTAGTCGTTGAGCATCATCTCCAGAGCTCTGCCTGCCCGCCCTCTTATCTCTTCGCTGCTCAGTGCAGGGAACTGTTTGCTTATTATGCCGAAGTAGCTTTCCGAGTCGGGGTGCGAGGTGGCTATGCCGTAGAGCTGGCTCAGTATGCGCTCTTTCATTTCGGCGGTCGCCTTGTTGGTGAATGTTACGGCAAGAATGTGGCGGTACGCCGATGGGTCTTGCACCAACAACTTTATGTATTCGACTGCAAGGGTGAATGTCTTGCCTGAGCCTGCCGATGCCTTATATACTTTCAGTGGTGAACTCATTTCGTGGATGGTAAAGCGTTTGCATGAATTTGAGAAACGGTTTTGCGAAGATAGAAACATTTTCCAATAAATTCAAGGGCGGCTCTATAATTTGCCCTGAGCCGATTTTTGCATTTTCCTATTGCGGAAATTTTCTAAAAGAGTATCTTTGCGGTAACTTCAAAATAGAATGTTGCTTTTGTTGCAACAATTTACAGAATATTAAAAATATAAGATGATGCGATATTCGTTCCCCAAATTCATAATGTTGCTGTCGCTTTTGCTGGTTCCTGTTTGCGTGGCGGCAAAGCCTGCCTTGCGCACGATTATGAGCGTTAGGCAGTCGGACGGTTCAACCCTCAAGGTCTATCAGACAGGCGATGAAAGGTTTCACTACTATTGTACGGCAGACGGCCGTCCGCTTGTACGCGAAGCCAACGGCGATTTTTCGTATGCAGTGGTTTCTGCCGGAGAACTTGTGAGCAGCCGCATGCTTGCACACGATAAAGAGATGCGTACTACGCAGGAATGTCGTCTTATTGCATCAAATACATATGCAGACATTGATGGTGCAATACGGAAAATAACGGAACAGCGTCGTGCTTTTTCCACCAAGAGTACTCCTGCGAATGTCGACGGCAACATCTCGCAGAGCATAAAGCCGATAGGCGATATTAATGTACCGGTGCTGCTTGTGCAGTATCAGGATGTGAAGTTTACATTCGGCAAGGATATTATCACCAAGAACTACAACGGTACAGATTTCAAAGGGCTCAATGGGTTGGGCATAGGCAGTGCAAGAGATTATTTCATAGCACAGTCCGACTCTCTGTTCCGTCCCAACTTTGTGGTGCTCGATATTGTAACGCTTGCCAATGAGATGGCATATTACGGTCGCAATGTCAACGGAGAGGATGCTCTTCCCGAAGAGATGGTGATTGAGGCTTGCAGGGCGCTTGACGGCTCTGTCGATTTTGCCAGGTTCGACAACGACGGGGATGGCGAGGTGGAGTTTGTCTATTGTATTTATGCCGGTTACAGCGAGTCAAGTGGGGCATCGGAAAATACTGTGTGGCCCCATAAATGGACACTTTCGGCAGCGGGGAAATCATTGACGGTGGACGGTGTTGCAATAAACACCTATGCCACAAGCAGTGAACTTGCGTTTACGGAGACCACGCAGGGAGAGAATGGTGCGCAGCTCGATGGAATCGGTTCCATGTGCCACGAATTTTCGCATTGTCTCGGTCTCCCCGATTTCTACGATACTTCGGGGCGTAATTATCCGCTCTTCGGCATGGATTATTGGGACCTGATGGACTATGGCTGTTACAATCTTGACGGTTGTGTGCCTATCGCCTACAGTGCATACGAACGCGATTTTATGGGTTGGCGCAAGCTGCAGGTACTTAAGGAGCGTGGCGATTATACTATGGCTGCCATCGAAGAGGGCGGCATTGGTTACAAGATTGTGAACAGTGCCAACAGCGACGAGTATTATGTTTTAGAGAACCGTCAGAACGTTGGCTACGATGCGGGAATATTCAACAGCGGAATGTTGATAGTACACGTCGATTATTCCAAGAATGAATGGTATATGAACGAGGTGAACTATAATCTTGCCCATCCGAGATATACAATAATCCCTGCCGACAACCATTTGCTCTGTTACTATCGTGCCGGCAGCAAAGCCGAGTATCACGAAAATCTGCGCGGCGATGTGTGGCCCGGTACGACCGGAAACAATTTGCTTACCGATACAAGCGTGCCGGCAGCAGCAGTCTACATCGGAGGGTATATGGGACAGTCTCTCCGCAATATAAAAAATATTGGCGGGGTAGTGAGTTTCTCGTTCCTCAAAGATAAGTTGCAGGCTCCTGTGCAGCTTGCCGTAGAGAATATGGCTGCCGATGGGTTTACAGCACGATGGGGTTCGGTTGAGTATGCATCGGCATATGGAATAGAGCTGTTCCGAGTAGATGAGGTGCCGGCGGGGCAGGGCGATATATCCAATCTTGTCAATGAAGATTTTCTCGGATGTTCTCTTTCAGGAAAGGATATTACAGATGTCGTTGGTGACTATACCATTGTGCCCGGTTGGGAAGGTGTCAATCTGTGGAGCGAGACAGGTGTGTTGCGCATAGGAAGCAAGGCTCTCGCGGGCGAGCTTGCAACGCCGCTGCTCAACTGCTCTGCGGACGGTGATATTACGCTAACTTTCAAGGCGAAAAAATATTCATCCGACGATTCGGGTGTGGTATTGACGGTGCAGTCCGAATTTTCTGACTCGGACCTTTCCGATTACGACTCATTCGAGATTGGCAATGAATGGGAAGAATATGGCTTCACATTCTCGAAGGAAGGCAATTGCTGCTCATTGCTCTTCTCTACAGAGGAATCAACGGACGCGATGCGAGTCTGCATAGATGATATTTCGGTTATTCAGGAGAGCTGCGAGAGGGAAACAAGTCTCGGTTATTATGTTACAGCATCAACCGAGTACGGTTTTTCGGCATTGGCGAAGGGTAAATACCGTTTCCGCGTAAAAGCACTCGACGAGGGTATAGATTCTGATTTCTCTGAGAAGAAGGAGGTTGTTGTCGATGATAATACCGGTGTGAATTCTGTTCCGGCAGACGATGATTATGTAGAGGTCTATTCACTCGCAGGCATTAATGTCTACAAAGGCAAGAGAAGTTCTATTCCCGCGCTTGACAGAGGAGTGTATATTCTTCGTACTCCGGCAGAAGTGAAGAAAATTCATGTTGCAGGCGAAGATTAGATGCCTTGTATGATGCAGTAATCTTCAATTTCTTCCGCTTCTGACGTTACAGCACATTCACGGCTTTGCGTTTTATCAGTTTTTTTATCCTTTTCTTTATGCGGTAGTAGAGTACGACAAAGAGTGATGCTTCGATGTCGAGATTGCGTCTGTAGCAATATTCTGCAATGATATTGTACAGTTCGTAAGCCGACACTCCTAATTGCTCGAACGAGTGCATTGTGTCCTTGTAGCGCGACAAATTTCCGAACTTCACCCTGTTTATGTCTGTAAGGGCAAATTTGTAGTGCCCGCTATCTGTGTCTTTGTAGTAGAATATGTTTCCGGGGTTGTAGTCGAGCGGAAGTATCTGCTTTTCGTGCAGTTCGATGGTGAAGTCTATAAAATCTTCTCTCAGCCTGTCTCTCTCTTCTTTGCTCACTTCTTCTTTGCTGCACGTGTTAAGGGTGGGATGTTCCATATATTCCGAGATGAAATATCCCGTGTGGAAGAGTCCGCCTTTCTTCGTCTCGATGTATGCAACCGGAAACGGAGTGCTTATGCCGCAACGCAGTATCCTGAGGGCATACTCGTAAGCTCTTTGTGCTTTGCTCTTTCTGAAGAATGTATATATTATACGGTTGGCGATGTTGGGGACCTTGTACCTTTTTATAACAAAGGTTGTTCCGTTTATATTCACAAGTTCAACGCTGTTGCGCTTGTTGCAGAATGTGTGTATGCTTTGATAGTGCCGGTTGGGGATTTCTTTTATTTCGTTTGCAATGGATTCGTGTTTTTTTTGTATTTTTATCTTCATCTGTGTCTGCATGTTGTTTCCATTGCAAATTTACATTGTTTTTCTTGTAGAATGAATGTTCTTTTGTTCCTTTTTATGGCTTATTCGGGATTAAATTAATTTAATATTGCTGTGATTTTTCATTTTCGTGGCTGTTTGTGCATAATTTGTGGCATTTCTTGATTGTGAAATCCGAACAGTTACTAAATATGGATACCATATTCATGCTTGATTTCATCCATCACAAATGTGCTTTCCAATGAGCCTAAGTTCTCGATTGTGCCCAATACGTTAAGGACAAATTCCTGATAGTACTTCATGTTCGGGGCATGTATCTTCAGCAGATAATCGAAGCTGCCTGAGATGTTGTAACACTCCACAACCTCAGGTATCTCTTTAATGACGCGGGTAAAGTCCTGCGCAATTTCGCGGCTCAGTCGGCTCATCTTCACATTGCAGAATACAATGAAGCCTTGATTAAGCTTTTCGGCATCAAGTACGGCTATGTACTTCTTGATGTAGCCGTTGGCTTCCAGCCGCTTCAAACGTTCGAATACGGGAGTGGACGAGAGGCTAACACGCGAAGCCAGTTCCTTTGTGGTCAGTCGGGCATTTGCTTGCAAGGTACGTAGAATCTGCAAATCTACTTTGTCTAATGTTTCCATATAAATGACTTCATTCTGTTTTCGAGGTTTTTTTGACTCCTTAACAGGTGTTTTGTTCTGTTTGATGGTGCAAAAGTAGTGATATTTTCTAAAATTCGGCTGCATCTTGTGTGATAAATCTTCTATTTCTAAGTTTGCATCATATAAATGAAATTCAAACAACTTCTAAAAAGTATAGAATTATGGAAAGAACAAAACTTCATTTCGAGACATTGCAGCTCCATGTAGGACAAGAACAACCCGACCCTGCCACTGATGCACGTGCCGTTCCTATCTATCAGACCACTTCGTACGTCTTCCGCAATTCGCAACATGCGGCCGACCGTTTCGGGCTTCGCGATGCGGGAAACATTTATGGCAGACTGACGAACTCTACGCAAGGTGTTTTTGAAGAGCGTGTGGCAGCATTGGAGGGTGGCGTGGCAGGATTGGCAGTCGCTTCGGGTGCAGCAGCTATTACCTATGCCCTTCAGAATATACTTCAAGCGGGCGACCATGTGGTGGCGGCAGACAATCTGTATGGCGGTTCGTACAACCTCATCACCCATACGCTCGCTGCTCAAGGCATTGCTCATACTATTGTGAATGTCAATGATTTGGTGGCTCTGGAAAATGCCATCCTTCCTGAGACAAAGGCGGTTTTTGTGGAGACTTTGGGCAATCCCAATTCTGATGTAACGAATGTGGAGGGTGTGTCGGAAGTGGCTCATCGCCACGGTGTACCGGTGATTGTAGACAATACCTTTGCTACTCCGTTCCTTTTCCGTCCGTTGGAACATGGTGCCGACATCGTGGTGCACTCTGCCACCAAGTTCATTGGCGGGCATGGCAGCTCTTTGGGCGGTGTAATAGTAGACGGCGGCAGTTTCGACTGGAAGGCCTATCCCGACAAGTTCCCCACTTTGGCAAAGCCGGAGCCAAGCTACCATGGTGCTGTCTTTGCTGATGTGGCAGGAGCTGCGGCTTTCGTTACCCGCATCCGTGCGGTCCTTCTTCGCGATACGGGTGCCACGCTTTCGCCGTTCAATGCCTTTATTCTCTTGCAAGGTCTGGAAACACTTTCGTTGCGTGTGGAGCGCCATGTGTCCAATGCGTTGAAGGTGGTCGATTTCCTGAATCGTCATCCGAAGGTTGCCAAAGTCAATCATCCCTCTTTGGCTACCCACCCCGACCATGTACTGTATAGGCGATATTTCCCCACTGGCGCAGCCAGCATCTTTACGTTCGAGATAAAAGGCGGGCAGGATGAGGCTTGGAGGTTTATCGATGCTCTGAATATATTTTCGCTGCTGGCAAATGTGGCTGATGTCAAGAGCCTGGTCATCCATCCGTATACTACAACCCATTCGCAGCTTTCGCCGGAAGTGCTGGAGGAGCAGCATATTACGCCTTCTACCGTCCGCTTGTCGATAGGAACAGAACATATTGATGACTTGTTGGCTGACTTGGCGCAGGCATTAGATAGAATATAAACAAACATTAATCAATATATATTATGAAAAAGATTGTGTATAAATTGACAGATCTCATCGGAAATACACCGTTGCTGGAGCTGAAAAAGTATGGAAACAAAGCGGGCAGTAATGCGCATATTGTTGCAAAAATAGAATACTTCAATCCCGGAGGCAGCGTGAAAGATCGTGTAGCCTTGGGCTTGATAGAAGATGCTGAGCAAAAAGGCTTGTTGTCGCCGGGAGCTGCTATCATTGAACCGACCAGTGGAAATACGGGTATTGGCTTGGCATTGGTGGCTGCGGTCAAGGGGTATCATCTTATATTGACAATGCCAGAGACGATGAGTATAGAGCGCAGGAAGCTGGTGAAGGCATATGGCGCAGAAGTTGTCTTGACTCCGGGAAATGAGGGTATGCCGGGTGCCATCAGGAAAGCAGAAGAGCTGCAACGGCAAATCTCAGGAAGCGTTATCCTGCAACAGTTCAAGAATCCTGCAAACCCGGCGAAACACTATAATTCTACCGCAGTGGAAATATGGGAGCAGACAGATGGCGATGTCGACATTTTTGTAGCCGGAGTAGGTACGGGCGGAAGTGTGTCGGGTGTGGGCTCATACCTGAAATCGCTCAATCCCAATATCCGCATTGTTGCCGTAGAGCCTAAAGCTTCGCCTGTGCTGAACGGCGGGCAGAGCGGTCCTCACAAGATACAGGGGATTGGTGCCGGGTTTATTCCCAAGAACTATGATGCGTCGGTTGTGGATGAGGTCTTTGATGTCGAAAACGATGATGCCATCCGAACGGGTCGTGAATTGGCAAGGCAGGAAGGCTTGCTTGTCGGTATCTCATCCGGAGCTGCTGTCTATGCAGCTACGGAGATAGCCAAACGTCCGGAGAACGATGGAAAGCGTATTGTTGTTCTATTGCCCGATACCGGCGAACGCTATCTTTCTACCGTGCTTTACGATTTCGATGGCTATCCTTTGTAGTTGATGCCCGAGAAAGCTGCAACTTTTGCAACTGACCCCGCATATTGATAATCCCAAAGCTGTAATAACCATAAAAAGAAAAGAGACTCAAAATGAGTCTCTTTTCTTTCAGTGATTCGCCTGGGGCTCGAACCCAGGACCCCATCCTTAAAAGGGATGTGCTCTACCTGCTGAGCTAGCGAATCGACCTTAGTGCCGTTTAGCGAGTGCAAAGGTATGCATAATTTTTGAACCAGCAAACTTTTTGGCGAAAAAAATATAATAATTCTGATTGTTTTTTGATTCTGCCTACATTCCGGTTCCGTTTTCCTCTATTTGTTCTTCATGGGAGCGCTTGATATATCCAAGAATCAGGTTCGTGAGAGGCAGAGCCATTATCATTCCGACAATTCCCAATAATTTTCCCCATATTGCCAGCGATAGAAGAATCACTGCCGGGTGGAGCTTCATCCGTTTTCCCATGATGTGGGGGACGAGAATGAAATCTTGTATGGCTTGAACGATTAGCACTACAATCAATGCCGACAATATTATCATCCAAAAGTTCTCGCCGTTGTTGGCTGCCCCTATCAGTGCCAACAGTACCATTGGTATGAGCGACACAAGTTGAAGGTAGGGGACAAGGTTAAGAACTCCTATGAACAGTCCGAATGCTATTGCCATAGGGAAATCTATTATCCAGAATCCTATAGCGAGCATCACACCTACCAGGAATGCTATAAGTGCTTGTCCTCGGAAATACTGGTTCATGCCCTCTGTCAAGTCATTCATCAGAGTGTTGGCACCCTGCCGCCACTTGACGGGGATTAGTGTCTGCCACTCTTCCAGGAGCCGTTCGTAGTCGAGCAGGATAAAGAACAGGTACATTATGGTTATGCAGGATGCAAAAATTTGCATGACAACATTGATTGTGCCTATAGCCAGGAACCATGTTTTTTGTGCAAAAGATTTGAATACATCCTGTACTCCTGTGTTCTGCAGTATATTGGCAATACCGTTCTCTGCCGCATAGTCGCGTATTGTATTATTCAGAAATCCGGGAATCGAAGGAACGTTGATCTGGTTGTTGATGAATCCAATTGCAACGTCCTTGAACTGTATAAGTTCGTTGGTGAGGGAGGGCAGAGCTATCATTATGAATCCTGTTATTATGGCTGTTATCAACAGCAGCACAGTGATTATCGACAGTATCCTGTACTTGAACTTGAGACGGTATTGTACGAATGTAACTATCGGATATAGCAGATATGCCAGCAACCATGCTATCAGAAACGGCAACAGCACACCACTCAAACATTTAAGCACAAAGTAAGATATTCCGGCGAAAATAAGTATCAGAATTATTCGCAGGAAATATCCGGTGCTGACCTCTTTTATCTTGTACATCATGTTCATTGAATTTGTTCCGATTGCAAATGTAACCAATGTTAAAAATGTTTGTTGCCGGTAATATGTTAAATTATATGATATAATTGGCAGAAAACGCGCAATTATATATAAATTTGTACAGAACAAGAATGAAAACATCAAAGTATGGGCATTTTATATGTTGTACCTACACCGGTAGGGAATCTTGAAGATATAACCATGCGTGCATTGCGTATACTTCGCGAAGCCGATTTCATATTGGCTGAGGATACACGTACAACGGGCAATCTTCTTAAACACTATGAGATACATGTACCAATGTACTCGCATCATAAATTCAACGAGCATCAGACTGTGGCTCATACTGTGGAGCGCATAATGGCAAGCGGTACTCATGTGGCGCTTGTTTCCGATGCGGGCACTCCCTCCATTTCCGACCCCGGTTTCCTCTTGGTCCGTGAAGCCGTGAGAGCAGGAGTCGAGGTCGTATGTCTGCCCGGAGCGACAGCATTTGTTCCGGCGCTTGTAAGTTCTTCCCTGCCTTCGGAACGTTTCGTGTTCGAAGGTTTTCTGCCACAGAAAAAGGGACGTCAGACAAGGCTTAAACAGTTGCAGGAGGAGGCGCGGACAATGATATTCTACGAGTCGCCCTATCGCGTGGTAAAGACACTGACGCAATTTGCCGAATATTTTGGCGAAGAACGTCCGGCTGCGGCTGTAAGAGAGATATCTAAACTTCATGAGGAGTGCGTGCGAGGTACACTCAAGGAACTGATTGCGCATTTCACGGAAAAAGAGCCACGCGGAGAATTTGTGCTTCTTGTAGGTGGCGTCGATTGCCAGCCTTTTACCAATGCATAGAAAATATTTTTCTGGAAGAACATTCAAACACCGATAGATTATGAAAAAGATTACATTACTGCTTATCACAACTGTTGCAATATTGTCGGGCTGCACCGGTGGCTCAACCAATTCAAGGCTCACAAGCGAGAACGACTCGCTAAGAAACGTTATTGCAGAAAAAGAAGCTGCTCTTGACGATGTTATAAACACGATAAATGCTGTGGAGGAGGGATTCGACGCCATCAATGAGGCGTATGGCCGTGTGAATCTCGATGCTGCAAGTACTGAGCAGAGCAAGGTTGTTAAACTTAAAAAGGATATTGCCTTTATAAACGAGACTCTCGATGTTAACCGCAAACGTATATCTGAACTCGAAGAGCAGTTGAAGAACAACAAGAACGCATCGGCACAGCTTAAGACAATGGTTGCGAAACTGAAAGCCGAACTCGAAGAGAAGAACAAGCAGATAGTGCAGCTGCAAGAGGAACTTGCATCAAAGAACATTCACATAGAGGAGCTGGACAAGGCTGTTCAGGGGCTCAATGCAAGTGTCGATGAACTGAGCAAGACTAAGGCTGAGAACGAGAAGACCATCAGTGCGCAAGAGAGTGAACTGAATACTGTGTGGTATGCGATAGGCACAAAGAGCGAGCTGAAGGAAATGAAAATCCTCAGCGGAAAAAAGGTCCTGAAAGAGCCCGGTGCCAAGATGGACTATTTTACAAAGGCCGACAAGCGCGAGCTTGCAACAATCGAGACTAATGAAAAGAACGCCAAGCTTCTTACCACTCATCCTGAGGGCAGCTACAAGCTTGAGCGCAACAAGGACAAGAAATATGTGCTGACAATCACCGACGCCCAAGCTTTCTGGAGTGTGTCGAAGTATCTTGTAATTCAAGTAAGATAGCCTGCTGCGGCTTTTCGCCTGTGATTCAATGGGAAAATACAGAACTCTCTTTATAGACCTTGATGACACTCTGTTCGATTTTGGCAGTGCATCGCGTATTTCATTTCATGAGACTTATGAACTTTTGGACTACGGGCGTTTCTTCGACTCTTTCGACCACTTCTTGCAGATTTACGAACCATACAACAGGCATTTGTGGGTCTTGTACGGAGAGGGCAGAATAGACAAGCCGACGCTCAACAGGTTGCGCTACAGTTACCCGCTGGAGGTGGTGGGGTGCCCCGATGAAAGGCTTGCGGCGAGATTCTGTGAGGAGGCACTGGGACGTATACCTCACAAGAATCTGCTCATCCCCGGCGCGATTGAACTGCTCGACTATCTTTTCCCGAAATACGAGATGTTTATTCTCTCCAACGGTTTTGTGGAGCTGCAGTCCCGCAAAATGGCAACTACCGGATTGACCAAATATTTCAAACGCCTGATTCTCTCTGATGAGATAGGGGTGAACAAGCCTCGCCCCGAACTTTTCGAGTATGCACTCAAGGTTAGCGGAGCATGCAGAGAGCAGTGTGATGATAGGGGATATGTTTGAGACTGATATTGCCGGTGCTGCCAACGTAGGGCTCGATCAAATATATTTCAATAGGTCGGGCGTCGAATCGGAGATGCCTTTTGAGCCAACATACACAGTTACTGACCTGCTCGAAATCAAGAATATACTTTAGCGGATAATGCAAAAATAAGGGGAGCGCACTAAAAAACCGGTGCGTTCCCCTTATTTTTGCTCTTATATTGATGCTATCTGATTTCGAAGATAATCTCAAGCGGGTAGTGGTCTGATATGAATTTGGCTCCGTAGTTTCCGTCAAGTGTGCGGTATTCGTTGCATTTGGCTTTTTTCCCGCGATAGAATACGTGGTCTATGATACATTTGCGTTTCATTTTGCCAAACTGGTTGAATGTGCTTTTGTTGTCGCTGACCGGTGCTGAGAGGCGTGCCGAATGTGTGAATTCTTTCAGAGGCAGGAATATCTCGTCGTCGGGTTCCACGTTGAAGTCTCCTCCGAGGATGACGGTTGCACGCTTGCCTGCAATCTCCTTGATTTTTTCAATTATGAGCTTTATGGATTCTGTTTGTGCAGTGCGTCCTTTATGGTCGAGGTGGGTGTTGAAGTAATAGAACTTTTTACCGCTCGTTTTATCCTTCAGCTTTACCCATGTGGCTGTGCGGAAACACATGGCGTCCCATCCGCGTGATACCTTGTCGGGTGTTTCGCTCAGCCAGAATGTGCCGCTGTCGAGAAGGTCGAACCGTCCCTTGTTGTAATAGATAGCCATTATCTCTCCGCCCATCTTGCCGTCGTCGCGCCCTACGCCTACGCGGGCATATTGGGGGCATACGCTGTCTATATATTGAAGGTGGGTTACTGTAGCCTCTTGAAGTCCGAAGGCATCCGGGGCATGCTTGAGCAGCATGTTTCCTGTGGCATGTTTGCGAAATTGCCAACTGTTGCTGCCGTCACGTGAGAGTGTGCGTATGTTGTATGATATTATTTTTACTTCAATTGAAGATTTTGCAACTGCTGCACAGCATGCAACTATTGCTGCGATAAGTAGTGATATGAACTTTTTCATGTTTTGTTATTTTAGGTCGATGACTGTTATTCCGGCTCCTCCAAACTGCACATGTTCGTCGCGGAAACTCTCTACGGATGACATCAGGCTCAGGTGTTGCCGCAGCAGTGTACGCAGTATGCCGTTGCCTGTGCCGTGCAATATCCGCACTTGGCGTACACCACATATCGTTGCATCGTCTATGAAGTATGCCATTGCCTGTATGGCCTTTTCGCCACGCATGCCCCTGACGTCTATTTCCGATTTGAAGTTCAAGCGTTTGTTGTGCAGCTGTTCCTGTGTCTCGCTGCTGAGGAACGACACTGTGCGTCTCTCCTCCTTTGGCGGCTCGCATGGTTCGAGGCGTTCGAGCGAAACAGTGGTCTTTATGGCTCCGAAGCGTATCTGTGCATCTTTTTTGCCAATGGAGAGTATTTCTCCGGCTGTCTGCTGACCGCGTATTTTTACGTATGCTCCAACGGTGAATTCCGGTTTCGCCTTTTCCGGTTGAGGAGTGAGGTGTTCGCTTTTCTTCTCTTTCCCCTTGTTTTTCTTGCGCTCGTTACGGGCTATGATTTTAGCCATTTCGCGGTCAATGCGCTCTTCTTGCTGCCTGCGTGCGAGTTCTTCAACTTCGCGGCTGAAGTCGCTCAACTCTTTGCGTGCCTGTTTGGTGCGTTCTTTTTCGGCTTTGGCTTCTACGATGGCGCGTATGGTGTTCTCTATCTTTGCGTTAGCCTCTTTGATGAGCCGCTCCGATTCTTCGCCGGCTTCGCGGAGAATCTCTTTGCGCTTGCGACGCAGTTCCTCAGCTTCGGCGCTGTACTTTTCGAGAGCTTCGTCAAGTTCTTTCTCTTTGCGGTGTACGTTCTGGCGCTTGTTCTCCCAATAGCGTTTGTCGCGGACAATGTCTTGCAGGTATTTGTCCGATTGTATGTAGTCGCTTCCTACAATTTCGGAGGCATCTTTTATTATATCTTCGGGCAGACCTATTTTCCGTGCTATCTCTACTGCGAATGAGCTGCCTGGGTTGCCTATCTGTAGCTGGAACAGGGGGCGCATTTCGCCTCTGTCGTATAGCATGGCGCCGTTGACGACACCTTTGGTCGAGTCGGCAAAATGCTTGAGGTTCTGATAGTGTGTGGTTATGATTCCGTAAGCTCCCTTTTCGTTGAAGCGTTTAAGTATTGCTTCTGCCATTGCGCCGCCTATGAGCGGTTCCGTGCCGTTTCCGAATTCGTCTATCAGAATCAGTGAATGGGCATCGCAACGTTTGAGTGTGTTCTTCATGTTGAGCAGGTGGCTCGAATAGGTGCTGAGGTCATCTTCTATGCTCTGCTGGTCGCCTATGTCTATGAACAGATGGCGGAATATGCCGGCATTGCTGCGCTCATGTACGGGAATGAGAAGTCCGCACTGAAGCATATACTGCAACAGTCCGGCAGTCTTTAGGCAGACTGATTTTCCGCCGGCATTGGGTCCGGATATCAGCAGTATGCGTTTGTCGCCTTCGAGCGAAATGTCCAGTCTGGACATTTTTCTTCCGTGTTTGAGCAGGGAAATTTCGAGCAGAGGGTGGCATGCCGCTCCCCAATCTATTACAGGGCGGTTGCTCATAGCAGGCTTTATGGCGTCGAAACGCATTGCGAGTTGCGCTTTTGCACGTATAAAATCAATTTCTCCGAGAAAGTCATATGCAGATAGCAGATGTGGTATGTGTGGACGCAATTCGTCGGAGAATGCAACGAGTATGCGTATCACCTCGCGTCTCTCCTCCGCTTCGAGCTCGCGTATGCGGTTGTTTGCCTGCACAACTTCGGCAGGCTCTATGAATACGGTTTTTCCACTCGCCGATTCGTCGTGTATAATACCGTTCATCTTGCGTTTGAGTGCAGGGGCTACGGGAATTACCAGACGGCCGTCGCGCAAAGTGGGTGATGCATCCTTTTCGACAAGACCTTCGGCTTGGGCACGGCGCAGAATGGTGTTCAGTGTGCGCGAGATGCTTCCGGCTGTACGCGAAAGTTCGCTGCGCAACGATGCGAGTGCCGGCGAGGCAGAGTCTTTTACCTTGCCGAACTTGTCTATGATGGTGTCGATGGCTTTAAGCAGCGATGGCAATACCTCTATGTCTCCCGCCAGCCGACGCAGGTTGGGATAGAGCGGATTGTCCTCTCCGCTCTCTGAACCGTTGCCCTGTTTGCGTAGCAGTGTGAGCATTCTGCTTATGGTGTCGAGTGAGCGTCGTAGCGAAAATAGTTCTTCCTCGCCCATGTACATTCCAGTGATGCGTATTCTTTGCAGGGGCTCGCGGACGTCGAAATAGTGGTCGCTTGGGAAGTTCTGTTCGAGTTGCAGCATCTTTACAAATTCTGCAACCTCGTCGAGTCTGCAATTTATACTCTTGAAGTCTGTCATGAATTGCATGGAGTCTACTCTCTCTTCGCCCAATTGGCAGAGAGTGTATTCTTTGAGCATGCGGCGTATGGCATCGAATTCTATTTTGTTTTCAAAGTTGTCGGGATATATCATGTCATCGATATATGTTGATGTATGTTTGTTCTTTAAATTGCAAATTTAGGAAGATTTTGTGAAACGCTTCTAAATCGTCGGGACATTTTATAAACACAAATGCGGCTGTGTCGATGACACAGCCGCATTTGTATGATTTTCGATTTGTTATCGAATTAGTTATTCTCAGCAAAAGGAATTACTGATACATAACTTCTGTTCTTGAGGCCTTTCTTGAAAGCAACAACACCGTCTGTCAAAGCAAACAAAGTGTGATCGCTACCCATACCTATGTTCTCACCGGGGTAGTGTACTGTACCGCGCTGACGAACAATGATATTACCGGCTTTGCATACCTGGCCACCCCAAATCTTTACTCCGAGTCGCTGGCTGGCTGACTCACGTCCGTTCTTAGAACTACCAACACCTTTCTTATGTGCCATAATACTTAAACTTTAAAAATTAACCGATAATTTCTTTTACTACCAACTCTGTGAACTGCTGACGATGACCGTTGAGCTTGCGGTATCCTTTGCGACGACGTTTGTGGAATACAAGCACTTTGTCGCCCTTAACCAATGTGGGGTCAATTGTGCGTGTGGTAACAATGTTCTTGCCGTCCTTAGACTTGCGAACGATGTTCATCTCGCGAACGTTGCCGATATAGCAAACTACTTTTGCACCCTCTACTGTGGGAGCACCTACTGTGATTGTGCCGTTGTTGTCAACCAACAATACGCGGTCGAACTCTACGGTTGTGTCATTCTGAGCACCTTTGATGTGGTGCACGAACAGCTTCTTTCCAGCCTCTGCCTTGAACTGCTGTCCATTAATCTCAACAATTGCGTACATTTAATTTAATCGCTTTTATTGTGGATTCCGCGAGGTGCATATTCTTCGTGAATATGGCTTCTTCTACCCCTACGAACTAAATCGGCTGCAAAGATAGGCATTATTTTTGTTTTAATAAAATTTTTGTGCTGTTTTTTGCGTTCCTTGAGCCAAACTGTTCTTCAGGAGTGAACAGTTTCTAATTCATTATCTTTACGCCTACAAAAACAGTGCGTGGCTGTGTCGGACCATATATATATCCTGAGTCGCGGAATTCGCCCTTGTCAAGGTCTTTCTGGAAACTGTCGAATATGTTCTGCACTCCTGTGTTGAGCTGCAGCTTTATGTGGTCGCTGAGTATGAACGTGTAATTGAACTTAAGGTTGATGTCCATGAAGTCGGGGGTCTCTTCCATGCGGTCTTTCTCTATGTAGCCTGCGTAGTGGGGGACTATCATCTCTCCTGTGTAGGTTCCCGAAATTGAGGCTTCGAAATTCTTGAACGGGGATGTTGTCAGTGTCAGATAACCATAAAAATCGGGTGTACGGGGCATACGTTTTGTTGTGAGAGGAGTGCCGTCTGCTTCGCTCCAAATCTCTTCTCTGTTGTATCTGCTGCGTTGTGCAGTGGCGCCCATCTGTATCGAGATGTCCTTGCCGTGTGCCATCTTTGCTTCGATGTTTACACCATACACTTTTGCTCCGCTGCCGTTGCGGCGTTCTTTCAGAACAAATCCTTCGGCATTCTCGCCGATGTCTTCGAGCACGAATACATCGTTAAGGCCTGTGTAGAATCCTTCGAGAAGAATGTTGGATTGCCAGTGTCCAAACTGCTTTGTCCAATCTATCGAACCGCTGAAGCTGTTGGAACGTTCCTCCTTGAGCCCGTCGGCAAGGGTTATCTGTACGCCCTCTCCTCCGACAGCTGTAACGTGCAGGTCCTCGTCGTATGCTTGCGGCGCACGGAAACCGGTCGAGTAGGTGAGGCGTGCCTGGAAATTCTCTTCGGGCTTGAAGAGGAGGTTGACGCGCGGACTGATGATGGGGTCGTCAATGAGGTTGTGCTTGTCGACGCGTGCGCCTAAGAGCAGCGAAAACAGATTCATGTCCCACTCGTTCTGCACGAAAAGACTTGCGATGCGCACATCCTGCTGCATGTCGCGGTTGTATCCTGTCATTATGTCGTGGAGGTTGTTCTCCTGATATTCCAGTCCGCCGGTGAATGTCGAGGGAGCGAAGAGGCATTTTGTGATGCCGGCGGTGTATGTGGCTCCTGTTACCCATGTGAGGTCGTCGGTCTTTCCGTATGCGTTGGGGTCGCGTTGTGCGCCGTAGTAGCTGTCGCGGTCGATGTGCTGCACCGATCCGTAGATTGACAGCCGGTGCTTGTAGTCGTTCCACGATTTGTCGTATGAGAGGCCTCCGCTGTTGATTATGTGCTTTGTCTGTTCGGTTATGTCTGCTTCGTGGGGCTGGAGGTCGAACTTGTTGCCGCCGCGTCGGGTTTCGTTTGTCGTGTGATATTCGAGGTTGAAACGGCTTGTATGTGTGGGGCGGTAGTATGTGCGCAGACCGAATGTGTTCATGTTGAGTTCTCCAAGCTCTGAGAAACCGTCGCCATCGTGGTCGTAGTTGTTGCGGTTGCGGTAGCTCTCGTAGAGGGCAATGCCGTAGGAGTTGTCTTTAGAGACGAGCGATACGTTTGCGCCCATATATTGTTCCCATGCGTCGCCGTTCATGTTTGAAATGTTGGACGATACCTGGAATGAATTGTTCACAGGGTCTTTTGTGATGATGTTGATGGTGCCGCCCACTGCATTTGCTCCGAAGAGTGCCGAGCCGCCTCCGCGTACGACTTCTACGCGTTCTATCATGCTTACGGGTATCTGTTCGAGTCCGTAGACACCGCTAAGGGCACTTACTACGGGACGGCTGTTGATGAGTATCTGTGAGTAGGGGCCTTCGAGTCCGTTGATTCTTACTTGTGGGAATCCGCAGTTCTGACAATTGTTCTCCACGCGCAGTCCGGGCAGGTAGTTGAGGGTCTTGGCAAGGTCGGTCGAGTTGACAGTCTCAATGAGCTATGGACCGGCAATGTTCACCACTACTGGTGCTTCGCGGCGGCTTACCTCGTTGCGGTTGGCTGATACTACAAGCTCTTCTATCTTCAATGCTTCGTCGCTCATTTCGAAGTGTACGACTGTGGCATACTCTTTGCTTACGGTAACTTTCTTTGTCTCTGTGCGGTAGCCCATAGCCGATACACGAAGGGTGTATTCTCCGGGTGCCATGTTCTTGAACTCGAAATGTCCGGCTTCGTTGCTTACGGTGCCTTGTTTGGTTTCGATAATATAGATATTGGCGAACGGTATGTTCTCTTCGCTCTTCTTTTCTATTACATGGCCCGATATGTAGCAGCCTTTTTTGATTTCTGTGGTTTCGTTGTTGTTTGTCGTGGGGAGTGCCGCGGTTGCGTATATGGTGCTTGTGGTCAGTGCGGCGAGCAGCAGGGCTACTGTCAGTCTGTTCATTTCCTAGTCTTTTTTATTCGTTTTTTTTCGGCTGCAAAGTTCGTTATATAAGTTCTTCTTTACAATAGCTATTTTAGTGATTTTTGTTTGTTGTAATAGAATATAACTAATGATTTGTGATAGCAGTGTCTGTGTTGTTGTCCGATTAGATATATTACAGATGCTCAGAGACTGCTTGAATTCTTATAAATTCAAGCAGTCTCTGTGTAGGATTGTTATTTCTTGTCTTTTCGCCCGAAAATGGAGAAGTGTACGTAGCGCTTGGGTTCTTCGCGCAGGTTTACAAGCAACGATTCGGCTTGCTCGCAGGTTGTGCAAAGATTGCGGTAGAGTGTGGTGTCGTTCAGCAACAGGCCTATTGTGCCATTGTCTGAGTTCAGTGTGCTTGTCAGTTTCTGTACGTTTATAAGGGTCTGCTCAAGCTCCTTGCTTATCAGTGTGTAGTCAATTCCTTTAAGTTCTCCGCTTACGGCGAGCATGTCATCTTCGAGACGTACTATCCGGTCGGTTATTGCAGGGACATCTTTGGCGAGCAGCTTGTTTATGCTTGCAGTTGCTTTTTTAAGCTCCTCTGTCAGTGTGGCTGCATTGTCGACAGTGGTGTTTAACGATGGGTTGGCGAGCACAGCGTTGAGGTTGCTTAGAATGGAGTCGAGCTTTGGAAGCATACGGTCGAATGCCGGCAAAATCTTTTCTCCTGCTACTGCTGCTATCCCTTTGTCGGGGATGCCGACAAGGGTATCGCCGGGAGAGAGAATCGTGCCGCTGTTGGCCAGTACAAGGCTTATGTCTGTGCCGCCAAGCATGTGTGTGGTGATTGTTGCGTAGCTGCCTGCGGGTACTTTCATGCGCTCGTCGATTTCTATTGTTACAATGATGTTGCCGGGGTTGGTGTAGTCGTAGTTGATGTCGCGTACGTTGCCTACACTGTATCCGTTAATGAATACAGGACTTGAGTTGACGAGCTGGCATACATCTGTGAACTTTATATAATAATGATTGTCGGGCTTGAAGAGATTGATGCCCTTGAAGAAATTTATCAACAGGTATATGACGAGTATGGCTATAATGCCGGTTGCGCCAATGATTGCTTCGCGTGAAAATATCTTTTTCATTTTTTATAAAATAGCTTATTTGTTGTTCGATTTATATTCGTCTATTGCAGTACGTGTACTTATCTTCTTGTCGCCGCGGAATGCAATGATGAACGATTCTTTGAATTTTCTTTTTATGTTCTTGTGCAATTTCAGTATCTCGTTGTAGCTGGTGGTGGAGCCGTAGGTGTATTTGTATAATCCGTTCTCTTTGTAATAAGAGGCTTGCACTCCTTTTAGCCTGCTGTCTTTTGCTTTCAGCATTTTGTCTGATGTCAGTATCTGTATCTTGAACACCGGTGCTGATGCTGTTTTGCCGGTTTCTATCTTCTCGGCTGTTTGTTGTTCGGCCGGTGCATGTGCTGCTTTTGCTCTGTTCCTTGAATGTCCGTATTGCTTGTAGTATGCAGAAAATCCGTCGAATATGCCTTTTGTGAGTGCCTTTTTGCCTGCGTCCGAACTCAGATACCTCATATCTCCCGGATTGCTGATGAATCCTAATTCTATAAGTATGCTCGGCATGTTTGTCTGGTGCAATACGTAGAATCCCGCATTCTTTACTCCGAGATTATTGCGCTTGCTGCGTTTGATCATATTCTTCTGTATGGCATCGGCGCAGTAGATGCTTTTTTCGATGTCGTGTGTACGCAACATCTCAAGGACGATGTAGTCTTCGGTAGAGAGAGAATTGAACTTCTTGTATGTCTCACGGTAATTCTCTTCAAGTTCCATTACTTTGTTCTCATATTGCGCGGCCTTTTTTGCCTCAGCGTTGCTTCCCGAACCCAATGTGAAAGTTTCGCAACCGTTAAGCTTTGTCGATTTTGCAGCATTTGTATGTATGGATACGAAAAGGTCGGCTTTGGCATTGTTTGCTATTTTTGCACGGTCGCCTAAGGTCACGAACTTGTCGCTCTTGCGTGTGTAGACAATCTTTACTTCGGGATATGCCGAACTTATCATCTTGCCCAATGACAAGGCAACATCGAGGTTGATGTTCTTTTCTTTTAATTTCCTGTTGGACGAGAGTGCGCCGGGGTCTTTGCCGCCGTGTCCGGCATCAATGACAATGGTAAAGGGGCGCTTGCCGACTTGCGCCTCTACGGTTGTTGCTGCCAATGTCATAAGCATTAACAGCAGCAGCATTTTTGTTATCCTGTCTATGATTTTCTTTACGAAGGTTGCCATAATTGTGCGAAGTTACCTCTAATTGTGCAAATGCGTTGTAAATTTACAAAAAAAAACAGATGGTTTTAACTCAATTTAAATATATAAGGTGCAGAATTGTTCCCGTTTTTTGCGCAATAAATAAATATCTTCGCTTAAAATTAAGAAACTGTTTAATTTTTTACAAAAAAAGTTTTCTATATTTGTGGCTTCGTTTCGGCTCCTTTGAATCTATTTTAGGCATCTTTTCTTTGTTGTCTTTTGGAAATAGCCCGCTATTCCCTGCAAGACAACAAAAAAAATCTACTCTAAAATAGTTCTCAAATGATTCCGAAATAAAATTTAAACAGCTTCTAATTGTTTTCATATTGATTTGCACTATCTTTGCAACTGCGTCGATTTTTGCGGCTATGTTGCGGAGTTCGACTTGAATGATTTAGAATAGATTTAAAAAACAGATAATAAAGATGCTTACGCTTAAAGTAATTACCCAAGAGACAGAAAAGGTGCTCAAGGGGTTGGAAAAGAAGCATTTCAAGAATGCGAAAGAGACAATAGAAAAGGTGCTTGAATATGACAAGGTGCGTCGTGCTTCGCAGAGTGAACTTGATGCTACATTGCAGCAGAGCAAACAGTGTGCTGCCAGAATCGGTCAGTTGATGAAAGAGAAAAACCTTGCCGAGGCTGAGGAGGTGAAGAAGCAGGTTGCCGAACTTAAAGAGAAGGCTAAGGCTCTCGAAGCGGCAATGGAGGATGCGGCTGCAAAGACTCAGGAAATCCTTTACACAATTCCAAACCTTCCCAATGATACAGTTCCCGAAGGCTTCGGTGCCGAGGATAATGTAACTGAACGCGAGGGCGGTGTGAAGCCGACATTGTCCGAAGGTGCCCTTCCTCATTGGGACTTGGCAAAAAAATACGACCTTATAGATTTTGAACTCGGTGTCAAGATAACCGGTGCTGGTTTCCCCGTGTACAAGGGCAAAGGCGCGCGTTTGCAACGTGCTCTTATAAACTTCTTCCTTGACGAGGCTCGCGATGCCGGCTATTTGGAGATTGAACCTCCTTACGTTGTTAACGAAGCGTCAGGATACGGCACAGGACAGTTGCCCGACAAAGAGGGACAGATGTATCATTGCAAACTCGACGATTTCTATCTCATTCCCACAGCGGAGGTTCCTGTAACCAATATTTACCGCGATGTTATTCTCGACGAAAAGTCGTTGCCTATCAAGAACTGTGCTTACTCGGCTTGTTTCCGTCGCGAGGCTGGTTCATACGGCAAGGATGTGCGCGGCTTGAACCGTTTGCATCAGTTCAACAAGGTCGAGATTGTGCGCATCGACACTCCCGAACACTCTTATCAGTCGCTCGACGAGATGATAGCACATGTTGAGAATCTTGTGAAAAAGCTCGAACTTCCTTACAGAATACTCCGTCTCTGTGGCGGCGACATGAGCTTTACCTCTTCAATAACTTTCGACTTTGAGGTGTACTCTGCAGCACAAGAGCGCTGGCTTGAGGTAAGTTCGGTATCAAACTTCGAGTCCTATCAGGCAAATCGTCTGAAGTGCCGTTACCGCACAGCCGACAAGAAGACAGAACTTTGCCATACTCTTAACGGTTCGGCGCTTGCGCTTCCCCGCATAGTGGCTGCCATCCTTGAGAACAATCAGACTCCTGAGGGAATCAGAATACCTAAGGTGCTTGTTCCCTACTGCGGATTCGATATTATAGACTAAAAAAACGTGTAAACGGAAAATCAAACAGATAAAACTACACTATTATGTATAAGATAGTATCAAAGGAACAATTTTCGCAGAACGTATTCCGTCTCTGTGTAGAGGCTCCGCTTATAGCACGCGCTTGCCGTGCAGGTAACTTTGTAATTGTACGTATCGCCGAAAAGGGTGAGCGTATCCCATTGACCATTGCAGCATCTGATGCCGAAAAGGGCATAATAACCCTTGTAGTGCAGAAGGTCGGATTGAGTTCAACCCGTTTGTGCGAGCTTAACGAAGGCGACAGCATACTCGATGTTGTAGGTCCTTTGGGACAGCCCACGCATATCGAAAATCACGGCACAGTAGTTTGTGCCGGCGGTGGAGTAGGCGTTGCCCCCATGCTTCCCATAGCCACAGCTCTCAAAAAAGCAGGCAACCGTGTAATCTCGGTGCTTGCCGGCCGTAGCAAAGAACTTATCATTCTCGAAAAGGAGGTAAGAGCCGTTTCGGACGAAGTGATAATAATGACCGACGACGGCTCATACGGCGACAAAGGTCTTGTAACCGAGGGCGTTGAACGTGTAATCAAACGCGAGAAGGTAGATAAATGTTTCGCTATCGGTCCTGCGGTGATGATGAAATTCGTCTGTCTGTTGACAAAAAAATATGATATTCCCACAGAGGTCTCTCTGAACACCATCATGGTCGACGGAACCGGCATGTGCGGCGCTTGTCGCGTGACGGTCGACGGAAAGACCAAATTCGTGTGTGTCGACGGTCCCGAATTTGACGGACACAAGGTCGATTTTGACGGAATGCTCAAACGTCTTGCTGCTTTCAAGGATATTGAGCGTCAGGAAATTGAAAGTTATAATAAGGTACATGGCTGCGAGGCAGAGACGGCTGTAAACGAGGATGCCGAACTTATCGACAGAAACGCCGAGTGGCGTGTGGCTCTTCGTGGCAAGATGAAGGCTAAGGACAGAACAAACATCGAGCGCTGCACAATGCCCGAACTCGACCCTGTATATCGTGCACGCAGTCTTCGCGAAGAGGTTAACCGCGGACTTACAGAGGAGATGGCACTCACCGAAGCACAGCGTTGTCTCGACTGTCCCAACCCCACATGTATGGAGGGCTGTCCCGTAAGCATCAACATACCTTCGTTTATCAAGAATATCGAACGTGGAGAGTTCGGCAAGGCGGCTAAGGTCTTGAAAATGACAAGTTCACTGCCAGCCGTATGCGGTCGCGTGTGTCCTCAGGAGAAGCAGTGCGAGTCTAAGTGTATGCACCTGAAAATGGGCAAGAAAGCTGTTGCAATCGGTGCGCTTGAGCGCTTCGCAGCCGACTATGCACGCGAGAACGGTGAAATGGCTGTCCCCACAGTGGCTCCTTCAAACGGCATCAAGGTGGCTGTTGTAGGTTCCGGTCCTGCCGGTCTTTCGTTTGCCGGTGATATGGCAAAATCGGGTTACGATGTAACTGTATTCGAGGCATTGCACGAAATTGGCGGTGTGCTCAAGTACGGTATTCCCGAATTCCGTCTCCCCAATGCAATCGTCGATGTTGAGATAAAGAATCTCGAAGAGATGGGCGTGAAGTTCGTAAAGGACTGCGTTATAGGAAAAACCCTTTCGATTGCCGACCTTGAGGCTGACGGATTCAAGGGTGTCTTCGTTGCATCAGGTGCCGGACTTCCCAACTTTATGAATATTCCCGGCGAGAACTCCATAAACATCATGTCGTCAAACGAGTATCTTACCCGCGTAAACCTTATGGATGCTTCGAATCCCGACAGCGACACTCCCATGAGAATAGGTAAGCGTGTGGCTGTTGTCGGCGGCGGAAATACTGCTATGGACTCTGTCAGAACCGCTCTTCGTCTGGGAGCAGAAAAGGCTATGATCATTTATCGCCGTTCCGAGGCTGAAATGCCTGCGCGTCTCGAAGAGGTAAAGCATGCTAAAGAGGAGGGTGTTGAATTCCTAACTCTGCACAACCCCATCGAGTATATTGCCGACGAGAATGGTTGTGTCAAGCAGATAGTCCTTCAGAAAATGGAACTTGGAGAGCCCGATGCTTCGGGACGACGTTCGCCTGTACCCATCGATGGCGCAATAGAGACCATTGACATTGACACGGCTGTTGTCAGCGTAGGTGTGTCGCCCAACCCCCTTGTACCCACATCGGTTGAGGGACTGGAACTCGGACGCAAGAATACTATTGCTGTCAACGAGAAGATGCAGTCATCGATTCCCACAATATTTGCAGGTGGCGACATTGTCAGAGGCGGTGCTACCGTGATTCTTGCAATGGGAGACGGTCGCAAGGCTGCTGCTTCTATGCACGAGATGTTGTCAGGAAAATAATTCAAAAATCATATCAAATTCGGAACTGTTTGGGATGTCTGGTGTGTTTAAGCAGAAATCTCAAATAGTTCCGTTTTTTTACATTCATACTATCATAACCACTCTCATATACAGAACTATACTAAGATGAAGCATATATTATTGACAATTCTGTTTTCGTTGCTGGTTGCTGGCTTTGCAACCTCTTGTGTGGAACGCCGGATGCCGGATTCGGGCAAAAGTAAAGATGTCCGCTGCAATGTGCTCGACAGCATCCCCGGAGAGAAGCCGGTTCTCGACAAGAAATATGTTCCCGACAATTCGAAATTTGGGAAACTTGTTACAGTAACGTTCGATAAGGGCGGTGTCCAGTGTTCGGAACTTCCCGATGGCGTGTCGGTAACCACCGATGGCAAAGGAGTGAAATTCGTTTCGAAAGCAGCCGGTGTGGAGTTCCGCCTTTCGGGACGCAGCGACGACGGCTATTTCTCTGTTACAAGCGACAGCTCATTGCTTGTAACCCTCTCAGGTGCAGCATTGTCGTGCAAAGGAGCTGCTCCGTTGCAGATAGCATGCGGCGGGGTTACATTCATGCAATGTTCGGGAAAATCCCAGAATTTCATAACGGACATTCCTGTTGCTGCCGATACGCTCAAGACAGCAGCTGCTGTATCTGTGGCAGGCGACCTTGTGCTTTACGGCGGTGGCAGCCTTGCTCTTTGCGGCAGTCGTCGCAATGCTCTTTACGGTACGGGCCGCGTTATAATCGATGGTGTACACCTTGTGGTCGAGAATTCATGCCGCGATGGAATTTCTGCTGTCGGAGGTGTAGCTCTCTTAGGTGGCAATCTTAAGATTACGTCTGTAAAGGATGCAATAAAATCCAAACGTGGCAATGTCCTCTTTGTGGCAGGCAATGCCATATTGTCCACTACAGGAGACAAGGGCGACGGAGTGCAGTCGACAAATGTTCATATGTACGGTGGCAATGTCAGCATAAAGACAAAGGGCAATGTATCGCGCGGTCTCAATGCCAAACGCTCGGTGTATATGTTCGACGGTTCTCTCTCGGTGCTTACTGAGGGTGGCGTGCAGTTTGCGCCCAAGAAGAACGATTACAGTTCATCGGCATGCGTGAAGTGCGACGAAACAGTGTATGTACGCGGCGGATATATGAATCTCGAAAATCGTGCTACGGCAGGCAAGGGCATCAACTGCAACGGCAAGATGCAGATGGATGGCGGCATATTGCTTGTGCGCAACTTCGGAAATGACATTGTTCACCCGACGATAGCAGATGCGCATGCTTCGGCAAAAGGCATTAAGTGCGACAGTGCAATAGCAATAAACGGCGGCAAGGTCGAGGTCCTTGTCTTTGGCGAGGGCGAACGCTGCGAGGGCATCGAGTCCAAGAGTGATATTGTAGTCGGCGGCGATGCGTCGGTGTATGTATATGCCACAGATGATGCAGTGAACAGTACCGGCAATTTTGTGATGAACGGCGGAAAGCTGTATGCCTACTCTGCCGGAAATGACGGTGTCGACAGCAACGCTAAAGTGATGATAAGCTCAGGAGTGCTTGTTGCCAATGGCAGTGGCGGTCCCGAACAGGGGGTAGATTGCGACTTTGACGGTAACTTCAGCATGACGGGCGGAACATTGGTTTCCATCGGAGGGCTTATGGGGCGTTCGCCCAATGTGCCGCGCGGCAAGGGTACAACCCAGGCGTCGGTTGCTTGGAGTGCAATAGAGCTTAAGCGTGATGCTTATATGAATCTTTGCGACGAAAGCGGCAAACTGATTCTCTCATACAAATTGCCCCGTACAATAGAAAGAGGAGCGGCGGTAATCTCTTCGCCGCTGCTTGCCGAGGGCAAAGGGTATAAGTTGGCAATGAGCGATACGCTGATTAGCGGTGTCGGACTCGGATGTGGGCTCTATTCGTCAGGCGAATTTGCAGGCAACAATGATGCACTGAAGATTAGACTTGATGGAATGATAACAAATGTTGATGCTGCAGGCAAGAGCGAAACTCTGACAATTGATACCACTGAGTTCCGTCCCGGTATGATGCCTCCCCCTCCGGGTGGCGGCGGTCCCGGCATGATGCCTCCTCCTCCGGGTGGTGGCGGTCCCGGTATGATGCCTCCTCCTCCGGGTGACGGTGCTCCCGGTATGATGCCTCCTCCAGGTTTCGACCCAAGAAATATCCCCGACAGCATAAAGGAAAAATTCTTTGCGGCAGGTGGTAAATTCCCTCCTCCTCCGGGTGCTTTTAATGGAAGAGACGAGGGATACAATGCAACAAATCTTCCCGGCGGCGGTTGGTGAGTTTTATGGCGGTAGATAATCTGTTGGCTGCACTTACAGGACGAAAGGATTCTTTTTCCGACAATCTTTTTGCCGACGCGGTGTGCGGATGCAGCTTTTCGTCGCCACTCGATAAAATGTTCTTCAGCTATTTTACAGATGCTGAGGAGCATGAGGGACTGCGTGCGCTGTCATTGGCGGCGACGCTGTACCTCTCTGTATTCCATTGTGGCTTTCCACAGACGCTCTTCCGCTCTTCGGTAACTTTCTTGCGCGAAAATGTATCGCTCTGTTCATTCAATTGTACCCACTACGACAGACTGTACAGCAAACTTACAGCAGAAGATAGCGTTGTACTGCCGCTTTTCGAAGATGCAGGTATAATAGTTTCAAAGGAACTTGTACGACAAGATATATTCGAAGCTTTTGACTTCTTGACGAACGGTTTGTAATATTATGAAAAGAATACCGTAGGCTCTGCTTTTTGTGTTCTTCCGAAACATAAGCATATTAGTGTCGTTTGGGGGCAAACAACTAATAACATAAAAACCTCCACGGAGTACGCGGAGGTATAGGCCTAAAAACCTTCGGCATATAGCCTTATTGTGGTAAGATGTAGAATACTTACAAGACAAAAATAGATTCTTTCCTATAAAAAAACAAATATTTTCGTTACTTTTACAAAAAAGTAAGCGTATGTCAAGAATATTAGGATTGGATCTCGGTACAAATTCCATTGGATGGGCAATAACAGAGAAGCCCGAAGAAGGCTTTAGTCTCATCGACAAGGGTGTAGAAATATTTCAAGAAGGTGTAAACCGTACAAAATCAGGAGAAGAACCAGCTGTTAAGAATAGGACTGAATCCCGTTCCTCTCGCCGTCATTATTTCAGGCGACGCTTGCGTAAAATAGAACTTCTTAAGGTTCTTGTCAAGTATGAAATGTGTCCTCCATTAACACAGGAGGAGCTTGACAA
>CAYWIE010000015.1:0-48944 GCA_964458275.1 uncultured Bacteroidaceae bacterium
TTAATTACTCTTCAACAATGGCAACCAAATGCTGAACTTTCTTAATCATACCACGAACAGAGGGATTATCTTGACATTCAACCACTTTGTTCATTCTTGTAAGACCCAGTGCATCAAGTGTGAGCTTCTGTGTCTTGGGAGCGCCGATACGGCTTCTCACCTGCTTTACTTTGATAGTAGCCATTATAATTCTCCTATTATCCGTTAAATACTTTACTCAAGCTCACGCCTCTGTTCTCAGCTACAGTGCGTGCATCGCGCATCATGCTCAATGCCTCGATTGTAGCCTTCACAAGGTTGTGAGGGTTAGATGAGCCCTTAGATTTAGCCAACACGTCGGTAATACCAACGCTCTCAAGAACGGCACGCATTGCACCACCGGCAACTACTCCGGTACCGTGTGAAGCAGGCTTGATGAACACCTCGGCACCGCCGAAACGTGCAATCTGCTCGTGGGGTACTGTACCCTTCAAAACGGGTACGCGAACCAAATTCTTCTTGGCAGCCTCTACGCCTTTGGCAATAGCTGCGGTTACTTCACTTGCTTTACCAAGACCGTAGCCAATGATGCCATTCTCGTTTCCAACAACGACAATTGCAGAGAAACTGAATGTGCGACCACCTTTTGTAACCTTTGTTACACGGTTGATAGCAACCAATCTGTCCTTTAACTCTATGTCTCCTGCGACTTTTACTCTATTATTAACTGCCATATACATTAGAATTTAAGCCCACCATTACGTGCTGCATCTGCAACTTCTTTAACTCTCCCGTGATAAAGATAGCCGTTACGGTCAAACACTACAGCTGTGATACCAGCCTCGATTGCTTTCTTAGCTATCATTTCACCTACTTTCGCAGCCTGCTGTTTTTTGGGCATTGCCTCAAGACCGAGTGATGAAGCAGAAGCCAAAGTGCAACCTGTGAGGTCGTTGATAATCTGAACGTAGATCTGTTTATTGCTGCGGAACACGCTCATGCGGGGACGCTCGGCAACACCTGTTACCTTATTGCGTACTCTATATTTAATTTTGGTCCGTCTTTCTATTTTTGTAGTCATTTGCTTACGATTTTAATTATTTAGCACCAGCCGACTTACCTGACTTGCGACGTATAACCTCGCCAACAAACTTGACACCTTTACCTTTATAAGGTTCGGGTTTGCGGAACGAACGGATCTTCGCGCAAATAAGACCAAGCAACTCCTTGTTGCAAGACTCCAATGTAATAAGCGGGTTCTTGTTTCTCTCTGATTTTGTTGTAACCTTTACTTCAGCAGGGAACTGCATATAGATGGGGTGTGTAAAGCCAAGCAACAGCTCGATTGCGTTGTTGGGCTTGTCGCTTACACGGTAACCTACACCTACAAGTTCGAGTTCTTTTGTGAAACCGGTTGAAACACCGATTACCATGTTGTTTACAAGTGCTCTGTAAAGACCGTGGTAAGCGTGCTCCTGTTTTGTAGCCTCAGCAACTGTCTTGCCACCTGCATATGTGAATGTGATTACACCGTTTTCAATAACTGCTTCGATAGAGGGGTCGATTTTCTGTGAAAGCTCACCCTTAGGACCTTTAACTGTGATTACGTTGTCATCGCTGACAGTCACTGTTACCTTTTCGGGGATACTGATAGGCAATTTACCAATTCTAGACATTGTTCAATTCCTCCCTAAATTAGTAGACGTAGCAGAGAACCTCACCGCCGATTTTCTCAGCAGCAGCCTCTTTGTCTGTCATTACACCTTTGGATGTCGACAAGATTGCGATACCCAATCCATTAATCACTCTCGGCATATCTTTGTATCCCGTATAACGACGCAAACCGGGTGATGATACACGTACAAGGTTGCGGATTGCATTAACCTTGTTCTTTGCATCGTACTTCAAGGCAACCTTGATTGTGCCCTGAGGGCCATCCTCTACGAACTTGTAGTTCAAGATGTAGCCCTTGTCAAAAAGGATCTTTGTGATTTCCTTTTTGATGTTAGAGGCGGGAATTTCTACCACCCTGTGCTTTGCCTGGATGGCATTTCTCAACCTCGTCAAATAATCTGCAATAGGATCTGTCATAAAAATTTAATTTAAATTAATCAGGACTTCCCTGACAATATTTATAATTAATAACTCAATTACCAACTTGCTTTTCTAACTCCGGGGATAAGGCCCTGTGAAGCCATCTCGCGGAACTGAATTCTTGATATACCGAAAAGACGGATGTAACCTTTGGGACGGCCTGTCAGCTTGCAACGGTTGTGCATGCGGATAGGGTTAGAGTTCAAAGGCAGGTCCTGCAATTTGCGTGAAGCCTCATAAGCCTCCTCAGCACTTCCTGTGTTGATGATTTTCTTGAGAGCCTCGCGCTTTGCGGCATACTTCTTTGCCAATTTTGCTCGTTTTACCTCACGAGCTTTCATTGATTCCTTTGCCATATTCTGTTATTATGAATTTTTAGCGTTTTTAAAAGGTAATCCGAACTCCTTGAGAAGAGCATAACCCTCTTCGTCTGTCTTTGCAGTAGTAACAAATGTGATGTTCATACCTGTAAGACGCATGATGTTGTCGATGTTGATTTCGGGGAAGATAATCTGCTCCTTGATACCAAGCGAGTAGTTACCGTTGCCGTCCAACTTGCTCTCGATACCCTTGAAGTCGCGGATACGGGGAAGAGCTACACGAACAAGACGCTCAAGGAACTCATACATGCGCTCGCGACGCAATGTTACCATAACGCCGATAGGCATTTTCTTACGCAACTTGAAGTTCGAAATATCCTTGCGAGAAACAGTGGCTACCGCCTTCTGTCCTGTGATTGCTGAAATCTCGTTGATAGCAACCTCAATGATCTTCTTGTCTGCAACTGCTGCGCCAAGACCTTCGTTGATAACGATCTTCTTGAGGACGGGCACCTGCATGGGTGAAGAATAATTGAACTGCTTCATCAAAGCCGGAGCAATACGCTCGGCATATTCTTTTTTAAGGCTAGCTGTATTACTCATTTTATTAGATCTCCTCTCCTGATTTTTTAGCATAACGGACCTTCACGCCATTTTCGTTAACCTTGCGACCGATACGTGTGGGCTTGCCAGACTTGGGGTCGATGAGGTTGAGGTTTGAAATATGGATTGAAGCCTCTTGTTTTACAATACCTCCATGGGGATTCTTTGCGCTGGGTTTCGTGCTCTTAGAAACCATATTAACGCCTTCGACGATAGCACGGTTTTTCTCAACGAGAACTTTCAAGACCTTACCGGTCTTGCCTTTGTCCTCGCCTGAGTTTACGTAAACCGTATCACCTTTCTTGATATGTAATTTTTTCATTACTTCAGTTTTTTATAATGTTAAAGTACCTCCGGAGCCAACGAAACTACCTTTGTAAAGTCTGTAGCGCGAAGTTCGCGAGCAACCGGGCCGAAAATACGGCTTCCACGCATTTCACCTGCATTGTTCAAGAGAATGCAAGCGTTGTCGTCGAAGCGGATGTATGATCCGTCCTGACGACGAACCTCCTTTTTTGTACGAACAATAAGAGCCTTTGAAACTGCGCCCTTCTTCATATCGCTTGAGGGGATAACGCTCTTAACAGAGACTACGATAATATCGCCTACAGAGGCATAGCGACGGCGAGTACCGCCGAGCACACGGATACAAAGAGCCTCTTTAGCACCGCTATTATCACATACTGTAAGTCTTGATTCAACCTGTATCATAATTACTTAACTTTTTCGATGATTTCTACTAATCTCCATCTTTTTGTCTTACTCAACGGACGAGTCTCCATGATACGTACTGTATCGCCGATTGAGCACTCGTTCTTCTCATCGTGTACATGATACTTCTTAGTTCTGCTCACGAATTTACCATAGATGGGGTGCATTTCTTTGAATTTAGCAGCAACTGTAATCGTTTTGTCCATTTTATTGCTTACAACGATACCAGTACGCTCTTTTCTTAAATTTCTTGCTTCCATAGTCCTCTTTAATTTTGATTTAATTCGCGAGAACGCAACTCACTCTTCATACGTGCAATAGAGCGACGCAAATCCTTTATCTGAGAAGGATTCTCCAGAGGTGAAATTGCGTGATTCAGCTTCATTTGTGCATAACGAGTAACATCAGCCTCTATTCTTTCTTTGAGCTCCTGTGTAGAAAGCTCTCTAATTTCTGCAATTTTCATGATTATGCTTAATTTTGAGCGTCGTAATCGCGTCTAACAATAAATTTAGTTGTAACGGGAAGTTTCTGTGCAGCGAGACGCAATGCCTCTTTAGCAACTTCGAAAGGAACTCCCTCCACCTCTATCAATACACGACCGGGGTTTACGGGATATACAAATCCTTCGGGATCTCCCTTACCTTTACCCATACGTACATCGGCAGGTTTTCTTGTGATAGGTTTGTCGGGGAATATACGAATCCATATCTGTCCCTGACGCTGCATGTAACGTGTTACGGCAATACGGGCAGCCTCAATCTGGCGTCCGTTAATCCATTTGTACTGCAAGCACTTGATGCCGAAAGAGCCGAAAGCGAGCTGTGTACCTCTCTGTGCGAAGCCCTTCTGGCGACCATGCTGCACTCTTCTATATTTAGTCTTTTTTGGCTGTAACATAATTCTTGGAATTCAAATTCGTTAGCGATTGTTGTTTTTCTTACGTTTGAAGTTTCTTCCACCAGCCTGGCCGTTGTTGAAGTTGCTCTCCTTGCTCTGAACGAAGTTAGGAGTCAAATCCTTCTTACCGTAAACTTCTCCACGGCAAATCCAAACCTTAATACCAAGCAAACCGACTTTTGTCAGTGCCTGAGTCTGACAATAGTCAATATCGGCACGGAGTGTGTGCAAGGGGGTACGACCCTCTTTGAACATCTCCGAACGTGCCATTTCCGCACCATTCAAACGGCCTGAAATCAATACTTTGATACCTTCTGCACCACTGCGTGTTGCATTTGCGACAGCCATCTTGATTGCGCGACGGTAAGCAATCTTACCCTCGATCTGACGAGCAATGTTGTTTGCTACGATATTGGCATCCAAATCGGGTTTCTTCACCTCGAAGATGTTAATCTGAACATCTTTGTCTGTAATCTTCTTCAACTCCTCCTTGAGCTTGTCAACTTCCTGACCGCCCTTACCGATGATGATACCGGGTTTTGCTGTGCAAATTGTGATTGTAACCAACTTCAAGGTACGCTCGATAACAATTTTAGAGATGCTTGCATTCTTAAAATTGTTCTCATCTGAAAAACGGACGGTAAGGTACTTTCTGATTTTTGCATCCTCTACCAATTCGTTACCGTAGCTCTTGCCACCATACCAATTGGAATCCCATCCTCTGATGTAACCTAAACGGTTGCTTATTGGATTAACCTTCTGTCCCATTTCCTTCTACCTTTTGATTGTCATTACTTACTTTTGTGTCCACGTAGATTGTAACGTGGTTAGAACGTTTGCGGATTCTGTAACCGCGACCCTGAGGTGCGGGACGCATACGATAGAGTGTACGCGCCTCATCCACGAAGATCTGCGAGATGTAAAGTTCGCCACTCTCTGCTTTACGCTCATTCTTCTGCTCCCAGTTAGCGATAGCAGAACGCAACAGTTTCTCAACGTTGGCAGAAGCAGCTTTTGTAGAGAACTTCAAAACACCCAACGCACGTCCGACCTCCATTCCGCGAACCATGTCAGCAACAAGTCTCATCTTGCGGGGTGACGAGGGGATGTTTCTCGCACTGGCAAAGTACAGGCTTTTGCGAGCCTCCTTTTTCTTGTCAGCAGCTATTTTTTTTCTTGCTCCCATTATTATATTCTAATTTAATTCAATTTTTAATAACCTGCTTACTTTTTACGGTTACCTGAGTGACCACGGAATGTACGTGTAGGTGCGAACTCACCCAACTTGTGTCCTACCATGTTCTCGGTAATGTAAACAGGGATAAATTTATTTCCGTTATGAACAGATATTGTGTGTCCCACAAAATCGGGAGAAATCATAGAAGCACGAGCCCAAGTCTTGATGACCGATTTCTTACCGCTCTCGTTCATGGCAAGCACCTTGCTCTCCAATTTCACATTGATGTACGGACCTTTCTTTAATGAACGACTCATATTATTTCAAAAAATTAATCCTGTTATTACTTCTTTCTTCTCTCGATAATATACTTCGAAGACTGTTTCTTCGGTGCGCGTGTCTTCTTACCCTTAGCGTAAAGACCTGTACGAGATCTGGGGTGACCTCCTGATGCACGACCTTCACCACCACCCATGGGGTGATCAACGGGGTTCATAACAACACCACGGTTGTGAGGACGACGACCGAACCAACGTGAACGACCGGCTTTACCTGAACTTTCGAGCGCGTGGTCAGAGTTGCCTACTGTACCGACAGTTGCACGGCAAGTACCGAGGATACGGCGAACCTCACCTGAAGGCAATTTGATTACGCAATAGTTCTCCTCACGAGAAACGATCTGAGCAAAGTTACCAGCTGAACGAACAAGCGCCGCTCCCTGACCGGGGCGCAACTCGATGTTGTGAACAACTGTACCGATAGGCATAGCCTTCAAGGGAAGGGTATTGCCAAGTTCGGGTGCTGCGTTCTCGCCTGACATAAGAACTGCACCAACTTCCAAACCGTTAGGAGCAATTATATAACTTTTTACGCCATCAGCATAGTAAAGGAGCGCGATACGTGCCGAACGGTTGGGATCGTACTCAATACTTTTTACTGTAGCGGGAACACCATCTTTATTACGCTTGAAGTCGATAAATCTGAATTTGCGTTTGTGACCACCGCCTCTGTAGCGCATGGTCATCTTACCGGTGTTGTTACGACCGCCGGTGGCACGCTTTCCGCTTACAAGCGACTTCTCTGGAACCGCAGCAGTGATTTCGTTAAAGGCTCCAATAATTTTATGTCTCTGGCCCGGTGTTGTAGGCTTAAATTTACGTACTGCCATTTCTTATTTAGATGTTACTGTAAAAATCAATTGTATCGCCATCCTTAAGTGTGACGATTGCTTTCTTAACAGCGATGGTGCGACCTTTCACAAAGCCGGCTTTTGTGTAACGGCTCTTTGACTTGCCTGCGTAGTTCATCGTATTCACATCGACTACTGTTACATCGTACATCGCTTCTACTTCTTTCTTTATCTCCAATTTGTTAGCTTCCGGACGCACAATGAAGCCAAAACGATTGAACTTATCAGTTGTCTTGGTCATCTTCTCCGTAACCAACGGTTTAATTATCATTGCCATTGTTTACGCCTCCTTTTTTGTTAAGATATTGCTAATAATTTCCAAAGAACCCTCAGATATCACCAGAACATCAGAATTCATGATTCCGTAAGTGTTTATGTTTGAAGCGATTGCAACCTGAGTTCTCTTCAAATTACGTGCTGACAAATATACGAATTTGTTGCTAGACGGCAAAACAAAGAGTTGTTTCTTTTCTGAAACATTAAGTTTATTTAACACATTAACAAAAGCCTTTGTGCTGGGTGCTTCGAATGCGAAGTCTTCAACAACGATAATTGCATTCTCGATAGCCTTCTGAGAGAGAGCTGACTTACGAGCGAGCTGCTTAACTTTCTTGTTGAGCTTGAAGTGATAATCGCGGGGTCTGGGACCAAACACGCGAGCACCGCCTACCAACAGAGGAGAGTTGATATCACCACGACGAGCACCGCCACCACCTTTCTGACGGCCAAGCTTACGTGTTGAACCTGAAATCTCACTTCTCTCTTTTGACTTGTGTGTACCCTGGCGCTGGTTAGCAAGATACTGTCTAACGTCCAAGTATACTACATGTTCGTTGGGCTCAATACCGAAGATTGATTCGTCTAACGTAACCTTTCTTCCGGTGTCCTCACCATTAATATTTAATACGCTGACTTCCATTATTTCTCTACTATTACGATTGAACCATTATAACCGGGAACAGAACCTTTGATTACAAGAAGATTGTGTTCGGGTATTACTTTTAACACTTGAAGATTGTGGGTTGTAACGCGGGCATTACCCATCTGACCACCCATTCGCAATCCTTTGAATACTTTTGCAGGGTATGAACATGCACCGATAGCACCCGGTTTGCGAGCTCTATTGTGCTGACCGTGTGTAGCCTGACCTACACCGCCGAATCCGTGTCTTTTAACAACACCCTGGAAACCGCGACCCTTAGATGTTCCGATTACGGTTACGTAAGCTGTGTCAGCGAACAAATCTACTGTTACAACATCTCCTACATTGAGAGCTGTATCAAAATCTTTGAACTCGGCCAAGTGTTTCTTGGGAGCTACACCGGCTTTCTTGAAGTGACCGAGAAGAGGCTGGCTTACGCGGCTCTCTTTCTGATCCTGGAAACCAACCTGAACAGCTTCGTAGCCATCCTTTTCGATTGTTTTCACCTGTGTAACTGCACAAGGACCTGCTTCGATAACAGTGCATGGAATATTCTTACCCTCGGCACTGAAAACGGAAATCATTCCGATTTTTTTTCCTAATAATCCTGGCATTTCAGTTTTGATTTAAATATTGAATATTGATTAATGATTTACTACACTTTGATTTCTACCTCTACACCGCTGGGAAGCTCAAGCTTCATGAGTGCATCTACAACCTTTGTCGATGTTGTATAGATGTCGATAAGTCTCTTGTAAGAAGAGAGCTGGAACTGCTCACGAGACTTCTTGTTAACGAATGTAGAACGGTTTACTGTAAAGACACGTTTGTGTGTAGGCAAGGGAATAGGACCGCTAACCTGTGCACCTGTTGCTTTAACTGCGCTTACGATTTTCTCGGCAGACTTGTCAACCAAGTTGTGGTCGTAAGATTTGAGCTTGATTCTGATTTTCTGTTTACCTTGACTCATTATATTATATGATTAAAATGTTGTATATTGTAATTACCTGCCGGTTAAGAGTCATTCGCTAACCGGCAGGTATCTTTATATTTGTTACTTCTTGGCTATCTCTTCGAGAATTGCTTTTGTCAACGAAGCGCTCACCTGCTCGTGGTGGTCGTAGATCATTGAAGATGTCGCACGACCTGAAGTGATTGTACGCAACGATGTAACATAACCGAACATCTCAGCAAGGGGAACCATAGCCTTAACGATGCGGGCACCGGTACGGCTTGTCTCAAAACCCTCTACCTGACCGCGACGCTTGTTAAGGTCGGCGATTACATCACCCATGCTCTCCTCAGGAGTTACAACCTCAAGCTTCATGATAGGCTCAAGAAGCACGGGGTTAGCCTTAAGGCATGCAGATTTGTATGCTTGGATTGCACAAACCTCGAATGACAACTGGTCTGAGTCGACTGTGTGGTAGCTACCGTCGAGAAGAGTTACCTTAAGTGAATCTACAGGATAACCTGCGAGAACACCTGCCTTAAGAGCAGACTGGAAACCTTTCTGAACAGCGGGGATAAACTCCTTAGGCACGTTACCGCCCTTAACTTCGTTGATGAACTGCAAGCCACCCTCTTTGAAGTCGGGGTCAGCAGGACCTACAGAAACAACGATGTCAGCAAACTTACCTTTACCACCGGTCTGTTTCTTGTATGTCTCATGCACCTGAACAGTCTCTGTGATTGCCTCCTTGTAGCTAACCTGAGGTTTACCCTGGTTACACTCTACACCGAACTCGCGTTTCAGACGGTCGATGATGATATCGAGGTGAAGCTCACCCATACCTGAAATAATTGTCTGACCTGACTGCTCGTCTGTTCTTACTGTAAATGTAGGATCCTCCTCTGCGAGTTTGCCAAGACCATTAGCAAGCTTGTCGAGGTCTTTCTGAGTCTTGGGCTCTACCGCGATGCTGATAACGGGATCGGGGAAGTCCATTGACTCCAACACGATGGGTGCATCCTCGTCGCACAATGTATCACCTGTACGAACATCCTTCATACCGATGATTGCGCCGATATCACCTGCGCCAAGAACCTCAACGGGATTCTGCTTATTAGAGTGCATCTGGAACATACGTGAGATACGCTCTTTGCGGCCTGAACGGCTATCGTAGATATATGAACCTGACTCAACCTTACCTGAATAAACACGGATATAAATCAAACGGCCTACGAAGGGGTTGGTTGCAATCTTGAACACAAGAGCAGATGTCTTGTCTGACTCAACAGGCTGACGGCTTTCTTCCTCGTCTGTCTTGGGATTCATACCTGTAACTGCCTCGATATCGAGGGGTGAGGGGAGGTATGCACATACATAGTCGAGAAGAGGCTGAACGCCCTTGTTCTTGAATGAAGAACCGCAAGTCATAGGAGTAAGCTCCAATGAAAGTGTACCCTTACGGATAGCAGCCATAAGCTCTTCGGGTGTGATTGAATCGGGATCCTCAAGAACCTTCATCATCAACTCCTCATCGAAGTCTGCTGCCTTCTCAAGAAGATTCTCACGCCACTGTGCTGCATCGTCTGCAACCTCTGCGGGAATATCCTGAACTGTATATTCTGTAGGATTAGCAGAATCATCATAAACGTAAGCCTTCATGGTTACAAGGTCTACGATACCCTTGAACTGCTCCTCTGAACCAATAGGAATTGCAATAGGACAGGGGTTTGCGCCAAGAACCTCTTTCATCTGACGAACCACTGAGTAGAAGTCCGCACCTGAACGGTCCATTTTGTTCACGTATGCAATACGGGGAACGTTATACTTGTCTGCCTGACGCCATACAGTCTCTGACTGGGGCTCTACACCACCAACTGCACAATATGCAGCGATAGCGCCGTCGAGTACACGCAATGAACGCTCTACCTCTGCGGTAAAGTCTACGTGTCCCGGAGTGTCGATCAGGTTGAACTTGTATGTCTTATCCTGCCACTTCCAAAATGCTGTTGTTGCAGCAGAGGTAATTGTAATACCACGCTCCTGCTCCTGCTCCATCCAGTCCATTGTTGCTGCACCATCGTGTACCTCACCGATCTTGTGTGTCAGACCTGTGAAGAAAAGGATACGCTCGGATGTTGTTGTTTTGCCGGCGTCGATGTGCGCCATAATACCGATGTTACGAGTCAATCTCAAATCTATTTCAGCCATCTTTCAATCAATGTTAAGGATTAGAAACGGAAATGTGCGAATGCGCGGTTAGCCTCAGCCATGCGGTGCATATCCTCTTTACGTTTGAAAGCACCACCCTGGTTGTTGTATGCATCCATAATCTCAGCGCAGAGCTTGTCTGACATAGTCTTGCCACCGCGTTTACGTGCGAAGATAATCATATTCTTCATAGAGATTGACTCCTTGCGGTCAGCGCGGATCTCTGTGGGAACCTGAAATGTTGCACCACCGATACGGCGTGATTTAACCTCAACTTTAGGAGTGATATTCTCAAGAGCCTGCTTCCAGATTTCAAGGGGAGTCTTCTCCTCGTTCTTCATTTTTGCAGCAAGCAAATCAAGAGCATTATAGAAAATTGTGTAAGAGACGTTTTTCTTTCCGTCATACATCAGGTGGTTAACGAATTTAGACACCATCTGATCGCTGTAAACGGGATCGGGAAGGACCACGCGTTTTTTTGGTTTTGCTTTTCTCATTTTCTTTAATCGAAAATTGTGTTTTGTTTGGGGCTGCGTTATCGTCTTCAACGACACCTCTGTGTCATTTACTCAACCTTTATAACTTATCCAACAAACCAAAACGGTTATTAAATAATTAGTTGGAGTCATATTCCTTTTTGTGTCCGAAGCAGGAATCACTCCGCTCTACTCCGTTCAAGAATTACTTCTTGGCCTTAGGACGTTTTGCACCGTATTTAGAACGACGCTGTGTACGGTTTGCTACACCCGCAGTATCCAAAGTACCGCGAACGATGTGATAACGTACACCGGGGAGGTCCTTAACACGACCGCCACGTACCAATACGATTGAGTGCTCCTGCAAGTTATGACCTTCTCCGGGGATGTAAGAGTTAACCTCCTTCTGGTTTGTCAAACGTACACGAGCTACCTTTCTCATTGCAGAATTAGGCTTTTTAGGTGTGGTTGTGTAAACACGCACGCACACGCCACGACGCTGGGGACAGTTGTCGAGTGCGGGAGATTTACTCTTCTCAACCAAAACCTCTCTGCCTTTTCTTACTAATTGCTGAATTGTAGGCATGTTGTTTAGTTTTTAATTATTATATTGTTTTTTAATATTTTACGTTTTAATTTCGTGCCAAAATTGCACAATACACCTTTTTCGGTCTGCAAAGTTACAGATTTTATTTCAAATAAAAAAGATTTGAATTCTTTTTTCTCAAAAAAAAATCCGCATTACAAATCTGAATTACCAAAAGGCGCATCGCTGTATCCTGACCACACAGCAACATGTCTACAAAAAAGGAGGAGCACTATGCGTCACCTTTAGCGTTCGCTTTGGAAGGCTTATGGATTGACGGCATTCCCGTCATTCTTATCTCGCCAAAATTGGCCTCATACCTGCGAATGTTTTCCTGCAACGAGAAAAGCAATCTTTTTGCATGCTCAGGCGACAGAATGATTCTCGATTTGACCTGTGCCTTGTTGACTCCCGGCATAACAGAAATAAAATCGCATACGAATTCCGTACTCGAATTTGCTATTACCACCATATTGGAGTATACTCCATCTGCTACACTCTCCTTCAATTCTATGGAGATTCCCTGTTCTTTATTTGTCTCTTCCATAATTATAATATTTGTTTCTGCAAAGACAGCATCGCAAAGATAGCAACAAACGAGTGAAAGTTGCGCAAGCGAATGGGTGAAAATTCATTTTCACACACAATGAGCGAAGCTAAACTTCGCTGAAAGCAAAAATATCAAGCTTGCTTGAATATTTTTCTAAACGAGTGCAGTATATCTTAGAGGTTCACCTCAAAGATACGAACAAACGAGTGAAAGTTGCGCAAGCGAATGGGTGAAAATTCATTTTCACACACAATGAGCGAAGCTAAACTTCGCTGAAAGCAAAAATATCAAGCTTGCTTGAATATTTTTCTAAGCGAGTGCAGCATATCTTACACAAAAAGCCATTCATTATGTGAACAAGAGGACAAATTCCGCCATTACTTTTGCAGACAACCTTTCATTAATATTATCTTTGCGCCAGTACATACACACACCATCAACATGAAAACAAAAAAAGTTCCCTTGCTTCTGCAAATAATCATCGCCATCATACTTGGCGTAACCTGCGGATTCTTCTTCCCCGAATGGCTATCGAGAATATTCGCTACCATTAACGGCATTTTTTCGAACCTGTTAGGATTTGTCATCCCCTTGCTTATTCTTGGACTTATAGCACCAGGCATAGCGGATGTTGGCAAGAACGCAGGACGACTGCTTGCCGCCACAGCAGCAATCGCCTATCTGTTCACCCTCTTTTCGGGATTCTTCACATACGGCATATGCGAACAATTATACCCCACAATGATTGGCGGAGAGACACTCGCGACAATCAAGGAGGGAGGCACAGCAGCAGCGCCCTACTTCACAATAGAAATGCCGCCTCTGTTCGGTGTAATGAGTGCGCTTATCGCCTCGTTCCTTATCGGCGTCGGGATGACAGCCATAAAAGGAAACACGCTTAAAAATGCAATGGATGATTTCAAGTCCATAATAGTGCTGTCGATAGAGAAAATCATTATCCCTTTCTTGCCATTATATATATTCGGCATATTCCTTTCGATGACTCAGAGCGGACAGATTGCAGCTGTATTTTCAGTATTCATCAAGATTATAATCCTAATATTCGCTATCACCATTGTCATTTTGCTCATTCAATACACAATCGCAGGAGCGTTGAGCGGGAAAAACCCGCTGAAGATGCTCAAGAACATGATGCCCGCCTACTTCACAGCCTTAGGCACACAATCTTCCGCCGCAACCATTCCCGTAACCTTAGCCCAGACCAAGAAGAACGGCATTCGCGAAGAGATTGCAGATTTTGTAATACCATTGTGTGCAACAATCCACCTGTCGGGAAGCACTCTTAAGATAACCGCATGTGCAATTGCCATCATGATACTCGGAGGCATAGAATACAGCATCGGCACCATGGTATACTTCATTTGCATGCTCGGCATCACAATGGTTGCCGCTCCGGGAGTACCGGGCGGTGCAATAATGGCATCGCTGGGTATTCTTGAGAGCATACTCGGATTCGACCAGCAGGCTTTAGGACTGATGATTGCCCTTTATATTGCGATGGACAGTTTCGGCACAGCCACAAACGTAACCGGCGACTGCGCCGTCGCAGCCATCATCGATAAGTTCGACAAGAAGGAAGCCTGACCCTTAATCCACATTATATATTACCACCGGACGGGTACGTCTGATGCTCATCGACGGGAACCATATATCATCGGAGGTTATCCCGCACTTCTCGATTGCCTCGATGCAATATTCAAGCCTGCCGAAATTGGCATCGACATTGTTTGTGCCGAATGTGAACTTCAGCCCGCGCTCCTTTGCCATGCTTATGATTTTAAGGCTTGGGATTCTGTATCTCGGATTAATTTCCAATGCGATACTGTATTTTTCGAGCACATCCAACACCTTATCGATTCTCTCGTCCGTCCAGTACCTATCGTAATCGGCATTCATTTCGTCGGGAATATATGTAGGATTGGCAAATATATCGGCAGGTTCGTTGGTCAGAATTTTCACAGTCTGCTCCACAATCCTGTCCATATACTGCTCTTTTGTTACACCATCGTAGTGTACCTCTTCGGCACGATAGATGCGCGAATTGCGGTTCTTGTGATCCCTTATCGTCATTGCATCAGTAAAAAGATAGTCGAACACTCCGAGAGCCTCTTGCGAGAAGGTCGATGTCCATCTGCGACCCTCACCCTGAACGCCACAGAGGAAAGGAAGAGGCTTCACCTCCTCGAAATACTCATACACCTCTTTGTCGTTGCCAAGCATACGCCCCACTCCGCCCTCTCCGGCATTGGGAGCCACTCCGTAGTTTATACCGTAATTCATTGACATTGCATGTGCCATCTCTTTTGTAAGTCCACCTTTTAGATGCACATGATAGTCAATAACCGGAAATCCCTGCTGCTGCAAACGTATTATTGCATCACTCTGTTCATCGACCGGAGGCAATGTATCGTTTTCGTTACGGGCATCATCACCCAATTCCTCAATACTGATATCCCGGAATTTCACGACGCCCTCTCTGCCTGCCAGCATTATTGCACCCGAGCCCAACAGTCGTCCGGAGTATTCTGCTGTGCGATAAGGTCTTGACGGCTCCGTATAGCATACCACATCAACTCCGTTGATACTTACAGAGATATTCTTTCCACGAACCGCAACCTGGAAATCGAACCAGCAGCTATTCTCAGCCAACGAGCGATAGAGATTGCGCACTGCCGACAGACTGCCGCTCTTTCGTGTGCCGTCCATTGCTCCGTTACGCAAAAGAACTTCGTAGCCGCTCTCTCCGTCGGTATGAAACATAAGGGCAGCTTCCGCCCCATCGGCAGTATACGCCTTGCCGTTCATGACAAAATTTTTATATTCACTCACCGAAGCCAGTCTGTCGCCTGCCGATACTGCAAGTTCGCCGTTTTTCACAATTTTACCATCGCTGTTTTTCCAATCACCGGAACTGCCGCATGAGAATATGAGCAACGAGAACAGCAACAAGATGAAAGTTTTCATAGTTGTCCTTATTTATAATTCATATTATACTGTGCTAAAAATACAGCTTTTACTTTATATAAACAAGAACAAGACATCATCTATCTAAAAAAACACCCAGACAATTAAACCATCAAAGCCACCGGAACGGTGGCTTTGATGGTTATTCTGTATTTACTCTATCAATGATTATTGCGCAGGAACCGGCGTACCGATAGGATAAAAATTCACCAGATTCACATCGAATATAAGCGTGGAATTTGGCGGGACACCGCTCACATCCTGACGCGTACCATATCCGAGCGTAGCGGGAATATATATCCGCCACACATCGCCCGAAGAGATTGTCTTGCCCTTTACCATGTGCAGCATTGCTGTTACCCAACCGCGCACACATCCCGACAGATTCAGTTTTGAAGGCACATTTACAGCCGGGTCCAATTGTCCGAGATATGACTCATCGAATATAGCACCATCGGGATAAGTTTTTGTGGGAATCAAACGCCCGCGATAGTTCACAAGCACTGTATCGGAATATGAGGGGGATTCTGTACCGTCGCCCTGACGCAGCACCTTGCAATAGACATAATACTGGTTGTCCCACTGCAATGTGTCGTTTATTCCGTGCGCAAGATAGACTTTCCAGTCGCCCGACTCGTTTGCACGCGCAACAGCTGCTATGGAATCAACAAACTCGCTATTGCGGGCTGCCCAATTGGAATACTCGCCCGCCTCCTCAGTCTCATCACATGAAACAAGACCGAGAAAAGCCACGAACAAAAAGAGCGAATATATCTTCAATAATTTCATATTCAAACAATTAAGACAATTTCTTCAGAACACTGGTGATGCTTACCTTATCCTGCAACATTTCGCGCAGGTCGGCAATAGCTACACGTTTCTGTTCCATAGTATCGCGGTCGCGCAGAGTAACCATATTGTCCTCCAGCGTCTGGTGGTCAACTGTTACGCAATAGGGAGTACCTATGGCATCCATACGGCGATAACGCTTGCCGATAGAGTCTTTCTCTTCGTAGTAACAGTTGAAGCTGAACTTAAGTTCGTTCATAATCTCGCGTGCCTTGTCGGGCAGACCGTCCTTCTTCACCAAAGGAAGCACTGCCAGCTTTACAGGAGCGAGGGCTGCGGGAAGCTTGAGCACCACGCGAGACTCGCCGTTGGCAAGTGTTTCTTCGGTATACGAAGCGCACATCACACTAAGGAACATGCGGTCTACGCCGATAGAGGTCTCTATTACATAGGGAGTATAGCTCTCGTTAAGTTCAGGGTCGAAATACTTGATATTCTTTCCGCAATATTTCTCGTGCTGGCTGAGGTCGAAATCTGTACGGGAGTGGATACCCTCAACCTCTTTGAAGCCGAAAGGCATCTTAAACTCGATGTCGGTCGCTGCATTTGCATAGTGCGCCAATTTCTCGTGGTCGTGGTATCTGTACTTGTCGTCGCCGAAGCCGAGAGCCTTGTGCCATTTGAGGCGGAAAGCTTTCCAATGCTCGAACCATTCCATCTCTTTTCCGGGCTGCACAAAGAACTGCATCTCCATCTGCTCGAACTCTCTCATTCTGAAGATGAACTGACGCGCAACAATCTCGTTACGGAACGCCTTGCCTATCTGTGCGATTCCGAAGGGGATGCGCATGCGGCCTGTCTTCTGCACGTTCAGGTAGTTTACAAAGATACCCTGCGCTGTTTCGGGGCGAAGATATACCTTCATTGCACCATCGGCAGTAGAACCCATCTCTGTTGAGAACATCAGGTTGAACTGACGCACCTCTGTCCAATTGCGTGTTCCTGATATGGGGCATACAATTTCCTCGTCAACTATAATCTGACGCAATTCTTCGAGGTCTACATTGTTCATTGCCACCGAGAAGCGCTCATGAAGAGCGTCGCGCTTAGCCTTCTCGGCAAGAACCTTGGGGTTTGTCTGGCAGAACATCTCGCGGTCGAACGACTCGCCGAAACGCTTTGCAGCCTTAGCCACCTCTTTCTCTATCTTCTCGTCGTACTTTGCAATCTGCTCCTCGATAAGGACATCAGCTCTGTAGCGTTTCTTCGAATCGCGGTTGTCTATCAAGGGGTCGTTGAACGCATCGACGTGTCCCGAAGCTTTCCAGATTGTGGGGTGCATGAAGATTGCAGAATCTATACCCACAATATTGTCGTGCAACAGAACCATACTCTGCCACCAATATGTCTTGATATTGTTTTTCAACTCTACACCCATCTGTCCGTAGTCGTACACAGCACCGAGACCGTCGTAGATATCACTTGAGGGGAATACAAAACCGTACTCCTTGCAATGGGCTACCACTTTCTTAAATACATCATCTTGAGCCATCTTTATTTATCTTTTTTGATTTGTTTTTTACAAAAAAATGGATTAATTCACAAAAACTTCTGTGTAAAATCCGGAAAGTTTGCGCAAAGTAAATCATTTTTTCCGAAATATCCCCAATTGTATGCTAAGAAGCTGTTTAAATTTTATTTTTATAAAGCAGTAGCACTCGTTTTGAACTTGCAAGCAAACTCATGTTCGTTTCATTCTTTGTTGTGTCGCGTTTTTATGTCGCCCTCCGGGGCTATATTGATCTTTATTTTAACACATAGCCCTTGCGGGCTACGCTTTATAATCTCGCCCTTGCAGGGCTTTTAGTGCCTGTCCTCTGGCTTCAAAGGGTCGCTGATAATGTGCAACGGGACAATTTCAATGTAGTCCAAGAAATTTGTTATACTTCCTTGAGGATGCGTAAATGCGCTAATGCATCGGAAACGCAGCCAGTGCTCCCCATCCCCGGTAAAATGCTTTGTGGTGGCGATTTTACGTGCTGTAGTGTGGCAATCTCTTGCCGGAACATTGCTTCCTTTTGTTTCACTATAAAACAAATAGCTGTCAGGGGCTTTCATCCACCCCTTGTTTCTTAACAGTTTGTCATTTTCGACACCGTTGTCATAAGTCTCCTCATCTGCGACCCAACCAATGCTTTCGTCTGTCATAGGAAGATTCTGTCTAACGGGCAGTCCGCATATTTTATCATCAAAATATACTTGAAACATGTCGCGATCATCCATCCAAGGGTTATGATTCTTTTGGGGCATTCTAACACTATATCTTATTTCGTATGTTCTATCAGGAACAGGCGGAATCTTTATAGAAAAATCAAAATAGTTTATAAGCATTATAAGGTCGCCATTGTACCATCCCTAGTGATTAATCCAAAATTCTTCACTCCTTATTCCTTCGCAATATCCGGGAGGAATATAAGCATATCCATTTTGCCAAATATTGTTGCTTGCAAGTTCGTGCTGTAGCGCTGTAATGTCGAACCGCATGCGCTCATTCAATATGTTGCCTGCCATTTCATCCTCGTTGTAAATGAGATTTTTGTCTATAGCGTGTATAATGCCATTGTCGGCTACCGGGACAAATTCTGCATATCGTTCGTCCATCTGTGTGAATTCTGTCAGCTCTATGATGCGGACATTCAGGTGGTCGCGCATTTCGAAATTGTAGGGAATCTTGCGCTTGGAGTAGTTGATGTATATATTTTCGCCTTCTGTGGTGCTCAACGGCTTTGTAACTTTCATCAGCTTGTCATGCTTGGTTACAAAGTAATTATAATGGTCGTATCCGGGGTTGTTGAAAAAAAATATAAATTTCACTTCCTAAACCCGATTCAGAGGGCACTATCTTGTTGTAAGTCATTTCGCCGTTAAGAAAATGATAGGCAACGAATTTATAGAGTGCATTCTTGGGGCTTGTGTATATTCCTTTGTCCTCAGTGCCGTACCACTTTTCGGCAAATGCTATAAGCTCCTTCAGTGAGTAGATTCCATGTTTGTGGAACACTTCGTCGGGTTCGACTAAGGCAGTGTACTTTATATATTTCTTTTCGGGTTCATTAGGCTCAATATTGGGTTTTTCGTATGTGTAGTCTATTGTGTGCGATACAGCATCTGCAAAACCTGTTAGCGATATTGCGCCTGTGAACAGGCTGAAAAAATCGTACTTCGCAATCTGCATAGCTATCAATGACCTCATATGCTCTATAGGTCTGTCGATGAGGTGAACAACGCCGTTTTCCACATCGTAGTCACCACTGATTATTGCGGAACTGTTGTTGAGCATGATGTAGAAATGCTCCTCTGTTACCTTATAGTTTATGGTGATTAACCTGTCGTTGAAATTCCATTTTCCTATTGCTCCCTCGCCGAATTCGGCTGTATGGTAGTTCTTTTCTATCAGATGGTTACGGGCAATTACATTGGCCATCGAGTCGCTCAGTTCTTCGATGAACGGCGAGGTTATTCCTGTCCACACGGGGGTAGCGCTCTCTTTAGTCGCCCAGTATATGCTGTCCTGTTCGGCAACATACTTTTCTACCGCCTCGTTGTCGGGTAGAAACAGCGTGTATTGTCCGTAGGTATTCAGTAGCGAGAATAATCCTGCACGCTTCAGCAGTGTGATAAAATGCGAGTACTTTTCGCTGCGGTTCAGCAAGAAGTCTGCCACCGTTTCACCTGTGAAGGTGTAGCGGTTGCTTTTGTCGATGTCGTCAGTGCAGGAGAGGATTGACAATGCAATTGCGAGTAGTGATAATATTTTATACATAATATTGTCTGATGATTTAGAAACTGTTTAAATTTTATAGGAAAAGTTTTCTATATTCGCGACTATATTTCGGCTTCTTATATTTCTACAAAAATGTGAGGAATGGGAAAGCCATTTGCAGGTAACTGCCGATTGCTACAAATCTACATCAATGCCTGCGACAAAAAGGCGTTCTGGGTCGAAGAAGCAGGCGCAACTGTTCGCAAGGTGGCACAGGTCGGGTTTCAGACGACCTCTAAACACTCTGCGGCCGTTAACAATAAGGGTTACCTTTTTGCTGAAATCGACCATATCCGGCGACAGGTACAGCGTAAATCTTCCCTTTGTAACGGGCGAAGTAACAGTCTGTTGCTTTATGGGGATACCCCACCGTGGTTCACGTTCCTGTGCAACGTATTGCACGCGTTGCAGGGTAACGTTTATCTCGTTGCCCGAAATGGTCATTTCATAGCGTGTGCGCTCGTTGCCATCGGTGGTGTCGCGTTCATGGACTTCGATGTTATAGAATCCTTTGCGATAGCGGTCGTTCATGGGAAAGTCCTCCCAAGTGAAATGGAGCGGACGGGGCGAGCGGGCGAATTTACGCATCCACGGCGTAGTGGGACTATAGTCAATCTGATGTCCGCGACGTGGGATAAGCTGCACATTGTGGCGATACTCATCGGTGTGCCGGTTTTGCAGGCTGTCCAGAAGTTCGCCTGCGCGGCGCGTAAGAAGGCTGCGTCCGAACATGTGGTCCTCAGTTCCGGTAAGCAAGGAGAAGCCTATGTGCCCCAAATTCTCTACCGGCGCATTTTCAATGATTTCGCCACCTGCCATAGGACCGGCTGCCGCTAAATAATCTGCATAGAAGGCTGCGAGGCGCTGACTGCCGTACCCTCCCTCAGATATACCAAAAAAATAGATGCGGTTGGCATCCACACTTCCGTCGACAAGAAGCTGACGCAGCAAGCGTTCCCATACATGCTGCTTGCCTTGTTGGTACCACCTATAGTGCTTCTCGGTGGGTATTTGGGGGATAAAGTAGAGCGATGGAGCATCGTCGAAGCGTTTGCAGAGTATGTATCCTGTGGAAAATTCGTGCTCTTTGGGACCCGAGCCGTGCAGATAGAGCATGAATGGCCATCCGCTATCGGGGCGTTCACCTTTGGTACCGAAGTAGAAAGGCATGAGGGTATCGCCCTCCAGCATGGGCGGCAGATGCCAATACAGGGTGTCTGCATTGGCCAGAGGACGGATGGGCGGTAGTTTCTCCTCGCGGAAAGATTTGTTTGCCCTGCACCACGCCTGCCAGACAACCTCTTTATATTCTCCGACTTTTGCACGCTTGATGCGACCGGACGGAATGTGTGAAGGCTCTTCTCCTTGCAGAAGGACTGCAAAATACTGTTCGACGGAGAGGGTGTCCTGCGCCTGCATTGCTATGGGCAGTACGAAGAATAAAGAGAGTGCAAACAAGGATTTTTTCATAATTGTGAAGAGTGAGGTATTTGATGTTCAGGTCAAATATACAAACATTTTACTGACAACTGAAAAATAGAGGTTGTATTTGTTCTATATTCAAGAAAAACATTATTTTTGCAGAAATAAACATTAAAAACAGCGCAAGCAGCCACGAACAACTCATGAGCGACAACAAAGAAGATATTCAGGAGAATTTCGACAACAATCAGTACGAAGAATCAGAGTCAGCACAATCACACTCGAATTACGTACCCGGCACGCATAAGCTCACGGGCATGTACAAGACATGGTTTCTCGACTATGCCTCGTATGTTATTCTGGAGCGCGCCGTCCCACACCTCAACGATGGACTAAAGCCGGTACAGCGCCGCATACTCCATGCGATGAAGGAGCTTGACGACGGACGATACAACAAGGTTGCCAACATTGTGGGACACACGATGCAGTATCACCCGCACGGCGACGCATCCATCGGAGGCGCACTTGTGCAGTTGGGGCAGAAGGAACTGCTCATCGACTGTCAAGGAAACTGGGGAAACATTCTCACCGGCGACTCGGCTGCTGCCCCGCGATATATTGAGGCACGTCTGTCGAAATTTGCCAACGAAGTAATCTTCAACCCAAAGACCACAAAGTGGAAGCTCTCCTACGACGGACGCAACAAGGAGCCCATCACCCTGCCCGTAAAATTCCCGTTGCTGCTTGCACAAGGAGTAGAGGGTATTGCCGTGGGACTCTCCTCACGCATACTGCCGCACAACTTCAACGAAATTTGCGATGCAGCCATCGCCTACCTCAACAACGAGCCGTTCGAACTGTTGCCCGACTTTCAGACAGGCGGCAGCATAGATGTATCGCGCTACCACGACGGCGACCGCACAGGACGCGTGCGCATCAGAGCGAAGATAACAAAATTGGAGGACGGAAAGACGCTCTCCATAACCGAGATTCCGTTCGGCAAGACAACACCCGTAGTCATCGACTCGATAATAAAGGCAATAGACAACGGCAAGATTAAAGTACGCAAAGTGGACGATAACACCTCGGACAAAGTGGAAATCCTTGTACACCTTGCCCCCGGCGTCTCCTCGGACAAGACAATAGATGCGCTTTATGCCTGCACCGACTGCGAAATAACCATCACCCCTTGCTGCTGCGTCATCGACAACCACACACCCGTATTCCTCACCGTGAGCGACATATTGCGCCGTTCGGTGGACAACACGCTGGAACTTCTGCGCGAGGAGCTGCTCATACGCAAAGGCGAACTGCTCGAACAGCTTCACTTTGCATCGCTCGAACGCATCTTCATCGAAGAACGCATATACAAGGACAAGGAATTTGAGCAGGCAAAAGACATGGACACAGCCCTTGCTCACATCGACCTGCGCCTTACACCCTACAAGGAGAGTTTCGTGCGCGAAATCACACGCGACGACCTGCTGCGTCTGATGGAAATAAAGATGGCACGCATCCTGCGCTTCAACAAGGACAAGGCAGAGGAGCTTATCGCACGCATCAATGAGGAGGTTGCAGACATCGACAAGAAACTGGGCAACATGACAGGGGTAACCATCAAATGGTACACCATGCTCAAAGAAAAGTACGGAGCAGGATTCCCGCGCAATACCGAAATACGCAACCTCGACACAATCGTTGCCACAAAAGTGGTAGAGGCAAACCAGAAGCTCTACATAGACCGCGCCGAAGGCTTTATAGGCACATCACTGAAAAAAGATGAGTTTGTAACAAACTGCTCAGACATAGACGACATAATACTCTTCTACCGCGACGGCAAGTACAAGATAGTAAAGGTAAGCGAAAAGCTTTTTGTCGGCACAAACATCATACACATAGACGTATTCAAGAAGAACGACAAGCGTACAATATACAACGTTGTCTACCGCGACGGCAAAAAAGGCATACACTACATCAAGCGCTTCGCCGCAACAGGAATGACACGCGACAAGGAGTATGACCTGACACAAGGCACCCCCGGCTCCAAAGTGGAATACTTCTCAGCCAATCCCAACGGCGAAGCAGAGATAATAAAGGTTACACTGAAGCCCAACCCCCGTCTGCGCAACAACATCATAGAGAAAGACTTCAGCACCATAGCCATCAAGGGACGCCAATCCATGGGCAACATCCTCACCAAGAACGAAGTCCAGCGCATCACACTCAAACGGCACGGAGTATCCACCCTCGGCGGACGACAAGTGTGGTTCGACCGCGACATACTGCGCATAAACTTCGACAGCCACGGCGAATATCTGGGAGAATTTCACGGCGAAGAGCAGATACTTGTAATAAGGAAGAACGGCGAGTTCTACCTTTCGCCCATCGACCTCAACAACCACTACGAAGAGGATATTCTTGTAATAGAGAAATACGACCCCTCAAAGGTGTGGACTGCCATCCTCTACGATGCTTCGCAGCAGAATCTGCCTTACGTGAAACGCTTCACGCTCGATGCGAGCGCCAAAAAGCAGAACTGCTTGGGCGACAACAAGGAAAACAGCCTCATATGGTTCAGCGACACCCCCTACCCGCGCATACAAGTGATGTTCGGCGGCGCAGACGCCTTCCGCGAACCGTTAGTGCTCGAACTTGACGAGTTCATCGGCACAAAGAGCTTTAAAGCACGAGGCAAGCGACTGACACAGCACACTATTGACGAAATAATAGAGCTCGACCCCACACGCCATCCGGCACCACCCTCAACACCCCCTCCGGCAAACAGCCCCGAAGAAGAGGAAGAGGAGGACAACGACGGAGAAAACGCTGTACAACTCAACTTATTTGAAGAATAATGAATAGAACAACAACCATACTTGCGCTCTTGGCATTATTGGCAATACCGGTAATGTCGAGAGCGCAATTTGCAAATGGCGACACCATAAACCCCTGCCACGTAAAAGTAAGCTGCTCCACATACGGTGTTGCTACGACAAGCAGCCACGACACCTACCTGTCCAATGAATATTACTGGGGCAGCAGCTTGTACTACGGACACGAGAACTTCCGCCATGCGCGGACAGGCACATACATGTGGAAATACCGCACCGGCTTCAGCGGAAAATTAGCAACAGTAAGATTTCACGACTCCGACCAACACATACTGATGCTTAACCGCACATGGAGCGGCTACCACACATTCAGCAAAAGCGGCAATTGCCGCCTGCTGGCAGGCCCCATAATAGAACTCACAGGCGGCGCAATATATATGCCCTCCAACAGCAACAACCCGGTATCCGCCAAACTGCACACATCATTGGGAGCATCGGGAATGTTGATTTATAGCAAAAGAGACGCAACAATACGTTTGCAATTAGACGCCTCACTGGTAGGAGTAGCCTTCTCACCCGAATACGGAGAATCGTACTACGAAATTTTCGAACTCGGCAACTACGACAACACCATAAAGCCGACACATCCCGGCAACGCCTTTTCGTGGCGCGCCACAATAGCAATGGACATACCGTTGGGTAAAAAGAAGAAGAACACACTGCGCATATCATATATCCTCGACAATTACCGTTCGGAACTTAACGGATTGCACACCAACATAGGCAGCAGTTCGCTGTCGTTCGGATTTGTAAAGACATTATACAAGATAAAGGGCGAAAACCCTCTTAAATCCTACACCCCATACTCCTACTGATGAAAAAGAAGATACAAATACTGGCAATAATCATAACGGCAATGATACTGCCTTGCAGCTGCGAACCATACGACATAGTCGATGAACCGCCTATTACCTGCTACGACGCACTGTGGAATATCATAGACCATCGCTACTGCTTCCTCGAATATGCCAAACAGGAGTACGGCCTCGACTGGAATTCGATCTATCACAAGCACCGTTCCAAATTGGACGAGAACAGCACATACTACGACCTGTTCAAGGTATGCGGCGAGCTGCTTGCCGAGCTGCGCGACGGGCACGTGAACCTCACATCGCCCTACGGCACGACATACTACAGAGACTGGGCACTGAACTACCCGATAAACTTCAGCGACTCGCTGCAACGCAACTATCTGGGCAACCGCTATATGCTCAACAACGGGATAAAATACACCATATTGCAGGACGACATTGCATATGCCTACATCGGGACATTCGAAAAGGATTTCGGAGAGGGCAATCTGTCGGCACTGCTCTACACCATAGGCGAATGTAAGGCGCTGATACTCGACATACGCAACAACGGCGGCGGCCTGTTGACAGCAGCCGAGACGTTGGCATCAATCTTCACAGACGAAAAAATCAAGATAGGATACATACAGCACAAGACAGGGTCGGGACACAACTCATTCTCGTCGCCCGAACCGATGCACCTGTCGCCCTCGGACGGTTCAATATGGTTGCGTCCGGTCATTGTGCTTACCAACCGCGGAGTGTATAGCGCAGCCAACCACTTTGTGATGATGATGCGCGAACTGCCTCATGTAACAATCATGGGCGACAAGACCGGCGGAGGTTCGGGGCTGCCGATGAGCAACACCCTGCCCAACGGATGGAGCGTGCGTTTCTCAAGCTCTCCCATCCTCGACGCGGATGGCAACCACACCGAGTTCGGCATTGAACCGGACATCAATGTACAGATAACATCAGAGGATTGGAACCGCGGAGTGGACACAATGATAGAGAAGGCGCTCAAACTCGCAAAAGAACTTACAAAGGAAGAAGAGAAATAGATTCCGCAGCCGAATGTTTAGAAACACAGATGCACTCTCCCTGAAAGTTCTTGTCTCACTTTCATGGAGAGTGCATTTTTCTTGGTTGTTCTCAAGGAAGTTTCTACAGAATTTTCTTCACAAGTTCAAACATCTTATAAGGCATATAACGGAACGGCAAGTCAAGCCAAGTAGGTGTTACCACAACCGAACGCCTGTGCGAGAAGGCATCAAAACTGTGGCGGCCATGATATTGTCCCATACCGGAATCTCCTACTCCGCCGAACGGAATATTCTCGTTGGCAATGTGCATAACAGTATCGTTTATGCAGGCTCCGCCCGAAGTTGCTCTCTTTATAAACTCCCTGCCAGTGCTTTCTTTTCCGAAGTAATAGAGTGCCAAAGGCTTTGCTTTCGATTTTATATAGCCGAGAGCTTCGTCTTGTCTATCGAATGTTATCATAGGAAGCACCGGACCGAAAATTTCCTCCTGCAATACAGGCGCAGCAGGCGAAACATCATCAAGCAATGTAGGTTCGATGTATCGCTGCGAAGCATCTGTAGAGCCACCGATAACTATGCGGCCCTGACCAAGATAGGACGAGACACGTTTAAAAGCCTTGTCGCTCACCATGCGTGCAAAATGCCTGCTCTGCCTGATGTCCTCGCCATGCAGACGGGCAAGTTCCTTCTTGAAAGTCTCTATGAATTTTTCCTTTACCGAAGAGTGTATAAGCAGATAGTCGGGAGCTATACATGTCTGTCCGGCGTTAAGAGTCTTTCCCCATGCAATGCGACGGGCGGCGATATTGACATCGGCGCCGGAATCGACCACACAAGGCGACTTTCCTCCAAGTTCAAGGATTACGGGGGTAAGATTTTTGGAGGCAGCCTGCATGACCTCTTTGCCAAGCATGGGGCTTCCGGTAAAGAAAATCATATCGAAACGCTCCTCCAAGAGCATCTTGTTGACCTCCCTGTTGCCCTGAACTACAGCAATGTATCTCTCTTCGAAACACTCCTTTATCATTGCCTCCAACGTTGCCGATACGTTAGGTACATAGGGTGAGGGTTTCAACAAGGCAGTACATCCGGCAGAAATTGCACCCACCAACGGATTGAGGAGAAGCTGCACAGGATAATTCCACGGAGAAATTATAAGCGAACAGCCAAGCGGTTCGCTCGTTACATAGCTGCGCGAAGGCATCATCTTGATGGGAGTGGTGAAACATTTGAATTTCATCCACTTTTTCAGATGCGACAAATGGTTCTTTATTTCTCCGCCGACAATACTTATCTCTGTCAGCACAGCCTCCTCTGCCGACTTGTGCAGGTCGCTCCAAAGAGCGTCGCAAAGGCGGGAGTTCCACTTTTCGAGCGCAGCAAGAAGAGTCTTCAGCTGTCTGCGACGAAAATCGTACGACAGCGTTTCACCCGATGCAAAATATTCGCGTTGCGCAGCAACTATACTCTTGATTTTTTCCGAAGAACTATTCTCCATACCTGATATTTTTAAATTTTAGCGAATATAGTCATTTAAAAGACAATCACAATACAACGCCTCACACTATTTTCGTCCTGTGAAATTATCCATTGCCGAGAAAATGCCTACCCATTTGCCAAATACGAGGTCGAATAGAGAGGTAGGCAACAATCCCTGACAGATTCTGATGAAGTGGAATCCGAAAGGAATACCTTTAAAATCCCTGTTGCACTCGATGGCACGCAGAATCTTACGCGATGTTTTCTCAGGGTCAAGAATCGGGAAGAAACGCGACTTCACGCCATCGAACATGCCCGTATTAATATAATAAGGAGCCACAGTGGTTACACGCACTTTGTTTCCGGCCTCTTTCAGTTCAATGCGCATAGAATCGGACCAGCCTATCATAGCCCATTTGCTCGCCACATAGACCGACATCTTGGGGTTGGCAAGCATTCCAGCAGCAGATGCAATGTTGCAAATATGTCCCTTGCCACGTGCCAACATTCCCGGCAACGCCTGCAAAGCAATCACCATCGGTGCAACCGAATTTATATTCATAGTACGCTCGATATCCGCAACATTCTGATGGTCAAAAGTCTTGTTGCCGGTAACGATACCTGCACAGTTTATAAGAATATCAACATCGCCACACTCGGCAGATGTACGTTTGAAACACTCCTCCACTGCACTGCTGTCCGACACATCAATTCTATAACCGCAGACACTGCCTTTGGATTTGAATTCGGCAACTGTACTGTCAATACTCTTCTGGTTAATATCCCAAATAACAAGTTGGCGGGCACCTTTCTCCAATGCCATCCGTCCCATTATTTTACCTATTCCCGATGCACCGCCTGTAATCAGCACACAACAATCTTTAATTTTAGTCATTTTATATGTTTTAGTCTATTCTTGTCGCAAATTTAGTACAAAAAGGATATATGATTGAAAAAAATCTGCACACTTTACACTGATTTGTGCAAATTAATTCTAAATGTGATAAATTTTCCATGCACATTGGAGCTATTTTTAAGAAACTCACGGCAAAATTCTGTATTGCATTCATAAGCCGATCGACAACTTTTCACTATCTTCGCAATAAATATTAAAAACAGAATGGCAAAGAAAAAGAGAGCACCCAAAAAGAATTTCAACCGCTACCGTACAGCAATCTACATCATACTTTTCGTAATCGGATATTTCGTCTACCAATGCAGCGAAACGCCGCAGTTCACCGGCGACATCGACAAGCTCGAAATCCCTGCAATAGAGACAGGCAAATCCGGCACAATAATCGCAAGAGAAGGATACACACTCAGCTACAACAGCGAGAGGCTCATTCCCAATTGGGTTGCATATGAGCTGACCTCACTGGAGAGCGAGGGCGACGAGCCACGCGCCAAGCATTTCAAGACCGACCCCGAAATAAAAGGGCTGCAAGCCAACAACGACGACTACCGCAACTCAGGGTGGGACAAAGGCCACATGGCACCCGCTGCAGACATGAAGTGGTCCGAGACAGCAATGGACGAATGCTTCTACCTGAGCAACATATGCCCTCAAGACCACAAGCTCAACACCGGAGTGTGGAAAAGTCTCGAAGAGAAATGCCGCGAATATGCACGATACTTCGGCAAAGTATACATAGTATGCGGCCCGATAGTAGAGAACAACAGATACGGCACCATAGGCGACAACGGAGTCATGGTCCCCGACGGATTCTTCAAGGCGCTGCTCACTACATACTATGACAAATACATCGGCATAGGCTTTATATTCGATAACAAGAAAGGAGCTAAAAAGTTCATGGACCACGCGGTAACCATTGACGAAGTAGAACGGGTTACAGGATTGGACCTCTTCCATGCTCTCCCCGACGACATCGAGGCACATGCCGAATCGACGATAGACAAAACTGTATGGAGCAAATAAGAAGGAAAATACAATAAAGCACAAAAAACAACGTTTAAAAGAAGATAAGAGATACCACCATGATAGAATACCTGAGAGGAGAAATAGCCGAACTGACACCCACAACTGCCATAATAGAGTGTGCGGGAGTAGGCTACGAAGCAAGCATCACGCTCAACACATACAGTGCGATACAAGGCAAAAAGGAGACAAAGCTCTACATATACGAAATAATACGCGAAGATACGCACCAGCTGTTCGGATTCTTCAACAAGCAAGAGAGGGAACTCTTTCTGCTTCTTATCTCCGTATCAGGAATAGGCGGCAACACGGCACGCACCATCCTGTCGGCATTTACCATAGGTGAACTGTGCGAAACAATCTCTTCGGGCGACGAAAAGATACTCAAAAGCGTCAAAGGCATAGGCCTTAAGACCGCCCAGCGCATAATAGTGGAACTTAAAGACAAAATAGCAAGCATTGCCGCAGGAATACCGACCGCGGCAACAGCCGCAACTCCCCACATAGACAAGGAGACAGTAAACGAAGCTGTGTCGGCTTTGGTGATGCTCGGTTTCCCCGCAGCAGCAGCCAACAAAGTGGTACAGAACATAGCGAAGGAACAGCCCGAATCGACGGTGGAGCAACTTATCAAATTGGCACTCAAACAATTGTAAAACATGAACCTACGCACGCTTATTATCCTCATGATACTCTGCGCAAACGCCCTCACTACGTTTGCGCAGGTGGATAGTACGCGCAGCCAGCGTAGACGCGAGCGCATACGGCGCGAAAAACAGGAAAGACAGCTCTACAGAGACACCGTATCGGCACGCTACCCCGTATCCAACGTAATACCCGAAAGCGAAAAGGACCTCAACAAATTGCCGATGGACCTGCGCCACCCCGACAACATAAAACTCGACACCACATACAACGAGAAGGACAGCACATTCCTCATCACCACAAAAATGGGCGAGACAAAATTCGGCATCCCATTTGTGCTCTCACAGGAGGAGTACGCCAAGAGCAAGATGCAGAGCTCGTTGCACCGATATTTCAAGAAAAAGAACCAGGAAGAATTCGACAAGCACAACAACGGCGACAAATTCGACTTCAGCGACATGCAGTTCGACCTCGGGCCCGCCGAAAAAGTCTTCGGTCCGGGCGGAGTACGCATAAAGACACAAGGAAGCGCAGAGATGAAAATCGGCTTTCAGATGAAGACTGTAGACAACCCGTCGCTGCCACAACGGAGCCGCGAGACAAACAGCTTCAACTTCGACGAGCTCATCAACCTCAACGTCAAAGGAAACGTCGGCGACAAGATGAAACTTGACTTCAACTACAATACCGAAGCGACATTCAACTACGACACAAAAAAGATAAGCCTCAAATACGAAGGCAAGGAGGATGAAGTATTCAAGCTGATTGAAGCCGGCAACATATCGTTCGGCACAAACTCATCGCTCATTAAAGGCGCGACCTCACTCTTCGGTATACGCACAGACATGCAGTTCGGCAAACTGTCTCTGCAAGCGGTAGTTTCGCAAAAGAACTCAAGCAGCACGGTGGTAAACTCAAAAGGAGGAACCCAGCTGACAACATTCGAGATTGACGTATCGAACTACGACGAGAACCGCCACTTCTTCCTCGCCCACTACTTCCGCGACAACTACGACCGTTCGATGGCACAGCTGCCCACAATAGTATCGGGCATTACCATCAACCGCATCGAGGTGTGGGTAACAAACAAGAAAAGCGACTTCACCAACCCGCGCAACGTAGTGGCATTCACCGACCTCGGAGAGACATCGCACATAAGCAACAGCATGTGGGGTGCCACAGGAGGCGAACGCCTGCCGTCGAACAACAGCAACAACCTCTACCCCACATTCGTAAACAACTACGCCGACATACGCGACATCGACAAGGTGAACTCCACATTCGACGGCATCAACGGCTTCAACGGCGGGCTCGATTACGAAAAAATCTCCAATGCCCGTCTGCTCTCTTCATCGGAATACACCATCAACAGACAGTTGGGTTACATCTCACTGCGCAACGCACTGCGCGCCGACGAAGTTCTTGCTGTTGCATACGAATACACCTACGGCGGAAAGACATACCAGGTGGGTGAATTTGCATCGGACCAGAAGGAATCGACAGCAACACTCATGGTAAAGCTGCTGAAGCCAAACTCCTGCTCACCGCAGAACGGCTGCTGGGACCTCATGATGAAGAACGTCTACAACATCGGAGCACGCAGTCTGAAGAGCAACGACTTCAAATTCGACATCTACTACGCAAGCGACAGTCTGGGAACAAACATCTCATATCTGCCCGAAGAGCACCTCAAGAACACTCCGCTGCTGAGGATGATGAACCTTGACCGTCTCGACGCCAACAACACCAAAGAGGCACCCAACGGCATCTTCGACTTTGTCGAAGGATACACCGTACACGCATCCACCGGACGCATATTCTTCCCCACCGTAGAGCCTTTCGGCAGCAACCTCAAGAAAAAGATAGGCAACAACGCCATTGCCGAAAAATATATCTACCAAGAGCTGTACGACTCCACAAAGACCGTAGCCCGACAGCTCGCCGAAAAAGACAAGTTCTACCTGATGGGAGAATTCACAGGCTCTTCTGCCAATGTCATACAGACCGGTTCAATGAACATTCCGAAAGGTTCGGTAACAGTAACGGCCGGCGGAGTAACGCTTATAGAAAACAGCGACTACACCGTAGACTATGCAGCAGGTATCGTAACCATCGTCAACCAGAGCATCATCGACGCGGGAACAGCGGTGCAGGTGTCGCTTGAGAGCAACACCCTCTTCAACCTGCAACGCAAGACCATGCTCGGTCTCAACTGGATGTACGACTACTCGGAATACCTGAAATTCGGCGGAACCATACTGTCGCTTACCGAGAAGCCCCTCACCTCGAAAGTAGATATGGGCTCAGAGCCGCTCAACAACCTCATCTGGGGATTCAACCTGTCGTGGAAAAGACAGAGCCAATGGCTCACCACTCTCCTCGACCGCCTGCCCATGCTCAGTTGCTCCGCCCCATCGAGCATAAACCTCACAGCCGAATTTGCCAAACTCGAAGCAGGCACATCGGACGAAGTGCAAAGCAACGCATCCTACATCGACGACTTCGAAAGCACAGAAAACGGCATCGACCTCGACTCGCCCTCGGCATGGGTGCTCGCATCCATACCCACCGGCATGCCCAACTACAATCTTACAAACAACATACTCACCGGATATGACCGCGCGCTTATCAACTGGTACACCATAGACCCGCTCTTCACACGAAGAAGCTCGTCGCTAACGCCCTCCCACATAAAGAGCGACCTCGACCAGCTCTCCAACCACTATCTGCGCGAAGTGTATGAACGCGAGCTCTACCCCAACAAGGAATCGACATATGGCGAATCATCGACCCTCTCGCTGATGAACGTTACCTACTACCCGTCTGAGCGCGGTCCATACAACCTCGACCCCGACCTCACATACGACGGCAAGCTCAACTCGCCCGAAAAGCGTTGGGGCGGCATCACACGCCAGCTCACCACCACCGACTTCGAGACTGCCAATGTGCAGTATATCGAATTCTGGCTGCTCGACCCCTTTATCTACGACGATGCAGGCGGTGGAGGCGACTTCTACATAAATTTGGGTGAAGTTTCTGAGGATATACTCAAGGACGGCAAGAAATTCTTCGAGAACGGACTTCCCGCAAGCAGCAACAACTACGGTTACGAAGAGACAGTATGGGGACGTGTACCCACAACCTCCAGCCTTGTCTACGCGTTCGACAACAATGCAGGCAGCCGCACTCAACAGGATATAGGTCTGAACGGACTCTCCGGCGAGGATGAGGCAGCTTTCCCTACATACGCCAACTACCTCGAAGCCATACGCGGCAAAGTAAGAAGCGAAGTCTACGACAGCATCGCTGCCGACCCCGCAGGCGACAACTACCACCACTACCGCGGCTCGGACTACGACGATGTAAAACGCAACATTTTTGACCGATACAAATACTACAACAACCCCGAAGGAAACTCTGCCACCTCAGGTTCGTCAAACGAGAGCTACAACACCTCGGCAAAAACCACTCCCGACATAGAGGATGTCAATCAGGACTTCACGATGGACGAATATGAGAATTTCTTCCAATACAGAATTTCGCTCCGCCGTCAGGACCTGCAAGTGGGAAAGAACTACATATCGGACAAACGTACAGTAACAGCCAAGTTGCGCAACGGCGAGACAGAGAGCGTGGACTGGTACAAGTTCCGTATACCCATCGATGAATACGAAAAGGCGGTCGGCACCATTCGCGACTTCACATCCATACGTTTCATGCGAATGTACCTCACCAACTTCAGCAAGCCCGTAACACTCCGTTTCGCCACTCTGAAACTTGTACGCGGCGACTGGCGCCCTTACATGAACACGATTGCATCGTCAAACAACACCTCGCCCACCATGAGCGGCGCACTTGTAATGTCGGCAGTCAACATCGAAGAACACGGCGACCGCCAACCCGTAAACTATGTGCTTCCTCCCGGAATATCACGAATACTCGACCCCGAACAGCCCCAATTGAGACAGGACAACGAGCAGGCACTATCGCTTCAGGTGGAGAATCTCGGTTCAAAGGAGTCGCGCGCAGTCTACAAGAAGAGCACCCTCGACATCAGACAATACGAAAGGATACAGGTCTTTGCACATGCCGAGGCTCCTGAGATGGACGGCACCATCCTCGCCGACAACGACATATCGCTGTTCATAAGATTAGGTTCCGACTACAAGAGCAACTACTACGAATACGAAATACCGCTGAAACTGACACCTCACGGCTCATACGATGCTTACAGCACGGCATCGGGCAAAGCAGTGTGGCCAGAAGAGAACATGCTCGACATTCCTCTTTCCAAGCTCACCGGGATTAAGGTAAGGCGCAACACGCTGCGCAATGCCCACACCTCAGGCGTCAACAACACCACCATATACAGCGAATACGACGAGGATAAGCCCAAGAACAGGATAAGCATCATCGGCAACCCATCGCTCGGTCAGGTAAAAGTGATGATGATAGGTGTACGCAACAACACCGGCACGCCAAAATCGGCAATCGTGTGGGTAAACGAAATGCGCATGTTGGGATTCAACAACAAGAGCGGATGGGCAGCACAAGGCAATCTTAACATCAAGCTGTCCGACCTCGGAAGCCTTGCAGCACAAGGCAAGATAGAGACTGCTGGCTTCGGCGGGCTCGAAGACAAACTCGCTTCGCGCCGCAAGGACGACTACTACAAATACTCCATAACAGGTACATTTGACTTCGGACGCTTCTTCCCCAAGAAAGCAAAAATAAACCTGCCTACTTACTACTCTGTCTCACGCGAAGTGAAATCGCCGCTGTACAGTCCCTTTGAGACAGACCTGCTCTTCGACGATGTACTCGACACATACGACGGAGCCGGACAGGACTCAATCAAGAACATCGCCGAGGTAAGGTCGACAGTTCGCAACTTCAGCCTGAGCAACGCCAAGATAGGTATAGCAAGCAAGAAGCCCATGCCCTACGACCCTGCAAACTTCACATTCGGTTACTCATATTCGCGTACCGACAACAGCGGAAGCACAATCAGCTGGGAGAACAAGCTCAACTGGAAAGCTACAGCCGCATACGCATACAATAACCCCATAAAGACTATAAAGCCATTTGAAAAAATCAAGAGCAAGTCGAAATGGTGGACTATCTTCAAGGATTTCGGCATAAATCCCCTGCCGCAGAGCCTCTCGATAAACACCGACATGACACGTACATACTACGAACTGCAGACACGCGACCTGACAAACACATACAACCAGACCGCAACGCCGCTCAACTTCTCGCAACAGTTCTACTGGAACAGGCACATGACAATCAAGTGGGACCCCACCACCAACCTGCGCACCAACCTCACGACCGGAACGAATGCTGAGATTGAGGAGCCCTATCTGCCTGTAAACCGCAACCGCTATCCCGATGAATACGCCATCTGGAAAGACTCTGTCATGCACAGCATCAGAAACCTCGGACGCCCCTTGAGCTACCAGCAGAGCTTCACGGCATCCTATTCATTGCCCATAAGCAAACTGCCCATTTTCGAATGGACAAAATTCGATGCGAACTTCTCATCATCATACAATTGGGCACGAGGCAACAAGTCATCGGGCGTAAACTTCGGCAACACCATTGCCAACAAGCGCACCATCACGTTGAACGGCAATTTCGACATGCTTAAGCTCTACTACATGTCGCCCTACCTTGAGGAGACAAACAAGCGCTTTGCCAGCGGAGCTGCTGCCAAGAACAAGAAAGAGAAAGCCAAGAAAGCAGCCAAGATAAAGCCGTTCAAGACCGAAATAACACTGCGCACAGATACTGTCATTCCCCTAAAGCACGGCTTGAAGAACAAAAAGCTCGTCATCAATGCCCGCACAAAGAAAGGCCGACCCTACAAACTCAAATACAAGGTGGTGGACGAGAACAACATAATCATAAAGAACAAGGACAGCATACCTTTGAAACTCACCATCACTCCCAAATTCAGGAGCGAAAATACCGAGTTCATGAAGAGGATGCAATACCCCACCCGATTCCTTATGATGCTGCGCAGCATGTCCATCAACTACACCAACAACTACTCCATGTCTCTGCCCGGATTCATGCCCAACACCGGAGATGTGCTCGGACAAAGCAAGCTTGGCGGCTCATACGCTCCCGGTCTCGATTTTGCCTTCGGACTCACCGACGACAATTATCTGAAACGTGCATACAAGAAGGGATGGCTGCTCACCAGCGACAGCGTAGCCGTACAAGCAGCCACAAGTGCTGCCGAAAATCTGCAATTGAAGTTCGTGCTTGAGCCCCTCACCGATGTCAAGATAGACCTCAATGCCGATTGGCAGAGAAACAGAAGCCGCAACATACAGTACATGTATGCAGGAATGCCCGAAACACAGTCGGGAGGTTTCTCCATGACAACCATCACATTGGGCAACTCATTCGACACCGGCAGCGAAAGCAACAACTACCGTTCGTCTACATTCAACCGCTTCGTCTCTAACCTCGAAGGCATCAGACAGAGCATAGAAGACAGATACACCGGCACCATGTACCCCGAACAGAGCGCTCTCGCCGGAGAGGTGTTCAACCCGGAGAACGGAACGGTAAACAAATACTCGGCAGAAGTGATGCTGCCCGCTTTCCTCAGCACCTATTCGGGACGCGACGGAAAGAGCGGATTGCTCGACCTGTTCCCGTCGTTCCTGCACATGCTTCCCAACTGGAGCATAAAATATGCAGGATTGTCGAAGCTGCCGCTATTCCAGAAGCACTTCAAGAGCGTAAACCTAACACACGGTTACAAAAGCGTCTACTCGGTAGGCTCATACAGCACATACTCAACATACATGGAGTACACCAACGGACTGGGCTACACCACAAACACATCGACCGGATTGCCGGTACCCAGCAGCCGCTTCAACATAAGCACCGCCTCGATAAACGAATCATTCTCTCCCCTGTTGGGAATAGATGTAACAATGCAGAACAACCTGTCGTTGGGACTGAAATATGTGAAATCGCGCGTGCTCAACCTCAGCGTAACAGCCATACAGCTTGTGGAGACACACTCCAAAGAGCTTGTGCTTAATGCGGGATACAAGATTGTGAACCTGAAGATGCTCGGTGCAAGCAGCAAGGCAAGCCAGAGCAACAAGGTGAGCAACGACCTCAACCTGAGAGCTGCTTTCTCATACAAGAACATGACTGCACTCTGCCGAAGCATTGACAAAGGAACCACGCAGGCAACCAGCGGAAACGATTCGTTCAACTTTTCGTTGTCGGCAGACTACACATACAGCAAGATGCTCAACATGAGCTTCTTTGTGGAACGCAAAAAGACGATTCCGTTGATTTCGGCAAGTTCGTACCCGACAACGACCACTGATTTCGGTGTCAGTCTAAAATTCTCTCTGACAAGATAGCACTATGGAATACATAATAGCATTAATGGCGCTGCTGTGCGCACTCATAGGACTTGCCGGAGCAATACTTCCCGCTCTTCCCGGACCTCCGCTCTCTTTTGTGGGATTGCTGCTGCTACTGCTCTGCAACGGAACAGACATCGGCACATCTACATTGATAATGACCGGACTTGCAGCAGGGGCAACAACCTTGCTCGACTATATTGCTCCCATTTGGCTCACCAAGAAAAAAGGGGGCACCACATACGGAATGTGGGGAGCAGGAATAGGAATGTTTGCCGGCCTTTTTATGGGAGTACCGGGAATAATACTCGGTCCGTTTGCCGGAGCCTTCATCGGCGAACTGATAGCAAAGACTCCTGCCGACAAGGCATTGGAGACCGCATTTGCATCGTTCGTCGCCTTTATGCTCACTACCGGGATTAAAGTCATATACTGTGCCATACTTTTGGGAATAATTGTTTCAGAAACATGGGGCATAGTATGGAAGTAAAGAATAACTGAAAAGGATAAAGCCATGAAAAGACTCACTCACATAATACTGTCTATAATCCCCATGCTGTTGCTGTCATGCAACAGCGGTGAAGAGATGCGCATAATGAGTTACAACGTTCACCACTGCCGAGGGATGGACAACAAGATAGACTACATGCGTATAGCAGAAGTCATAAACAGGGTATCACCACATTTTGTTGCATTGCAAGAACTTGACAGTGCTACAGCACGCAACAACGGCAAAGTGTGTATAGAGGAATTGAGCAGAGAGACCGGAATGTATGCGAGCTACGCATCGGCAATAAAGTTCGGTGGGGGCAGCTACGGGATAGGATTGCTCTCAAAGGAGAAGCCCATGACTACCGCTGTTGTCGGGCTCGAAAGCCATGGTGAGGCACGCCGTCTGCTTGTGGCTGAATTTGAGGAATATGCGGTTGCATGTACCCACTTCCCTCTCAACGCGGAGGACCGCCTGGCATCGGCAAAGATTGTGTGCGATGCGCTGAATGGATACAAGAAACCGCTCTTCCTTGCCGGAGACATGAACTGTACAGCCGACGCTCCCGAACAGAAGGTGCTGGGTGAATATTTCGTTACGCTCAACAACTCTGCGGAATGTACATATCCGTCAACGACACCCGAAGAGTGCATCGACTACATATATTTCCTGAAAAACGGATACAATTGCACCGTAAAAGAGAGCCGCGTAATGTTTGGCGACAGCATAGCCTCTGACCATCTGCCAGTCTATACGGTGGTAAAAGTGATGCCCTAAAGAATCTTTTGTATAAACTACTCCTCGTATGTAGGATAGAGAAAATCGTTGTATGGGTACTTCTGCACATGCAGTTCGCACACTTTCTTGTACATCACCTCTTTGAGATAGTCAATATTTGTGCGCTCGCGTGCCGAAATGAAAAGGCAGTTGTCCGAAAGTTTTGCCATCCATGTTGATTTCAGTTCGTCGAGAGTGAGATTTTCCTTTGTCTTGGGGGTAAGATCATCCTCCTCTTTCGGTACATTTTTATAGGCATCGACCTTGTTGAATATCACCATCATAGGCTTGTCGCCACAGCTAAGGTCGGCAAGAGTCTTGTTCACAACTTCTATCTGCTCCTCGAAATCGGGGTGCGAAATATCTACTACATGCAAAAGAAGGTCTGCCTCGCGCACCTCGTCGAGCGTAGACTTGAACGACTCAACAAGGTCGGTGGGAAGCTTGCGTATGAATCCTACGGTGTCGGAGAGCAGGAAAGGAAGGTTCTCTATTATCACCTTGCGCACCGTAGTATCGAGTGTCGCGAAGAGCTTGTTCTCGGCAAAGACCTCGCTCTTGGCAAGCAGATTCATCAGAGTGGATTTTCCGACGTTCGTATATCCCACAAGCGCAACACGGATGAGACGTCCGCGATTTTTGCGCTGAATAGCCTTCTGACGGTCTATCTGCTGCAACTGCTCCTTTAGCAACGACATACGTCCGAGAATTATACGGCGGTCCATCTCCAACTGCGTCTCACCGGGACCGCGAAGACCTACACTGCCGCCCTTGCCGCTTCCTGAGCCACCACCCTGACGCTCAAGGTGAGTCCACAGACGTTGCAGACGGGGAAGCATATATTTGTATTGGGCAAGTTCGACCTGTACTTTTGCATGGGCTGTCTGTGCACGCATGGCAAAGATGTCGAGTATAAGCGATGTACGGTCGAGAATCTTCACTTTCAACTCCTTCTCGATGTTGCGCAACTGCTTTGCCGAAAGCTCGTCATCGAAAATAACCATTCCAATCTTGTCGTCGCTGTCCTTACGTTCTTCTATATATGCAGCAATTTCCGTAAGCTTACCGCTTCCAACATATGTAACCGGATGGGGACGGTCTATGCGCTGGGTGAAACGTTTAACGACGACTGCACCTGCGGTATTTGCAAGAAAATCAAGCTCATCGAGGTATTCGTTCGTTTTACGCTCGTCCTGATAAGGGGTGATAAGACCTATAAGTATGGCTGTTTCGGCTTTTGATTCGGATATTATAAATTCTTTCATCGGATTATACTCTTTTTGCTTCGCGTGCGAAGATAGTTATTTTCGGCTTTATACACAAATTGCATGTCGAAGATTAATTAATATCCGTACATCTCGTCGAGGGTTATGTAGACTGTACCCTCTTCTGCTGCAAGAGAGCGCAGTTCAAGCGAGCTGCCCTTTCCAGCCACAAGCCGCTGCTTGGAGGCCTTGCAGTGCCAACGGTGAAAATCTTTAATGTCGGAATATGAGATTCCGCAGGCTGCATCATACAGTTCGGATGAAGAGTATCCTCTTTGCTCTTGCAGAATATATTCGCGGGCAACCGACTGCGGAATATTGCCGTAAGTGGAGAGGTCGTACAGCAGCAACGAGCGTGCCGCATTGAAAGCCTCTTCGGAAAAAGGCAGTTGCGAATCGTCTTCCACGCCCATTGTCAGGCAGACACCGGAGTGCGTATATCGGCAAAGGGTATCAGCATGCGACAGTCGGGCTGCAATGTTAAAGAGCTGCATGATTGCACTCTCTTTTGCCCCCTCTATCGGTGAATACGTCAAGGTGTAAACCGTATTGCATTGCAGTGCAACAAACTGTAGTGCAGGAACAGAGTCGCCCGGAAAAGATGTATTTGTCTTATTATGCCCGGGCTCGACACAGAAATGTTCTTTCAGTTTAGGCAACAACTTTGCAACCTGATTCCCGAACAGCGATAACGAACTCTTTTGAGAAAATATTCTCTGCATCGAGAGTGTGGCAAGAGTGCGTACACCTGTGTATCTTTCGCAGCCGGCGAGATACTCTGACGCCTGCGTTGCTACATTCTCTATCGAGGATTTTTCGGCAGACAGCAAAGAGGCGTTCTTCAGCAGATAGCTATAAAAACGCTCCCCATCGGCAACCTCTTTGAGAAGGGGAAAGAGATTATCAGTGATTCTTTCTGCTTCGGCTGACGCGCCATGGAATTCCAGAAGAATTGAGTTCCCCAATTGCCCGACCTCTATATGCACTTCGCTTGCAGAGAGCGACTCCCTGAGGTAACGTGCCGCAAGCTTTGATATTGTCTGGGGGATTTCTCTGCAATCCACATGCAGAAGCATACGGAAATACCCATCGGGGACATTTTCGTCAAAGAGATGCTTCTCGCGCAGGCCTGAGACATCGGGGAAAGTTATCCTGGCAGGCAAAGGCGATGCGAGTGAAACGGTATTTTCTGCATCGCCGGACACAGCGGGTTTCAAGGCTTCAACCCTGAATGGCTGTGCCGCTGCCGAAAGCAGTACATCGTTGTCTGCCTCATCAAGTTTATCGGCAAAGAGAGTTGCGCTGTTGCATGCATCACCTCTCAGAAGCGCATCTGCCATCATGCGCACACGAAAGGAGTTGTCATAGAAGCCGTCGGCAAGCGCAAAGCGGTAATTTTCCTTCATGGATTCCATATCCGATGCCGAAAGGGTTCCATCCTCGCCACGCCTCCGCATAAGTTCTTCGCAAGGGTGAAGGGCATACAGCAGATGGGCGCTGCCATGAGTACATTCATTCGCTATCGGGGTAGGATAAAGCTGTGCATCTGAATATTTGCCCTCGATGATACGGCATACCTCATCGAACACAATATCGCCTGATATGACAATTGAGAAGCTGTCGGGCAGGACCTCGAACGACGAACGCATTATCGTTGCCCAATTCTCAATTTCGTTGCCGGGAATATCGCTGCAAATCGCCACTCCGCACATATTCTCGACAATATATGCCCCATGAGAGCCTATCTGAGCATAGAGAGAGCTATACTCACGCGAATGTACCGATGGGGTATAGAGTGCGTCAAGTGTATCGCTATCTGCTGTCGGCAGCAAAAGGGCTGCTGTTGCGCGCGGTTGCACGTCGTTTTTTGTAAGATACAGTTTTACCCCACCTGACAGTTTGTAGAGACGTGTCTTATAAGAATCGCCCTCTATGGCTGTGTACGGGTATGCTCCTCCGGCCGAACAGGATGAGAGGAGAAGTACACACAGCAGCGATAATATATTATTGAGGATTCTCATTACACAAGAAGGTTATACAGGGTGGTTCTATAAATTATTTACGACCATGTAGCAGCCGCCGGCAATAGCCTTGACAATCCCTTTCATCTCCAGTTCGAAAAGGATGGTCATAAGCCGGTTCACCGGAATATTTGTATCTACCGTCATGCGGTTGAGCTGCACGCCTTCAGAAAACGGAGCTATATAATTTATAAGAAGTTCCTCTTCGGGCGAGAGGTCGGCAAAGAGCTGCAACTGCGTTGGAACCTTTTCCTTTGCTTTTGTCATGGGTTCCCAGTTCATTGCCTCCACGAAATCTTCGGCAGAGGTTATCAAGGCTGCTCTGTTTTTGGCTATCAGCGTATTGCAGCCGGCAGAATTGCTGTCGGAAACCTTTCCGGGATAAGCAAAGCAGTCGCGGTTGTAGCTACGGGCTATCGAAGCGGTTATTAGCGAGCCTCCTTTTGCAGCCGACTCTATCACTACAGTTGCATCGGAAATCCCTGCCACTATGCGGTTGCGGCGCACGAAATTCACGGGCAACGGAGCTGTGCGGCTCATGAATTCTGTCAACAGACCGCCATTGTCGAGCATTGCCTTTGCTGTGTCGCGATGCAGGGATGGATATATGCGGTCGAGTCCATGCGCAAGCACTCCCACCGTTGGAAGAGATGCACTCAATGCTGTTCTGTGGGCACAGACATCAATACCATAGGCAAGACCGCTAACTATCAGTGTACCGGGCATCAGTTCGGAGAGTTCTTTCACGAACCTCTCGCACATATTCTTGCCGTATGCAGTTGCCTTGCGGGTACCGATTACCGATACTGCATGCCGGCAATTCAGATCGCAGTTGCCTTTTCCGTAAAGCACTATCGGGGCATCGTCGCACTCTCTGAGGCGAGCCGGGTATTTGTCGTCGTTGTAGCAGAGGATGTCTATATTGTGTGCTTCTGCAAATTGAAGTTCCTCTTCTGCGCGTTTGAACGCTTCGGGGTCGGAAAGCAGAAATTTCAACTGCGGAGAGGCACCGGGAAGAATGTCGGGCAGCGACGATAGGTTCTCGAATATCTCCGAAGCGCTTCCGGCTGTCTCCACCATTTTTGTGAATAGAGCGGCTCCCAATCCTTGCACATATGTGAGTGCAAGCATTGAGAGCCGTTCTTTTGAGTTTATTCCCTTCACTTGGAAGCAGGAATTATTACTTTACAATGTTAAGGAATGAGCTGTCTGTAACATACTTTACAAACTCAAGGTCTTTTGCAGCCTTAGCAGCCATAGAGGGATCGAGTTTGATAGCGTTCTTCAAACCATCGTAGATGAGTGAAGCATTGTCTGTGCGTGCACCGAGAACTGCTGAGAGATAGTATGTATCAGCATCGGGGTTCTTGATTGCTGCGATAGTCTTCTTAGCCTGGCTGTAATCCTTGTTGAGCAACTGGGCAAGAGCAGTGCTGTTTGTAGCCTCTTTTGAGAGGAGTGAAGCAGCACGTGAGTACTGACCCTGTGCAATGTAGAGGTTACCGAGAGCCTCGTCGCCGGCTTTTGCGCTTGAGCCCTTAGCCATATATGTTTCAGCCGCAGCAACATCGCCATCGAGAAGTGCGAGATAGCCGAGGTTCACATTCACCTCTGAAGCTGTGGGATCTGCCTTTACAGCCTTCTTCAAGTAGTCGGCAGCAGCCTTATAGTCGCCCTCGTTGTAAGCGATAGTAGCAAGGTTGTTGTATGCACGGTAGTCGCTGGGGAAGAGTTTTGCAGCAGTTGAGTAGATGTTCTTCTGCTCTGCTACGTTGTCTGTAAGAACTGCTGAGTAGAGAATCTCCTCAAGCGAGAGCTGTTTTGCGTCGCTCTTGAACTGTGCCTGAATCTCCTCGTCTGAACGGCCGATGAGCTGGTAGTTAAGAGTGATGCGTGCACGACGCAACTGGGGAAGGATAATATCTGCAAGGTCTTTGTATACAGAAGAGATGTTCTTGATCTGAGCCTCACGCTCTTCGGGATCCTTGTACATTGAAAGAACACGGAGGATAAGGTCTTTGTCTGCGAGGTTTGATTTTGAAACCAGTTCCTGGAAACCTTCCCAGTCCTCAGCTGTGTAGTCTGTGTCGAGGTTGCCCTTAAGCTCGGCTTTCTTCATCTGCTTCTCAACGAATTTTGCAGTGTTCTTCTCACGACCGCCTGCAACGTCTGTGTTGAGACCAACGCCACCATCGGGTGATGCGTATGCAGCAACTTCTACATTGTCAATCACTTTATTCTTTGTATCTGTCGCAACATCTTTCATTGACTTCTTGAGCTCTTCGATCTGCTCAGACTTCAACTCGCTGTTGCGAAGGTTTGTCTGCTGGATAAGGAACATGATGTTAGCCTCTTTAGCCTGCTTGATTACACGCTGGAAAGCATCCTCACCGATTGCAATGTTTGACTTCTTGATTGTTGAACGGTAGAGTTCTGAAGTTGCGATACATCCGTCAGCTACCTTAACCTCAGGCAATATGTATGACTTCTTGCCTTTTGCTACTGTAAACTTGAGATAGAGAGCTGATTTTGCCATTTCGGGAACATAGTCGAACTTTGTCTTCATTGTGAAGTTACCACCCTCTTTGTAAGAGATTGTACGGTTGTTGCCCTGTACTTTTTCGCCCTGGAATGTCATAGACTCGGCTGCAAGCTCGCCACCATCCCATTTCAACACGGGAGTAACTGTAAGAACCGACTTCCTGTTGAAGAATTTCTCAGGGAATTTGCCGTCAATGGTCACAGGAACTTCACCGCCGATTACCTCAAGGATTTGAGGGGTTACTGTGAAATACTCCGAAGAGAGACCTTTCATCTTAGAACCGCACGATGTGCAAAGAACTACTGCCACCAAAGAGAGCAGGAAAGAATTTTTTTTAAGCATTTTTTGTTTTTAATTAAAGTTTATATTTTAAATTTTACTCAATCCAAACAAGTGTTTTTCAAGCGTTTACAGACGAAAATCATCTTTCCCGGACTGCAAATCCCGAATTTTCGGGCGCAAAGTTAATACAAATTACGTTGATAACAAAGGCAATAAGGGTTCTTTTTGCCTAATTTCATCAATTTTTGTTTGAATATTTTGCTTGGATATTTCTCGGATGGTGCTCTATTATTTCACGACGCAAACGGCTGCGGTCTATATGTGTGTAGATTTCCGTGGTGGAAATGCTTTCGTGTCCGAGCATCGACTGTATCACACGCAGATTGGCGCCTCCCTCAAGCAGATGGGTGGCAAACGAATGGCGAAACGTATGGGGGCTCACATTCTTGTCTACCCCGGCAAGTCCGGCAAGTTCCTTGACAATATGAAAGACTGTTATTCGGGAGAGAGGTTTCCCGCGACGTTCGCTTATGAATATAAAATCCTCGTAACCGGGACGGATACTCACTGCGGCACGTTCGGAGAAATAGGCATTCAGCTCCTCAATTGCACGCGACGACACGGGGACAAGCCTCTGTTTGCCGCCTTTGCCAAGCACTCTCACGAACCCTTCATCGAGGTAGAGGTCGGAAAGACGCAAGGAGCAGAGTTCCGAGACACGCAGACCGCAACTGTACATCATCTCTATCATCGCCCTGTTGCGCTGTCCTTCGGCGAGGGACAGGTCTATGGCGTTTATCATGGCATCAATCTCTTCGAGCGCAAGGACGTCGGGCAGATGGCGCCCTATTTTGGGGGACTGGACAGATTCGGTAGGGTCGGCTGATATATATTCGTCCATAATCAGGAAGCCGTAATAGGAGCGCAGCGACGACAATATGCGCGCCCTCGAACGGGGCGAGATTCCCACATCGGCAAGAGAGACAAAGAACGAGCGGACATCATCAACCGTCGCCTCCACAGTCTCTCTTTTATCCTCTTCGAGGAACTTCGACAATTTATGGACATCGCTCATGTATGCCTCGATTGTATTTGCAGACATTGACTTCTCCAGCTGCAAATAGCGTTTGAATCTCGCAATCGGAGAATCTTTGGGATATGTTTTTCTGCCGGTCATGGGATATTTGATACTCTAATCTCCTCTTCACTCATCCTTTTCGCCAAGCAACCTCCCGGTCAGGTACTTTACGGGGATTCCCATAGCTATCAATCCTACGGCGATAACGGTGATAAAGACTATAGCCACATCGCTTGCGATAATGTCAACCGGGTAGTGGTCGATGATGAATCCTCCCGAAGCGTCGCCGAATGTGATTACACCGTAATGCTCTTGTATGAGGCACAGTGCCACTCCTATCACTATTCCGCTGAACGCGCCGGCTATGGAAATCATGGAGCCTTCGATTATGAATATGTTTGAGATGAGCTTGTTGCTTGCTCCCAATCCCCGCAAGGTATTCATGTCCCTTTTCTTGTCGAGGATGAGCATGGACAATGAGCCTATCACATTGAAGCATGCTATCAGCAATATGAACGAGAGGAACAAATAGGATATAAATTTCTCTATGCTCATTATCTTGAATATCTCGGCTTGCTGTTCGTAACGGTCTTCGACCTTATAGTCTGTACCGAGAAGCGTCTGCAGCCTTTTCTTCAATGCGCTGATGTTTGTGCCCTCCTTCGTCTTGAGTTCGAGGGAATTGACCTCTACGGAGTCGCGTCCGAATATTTCGCGCGCGAATGTTATTGAGGTAAGTATGTAGTTGCCGTCGTACTTCGGCTGGTTGACGATGAATGTCTTTCCTGAAGCATAGAGATAACCCTTTCTGAAATTGGCAGCGGGATTTGCCATGCTCACCTTGTGTCCTCTTTTGGGAGCGTATATCTCTAAAGGTGTTGCGTGGTAGAGACCGCAGTTGAGTGCGCCTGTAAGTTCGATGCCGGGGGTGGCATAATCGACGGTATTGTCGTGCAGCCGGAACGTGCCGTTGCCTATGAGCACCTCTTTGATGTTTGTGAGTTCGGAAAAATCATCCTCCACACCCTTCACTGTCGCCATCACTTGCCGTCCGCCATACTGCACCATCACTTTATCTTCTATAGACTCGGTGATTACTGCTATTTCGGGGAGACGCTTTATCTCCATTATGGCTTTGCCGGTGGTGCTGAATGTCTTTCCCTTGCCGGCTGTTATCTTTATTTCCGGGTCGAAGGCTGTAAACTGTTCGGCAACCAACATCCTGAATCCATTGAACACCGACAATGTGCACACCATGGCAATCGTTGCAAGCGTTACGCCTGCGACGGCGACTCCCGAAATGACATTTATCGCCTGATGGCTCTTTTTCGAGAAAAGGTATCGTTTGGCTATGTATAACGATACATTCATCACTGCCACTTATTTCAGCAGATTGTCGATGTGTTCGATGTAATCGAGCGAATCGTCAATGTAGAATCTCAGTTCGGGGATAATGCGCAGCTGGTGTCTCACTCTGTTGCCGAGTTCGAAACGTATGTTCTTGCTGTTCTGGTTGAGTGTCTCCACTATTTCGTTGCCCTTTTCCGAGGGGAACACGCTTAAATATGCTTTTGCTATGCCAAGGTCGGGACTTACCCTTACGATGCTCACCGAGACAAGCACTCCGCGAGTCTCTTTCGTCATTTTAAGGAATATATCTCCAAGTTCTTTCTGTATAAGTCGGGCAATCTTGTTCTGTCTTGTGCTATCCATTTAGAGGCTGTTTCTATTATATTTAAAATATCTTTATATTGCAGAGCCGGTCTCGGCTCTTAGTCTCTTATTTTTCTGATTATTGTGAGTCCGTCGCGCAGTGGCAATATCACCTTCTCTACGCGGTTGTCCTTCCCTATCAGTTCATTGAAGCGTCTTACGCTTTCTGTATGTGCATCGTGTCTGTCCTGCTCTATCACATGGCCGTCCCACAAAGTGTTGTCGGCGAGTATCCATCCTCCTGTTCTCAGGATTTTCATTGCCATTTGATAATACTCGATGTATTCCCGCTTGTCGCCGTCGATAAACACAAGGTCGAACGTTATTCCGAGTGCAGGCGCTTCGTCGAGAGCGCTTCCTATTTTATATTGTACCTTGTCTGCTACGGGCGAGTTCTCTATCCACTTGCGGGTAAAGTCTTCGAGTTCGTCGTTGACATCGTATGTGTAGACTTTGCCTCCCTCCTGCAATCCTTCTGCCATGCATATAGCCGAATAGCCGGTGAATGTGCCAATCTCAAGTATATTCTTTGCTCCCATCATTTCGACCAACATCTTGAGGAACCGTCCTTGTATGTGCCCCGATGCCATTTGAGGGTTTACGGTCTGTATGTTTGTGGCGCGATAGAGATTGTAGAGATATTCTCCTTCGGGGCTTATATGCTCCATTATGTACTCTTCGATTGGAGTGGATATTCTCATGGCGTTATTGCTCTTTGTCTTGCGGCTGGTTTGTTTTGCAGTAAAGCGCGAACACATTATAACTATTTTGCCAAGATAGTGCAAACGAGTGTAACGCAAGTTTACTTGCACGTTACTCAACGAGTGCAGCCTATTTTCGCAAATTCATATTGCAAACTTACATAAAAATTCCGATTTTTATGCCCGTTATAATAAAAATCAAGA
>CAYWIE010000016.1:0-1898 GCA_964458275.1 uncultured Bacteroidaceae bacterium
ACGGAAAACGAAACGGCCGATACGGCCAAAACCGTTAATACCTACTTTTGTCATAGTTTAATTTTATTTATAAATAAAAGGTTAAAAATGTTTCTTAAATATCATCCGCAATTACAATAGTGAGCACTGCTGCATGATGCCGTGAGGAGTATAATTGCGCATACAAAAATTGCTATTTTCACAGTTTTCATACTTTACTCATTAAATTGCGATGCAAATTTACAAAAATCTTTTTATATTTGCGACAAATATTAATCTTAAATAACAAAAAAGGTGATTAAAAGTAGTTTTCTTTCAGATTTCAAAAAGTTTGCCATGAAAGGCAACGTCATAGACATGGCTGTCGGTGTAATCATCGGCGGCGCGTTCGGCAAGATTGTAACATCAATCGTCAACGACATCATCATGCCTCCCATCGGTCTCATTGTAGGTGGAGTAAACTTCAAGGACCTGAAGCTGGTGATGAAGGATGCAGTTACAGCAGCAGACGGCACTGTAGAGCAAGCAGCCGTAACACTCAACTATGGCAACTTCCTGCAACAGACATTTGATTTTCTCATCATCGCATTCTCTATCTTCGTAGTAATACGCATCATCGGCAACCTCACACGCAAGAAAGAGGTAGAGCAGGCAGCTGCACCCGCACCTCCTCCCGCTCCCTCTGCCGAAGAGAAGCTGCTTACCGAGATTCGCGACCTTCTCAAAGAGAAGAAATGACATTCCGGGAAAAACCCGAACAGCATAAGTGAGATTCCACAAAATACAGACGCACCGCCAACTGTTTCGTGCGTCTGTATTTTTTATACCGAAAGTAAACTTTTGTCCGTTCGGTTATACGAATTTCGAGTCGTTTTTATATCTTTGCAACCGAAACAAAGGCATCACTCCGGATGCCATCCGCAGGAACAACAAACTCAACAAATATGCAACGAATCATCTCCGGTGAATTCGCCGCTCAAACGGCACGACTCATGGCACACACGATTCATGAGCCCGTAAAATCCTGCGAAATATTATATCCCGACCCTTTTCCTTAGATTTTCGTTATTAACCATATAGCGACAACAATACAAATCTCTGAAACAATTTAAATACAATATAACAGTATGAAACAAGACATGATTGTAATCCTGGACCTCGGAAGCCACGAAAACACCGTAGTAGCCAGAGCAATACGCGCATTGGGTGTATACAGCGAAATTTATCCTCACGACATAACAGCCGAAGAGCTCAAAGCCCTTCCTAATGTAAAAGGTGTAATCATCAACGGTGGTCCCAACAATGTAATCGATGGAGTTGAAATAGATGTCAACCCCGAAATATATAACGCCGGCTACCCCGTAATGTCAGCCGGACACGACAAAGCGAAATGCGAAGTGAAACTCGCCCAATTCACCGACGACGAAGAAGCAGTCAAAGAGGCTGTCAAGCCCTTTGTTTTTGACACATGCAATGCCGAAGCGAACTGGAACATGAAAAACTTCGTAAACGACCAGGTTGAACTCATCCGCCGTCAGGTAGGCGACAAGAAAGTGCTCCTCGCCCTTTCTGGTGGCGTTGACAGTTCGGTCGTTGCAGCGCTCCTGCTTAAAGCCATAGGCAACAACCTTGTTTGCGTACACGTAAACCACGGTCTCATGCGCAAGGGCGAATCGGAAGCTGTTGTTGAGGTGTTCCGCAACCAGCTTTGCGCCAACCTTGTATATGTAGACGCGACAGACCGTTTCCTCGGCAAACTCGAAAATGTAGCTGACCCCGAGCAGAAACGCAAAATCATCGGTGGCGAATTCATCCGCGTATTCGAAGAAGAGGCACGCAAGCTCGACGGCATCGACTTCCTCGGTCAGGGAACCATCTATCCCGACATTGTAGAGAGCGGCACCAAGACAGCCAAGATG
>CAYWIE010000016.1:1908-42892 GCA_964458275.1 uncultured Bacteroidaceae bacterium
GGCGGTCTTCCCGAAGACATGCAGTTTGAATTGGTAGAGCCCATCCGTCAGCTCTTCAAGGACGAGGTACGTGCCTGCGGTCTTGAACTCGGTCTGCCCTACGAAATGGTATATCGCCAGCCCTTCCCCGGTCCCGGTCTCGGCGTACGTTGTCTCGGCGCAATCACACGCGACCGCCTCGAAGCCGTTCGCGAATCGGATGCCATCCTCCGCGAAGAGTTTGCTCTCGCCAGACTCGACAAGAAAGTATGGCAATACTTTACCGTCGTACCCGACTTCAAGTCGGTAGGCGTAAGAGACAATGCTCGCTCATACGATTGGCCTGTAATCATCCGCGCCGTCAACACCATAGACGCAATGACAGCAAGCATCGAACCTGTAGAATGGTCAATACTCATGAAGATAACAGACCGCATACTCAAAGAAGTCAAGAATGTAAACCGAGTATGTTACGACATGTCGCCGAAACCCAGCGCAACTATCGAATGGGAATAAGCAAGTCCTATCTTTACACACTTTCAAGCAGCCTCAACCCTCAAAAGTTGAGGCTGCTTTGTTGAGATACAGCCCACTGAGTGTATTAAAGCCATTTTCATAGGTACTCCTTTTATCGAACAGATGTTAAAAATAACAAATTCGTGAACTTTTTTTCGTTTTGCTTGTTATATATGTAACTGTAAGTTCAAAATTTCTATTGTAGACAAAAAGGACTTTTGCCTTAATTATAGAATATTACTTTTTCTTAATCATTCAATTCCCCGAACGGTTCCCCGTAGTGATTACGCGGAGCCGTTTCTCCAATTAAAGGAAAAATGACAGAAAAGTTCACTTTCGCGAGAGTGTAACCAATACAATATCGCTCGGCGCACAGAAACGGATTTTTCTCCTCGACGTGCCAAGACCGTTGGAGGTTATCACCGGTATATTTCCGGGTGTATAGTTGAGCCCTGAGAGAAAGCGTCTGCCATACTTGGAATTTGTTACCGGTGCATACAATCCAAGCAATGTAACCTGCCCGCCATGAGTATGTCCCGACAATTGCATCGCATTGCCCGACAAGGCACCGTCAACAGCATAATCAGGAGTGTGCACAAGCACAATCGTAAAGCCGGATGCTGTATGACGGGCTACCCATTCCTTGCCGGCAGCTGTGCCATAGCTTTCCACACCACACAGGAATATACCGGCAGAGCCGATGCTTATGGTATCCGGTTCATCGCGCAAAGGAGTGATACCGTTGCGACGCATAGCCTCGCAAAGCGTATCGGCATTACGTATATCGTGATTGCCGAGAACAGCATAGAGACCGTAGGGCGCACTGCAAGTGCCCAACGCCTCGAACAGTTCATTGGCTGATAAGAGTTCTGTTACATAATCGCCGCCGAGCAGAATAAGGTCGGGCGAAAGGTCGTTCAAGGCTCGAACCACCTCGGCAAGCCTTTTGGCTGTAAATTTGCTTGGATAATGAGTATCGGAGAGGAAAGCCACCCTAAAACCCTCGAATTCGGCAGGCAACACCTCGTGCTCAACTGTATAACGGCGTATGCGCCCCACCCCGCGATATTTCGACAGCGATGCGCAGGAGTCAAGCAACAATATTAACAACAGCAGGGTGAGACACAGCCCCACCCTTGCCGATATTCTTTTCATAATCCTACTTTTCAAGAAGTACAACTACGTATGCCGATATACCTTCCTTGCGACCTTCAAATCCCAACCTTTCGGTAGTTGAAGCCTTTATGGAAACTACATTCTCATCAACCTCAAGCACTTCGGCAAGCGCCTGCTGCATGTGAGGTATATAAGGAGACAATTTGGGTTGCTGTGCCACAATTGTAGAGTCGATGTTGCCCAATTTGTACCCCTTTTCTTTGATAAGATCAAGTGTGCGTGCAAGAAGAATCTTGCTGTCGATACCGCAGAACTCCGCAGAGTTGTCGGGGAAATGACGACCTATGTCTCCGAGATTGACAGCGCCAAGCATTGCATCGCAAATTGCATGAATCAACACATCGGCATCTGAATGTCCGTCGAGACCATATTCATATGGTATTTTTACACCGCCAATGATCAAATCTCTTCCTTCGACCAAACGATGCACATCGTATCCGAATCCAATTCTAATCATATTATTTATATTTTAGGGAGGTTCTATAAATTAGTAAACTACATTTCTTTGCAGGGTGGGTTCTATTTCGGTCGCTTTTTGTTTTATTCCGGTATCTTGTTCATTTTTACTCAGTTGCAACGCAAAGGTTGCGCCATCGTAAAAACAAACAATATACTCTGAATAAATTCAAAAATCAACTCGAACTAATTTATAGAACCTCCCTTTAGAAGCTTCTGATTATCTTCGTCCCAACAAATCCTTAATTCCATCCATATCAAACGAGAGAGAGAATCTCAATGTCTGGTCGAGAGGGTTGCTCTGTGCAGCCGAAATGAGGTAAGCAGCATCGAGTGAGAAGACACTCATCTTGAAGCCTGCACCGAGAGTATAATATTTTCTGTTTCCTTTGTACTCGTTTTCGTAGTGATAGCCGCCACGCAGTGTAAATTGGTTGTTGTAGCAATACTCTACACCGATACCTCCGTATATCTCTTTCAACTCCTCGCTGAATCCTCCGGGAGCATCAGAGAAAGACTTGAAAATTCCCGATATTGGCGAAATATCGTTGTAGCCTGTGGATTCGAGCCACGTCTGATATTCGGAATAACGGCTGTTGTCGTTGGCATCGTAGCCTTCCTCTTCGAGGAACTGCGAATAAGTGGGACGTGTGGGAACCAGCAGCTTGTTAAGGTCGAAACTGAAAGAGATGGTATTATACTCATCTATAGGCATCAGAAGAGATGCTCCTATACGCAGGTTTGTAGGGATGAACTGGTTGGTGGAACCGCCGTCGTACGAGATTTTGCTACCGATATTGGATATATTCATACCAAGACCCAAAAGACACTCGCGGTTGCCCATAAGTATGTAATTGTTGTAGTACATTGCAACATCGGCTGCAAAAGCATTGCCTGCCGTTACATCCTCCTCATAGTCATACTGAAGGTCGGAGTAGATGAAGCGCAATGCAACCGCTGCCGAGAAAGTCTCTGACAGCATGCGCGAATAGGCAACATCGAGCGCAAGCTCATATGGCTTGATGGTGTACTCATCGGCTATCACCTCGCCAAGAGAAAAGTATGTGAGCGAAGAACTTATTGCCGAATAGTCGCCTATACGATAAAATCCGGTAACGTATGCAAGGTCAATATCCTTTACAAGCTGACGCAACCACGGGGTATAGGAGAGCGACACACCCGCACGGGCAATATTGAAAGGATATTTCGCAGGGTTCCAATACTGCGAATTGACATCCGCCTCTGTTGCACATCCCACATCACCCATTGCACCGGCGCGTGCATCGGGGGCTATGGAGAGCGAGGTTACACCTGTATATACGGGGTTGAAAATATCCTTTTGCGCTGCTACGGGCAACATCAGAAGAAGCCCAAGAAGTGTAAGTAATGTTTTTTTCTTTATCATCTCGTTTATTCTGCTATTTGTATTGTTCGTCTTCTGTTCAGGGGGATTCGACCCCGACCGGCCGCTGTTCTTTGCAAGCTTATTACCGGACAAGCATACAGAGCCCCTCTTTATCTAAACTTGAATTTCGGTCATTTATTGTTCAAGACTATTATTTTTCCGGTTTTTGTTTGTCCTGCACCGCCGCCCGATGAAATTTCGGCACGGTAGATATAGACACCCGTAGGCAAAGGCTGTCCGCCGGCACACTGCATGTTCCATGTATATGTATACACGGTTGACTCGCAAACGGCTGTTTCGCAGTTTGTCCACAGATGTTCGCCGCTGAAGTTGAAGAGGTCGAGCCTTACGGTAATCTCGCTCTGCGGACGGTTGTGCGACAGCAGGAAAGTGATATTTTCGCCACGATGTACAGGATTGGGGGTAGCTTTCAATTCGAGGAACTCAGGAGCAAGAGAGTGAACAGCATTGAAGGTAACCGTCTCCGATGAAGAGTTGTTGAGCATATCCCATGCTCTCACCAACAACGTATGCTCGCCCTCAGGCAAGGACGGCAGAGGGAATACCACATATCCCGAACTGTAATCGCCCACCGAGGCCACAAATGCGCCGTTGAGGTTGAACGTATATGCAGGATTGTTGTCTATAATCGCCACAACATCGTGTCCGATGCCCGAACCTACCGTATTTATTCCGTCAGCATCCCTAAGCTCCACAAAGAGGCATGGAGATGAATTCACCTCGTCGCCATCTGCGAAGTCGGGGGAGTTAAGATATATTTTAATTTCGGGACCGGTCTTGTCGTCGGCAATATCAGGTGAAGTGCCGCCAACTATGAAATTGTCGTAGCGGCCTTGCGCCGAAGAACGTCTGTCGTGTGCCACAGCATAGAAGTTGAGCAGTCCCTCCTCGTCGCTGTAACTTATATCCATGGGCACGGGGATTGTTATCGAGAAACGGCCGTCCTTCACAGAGTCGCTGCCCGAATAGAGCTTGCTGCCTTGTGTGCTGTATTTAAATGCTCCCAGCCCGGTGTTGTCTTTTGTCGCAACATCCTGCTCGCTGTCGAACATTGTAGGAGATATTATTCCGTTGAACCATGCAGCCGTCGCGCCATCGCCATCCTCTATATGTCCTTCGACCTTTAATTTTCCGCCCGCATTTGCTGCGCCTTGTTGCGAAGCCGAAGCTCCGTCGAAGCTGTCTACCACCACTTTGCAGGTGGGGACATTGAGCCTCAGTGCCGGGTCGCCGAGGAGAATGTACTGCAGTTTGTTCTCTGTGTTGTCCGAACCTGAATGTACAAGCGACACCTTTGACTTGCGCACCGCATCGCCCAAAGTCAAAGATTTGCCGTTAGCGTCGCGGTCGAGTATATTGCGCATAAAGGCTTGGTTAATCAGCGCATTGTGAGACTGGTAGACCGTGCGCGTGGTTGTAAGCAACGCAATTGCTCCACCGGCAGGATTGAGGATAGCCTCTTCGCCTATCGAGCCGTCTCCGATGTCAAAGGGTGAAATGTCGCACGATGCTGTTACCCACATTGGCAGACGCGATGTAACGGACGCTGCCATATCCGATGCCTTCCACGCCATTTCGGGCGACAAAAGATTGGCACTTCCGTGTCCCGAATAGTTCATTATGAGCGCGCCCTCCTCCATCTGCTCATTGATGGCAGCCGTTACTCCCGGATAGCTGTTTCCGGTCGCAAGCGCCACTACCGGATAATCGTCCCAATATATGCGGCGCACCATGAATGAGGGATAATTCTGATTAACCACTGCTGCCACATTCTCGGCATCTCGCATGTGGGAATTTGGGCTCTTGTCGTCTCCGTCGTCGGCAAGGACCACAATATTGTTCTGCCATGCACCGGCCTCTCTGTTCTGTGCATAACTTATTATCTTGTCAACTACGGGGGTAAGCTGCGACAGGTTCTGTGCAGGAATACGTCCGACGCCTATATCGACCTTGTCGGTGAGGAAGTCATACCCTTCGCTGTCGTCAAGAAAGCCGAAGTAGTCCTCAAGGACGTAGGATTTTGTGGTGCTGACTGAATTTTTCGACGGGAAGCAGAGGAGATAGTCCTCCTGACGGCGGTTCTTGTATGTAATGAGCCGGTTGTCCGAAAATCCGTCACCCATCAGAAGCAGATATTCAGGTGCTTCTACTGCATTCGCAGCGCGGTCGTAAAGCATCTTCATCAATCTTCGGTAGGCAGTCGCATCGGGTGTTCCCGATGAGAATTCGTTGTAGACCTGTTCGGCTGTTACAACTGCCACTGTCAACGAATCGAGTTCGCGGTGAAGAGCGGCTATGCGCTCGGCCTGTGCAGTGAACAGTCCGTTCGACGGAACTATTATCACCATGTCGGTACTGCCCAGCGAATGAAGATTCTGATTCTGCACTTCGCCTACAACCTCCACCGAAGGGAATGTACCGTTCACGTCCACTGCCACAAGCTCTTCGCGATAGGATGCAGGGGCTACGACCGAATATACGCCATCGGCGTATGTGCCCTTGTACTCTTCTATTCCGGAGGGAGATGTTACTCTCCAGACTTTAATGTCGGGAACGGAGGTCGATATTTTAAAGTTTGCAAGACCGGTAACTGTTGTTCCGCGAAAATTTGTGCTTGAACCGCGAAGCGCAAGCTCACGTGTGAAGCTCAGACGAATGTAGTCGAGGAAACCGTTTACCGAGTAGGAAGGCACACTGTGCTTGAGTGTTACCGTTGTCTCATTTTCGAATTGCACCGACGAGGAATAGCTTGCCGATGTTATCACACCCTTATCCACCGAGCCAGCCTTGCTGATGGAGATATTGCCGACGTTCTTGTCGTTTACATACACTCCGAGTGTGCTTGCCGCATGAGCATTGGTTCCGAAGCTCACGGCAACCGTAGCCTTGGAGTTCACCACTCCGGGAAGATTGAATTTATAGCTTTTCGTGCGCCCCGATGAAAAATCGTTGCCGTCGAGCAACACACGTCCGAATGTACATAGCGACATTTCGTCTTTTTCATATAGCGCATAATCGGGATATGTGGTATATGTGTATGCCGGATTGCCTTTAGGCTCCGCAACGGGAATTGATGCAGGCGTTGCATCCTCGCTCTCGTTGAGGAAGTAGTAGCCGTATTTCGAATAATGGTTCTGTTCGTGCACAAAGACACCTGAATTGTAGGTCCACTTAATGGTTCCGTTGGCATAGAAAAGCATTGCATTTGCGCTGCGGTGGGTGGGCACCTCCTGAAGATCGTCGGCGAGCGAGCTCAGATTAGTTTCGGGCAGGATGTGTCCGCCGTAACCGAACAGGCGCACTTTTGACGGATTCTTGAATCCCATCTTCGACAGTTCGCTGTTTGTTATTCTGTATACGCCGTTCTCCGGGACACGTATCTTCACCCAACGTCCCTCGGCAAGCACCGACGACGAGGCATACTGCCCGGCAGAGCGTGTGGCTGCGGAACGCATGCCGCGTGTGAGCTTGCTCTTGCTCACACTTTTGTTTATCACTAATTTAAAGGAGTTTATACGTGTATAACGTCCATCGAGAAAAACAATCGGAACAAATGCGATATCAAGTATTCCCTTTTTTGCAGAGATTCCGACCGAGGTTTTTATTGCCGGCCATGCAGGCAGTGTATCCGAAAGGGTGTCGAGACGGTATTTTTTTATTTCCTCCTTGCTCATTGGCTCAAATTCGGGATACTCTATCGCGGCAGTGTAGTCGTACAGCGCATAGTCGTCGTCGAGTTCAACCGAGCAACGGTAGTAGGGCATCACCGAGTCGCGGGCAAACTGCTCCCAATCGACATCGGTAAACACTCCTGCCCGCACACAAATGACTGCAAGCAACAGCAATGAGGTGTATATTATTCTGTATCTGTTCATTCGGCAATGGTTATCTTACATAAAAGTCAAGCACCTTCTCGTCGGCTATGTATCCTTGAAGATGATTGTCGATGGCTACCGGACCTACCCCTGCGGGCGTGCCGGTAAATATAAGGTCTCCGGTCTTCAGCGTACAGTACCGGCTGACATATTCAATTATTTCGTCGATGGAGAAGAGCATATCTGCGCTGTTGCCACGCTGAACGGTGGTGCCGTCAATATCGAGACGGAAAGGCAGGTTCTTCATGTCCAGTCCCTCCGTCGGACGGAAATCGCCAAGATAGGCCGCACCGTCGAAACCTTTGCATAGTTCCCAAGGAGCGCCTTCGGCTATAAGCCGGCGTTGCCATTCGCGTGCGGTAAAGTCGATACCCACCGTAACGGCGTCGTAGTAGCGATGAGCGAAACGGGCAGGGATGTTCTTGTTGAGGTTGTTTATGCGCACAACTATTTCTGCCTCGTATTCAACAGGTCCCATAAAATCGGGCACAAAGAAAGGACGAGGGTTCTTAAGTATCGCCGAATCGGGTTTCATGAAGATGATGGGCGCTTCGGGCTTTTCGGTTGTGCCGTCAAATTCAATTGCATGGTCGCGATAATTCTTGCCTACTGCTATAATCTTCATCGCTTGCCCCCTTTCTCGTTATCCTCAGAGGCCACAGAGCCATCCAAGCGGTTGAACATCAACGACAGATGGGCATACAGCGATGTATTCTGCACCACAATATCGTCGGGTACACGTATGCGCAAGGGGGTAAAATTCCATATCGCCTTAATGCCCCATACAACCATGCGGTCGGCTACCTCCTGAGCGCTGTTGATAGGCACAGTGAGGATACCAATCTTCACATTGTGGCGACGCATAATCTTTTCGAGGTCGCTTATATGGTAAACAGGGATGCCCGAAATGCTGTGCCCCACTATTTTCTGATTGGTGTCGAACGCCGCAACAATCTCAAGACCGAACTGACGAAGACCGCTGTCATTGAGCAGAGCGCTTCCAAGCCGTCCCGCGCCGAAGAGAAAAGCCTTGTGCATGGAGGTGAAGCCCAAGAATGTCTCAAGCACCTCAAGCAGATTGTCAATTTCATAGCCTACACGTGTACGCCCCACCACATCCACAAAGGATAGGTCCTTGGCTATCTGGGACGCAACAATGTTTGTCTCCTTAGAAAGCCGGGTAGAAGATACATATACCTCACCCCTCGCCTTAAGCAGACGGCACACTGAGAGGTACCACGGCAGGCGGCGCAGGGTTGGTTCAGGAACTTTATCTGTCTTTATCGAATCCATCGGAATAAAATTAGAAACTCCGTCCAAAATTTACTACATTTGCAAAAAACAGCAGGAGTTACATAAAAATAACGAAACAAAAGTAAGGTTATTTTGCGAGGAAGAGAAATTTATAAAGAAAAGATTGTAACTTTGAAGCGATAATAGACCCGTTTATGAATAAGAACGACTGGAAAGAGAGACTGAATATAGTATATTCCACCAACCCCGACTTTGCGTATGATACGCAGGAGACACCCGAAGAGGAGACCTTGCCAAAGAACGCACAGAAATTGCGCGTGCGCATCGAGAAGAACCACCGCGGCGGCAAGACGGTAACCATCGTCAGCGGATTCACCGGCACCGAAAGCGACCTCAAGGAGCTTGGCAGACTGCTGAAGACCAAATGCGGTGTAGGAGGCACAGCCAAAGAGGGCGAAATTATCATTCAAGGAGAATTCAAGGAAAAGATAACAGACCTTCTCAAACGCGAAGGTTACACACAGACAAAATAGTTTAACAATTAAATATTTACGATTATGGCAAACAAATCTGAAGTAATACTTGCAGCCGAGCTGCTGAAAATCAAAGCTGTCAAACTGCAACCCGAACAGCCTTTCACATGGGCATCAGGCTGGAAATCACCTTTCTACTGCGACAACCGCAAGACACTGTCATTCCCCGAACTCCGCACCCGCGTGAAACTCGGCCTTGCCAACCTCATACTCGAAGAGTTCCCCGAAGCCGACACAGTTGCAGGCGTTGCAACAGGAGCCATCGCACAGGGCGCACTCGTTGCAGAGGAGCTTGGCAAGCCTTTTGTTTATGTACGCTCATCGGCTAAGGACCACGGACTCGGCAACCTCATCGAAGGCGATGTTCAGCCCGGCGCAAAAGTAATCGTTGTTGAGGACCTTGTATCTACAGGACTCAGCAGCCTCAGAGCAGTAGAGGCTCTTCGTGCAGCAGGCGTAGAGGTTATTGGCATGGTGGCATCCTTCACATACGGCTTCGACGTAGCTAAGGAGGCTTTTGCCAAAGCAGGTGTCAAGCTCATCACACTCACCAACTACGAGGCTGTACTCGAAGCTGCAAAATCAACCGGCTACATCACAGAAGAGGTAATGCCCACACTGCGCGAGTGGAGAGCAAACCCCTCAGAGTGGAGAAACGATCTTAAATAACAGACCTTAAACCCAACAAGATAAATTATGGCGCAATACGAAAGCAGCACATTCGACATACCCTACTCACAAGAGAGGGTATATGCCAAATTGGAAGACCTCAACAGCCTCGAAGGTCTGAAAGGCAGACTGCCTGAGGACAAGGTAAAGGAGTTCACATTCGACCGCGACAGTGTAACAGCAGATGTTCCCCCTGTAGGAAAAGTTACCCTCAAAGTGGTAGACCGCGAAGCGCCCAAATGCGTAAAGTTCGCCGCAGAGAACTCTCCCCTGCCTTTCAACATGTGGGTACAGGTAATCCCCAATGGCGAGGAGGCATCCAAGATGCGCGTGGTTGTTAAAGCCGAAATCAACTTCATGCTCAAAGGCATGATTGAAAAGCCCTTGAAAGATGCCCTCGAAAAGATAGGCACTGTGCTTTCAAAAATCCCTTATTAAGAACCATAAAAACTGCTTTAATAATATATGGCAAAGAAACTGTGGGAAAAGAACATAACCGTTAACCCCGAAATAGAACGGTTCACTGTCGGTCGCGACATTGAAATGGACCTTTTCCTTGCCCCTTACGACATACTCGGTTCGTTGGCTCACAGCGCAATGCTGCAAAGCATTGACCTGCTGACGAAAGAGGAAAAAGAGGAACTGCACCGCGAACTCAGAGAGATATATGCCACCACCGAAAGAGGTGAATTTGTCATCGAAGAGGGAGTGGAGGATGTACACTCGCAAGTAGAACTGATGCTCACACGCAAGCTCGGCGACACCGGCAAGAAAATACACAGCGGACGTTCGCGCAACGACCAGGTGCTTGTAGACCTTAAACTATACACCCGCAACGAGCTAAAAGAGATAGCCATGATGGTAAAGGAACTGTTCGATTCACTGATAGAACAGAGCAACCGCCACAAAGATGTACTGATGCCGGGATACACCCACCTGCAAGTAGCGATGCCCTCATCGTTCGGTCTGTGGTTCGGAGCATATGCCGAAGGACTCACAGACGACATGCTCTTCCTTCAAGCAGCATACAAGATGTGCAACCGCAACCCGTTGGGTTCGGCAGCAGGATACGGCTCATCGTTCCCCCTCAACCGCACAATGACCACCGAACTGTTGGGATTCGATTCAATGAACTACAACGTTGTCTATGCACAGATGGGACGCGGCAAGAGCGAGAGAAACGTTGCCTACGCCCTTGCAAGCGTTGCAGGCACACTCGCAAAGATGGCATTTGACGCCTGCATGTTCAATTCGCAGAACTTCGGTTTTGTGAAACTGCCCGCCGAATGCACCACCGGGTCAAGCATCATGCCCCACAAGAAGAACCCCGACGTATTCGAGCTTCTTCGTGCAAAATGCAACCGTCTGCAAGCGCTTCCCACGGATATCATAATGATAATGAACAACCTGCCGGTTGGATATTTCCGCGACCTTCAGATAATAAAGGAGCTGTTCATCCCCGCCATCAACGAGCTGAAAGAGTGCATTAAGATGGCAACCTACATCATACAGCGCATGGAGGTAAACGAGAATATCCTCGACGACAGCCGCTACGATGCCATGTTCAGCGTAGAGGAGGTCAACCGTCTTGCAAGCGCAGGGATGCCGTTCCGCGACGCATACAAGAAGGTGGGACTCGACATTGAGGCCGGGACATTCGTTCCCGACAAGAAGATTGCCCACACCCACGAAGGCAGCATAGGCAACCTGTGCAACGACCGCATAGAAAAGCTTATGGAGGACATATTCGAAGGATTCGGATTTGAAAAAGCCGAAAAAGCCGAAAAAGCCTTGCTCGGCAGATAACACCGGCAATCTACAAAAAAACATTAACGGTAAAGACAGCATACAATAGATGGCTGTTTTTACCGTTAAATTATTGAATGAATGTTCTATAAATAAACACACAAATGAACAGAGCCATAAGACTACTGCTTGCAGCATGCCTGCTAATCAGCCTTAATGCCTGCGAAGAGGACAGCCCATTTTCGGGCTATGGAGTAAACTTCAAGTGCGACACCGCCTATCATCCGTTCAACCAAATAACCTCGTTCGGGCAATTCATCACAGTGCGGCACAAAAACAATTACAAGAGCTACGAAGTAACAGATGCAAACGGCATCTCCACCACACACCACCTTTCGGAAATCGAGCTGCGCAACAAATACCAATATGGTCTTGGAGGGTTGATTATAGGCACACCGTCGGTAAGCGACGGCAACATCTGGGTGTATGACTGGGCATGCCCCACATGTGAATCTGCACGTTATAGGCTGAATGTAGCACACGACGGCACAGGGCACGCCACCTGCCCATCGTGCGGCAACATTTATGACCTCAACAACGAGGGCATACCCATTAAAGGCAAAGGGCGCCCTCTATGGAGATACAGATATATGATGTTCGGAACAGAAATTGTCATCAGAAATTAGAAACTGTTTCTAATAGGCATGTAAGAAAACGAGAGTGCAAATAAATTTGCACTCTCGTTTTCTTACAAAGGACGTTTGTCAACAATCCTGTTATTTCTTAATTACATAAGGTTTATCAACGATCTTCTCCTCTGTATTGGGAGGCGAAACAATCAACAGAGAACATCCATGAGGAGCAACTTCCTCTTCGTAACGGTCGCGGGGGCCAATCTCTGCAACATCTTTCTGGCGCCAAACATCGCGCACTGTAATCTTTTTGCTCCACAATCCGAGTGTACGGGGAGTAAAGCCGATTTTCTTAGGCTCTGTTGATGTGTTGAACAGACCTACTGCAAGATTGCCGTTTTCGAGGATTTTCACATACACCACATAGCCGTCGCCACGGAAATAGGGAACTCCGCGCATACCCAACGGGTCCTGACAAATGTCGTTGACCTCGTAGTTGCAGAGAAGGCTCAATGTAAAGTCGTCCATCTGTGCAATGTCGCAACCGATGAGGAAAGGTGAAGAGAAGAGCGCCCAAAGCGAAATGTGTGTATACTGCTCATCTGGTGTGAGGCGTGTATAGTGGAGGTTGGGACCCCATCCCACCATACCTACAACGAGCATATCAGCATCTGCCCAATGACCGGGACCGCTGAATGCAGGCCAACGGTCCTGAGGACCGAAGCCGATGCGAACAATGCTGCTCCATGTATCGAAGATGTCATCTGTTGTACGCCAACACTGTGTAAGCTTTGCCCAAGTGTGGGCCATGGCAAAGGGGTCTGAACCTGAGATGCTGAGTGCAATGTCGCGACCGGTCTCACGCAAAGCGTCTGCCATCTCCTTTGTATAGTAATAGTCGTTGGGATTCCAGTCATACTTCAAGTAGTCGATACCCCAGTCTGCCCACTGCTGTGCATCCTGCTTGGCAAATGAATAGGCACCGTGGTAACGGAAGTAACCGCTGTGCAGCTTTTTGTTGGGGTCCTCAAGCTTGTAGTTTTCGTCGCACACGCCCTTTTCTATCCAGTCGTATTTTCCCTCAGGATTGTCGCACTGTGTACCGATGTGTCCCAAGTATGTGCTGACCCAAGGTGCTGAATAGATACCGGCCTTGAGACCCATTCCGTGAATTGTATCTACAAGACCTTTAATGTCGGCAAACTTCTTGTTGGGCTGTATTGCGTTGTATTTGCCACCGCGAACACCCTGCCATCCGTCATCGATGTTAATATAGGTATATCCGTAGTTTGCAAGACCTTTGTCGACCATTGCCTTAGCAGAACTGAGCACCTTTTCTTGGCTTACGCTCTTTCCCCAGCAGTTCCAACTGTTCCATCCCATAGGAGGAGTCAAAAGTATATCTTCGCCTACTACAATACGAAGGTCGCGCTCTGCCTCGCCAAGAGTATTCTTTGCGCGGAGCTTTACATTATATGTACCCTCTTTCTTGAGTACACCGGTGATGATACCTGTATTTTCGTCGAGTTTGAGACCTTTAGGCAATCCCTCTGCCGAGAATGTCATTGGACGGATACCGGTTGCCGCTATTGTATAACGGAACTCTGCCTTAGGACGAACACCGAACACCTTAGCACTGTTGATGCGCGGAGTATTGGGCGCAGGAGGTGTAAGGATGTACTTTGTGTAATCAGGGGCAACAGCCTTCTTTTCCTGTGCAGCCGATTGCTGCGGCAACATTGCTGCTACCGCCAGCGTGAGAGCAAGAAATAAGTTTGAAAATTGTTTCATAGTATTATTATTGGATTAATATTAGTACTTAGAAGTTGTTTAAATTACGCAAAGTTAATAAATTTATGAAATAAAACAGTGAGAGAGGCGCCTTATTTTTATTATTTTTACAGTTGTATTGACAAAATAAAAAGAATCCGCTCGAAAGAGCGGATTCTTGTCTTTTGCAGCTGCGCGAATTATCGACGCAAGCCCAATTTTGCTACGATAGCACGGTAGCGCTCAATGTCGCGGTCCTTAAGATATTTAAGGAGCGCACGGCGTTTACCTACCAACATAGTCAAAGCTCTCTGTGTGCTATAATCTTTACGGTTAGCTTTGAGGTGTTCCGTCAAATGGGCAATACGGTATGAAAACAATGCTATCTGGCTCTCTGCAGAACCGGTATCAGAGTTAGACTTTCCGTAAGTACCAAAGATCTCTTGTTTTTTAGCTGCATCTAAATACATAAACAATTTGTTTTAAAAGTATAAAATTTGTTTTTTAAGCGGCGCAAAGGTAAGCATATTTTTTGGAATAACAATCATCTTCAAGCATTTATTTTGTACACATCCCTACTTTTTGTACAATATCAGACAAAAGAGACACAAAACAGACCTACTTAAGATTTATAATTTACTTATTTATAGAACCTCACTGAAATTAGAGGTAATTCGATATTTTGTTGTAAATTTGCAACCGTAACAAAAAACGGCAGCCACGCTGCACTAATCACTCATTCACAACTATGCAGGACATCAGAAACATAGCCATCATTGCCCACGTCGACCACGGCAAGACAACATTGGTCGACAAATTGATGTTGGCTGGCAATCTATTGAAAGAACAAGATAACGATGCACTCACACTCGACAACAACGACCTTGAGCGGGAACGCGGCATAACCATTCTGTCGAAGAATGTATCGATAAGATATAAGAACACAAAAATAAACATCATTGACACTCCGGGACACTCCGACTTCGGAGGCGAGGTGGAGCGCGTGCTGAACATGGCAGACGGATGTCTGCTGCTCGTTGACGCATTCGAAGGTCCTATGCCTCAGACACGATTCGTGCTCCAGAAGGCGCTTCAGATAGGATTGAAGCCCATTGTGGTCGTGAACAAGGTAGACAAGCCCAACTGCCGCCCCGACGAAGTGCACGAAATGGTATTCGACCTCATGTTCTCTTTGGAGGCAAATGAGGACCAGCTCGACTTCCCCGTAATCTTCGGTTCGGCAAAGAACAATTGGATGAGCACCGACTGGCGCAACCAGACAGACAACCTCGTTCCCCTGCTCGATGCCATCATAGAGCACATACCCGCACCTGAGAAGAACGAAGGCACCCCCCAGATGCTCATCACCTCACTCGACTACTCGCCCTACACAGGCCGCATAGCCATAGGACGTGTGCACCGCGGCGAACTGACCGAGGGCAGCAATGTAACGCTCGTCAACCGCAACGGAGAACAGTCAAAGGTAAAGATCAAGGAACTTCATACATTCGAAGGCTTGGGACGCAAACGCGCCGAAAAGGTAGGCTGCGGAGACATCTGCGCCATCGTCGGGCTCGAAAAGTTCGAAATCGGCGACACCATCTGCGACTTCGAGAACCCCGAACCCCTGCCCCCCATCAGCATAGACGAGCCGACAATGAGCATGCTCTTCACCATCAACGACTCGCCCTTCTTCGGCAAAGAGGGCAAATTCGTAACCTCGCGCCACATACAGGAACGGCTCGACAAGGAGCTCGACAAGAACCTTGCGCTGCGCGTGAGCAAATCGCCCGAAGAGGACAGCTGGACAGTCTACGGCCGCGGAGTGCTACACCTCTCGGTGCTCATAGAGACCATGCGCCGCGAGGGATACGAACTGCAGGTGGGACAGCCGCAAGTGATATACAAAGAGATAGACGGAGTACGTTGCGAACCGGTCGAGGAGCTGACAATAAACGTACCCTCTGACTACTCAAGCAAAATGATAGACATGATAACCCGTCGCAAAGGCGAAATGACCTCAATGGAAGCACAAGGCGACCGCGTGAACATTGAGTTCATCATCCCCTCGCGAGGCATCATCGGGCTTAGGACAAACATCCTCACAGCATCGGCAGGCGAAGCTATCATGGCACACCGCTTCAAAGAGTACCAGCCCTACAAAGGCGACATCGAACGCCGCGTAAACGGCTCGATGGTGGCAATGGAAAGCGGCACGGCATTTGCATACGCCATCGACAAGCTGCAAGAGCGCGGACGCTTCTTCATCAACCCCCAAGAAGATGTATATGCCGGACAAGTGGTAGGCGAGCACGTACACGACAACGACCTTGTTATAAACGTTACAAAGAGCAAGAAACTCACCAACATGCGTGCAAGCGGTTCGGACGACAAAGTACGCATTGTACCCCCGATAGTATTCTCGCTCGAAGAGGCGCTGGAATACATAAAAGAGGACGAATATGTAGAAGTTACCCCGAAGTCCATGCGCATGCGCAAGATAATACTCGACGAGCTTGAACGCAAAAGAGCAAACAAAGAGAAATAAGAACAGCCAGCGAACAATGAAGAACCTCCTCCACATATTAACCCTCACCCTGCTTCTGTGCTTGGCTGCATGCGGCGAAAAGCTACCGCTGTACCAACTTGAAGGCACAGTACCCGATGGCGGCGACACGCTCTACCTCTACGGACTCGACAGACGCTACGAATACATAGACACCATCGTAGCCGACGCCGACGGCAAGTTCGAGTACATCATCGCCACCGACACGCTGTTTCCCGCCAACTTGTTGCTGCCCACAGGCAAAGAGATATTCATATATGTGGAGCCCGATGTTTCGGCAACATTGGAGCCCGACAGCACAGGACGCTACCGCATAGCAGGCAACGGACCCATGCAGCAGACATACGACAGCATGGCAACGCTTTTAAGCAGTCTCCCTCCCTACAAGCATTTTGCCGAGATAGAAAAGTTCGTATCCGGGAACCCTCTGAACGAAGTAAGCATTATGCTCTGGAAGGAGTTTCTTGTAGAGGTCTACAAACCATCGAAAAGAGACATCCACAGCATAATGAACAAGTTCGGCGGCAGACTTATGGACAACGACTATGTCATCGACTACAAAGAGCGTAACGACGACAGCCGCATGAGGACAGAAGTGCTGTACACCTCAATGCCCGCATTCGAATTCACCACGCTCGACAGCACAAGAATAACAAACGCCGACTACAAGGAGAAGTTCCTTGTCCTTAGTTTTTGGGCATCATGGGACAGCCTCTCGACCGAGCATCTGAAAAGCATAACAGCCATTGATTCTCTATATAAGGAGAACGAAGTTACATTCTTGAACATCTCGCTCGACTGCGACACCGCCGCATGGAAGACTGCCATACGCAAGGACTCCATCCCCGGCGACCATGTATGCGACGGCAAAATGTGGAACAACCCTCTTATAAAACGCTACAGCATCGGACGCATTCCCTATTCGGTAATAGTAAACCCGCAGCTGCTAAACGTCCACTACAACATCTCCCCCGACAAGATAGGACACAAGATGGACTCTTTGGTGAATGACCACAAGGAGAAAGAGAAGGAGAAGAAAAAGAAAGAGAAGGAGAAAAAGAGGAAAAGCAACCAACGCAAATAACCGCCAATGTTAGTAAAAGTATATGCAGCCGCCCTGCAAGGCATCAATGCCATACAGGTAACGATAGAGGTGAACGCCCTGCGCGGCATACGCTTCTTCCTTGTCGGACTGCCCGACAACGCAGTAAAGGAGAGCCACGAGCGCATAAGGTCGGCACTCGAATTCAACGGTCTCAAACTGCCAAGCAAGCAGATAGTGGTGAACATGGCACCTGCCGACATACGTAAAGAGGGCTCTGCATACGACCTTCCCATCGCCATAGGAATACTGGCAGCCGACAACGTCGTATCGGCAGAACATTTGGGTAAATACATGATAATGGGCGAACTTGGGCTCGACGGCGGTCTTGTCCCCATAAAAGGCGCCCTACCCATCGCCCTGAAAGCAGCCGAACTTGGCTACGAGGGTGTGATTCTCCCCGCCGGCAATGCCCCCGAAGCAGCAGTAGTCAACGGCATCAGGGTATATGCCGTCGACAACCTGATGCAGGTGATAGGCTTCCTCAACGGCGAGTCCACGCTCACTCCATACGAAATGGATGTAGAGAAGGAGTTCTATTCGCAACAGAGCAATTTCGAATTCGACTTTTCGGAAGTGCGCGGACAAGAGAGCGTAAAACGCGCATTCGAAGTAGCCGCCGCCGGCGGACACAACCTTATAATGATTGGTCCTCCCGGAAGCGGAAAGTCAATGATGGCAAAGCGTTTGCCCTCCATACTGCCGCCACTGACACTGCAAGAGAGCCTCGAAACAACAAAGATACACTCCGTAAGCGGCACACTCGCCGGCAATTCGGCATTGATAACACAACGCCCGTTCCGCAGCCCCCACCACACAATTTCGTCTGTGGCATTATGCGGAGGAGGCAGCAACCCCCGTCCCGGAGAAATCTCACTTGCACACAACGGAGTGCTATTCCTCGACGAACTGCCCGAATTCTCACGCGACGTGCTCGAAGTGATGCGCCAGCCCCTTGAAGACCGCAAAATATGTATCGCACGCGCCAACTACAAGGTTGAATACCCTGCCGGTGTCATGTTCATCGCCTCGATGAACCCCTGCCCATGCGGATACTACAACCACCCCACCAAGCCTTGCGTGTGCAATCCCGGACAAGTGCAACGTTACCTAAACAAGATAAGCGGTCCCCTGCTCGACCGCATCGACCTTCAGATAGAGATTGTGCCCGTACCATTCGAGAAGATTTCCGACGCACGTCCCGGCGAGCCCAGCGCAGCAATCAGAGAACGTGTGGTTGCAGCACGCAAGATACAGGAGAGGCGCTTCGAAAAAGAGGAAGGCATCTACTGCAACGCACAGATGACACCCAAGATGATTGCAAAATATGCTGTTCTCGACGAGCAGAGCCTCGCGCTGCTGCGCACAGCCATGAGCCGTTTCAACCTCTCGGCTCGCGCATACGACCGTATACTGAAAGTAGCACGCACCATTGCCGACCTCGACAGCAGCGAGAACATACAGAGCCGCCACATTGCCGAAGCAATCGGATACAGGAATCTGGACAGGGAGAGCTGGGGAACATAAAAGTTTCAACAACCACGACAACTTAGAATCTGTTTAAATTTTATTTCGGAATTATTGCCTGCATTGAAAATTTGACTAAATTTGCCGGCAGTGAACATTTCCGCATAGCGTATTGAACATTTTTCTTCACCGCATTGAATATTTTTGACAATGAACTACAAAAGGCAGCAATACAACGAGATACAAGAACGTATAAATGAATCAAGAAGCAAAATCCAGGTTATAGTAGGACCCCGTCAAGTGGGAAAGTCCACACTCATAGGGCAAGTACTTGATAACTGCAGTTTTCCTCATTCGAGCTATTCTGCCGACGATGTTGTTGGAGCAGATGCCAATTGGTTGGCACAGATATGGGAAACGCAACGGTTGAAAATGGAAATACAGGGCGAGGGCAAACGCTTGCTGGTAGTTGACGAGGTTCAGAAGATTGCCAACTGGAGCGAAACGGTAAAAGCAGAGTGGGACCGTGACACGCGAGAGAAACGCGAACTTATTGTAGTGCTGCTGGGTTCATCGCGCATGCTCATAGAGAAAGGGCTTACCGAGTCGCTTGCCGGACGGTTCGAACTGATACGCCTTACTCACTGGACATATAGCGAAATGCGCGACTGCTTTGGCTGGAACCTGCCACAGTATATCTATTATGGCGGTTACCCCGGTGCTGCGCAGTATATCGGCAACGAGGCACGCTGGCGCAACTATGTGAAGGACTCACTCATAGAGCCCTCAATCTCGAAAGACGTGTTGATGAACACTCATATTCTAAAACCCCAGCTGCTGCGCCAACTGTTTGAGATAGGCAGCAGTTACAGCGGCGAGCTTCTTTCACTTACCAAGGTGGCTGCCCAGATGCAGGATGCCGGCAATGTTACAACACTTGCTGGTTACCTTCATCTGCTCGACGAATGTAACCTGCTTTGCGGTTTACAGAAATATGCCGAGGATAATGCCCGAAAGTATAATTCCATACCTAAGTTCCAGGTCTACAACAGCGCTTTACGCAACGCTTATGCAGAAGAGGACTTCGTTGACGCTGTACAGAACCCCAAATCGTGGGGGCGATATGTAGAATCCGCTATCGGGGCATATCTTGTAAGCCAGGCACAAATCATTGGCTACAAGGTATATTATTGGCGTAACAAGAACGAAGAGGTTGACTATATCATCACACACCGCAACCGCAAGGCTGCCATTGAGGTAAAGAGCGGACGGCGTACTACAAATACCGGCCTTGCAAAGTTCGCCGAACAGTATAATCCACACCGCAGCATCGTGATAGGTTCAGGAGGTCTTTCGGTTGAGGAATTTCTGAACCTGAACTTGGATATGCTGTTCAAGTGATTATGTGTGAAGCATCGGTTACCGCAGCCTTGGCAGAGGGGACCGGGGGACATAATTCTAACAGCTTCTCATCAAGTCGTAATAATTTGCCCGTACAAGGCTTAATATTACGACTTTTTTGTAAATTTGCAGTTGGTTAGGAGTAACTCTATCCAAGACATAAGAGAAAAAGAAGAAGCGTTATGCTTATCTTGTACTTGAAAACGTAGGAAATTTTCAATTAGATGCAAGGATAGCATAGTGGTTCTCACGCGTATAGCGTGGGCTGCTATTGTTACATCTGCATCTATGGTTTCCTACGACCTTCAAGTAAGAGTGTGGCATTGTGGTTCACGCTTCTTCGTAGGTTGGACTAAAATATTAATTAATATAATACAACAAATCATGAAGAAGCTGATTGTATCATTCGCATTTGTTTTAATCGCTTTGACATTGTATGCTCAAAGTGGTTCCGAACACCTTACTTTTAAAGGAGTGCCTATTGATGGGACTCTTAGTGAGTATGTCTCTAAAATGAAAAATGCTGGATTCAAATATTTAGGGGAACAAGACGGAACAGCTATATTACAAGGTGATTTTGCAGGATTTAAGAGTTGCATCGTTGGTGTTTCAACTCTTAAAACCGTAAATGTAGTAAGTACAATTGGGGTTATTTTCCCAGCGTGTGAGGATTGGAGTTCTCTTGAAAGAGACTATGAACATTTGAAATCAATGCTAACGCAAAAATATGGTGAACCTGCTGATGTCGTAGAAACATTTCAAGGAAGAGTTAAGCCAGATACAAATAATGAAAAGTTGCACGAACTATATATGGATAGATGTACTTGGTACTCTACATTTGAAACTCCTAAAGGCGATATTCAATTATCAATGCAGAAAGGAGAATATGGACAATACTTTGTATTGCTGAAATATTATGATAAAATCAATACTGACACTGTTCGTTCCGCAGCTATTGATGATTTGTAATCACTAATTAATATAGTCTTATGGCAGAAGAAACCATTCCAATAATAGCGATAATAATAGCCTTAATACTAATCTTATGGCTTTATATCTTTCTCCCTGCAAAAATGGCGAGGAAACGCGGGCGTAGTACCATTGGATGGATTTTGCTCTTTTGGATTATTTCTCCATTATGGGGGATAATTGTTCTAATTGTGTTGGGTGATAGTAAGCAGAAAATCCGAGAAGACATAATCGAAGAGCTGCATCGGAATTAGCAAATTTCTTGATATATGAATCTCATGGTTGCCATAATTGTGTGTGTCATTGCTATTTCAATTAGTGTAATAGCAATGGTACGCACACACCTAAAAAACAAATCCAATGAGCTTACAGAGAAGCTAAGCCATATATCTTCATATAGCGAGAAATCAAATTATGAGCAAGCAAGAGAGAGTGCATCGGATCTTAATAATGATGTGTTTATCGATATTCCCTCAGACTTAAATAATGGCTTTTATGGCAAGGTAATTTCCGCAACACAAGAAAAAGATTTTATCAATCATTATAAAGCACATTTCCAAGAGGCATATTCTCTTCTGAAGAAACTTAAAACCTTCAACATCACTCCATCAGAAACAGTATCCAAATTCATTAACGACTTCGGAAGAATCAACAAGCTTGTAAAACAGCATAATGAGGGGGTCATAACCTTTCTGCTTGACACACATAGGGATTTTTTCGACCATTGTCTAAAATACCCATTAGACAAGCAACAAAGACGCTCTATTGTATCAGAGGAGGATAATTGTTTGGTGGTTAGCAGTGCAGGTAGCGGTAAAACCTCTTCTATTGTTGGCAAGGTAAAATACCTCACTGAAATCAAGGGAGTAGCACCCGAAAGAATTTTACTTATCAGTTATACCAACAAAGCAGCAGCCGAACTAACCGAAAGAATGGCTACCAATGGATTGAAAGGTTATACATTTCACAAGTTGGCCATTGACATCATTGGCAAGACAACAGGCACAAAACCATCTATTTGCGACAATACCGATTCTTTGTTTGTAGATATTTATCATAAATTGTTGGATAAATCATCTTTCAAGAAAAGTATTGTGGAATATTTTATTGACTACCAAACGAATGAAGCGAATTGGGAGCAACGCAAGAATAAAAGACGAGAGCAATTATCTGAACAAAAGAATATTCAGTTAATGGCAATGTTCCCTGATATGGACGGCAGAGCCATATATGTAAGAAGTGAGCAAGAACAAAAGATATGTTTTGTTTTATCATCGCTTGGTATAAAGTTCAGATATGAAGAACCATACGAATATCAATTGGCAGATGAGATGCACTCACAATATCGTCCCGACTTCTCCATATATTTTGAGCAAGGAGGAGTAACCAAACGCATCTATCTTGAACATTTCGGAGTTGATGAACACGGGCTTGTCCCTGCTTGGTTTGCAAAAGACAAGGGTATAACATACGAAGAAGCCAATCAAAAATATAATGATGGTATAACTTGGAAGAAAGCTGCTCACGAGAAATTTGGGACACAACTTTTAGTTACATCAAGTGCAGATTTCCACTATTCTGACATTAGGGATAAACTCCGTAAACTTTTAAATGACGCAGGCGTACCTGTTCAAGAGAAGAGCGATGAAGAATTATACGATTTGGTATTGCCCAAAGGCAGTAAGCAGGAAAAGGCGTTTATACGCCTTGCTGTTACCTTCGTAACATTGGTAAAATCAAGTTGCAAATCAGTTAAGGAGGTTTTGAAACAAGCCAAAAATGCAAATGATGAACGAAGTGTGTTTATCATCAAGAATATATTTCAACCTGTATATGAGCGCTACATAAATGCGTTAAGCGATAGCAACCAAATTGATTTTACCGACGCCATTCTTCAAGCCACAGAGATATGTCGCACTTCACATCCTGTTGAATATGATTATATCATAGTGGATGAGTTTCAAGATATTTCAGTTGACCGTTACAACTTCTTGAAAGTATTGCGAGAGGGTAATCCTCCTGCAAAGTTGTATTGTGTGGGTGATGATTGGCAGTCTATCTATCGCTTTTCGGGAAGTGATATGGCTCTATTCAATCAATTCCCCCAATATTTTGGTGCAACGGGAATAAACAAGATTGAAACTACTTACAGATTTGGAGAACCGTTGGTTTCCTTATCCTCTCGTTTCATTCAACGTAATAAGGCCCAAATACAAAAGAATATCCATTCGTTCAGTTCTGAAATGAAAACTGAGTTGGAATTCTATGCTTATGATAGGCAAGATTACTGCAATGCGATAGGGCAACTTGCAACTTCTATTCCATCAGATAAATCTATATTTCTGTTGGGGCGTTATTCTTTTGATGATTATTACCTCTCCTTTATGTACCAATCAATTAAAGAGAGTAATAGATTCTACTATGTGATAGGAGAACGAAAAATAGAGTTCTTGACCGTACATAAGTCAAAAGGTCTTGAAGCGGATTATGTAATACTCTTACAATGCAATAAAGATACATACGGTTTCCCATCACAGGTGAGTGATGACCCTGTGCTTAACTATGTACTCACTAAAAGCGACCAATTCCCATACGGAGAAGAAAGAAGATTATTCTATGTTGCAATAACAAGGGCTAAGATAAAAACGCTCGTATTATACGATAAGCGTTTTCCGTCTGTATTTGTGGATGAGTTCTTGCACCCCGAAAAGGTTTCCGAAGAAAGCTATGCAAAACACCCCAACGCCAATAAAAGATGGACGAGAGGTGCAGACCAATTTTTATTGAAATTACATGGCGAAGGAAAGAGCATTAAATACATTGCTGCAAAAATGGGCAGAAGCCAGACATCTATCGTTATGCGATTGAATAAACTTAAACAATAAATACCTTCATTTTTCTATGGTACGAGATTACTTGTGTCAAATGAAAAAACTTTTCCAATAAAATTCAAGCTATTTCTTATACAGACTAATCGGCTTTCACAAACTTGCGGGAAACTACACGGCCATCCTCATACAACGTGCGGCGTATGTAAACACCGCGGGGAAGTTCGTCGCCAGAGACCTCCACACCCTTCAGATTATAGTACCTTTCGGACACAACCGCAGCATCCGCTTCTATGGATGCAATGGAGGTAACATCGCTCAGATGATAACCTGTAACCGTATCGACTGCAACAAATCTGTTGTTACTGCTGTAAAGATTCACCAACGCAGGCGTGGGACGGTGTATTATATAAAGCCGCTCTCCCCCATCGGGGTAACGTCCGAATGTGCGGTCGTCGGGGTGCGACGAATAGACAAGTTCCTCGCGCCACAGAAGCGTCCGGTCGTCCTCGCCATAGGCACTCAGAATCAATCTGCCACCCGACGATGGGAGTTTGAACGGGAGGTGCAGCTCGCGTGCCGTAAGCTCCTCGTCTGCCCACAATATTATATGGCTGTATGGTGCTATGCGTGTCTTGCCCGGATAGTTGTCCGGGATGCGGTGCAGCCGGGGATTCTCTTCGCTGTTGCTGATGTATAGCCCTGCAATGTCATAGACGGAGTCTGTCCTGTTGTACAATTCAATCCAATCGCTCTTTTCGAAACGGTCGTTACGCACAAGCTCCTTGTTGGCTCCAAGTTCGTTTATCCGCACAGGCGGCACAAGATGGCTGTGAAGCGAATCTATCCTTACAAAATGGGGGGTAACCGTATAGGCATCTGACGCTACGTTAAGGTTCAGCTCAGTATCAGTATAATCAGGAGCGAATTCCTTTAATTCCTCGCCGGAAGATGTCGGTTTATAGCCGGCAAGCACCGTCCAATGAGAAAATTTGTAGCCATAGGGAACATCTGCCGACAAACGATAGACCTTGTTCTTGTGCACATAGCCGTCGAATACTCCTGTCGGCACCTCCACCCCGTCCAAATATATTGCAGTTTTCACGTCGGGCTTTACAAACAGCTGTGCCGGGACACCCAAAGAGAAAGACTCAGCCAACTGTTTGCAGTAAATCTCTTTACGGTTTTTCGCAAAGTTCACATAATTGTTGCATTGCCATGCAAAATCGTATCCTGTTCCCCACCGTTTGGTATGATAGGGCATTTCTGTTGCTATCTGCTCATAAATATTTTCTTTTATTCTATTTACCCGCTCACTTCGCATCGCTCCTCCGACAACCGCCGTTGCATGTGCAATGAACTTTTCGCGGAAAGGAGCATATTTTACCAGTCCCTGAAAAATGCGCCCCGTCGGGACACTTGTATTTGAGAGGCCTGAGCGGTCTGTGGCAGTAAACTGGTTGTAGTTCATGTTTGTGAATCCGCCGTCGAGGTCGAAGAGCACCCAACGGAAACCGCCGTTATTGCGGCTGCGGTAGAACTTGACATTATTGCTCATCCAATCGGTGTTTCCCGAAAAGCTCTGCACGACTATATAATTTATATACTCGTCAATGTCGAGAAGAGTTGTAATCTCTTTATACGAAACATCGTTTACGCCTGCATCAACCAACGACAGAAGGCGGTCAATAGCCTCTTTGTCGCCTAAGGTGATATTTCCCGATGCAGTATTGTGAATGAGGTCTATATCCTCTTTTTCGTATCCCCAATTGCTATAGACATAGTGCTGGTTGGACCTTTCACGCATGTTTATTATGCCGTAGTATTCGCCGTTGATGAAATGGACAGCAGGCTGATATGCCTGATAGTCGACATCGACCGTACCTGCATATATGCACTGCTGGAGGGCGTCGCGACACATCGATGAGTAGAAATCGTTGCCACTGTTGCGCAGATTGATGCTTTTGAAGCGATAGTATGGCTTTTGGGCGAACAGACGAACGTCGAAGGAATTGCGCCCTTCGTATTTCTTCTCGGCATTAAGTTCTATCGACTTTTCGGGGTAGGAACGCGACCATCCTCCACCGATTGAAATGTCGCACTGCTGCGAAATGTAGCTGCCGTGAGGATTGTTGATTATCTCCACGTTGGCAGGGCGGCGCCAGTCGCGGTTCCAGTTGGCATTGTACGAGACTCCGTTGCCTGTTACGCCATTGGTTCCTACACAATATATACCTATTGTGTCGTTCCATAGATTTTCGGGATTGGTGGTGATGGAGACAATGGGCAGGGTTATTTCGCGCCCTTTCTCTATTATGTATGTAGCAGTCAGTATCTCTGAGGGGATGCAGCCTTTCTTGTATGTGCGTGCCCTGAGAACAGTCGTCTCGTTTATAAACATTCTGCCGCCCCACACTGCGCTGCGTCCGTCAGGCTCGCTGCCGTCGGTTGTATACTTTATTGTGCCACCATCCGATTCGAGCTCTATCATCAACTGGTCGGCATACAGTCCTGCGGGAATGTTCACACGCGGCTTGCCGGCACGCTTTGCCGAGAATTCGCAGCCTTCGTTCGCTGCTCCCGGCGTGGGGGTTATGCAGGTTGCCCACACATCCCCGGCATCACTCTTGCGGGCATAGGAAACTTCGGGGTAGGCGTAGGAGTATTCCACATGGTCGACAGACAATCCTTCCTCGTCGTAAAGGTAGAGGGCGGCTCCGTCGCAGTCGAGCTTGAAGTTTACATGATTCTTGTTCTGGTCGTTATTGTCAAAGAAGATTATTCTGTATTCCCCCGGCGCTATGCTTCCTATGGTCGAGGGAAAAACATATTTTTCGGGATACGCCGAGTCGTCGCTCAGACTGTAACCGGCAAGGTTTATCTTTTCCGTGCTGTTGTTGTACAGTTCCACCCAACCGCCGTAGTTGTAGGTATCGTCGAGCATATATGAGACGTTTGCCGCCATAAGTTCGTTTATGACAATATCGTGCAACCTCGCTTGCATAGGCAAGGCAAGCATCAGCAGGAGGGATAGGGAACATATACGGCGGTTCGTTGTCATAGGCTCTTCTTGTATATTTTATGTGATGTAGCCTTGCCGTTGCTGTAATGTATGCGGCGTATATATAATCCGGATGGAAGTTCGTCGTATGAGTATCCTGCTATTGTTCCATTTGAATTATAGTAGGTGGTGGAGATTATTTCCGTCCCCTTGTCTATTGTCTCTATCGAGGTGTTTATCTCGTTTATATGGTAGCCTGTAACTGTGTCGTTTGCCACAAATTGATTGTTGCTGCTGTAAAGATTGGTGCTGCCGGGTGTAGGGCGGTTTATCACATACAGCTTGTTTGAGCCGTCGGGGAAGCGTCCGAAAGTGCGGTCGTCTCCATGAGGAGTGTAGACAAGTTCATCGCGCCACAACAGTTTGCCGTTCGCCTCGTCGTACGCACTGAGAATGATGTTGCCGCCCGATGACGGCAGTTTGAACGGGAGGTGAAGTTCGCGGTTGTCAGCCTCCTCGTCTGCCCACAGCACCACATGACCGTATGGGGCAAGCGTTGTAAGATCGGGGCGCCCGGCAGGAATACGGTAAAGGCGGGGGTTCTCTTCGCTGTTGCTTATATAAAGCCCTGCAAGGTCCACGACAGTATCGGTGATATTGTGCAGTTCCAGCCAATCGCTCTTTTCGTAGTAGTCGTTGCGCACAAGTTCCTTGTTGGCACCAAGCTCGTTTATGCGGACGGCAGGGGGAAGGTGCCCGTGCAGCGAATCGAGCTTTTCGAAACGCGGGATAAGGGTATATTCGCCGCTTATGGGGATAAATTCGTAGCGGAACGAATAGATGTCAGGCTTGCGCGCCTGCTTGTTCTCTTTGGTTTGTTCCGAGTTCTCTGTTTTTACCTCTATGTCCCACCTCTTGAACTTATAGCCGCAGGGCACCTCTACCGAAACATCATACATGCTGCGGGCAAAGAGATAGCCGTCGAACTTGCCTGTAGGCACCTGCACTCCGTTCAGGAAGAGCGCTGTATGCAGTTCGGGAACAATCTTCACCTTCAACGGTGTTCCCAAAGAGAAGTATTCTCCAATGTACTTGATGTAATTAAGAGGCCGCTTCCTCGCGAAATTCTTAAAGCCGCTTGCACAGTTTTCTATATTGTAGCTTTTCCCCCATCGGCGGGCATGATAGGGAATCTCGTTGCTTATCAACGATTTTATGCTGTCTATAATCGCCGATGTACGGTCGTACCTCATGGCACCGCCGACAATGGCAAGCGCATGGTCTATAAACTTCTGCTTGAAAGGGTTGCACTTTACAAGCCCGCTGAATATCTGTCCTGTGTATGCGCCGGAATTAAGCAGCCCCGCTCCTGATGCCGTAAACATGTTATAGTCGGCATCTTTAAAGCCGAAATCGGTATCGAAAAGAATCCAACGGAAACGTCCTCTGTCGCGACTGCGGTAGAACTTCACATTGTTACCCATCCAGTCGGTGTTTGCCGAAAAGCTTTCTATGATAATGTAGTTGATATATTCATCAATGTCTATGTAGGGAAGCACCTTTTCGTATGCAGGCGTTGCAACAGAGGCTTCCCTTACAAAGTCAAGCAATTTGGCAAGCGTAGCCATATCGCCGTTGAACGCGACCCTGTCGTGCTGTTCTATAAGGTCGATGTTCTCTTTGTCGTAGCCCCAATTGCTGTAGACATAGTGTTGGTTGGACCTTTCGCGTATGTTTATTATGCCATAATACTCGCCGTTGATGAAATGGACAGCCGGCTGATATGCCTGATAGTCGACATCGACTACCCCGGCGTAAAAGCTCTGCTGCATGCCGTCGGAAAACATTGAACTATGAAAATCGTTGCCGCTGTTGCGCAGATTTATGCTCTTGAAACGGTAATATGGTTTCTGAAGGAAAAAGCGTGTGGCAAAATAGTTCTTTCCCTCGAATTTCTTTTCGGCATTGAGTTCCAGGGACTTCATTGCATAGGCACGCGACCAGCCGCCACCGATGGAGGCCTCGCACTGTTGAGTGAAATATTTGTCGAATTTTCCGTTGAAGACCTCTATGTTCACCGGACGTTTCCAGTCCATATTCCAATTCGCCGGATAGCTGACGCTGTTGCCCGGCTTGCCGTTAGTGCCCGTACAATAGATGCCGACTGTGTCGTTGAAAAAATTATCCGGGTCGGTAACAATGGAGATTACCGGGAGGTCGAACTCCCTGTCGCCCTCGACAATATATGTGGCAGTAAGTATCTCAGAGGGGATGCAGCCTTTCTTGTAAGCACGGGCACGAATGACTGTTGTTGCGTTAATGCCTGTGTAACCGCTCCATATCCTGCTTTTTTCGCAAGGTTCGCTTCCATCGGCAGTGTATCTTATCGTTGCACCCGCCGGTGCCGTAATGTTAAGTACAAATCCACGTTTATAGATACCTGGAGCCACACTCAGCTTGGGCAACGGGACACGCACTATCGAGAATTCGGATTCTGCGTTGCTGCGCCCGGGAGAAGGGGTTATGCAGGTAGCCCATGCCCCCGTCCCGTCAAAAGTGCGTGCATAAGACAGGTTGGGATAAGAGTAGCCATACTCCACGCTGTTAAGCAGAGTGGAGTCATTTGAAAAAAGATAGAGGAGCGCCCCGTCGCAGTCGGGCTTAAAGTCAACTTGCCTCTCATCGAGGTCGTTATTGTCGAAATAGATTATTTTGAACGAGTGTGGCTTTATTGTTCCGATTGACGCAGGAAACACAAACTTGCGGCTCTCTTCCAAGTCATCCGTCAGACTGTACCCGGCAAGGTCGATGCTCTCATCGGATGTATTGTAGAACTCCACCCATGCGCCATAGTTATAGGAATAGTCGAGCACATAGGAGACATTAGCCGGCATTATCTCGTTGATGACGACTCCCCTTTCGCCAGCCAGCACAGAACAGGAAAGCAATGCCGCAAGAAAGGCCAATGCAGGTCTAAAACAATATTTGTACAACAAACGGGGCATATTCATTTACACCATCATTAAGCAATATAGCAACAAACGAGCATGAAATATCATATCTTCACAACGAATGCAGTCCATATTCGTCGTCTACGACAAATATAGTGTTTTATTTGCAATAAAATCAGAAGTTGTTTAAATTTTATTAACTATTTTATAGAAGTTTCCGGTTGGCTATTAAATAAAGATTAGTTTCCGGTTGGCTATTAAATAAAGATTAGTTTCCGGTTGGCTATTAAATAAAGATTAAATACCTTTGCAGACAATAAAACTGCCAGAACAAAACACAGTATCACAAAAGCCATGAACAACACAATTATCTCAATAGGTCTGTTTATAGACGGAGGGTATTACGCAAAGATAAACTATGCCCTTGAAGAGACATTTCAAAGCAGAATAAACGTATCGGGTCTCTTTTCGTTCATCAAGACAAAGATAGCGCAGCTTGAGCAAGACGAAGAAAAGAACTGCATAATAACCGAAAGCCACTTCTACCGCGGCCGCTACAAAGCATACGATGCCCAGAAGAAAAACATCCTTTACAGCGAAAGAAGATTCGAAGACAGCCTTATAGAAAATGATGTAACCTTTCATTACAAGCACCTGCGCGAAATAGAGAAAGAGGGCAAAATGACAGTGATAGAAAAAGGCGTCGATGTGTGGTTTGCACTCGAAGCATACGAAAAATCGCTTTACCGCAAATTCGACTACGTGGTACTTATTACCGGCGACGCCGACCACGAAATGCTCATACGCAAGCTGAAGGCTATAAAGACAAAGCCCATACTGCTTACATGGAATCTCACAAATGAGAACTCCACTTCGCGCATGCTGAGCGAGGAGGCATTTGAACATATCGAAATAAGCGATGTTGTAGAAAAAGACAAGCTTGCATTGAAGAAGCTGCTATGCTAATAAACAAAAAAAACGCCAATAAACAGAAAAACAATGAAAAGAATCGTATTCAACTGCATAGCCGTAGCATTGCTATGCTGCATCGTACTGCCCACTGCGGCACAAAGCAACCTGCCACAGGTGCCTTACATCGAAATAAACGCATCGGCACAGCGCAAGGTTACGCCCGATGAGATTTACTTGACAATAACCATCAAGGAGAGCGACTACAAAGGGAAAAAGAGTCTTCAGCAAGTGCAACAGACAATGGTCGACATTCTGAAGAAGAACAAGGTGAACATTGACGAGCAGCTGACTGTACTCTCAATGGGAAGCGCTGTGAAACTGAAAAACTTCTCATCGAAGATAAAGACACTTACAACAGCGCAGTACAGGCTTAAGCTCAACGATGCAGCGACTATGGAGAATATAATTTCCGACCTTGAAGGAAAAGATATTTCAAACATCATCCTTAGCGAAACAAAATATTCCAAAATCAAAGAGCTGGAATCGGAGCTTGGAATTGAGGCTGTGAAAAACGCAAAGCAGAAAGCCACTCAGCTTGCAACTGCAATAGGACAGGAGGCAGGGAAAGCCATCTACATAAACACCTGGGGAATGAATTCCACATCTCCCGTACGCAGTTTCAGAGCAAACAAGGCAATGGCAGTTGAAGATGCCGCCGTGGCAGCAGGTGCCGCCGACGAAACGCCCCGCCTCTCGATTGCCGAGACTGAGTATACAGTAACGGTGAATGCACGTTTCGAACTCAAATAAGAGGCCGTTTTTCCAATAAAATTCAAACAGTACTAAACACAAACACACAAAGAGGACAAGCAGGGCAATGAATGCATCTTTGCTTAATTTATCAGTAACATTCTCAAAGATAGGGCTCTTCACCATTGGAGGGGGATATGCAATGATCCCCCTCATAGAACACTATGTGGTAGAGCGTAACAAATGGATTGAGAGAGAGGAGTTTCTCGACCTGATGGCGGTAGCACAGTCTGCTCCCGGAGTCTTTGCCGTAAACATAGCCATATTCATAGGCTACAAGCTTAGAGGACTGAAAGGAGCCATATTCGCATCACTCGGCAGTGCAATGCCATCGGTGGTGTGCATACTGCTGATAGCGATATTCTTCCGCACATTCCGCGAGAACCAGCTTGTCGAATACGTATTCCGCGGCATACGTCCGGCAGTGGTGGCACTTGTTGCGGCTCCCGTATTTTCAGTTGCAAAGTCAGCAAAAATAACATACACGACTGTGTGGATTCCAATAGTTGCCGCGCTATTGATTGTTGCATTGGGAGTGTCGCCCATATATATAATTCCGGCAGCACTTGTTGCGGGATTCGTTTATGGAAGAATAAAGAGAGATTCAAAAAGGAGGGGAGCAAAATGATACTGTTAATGAAACTGTTTCTGACATTCTTCAAAATAGGCATGTTCAGCTTCGGCGGCGGATATGGCATACTCTCTGTGATGCAAGGCGAGATTGTAACACGCTACGAATGGCTGTCGATGGCAGAATTTACAGACATTGTGGCAATAAGCCAGATGACGCCAGGTCCCATAAGCATAAATATGGCAACATACGTGGGGTACTCCATCATGAACAACACCACAGGCTCGCAAGCTATTGCAATTGCTGCTTCGGTTATAACATCGTTGGCGCTGATGTTGCCATCGCTGATACTGATGACCATCATCAGCCGATACCTTCTGAAATACAGCAAAGGTCCGACAGTGAACGCCATCTTCAGTGTACTGCGGCCAACAGTTGTGGGACTTATTGCATCTGCCGCACTACTGCTTATGACAAGCGAGAATTATGGTACACCGACCGGTACGCCATTACGTTTTTGGGTAAGCGTCGCCATAAGCATTGCGGCATTCATAGCCGTAAGACGCAAAGTAAGCCCTATACTGATATTGCTTCTCAGCGGACTGTTCACCGGAGTCCTTTACAGTTTTGTGGAATAAGAAAGAAAAACGGGACACAAAGAATCGCTATTGCACCGGAACTCCACAGCACCGGTCTCTGCCACATCCACACACTCTACACCAAGAAGAGCACACTCCCGCTCCACCCTGCGGCGTGTCATGAAGTGCAATCCGGCATCCATCACCACATATTTTGCAGGATACAGTCCACACAGCCTCTCCATGCTTCCCTTGAACCCCTTGCACAAATAGAGTATGTCCACGGGGATGCCTTTCTTGTCCTCCTCCCAGCTCTTGTCTGAAAGAAGCTTTAGACGCCTGCCACAGAAATCGAGTACACCTGCCACATAACCGACATTTTCGTCCAGATAATCACCGTTCAGCCACATGGGTGCATCCATTGACCCGCGACGCAAATAGGGCGAAACAATATACTCCGTTTCTGCCTCGCCCTCCTCCACCGTCGAGAGCATGTATGAGCAGTCGCGTGAAACTGTCAACAGAAGTGCCGGAAATTTGCTGCTGTTGAAAAAGAGCATTGAATCGTACGGCTCGTCGCTTCTGAGTACCCACCCCCACGCAACAAAGGCTGCCGCCACCACAAGGGAGGCAACAAGCAAGGCAGCCCTGCGGCGCACTGCATAGAGAAACAGCAGAAGCATGAACAGTGCTAATGCCCATGCGCCAAACGAATCGATATAAGGGAGAGTTAAAGAGGAGAGCGGAAGAGACTCCACAAAAGCCACCCAGCCGTTGAGCACATCCACAGCAATCTTCAGCAGCCAAGCGGCACCTGCACATATTACTGAGACCGGAGAAGAGAACCACAGCACCACAGCCAGCAGCATTATCAGAAAAGCAAGCGGGACAACCACAAGATTGGTTACAAGGAAATAGGTAGGAAAAAGGCCGAAACTATACCACAATACCGGCAAAGTTCCAACCTGTGCCGCTGCGGAGAGCGCCAACGTATCGGCGAAATATCTATATAAACGTCCGTGGGAACCGGCTGCAAGCATTTTTCGTAAATAAGGGAACAGCAGAAGAATAGAAAACACAGCCAAGAAAGACAACTGAAAGCTAAGGTCGAAAAGCGAACGAGGCGAAAAGAGCAGCATAGCTATTGCAGCAAAGGAGAGAGCATTTATCGAAGAGCTGTCGCGTCTCGCACACCGTCCCACAGATATAAGCGTAAAGAGTATTACCGCCCTGACAATAGAAGGCGAAAGTCCTGCCACAAATGCAAACGCCCACAACACCCCGACGATAAGGAGCTCGCGCAGCAGCATATATCCTCTTCGGCTGCGCCATGCCGGCAGAAGAAACGAGAATATCGCATAAAAAATGCCTATGTGCAAGCCCGACAGAGCCAATATATGACTCGCTCCGACCGACGAATATGTCTCTTTGACCTCGCGCGCAAGTTCACTTTTGTCGCCAACCGTCAGCGCCGACAACACAGCCTTTGCATCGCCGTCGAACCCCATGCTCTCATAAAGGTCTATCACCCTTTCGCGCAATAGGAGCGCACGCATGCGCAAGGAAAGCTCCTCGCAACCATCCTTTTCCCATGCACCTGCAGGCAAATAGAGTGTGGCTGTAACTCCCTTCACATACAGGAAATGTTCATAATCGAATTCGGCAGGATTGCCGGCATTCTTAGGGTTGCGCACTTTAGCCGTGAAACGTACACGCTCGCCAATATGCAGATTTTCCAAATCAACACAATTGGCGAAATAGATATATGCCAACCCCTCGCGCCGTCCCGACAACGAATCGCTACCCTCCCTGCACAGACGTACAAGGGACTTTGCCGTGCGGTCGCCCATGTGCGGAGCTTCGAGAATGACAGCGGTAAAATCACCCTTAGTCTCTTCCCAGCGCGGACTCATTGTCTCGTCATCGGCATGTTGCACAACAGCGCCGACGGCAAACATAGCCATCATTGCCGCAACACCGAAAAGCATGACAAGACGCTCAAAGAAGAGAGCAACAGAACAGACAAGCAGAGAAAAAAGAAGAAGCAGAGCCCACGAATAAAGCCCTGCATCACATGTATATGCCACTGCAATACCCGCCATCATAGGTATTGCAAGTCTGAACAATGGGTTGTTCCCCCAAAAATCGTTGCCCTTCACCACCCGTTACATTGAACGCAGAGCGGCAATGACAGCCTCAGGATTCTCTGCCTTGAAGACAGCATTTCCGGCAACAAGCACATCGGCTCCTGCCTCGGCAAGCAATCTGCCGGTCTCCTCATTCACTCCGCCATCGACCTCAATAAGCGCCTTGGAGCCTGTCGCAGCTATAAGTTCGCGCAACTCCTTGACCTTTTCGACTGTATGAGGTATAAACTTCTGACCTCCGAAACCGGGGTTGACACTCATAAGAAGCACAAGGTCGAGGTCGGCAATAATATCTTTCAGCATCATCACCGGAGTAGATGGATTGAGCGTAACGCCCGCCATCATTCCCGCATCCTTTATCTGCGTAACAGCCCTGTGAAGATGGATGCACGCCTCATAGTGGATATTCATTACCCGTGCACCAAGCGCATTGACAGCATCAAGATAGTTCATGGGGTTAACCACCATAAGATGAACGTCCAGCGCCTTTGTACACCCCTTTGCAACATATTGCAGCACAGGAGGACCGAACGAAATATTAGGCACGAACACTCCATCCATAATATCAATATGCAACCACTCAGCCTCGCTACGATTAATCATATCGAGGTCTGCTTGCAGATTTGCGAAATTTGCCGACAACAACGACGGCGATACAATTAAACTCATATATAATTCAAATGTAGACTTATATTACAAAAGCAAAGATAGTAATTTTTCTAAAATGGAACCATGCGATGCCATATATTTGCTGCATATAAACAAAAGAAAAGCCCCAAATAGATAAAACTATAGACGAATTTATGTATCTTCGCGTGGAAAACAGAAGCACACCCGCAATCCGGAAAAAATGATAGAACAGCATATAATACTCGAAGGTATAGACCCTGTAAGTTTCTACGGCGCGAACAACACGCACCTGACGATGCTCAAGAAGCTATACCCCAAACTGCGCATCGTAGCGCGAGACAATGTGATAAAGGTCATTGGCGACGAAGAAGAGCTCGAACGCTTCAAGCTGGTCGTCGACAGGCTTATCGAACACTGCACACGCTACAACAGCATTGACGAGGAAGCGATAATAGATGCCGTCAACGGCAAGAAGAGCAACAAGGGCAACGACAGCAACGTCATTGTCTACAACGTCAACGGCAAACCCATATATCCACGAAGCGAGAACCAATGCAAGATAGTAGAGGAGTTCGGCAAGAACGACATGATATTCGCCGTCGGTCCCGCCGGCACCGGAAAGACCTACACAGCCATTGCCCTCGCCGTAAAAGCCTTGAAGAACAAAGAGGTGCGCAAGGTGATACTGAGCCGTCCGGCAGTAGAAGCAGGCGAGAAGTTAGGATTCCTCCCCGGAGACATGCGCGACAAGATAGACCCCTATCTGCAACCCTTGTACGATGCGCTCGAAGACATGATACCCGTCGCCAAGCTGAAAGAGTTCATGGACATGAACATCATACAGATAGCACCGTTGGCATTCATGCGCGGACGCACACTCAACGACGCAATAGTCATACTCGACGAAGCACAGAACACCACCCCCCAACAGATAAAGATGTTCCTCACACGCATGGGCAACAACACCAAGATGGTGATAACGGGCGACCTCACACAAATAGATCTCCCCGACAAAAAAGGTTCGGGACTGACACAGGCGCTAAACATCCTCAAAGGCGTAAAAGGAATAGCATTCGTAACACTCGGCAAGAAAGACATAGTGCGCCACAAACTCGTAACACGCATAGTTGAAGCATACGAAAGCTACGAAAAGGAGGAGAAAAGCAAAAAAGAGAAAGAAGAAAACATTAAAGAATAAACATCATGGCAAAAGCATTAACAACAACAGATTTCCATTTCAAAAAACAGAAGAGCCTCTACCACGGCAAAGTACGCGACGTCTACAACATCGGCGACGATCTTCTGGTGATGGTAGCAACTGACAGAATATCTGCATTCGACGTAATACTTCCCAAAGGAATCCCCTACAAAGGACAGGTCCTCAACCAGATAGCATCAACATTCCTCGATGCCACTGCCGACATTGTCCCCAACTGGAAACTTGCCACACCCGACCCTATGGTAACCGTAGGACTCAAGTGCGAAGGCTTCCGTGTAGAGATGATTATCCGCGGCTACCTCACCGGCAGCGCATGGCGCGAATACAAGAACGGTTGCCGTTCGATCTGCGGCGTAACCCTCCCCGAAGGAATGCGCGAGAATGAAAAGTTCCCCACTCCCATCATAACACCCACGACCAAAGCCGACGAAGGACACGACGAAAACATCTCAAAAGAAGAGATAATAGCACAGGGCATTGTAAGTGCCGAGGACTATGAGCAGTTGGAGAAATACACCTACGCCCTCTTCGAGCGCGGCAGCCAGATGGCAGCCGAGAAAGGCCTCATTCTTGTAGACACAAAATACGAGTTCGGCAAACGCAACGGCAAGATATACCTCATCGACGAGATTCACACCCCCGACTCATCGCGCTACTTCTATGCCGAAGGTTATGAAGAGAAGTTCGAAAAAGGCGAGCCCCAGAAACAGCTCTCAAAAGAGTTTGTACGCCAGTGGCTCATAGAGAACAACTTTATGGGACAAGAGGGACAGCAGGTGCCCGAAATGAGCGACGAATATGTGAACAGCGTATCAGAACGTTACATCGAGCTCTACGAACACATTGTAGGCAAGCCCTTTGTAAAGAGCGATACTGAGCACATAGACGAACGCATCAAAGCCAACATCAAGGATTATCTCGGTTGCTAAACGATAGACTGCAACGACAAACAGCCATACAGAAGAGGGGGAACCGGGTACCAGCCCGCTCCACTCTTCTGTCATTTAGAAGCTATATAAGCCTCAAACAAAAATGAAAAAGATATACGGAATAATCGGCAACCCCCTTGCCCAATCGGCATCACCGGGATTCTTCAACAAGAAATTCGCCGACGAAAACATCGACGCAGAGTATCTGCCCTTCGAGCTGCAAAGCATCGAAGAACTTCCGGCAATACTCGAAAAGCACCCCACCCTCACAGGCTTCAATGTAACCATTCCCTACAAGCTCCAGATAAAGGACTACCTCGAAGGAATCAGCGACGAAGCACAAGAGATAAATGCCGTAAACGTTGTAAAAGTGAAACACGACAGCGACGGCAAGCCCCATCTTTACGGATACAACAGCGACGTAATAGGCTTCACACGCTCAATAGCCCCCCTACTCGGCGACGATGACAAGCAGGCACTCGTACTCGGCACTGGCGGAGCATCGAAAGCCATAATATACGCGCTGAAGCAATTGGGTCTGAAAGTGCAGCCCGTGTCGCGCAAAGCAAACGGAACAGCCATCGCATACAGCGAACTCACACCCGAAATGGTGGCAGCACACACGGTAATAGTAAACTGCACACCGCTTGGCATGGTGGGACACGGCGTAGACCAATGCCCCGACATACCGTACAGCGCACTCACCGGCAAGCACATACTCTACGACATTGTCTACAATCCGGAGAACACCCTCTTCCTACAGAAAGGCAAGCAGCAGGGTGCGCGCACCAAGAGCGGATACGAAATGTGGTACCTGCAAGCACTCGCTTCGTGGGAAATCTGGAACAGCGACAAATGAAACAGCAAAAATGGCAGCATTCATCATCATACCGTTACCAATAAGTTTCACCGAACTATTGATAATATCATTGGTAGTGCTGGTAATACATATAATAAGGAAACACGCAAAAAACAAATAGTTCCACCAAAATGATACTATTCAACTCGGACTACATAGAAGGCGCCCACCCCTCGATACTCGAAGCCCTCGCCCGCACCAACTACGAACAGACACCCGGATACGGCGAAGACAAATTCTGTGAAGAGGCACGCGGCATCATCCGCCATCAGTGCAACAACAACACCCTCGGAGTGGAATTTCTTGTCGGCGGCACACAGACCAATGTAACAGTGATTGACGCGCTCCTGCGCAGCTATCAGGGAGTAATATCAGCCGACTGCGGACACATAAACGTACACGAGACTGGAGCCCCCGAAGCCACCGGACACAAGATAATAGCATTGCCCTCAGAAGACGGGCGCCTGACACTCGCACAAATAAAGGAGTGCTACGAAAGCCATTGGAACGACCCCGTACACGAACACACGATACAACCCGGCATGGTCTATCTGTCATGCCCCGCAGAAAACGGACTGACATATACCCTTGCCGAACTCACCGGAATATCGGAGTACTGCCGCGCAAACTCGATCTATCTGTTTGTAGACGGCGCACGTCTGGGCTACGGACTGCAATCGGAAGGATGCGACATCACCCTTGCCGACCTTGCACGCCTGTGCGACGTATTCTACATAGGAGGAACAAAAGTGGGTGCACTCTTCGGCGAAGCAGTGGTATTCTCCGACAAAGAGCTGAAGCGCAGTTTCAGATACGCCATAAAACAGCACGGAGGAATGTTGGCAAAGGGCAGACTGCTCGGAATACAGTTCGCCGAACTGCTACGTGGCGGCAACGAGTGCCTCTATTTCAAGCTGGCACGCCATGCCAACAAGGAGGCAATGCGCATACGCCACGCGTTCGAACAAAAGGAGATTCCCATGTGGAACGCTTCACGCACAAACATGCAATTCCCTGCACTGACAAAGGAACAGCAGAACAAACTCGCCCAAAAATACATATTCGAAGTATGGGGAAAATACGACAATGAGCGCGACATAGTACGCTTCTGCACAAGCTGGGCTACACGCACCGAAGCCGTAGACCGGCTATGCAACGACATAATAGACCTATAGAACAAAAGATGAAACCCGAACGCATAAAGAAAGTACTCGACTACATCGAAGAGAAAGGCTACAAATACGACTACTACGAACACCCCGAAGCCCCCACAATAGCAATAGCCAAGCAACATTGGCGCGACGACGGCTCCAAGCACTGCAAGAATCTGTTCTTCAGGAACCACAAAGGCAACCGCCACTATCTTGTAGTTCTCGACTGCGAGCAAGACCTCGACATACACGACCTCGAAAAACGTCTGCATCAAGGCAAACTGACATTTGCCTCGCCCGCACGCATGGAAAAATACTTAGGAATAACTCCCGGTTCAGTATCACCCTTCGGGCTTATAAACGATACAGAAAACCACGTGCATCTATTTCTCGACAGCAATCTGCAAAAATACGATTCGCTCAGTTTTCACCCGAACGACAACCACGCGACTGTAGTTATATCGAAAGAGGAGTTCACGCGCTATCTGCAAGAGATTGGAAATACATACGAATATATTGAGATGTATTGAGAAGCTGTTTGAATTTTTGCATCGGAATACATATTATCACTTAAGGGAAGTTCTATAAATTAGTAAACTATAAGAAGCAATAATCTAATCATAAAAGTGCATTATATTGCACAATTCATTGGATGTTTAAAAGAAAATATATACTTTTGCATCAAAAGTGTAATATATTGCACTATGAAGTACGGAGATTTGATAAAAGAGAGAAGAACTGTATTGGGATTGACCCAACAGGACTTGGCGGATTATACGGAGCTTAGCTTGCGTATAATCAAAAGCGTAGAATCAGAGAAAGGAAACCCATCATTGAAAACTTTGGAAAAGATTGCTGGGG
>CAYWIE010000017.1:0-42489 GCA_964458275.1 uncultured Bacteroidaceae bacterium
AAAGTCCTCATAAGTCATTGAACACCAGTGCCGCCATCATTATTTCCCCTCATTCATTAGATTTTTCCAGAGATAATATCTAATTTTGTACAATTGTAGTTTATTAAGAAGCTGAAATATAGTATTAATATCAGATAACAATTTTTCCAATGAAAACGACAAGATTACTTTCCTTTATTCTCATGGCAGTCATCTGCCTCTCCGGTTATGCCCGGAAAGTGGTTACCGCCAAGAGTCCCGACGGACAGACAAGTGTGAATGTAACACTCTCCGACCGCATCTATTACGACGTAGTGAGCCACAACGAGACCCTGTTGAAGCAGAGTGTGATAGGCATGCAGCTGCGCGACAAGACATTGGGAGAGAACCCCGTTCTGAAGAAAAAGAAAATCAGCAACATCAAGGAGACGGTAACCCCCCTGTTCCCCTTGAAGTTCAGCAAGGTAGAGAACAACTATACACTGCTCACCCTGCAAATGAAAGGCGGCTACGCAGTCGATTTCCGCATATACAACGACGGTGTCGCCTTCCGCATGAGAACATCGCTCCCCGGAGAGATAGAGATTTTGCAGGAGAACACCATGTTCCGGTTGGCAGACAGCTGCGACCTTGTGCTGCAGCAGACCGGCGGTTTCAAGACCGGATGCGAGGAGAGCTACTCTATCGTAAAAAGCAACGAGTGGAAGAAAGAAGACAGAATGTCGGAGCTTCCCATCCTCATCATGGGCAAGAACCAGAAGATTCTGCTCAGCGAATTCGATCTGTACAGCTATCCCGGCCTTTTCCTTAAGGGCAATGCCGACAACAGCTTTTCTGCCATCCAGCCAAAGACACCATTGGAGTATGAGGACCAGGGCGACCGCAGCCAACGCATCCTCAAAGAGGCAGATTATATAGCAAAGACAAGCGGCACACGCACTTTCCCGTGGCGTTATATGCTCATCACTCAGGAGGACGGCAAGCTAGCAGAGAACACAATGCCCATGCGTCTGGCAGGCAAATGCCAGATTGAAGACACAAGCTGGATAAAGCCCGGTCAGACATGCTGGGACTGGCTCAACGGCATCCCCTACGGACCTGACGTTACCTTCGAGGGCGGCATCAACCTTGACACCTACAAGTACTTTGTGGATTTTGCATCGCGCAACGGCATCCCCTACATAATAATGGACGAAGGCTGGGCTCTCAGCACACGCGATCCCTACCGCACTAACCCCAAAGTGAACCTTCCCGAACTTATACGTTACGCAAAGTCGAAGAATGTTGGTATCTGGGTGTGGTTGCCCTGGCTCACAGTTGAGCACCACATGGACCTCTTCGAAAAGTTTGAGGAGTGGGGAATCGCAGGAACAAAAATCGACTTCATGGACCGTCAGGACCAATGGATGATCGACTTCTACGAGCGTGCGGCAAAAGAGGCTGCCGAGCATCATATAATGATAGACTTTCACGGCGCCTTCCATCCCAGCGGATTGGAGTATCGCTACCCCAATGTGTTGACATACGAAGCCGTTCGCGGAATGGAATATAATGGCGGTTGCCGACCCAACAACAGCATCTGGTTCCCCTTCCTGCGTGGCTCGGCAGGTCCTATGGACTATACTCCCGGTCCAATGATCTGTTATCAGCCGGAAGCTCATCGTGGCAACCGCCCGTTCTGTGCCGGCGTAGGAACAAAAACTTATCATCTTGCAGCCTTTGTCCTCTTTGAGAGCCATCTGCAGATGTTGATGGACAATCCTTGCCGCTATGACCAATGGCCCGATTGCCGCGACTTCATCACAAGCGTTCCTGTGAACTGGGACGAAACCCGCGTGCTGGCAGCCGAAGCCGGACAGTACATCGTCATGGCAAAGCGCAAGGGTGAGGAGTGGTTCATCGGTGGAATTACAAACGACAAGAGACGAGAGCTGGACGTAACGCTCGATTTCCTCCCCGAAGGCAAAAGCCTGAAGATGACCTCATTCGTGGATGGCGTGAACGCCAACCGCATGGCCATGGATTACCGTATGGAGCAGACATCCGTTAACAAAAGTACAAGACTCCGCATAAAGATGGCACGCAACGGTGGATTTGCAGGAGTAATCAAATAATAGAAAAGACTTACAGATATGAATAGAATAAAACTTTTTATCGCATCGGCAGCACTGACACTGATGGCTGCCTCATGCACATCGCCCGACACAGGAAAATGTCCGCAGAATTGCCGGCAGAACCGTTGTGCCATCGAAAAGAGCAACAACAAAGAACTCAGCTTCGAATCCTCGGACAAGGACCTCGAACTGACATTCTATTGGGGCAAGAAGATGGCGCTCTCATACGCACACGACGGCGGCGACCCCGTAGGCTGCTGGTACGAAGCTGCCCTGCCCCACCGTGCCGCATTCTGCATGCGCGACGCATCGCACCAGAGCATAGGCGCAGAGATTCTGGGACTATCAAGACACAACTTCAACATGATGTCGAAATTTGTCTCAAACATAAGCGAAGCAAAGGACTGGTGCACATATTGGGAAATTGACAAGAACGACAAGCCCTGCCCTGCCGACTATACAAACGACAACGACTTCTGGTACAACCTCAACGCCAACTTCGATGTGATGTATGCCTGCTGGCGTCTCTACGAATGGACAGGCGACAGACGTTACTTGGAGGATGCAGCGTTCAACAAGTTCTACTCGCTGTCTGCCAAAGAGTATGTAGACAGCTGGCAGCTGAACCCCGAACAGATGCTCACCCGCACACGCGAAGTCAACCGCAAGCCCGATGCAAAGAGCTTCGGCATTGCACGCGGAGTACCCTCATACGTTGAGAGCTACGGTGGACTTTACAGCAGTTCGGACCTCATAGCCACCATTTATGGCGGATACGACGCATACAGCAAAATGCTCGCCGAGACCGGCAACAGCGAAAAGAGCGCACAGATGGCAGCGCGTGCCGAAGAGTATCGCCGCCACCTCGACGAGAAATGGTGGAGCGACGACATCAACAGCTACCACACCTTCTGGACAAACAAAGGCGAGTTTGCCGATGGCGAGGGACTGACACACGTCATCTGGTTCGGCGCAGTAAAGGAGGCAGCACGCATCAAGGGCACAGTGGAGAAAATGCTCGCACGCAAGGAGTGGAACATAGAGAACATATCTTACTTCCCGCTTCTGTGGTATCGCTACAACTACAACGACGAAGCATACAAGATACTGAAAGACATCGTGCTTGCCAAACGTTGCGAATACCCCGAAGTATCATACGGAATGGTCGAGGGCATCATAAGCGGAACTATGGGCATAGAGCCAAGCGCATCGAAAAAGCGTATCACTACCCTGCCTAAAATCACAGGAGACAATTATCTTCAGGTGAACAACCTGCCCATACTCGGCGGTACAATAGATGTACGCCACAACAGCAACAAAGCATCACATCTGCTCAACAACACCCCCGACGAAATAACATGGGAGGCAGCCTTCGTTGGAGATTTTGAGAACATCCTCGTTAACGGAAAAAGCATGAAAGCGATGAAGCGCACCGATGCAATGGGACAGACAATCTCGTTTGCCGAAATCAAATTGGGCAAAGGCGAGAAGGCCTGCTGCTGTATCAGATAGCATCAATTCCGGTATATTACAAAAAGTACATCCACCGCGATTTTGCGGTGGATGTACTTTTTGTAAGAATATATGAAGGCGTGATTGCACCTGCATACAGCCACACTATTCTATATCAAGAACGTCCCAATCCTTCAATTTACGGAGCGTTTCGAGTCTGAATGCATCGGGCCATGCCACAAGCCAATTGTTTATACGCGATTTTCCCGGTGTGCCGCCGAACCCCCATCGGCAATTGAAGAACGCTTCGTTCTGACTGCCTACGGGACGTAGAAGACCGTTTATTTCGAGAGTGCCGTCTGATATAAGCTGGCAACCGTTTGCCCATATTGCAAGCGCCTTCTCGCGCCATATGTCCCTGCCGGTAAGTTCGGCAAGGCGCAGCCATTCGCCCACCCACAACAGAGCATAAACATCAAGGTGGTGGTGCTGCACAGAGACAGAGGTCGCGCCGAATGTATTGTAGCCGTACACTTCCATATCCGAGTCGCCCTCATAGTTTGCAGTGTAGTGCCACAGCCATGTGGAGAGGTAGTTCGATATGCGCTCGGCATGGTCTATGTAAACAGAATCGCCGGTGGCGTCAAACAGTTGAAGCGAGGCACGAAGCATGGGCATGGACGACTCCTTGTCGACGCACCATGTGTCGAGGGCTCCTGCCGTTGTGTATCCGTTCTTGAGGAATTCGTCGTAGTAATAGTTGTATGCGTTGAGCGCAGAGTTCATATACTCCTTATTGCCGGTGAGAGTGTATGCCTGTATCATGGGAGCTATCATGAAAGCCCCTACCGTACCGTCGCGATAGAGACACTCGCCCCATTCGTTCCATCCCTTGCCATAGACACCGATGGTCATCTGGCGGGCTCTCACAAAGTCGCATATTGCGAGAGCAACATCTTTTACCCTTGCCGTACGCTGCGGTTCGTTGCACTTTTCGAGAAGCGTTGCTGTCTCGAAGAAGTTGTAGGCGGCTGTACCGAGGTTGCAGGCATCGGAGACTATGCCGCTCTTGCCCGAAAGGATGTTGTCGTAACTGATGACGTAGAATCCGTTGGGACGCTGTGTGGCGGGCGCTGTCCATGTGTCGATGGCTGCAATGGCCTTGTCTTTGGAATCTGCGTCGCCGCCCATCAGATAGTCTGTAAGCAGGGAGTTGATGAAAGAGGAGTTTTGTCCGCACCATCCTATTTCGTACTTGATGAAAGGACGCTGCTTCCAGCTGCCGTTTCCGTCAGGGACAAGCCCTATGCTGAACCCTTTGTATCCGGGCTCCTCTGCCCAAAGGGATTCTTTGGCGTATCGTATGCCATACTCCCACGCTTCGTCGGCAGGAATTACTTGCGGGTAGTTTTTCGCCGCCATTCTCCACGCTTGGTCGATAAATGGCGCAATCGGGTCGGCACCTGCGGTTTTTTCGTTTACAAGGATGTAGGCTTGCAGCTGTTTCTTGTCGCCTTTGTTCATTGAGAGCCGTTTGGCATAGGCATCACCGTAGCGGTTCTTGTCGATGTAGGTGAAAGGACGCTCCTCTTCGGGAAGGATGAGCGTGTGGGTGGTTGCAAGGCTGTCGGGATACATGCTGCAAGAGAACGCTTCGCTCTCGTCGGCAGGCAGGTCGCTCCACATTGCTATGGTGTATTTTGTGCTTTCCGAGTATGTGGCACCGGGGATGGGGGTACGACGGTAGGAGTACGTGTGGCACACTCCGTCTGTTTCGTAACCCTTGGGTTCCTTGCCCCTGCCCCATTGGTTGCCGTCGTAGCAGACCGAGGGGATAATGGAACGATGGCAACGCGCATTATGGCGTATGTCGAGCGTAAGGCGTACACTGTCAAGAGATTCGAGTGCCTCAAAGGTTCTTGTTATCTTTATTGTGTTGGAGTCTATGCGCTCTACTTTGTCGGTAGCGCGAAGACCATCGGCATTGTATGGAACTATTTCGCCCACTGCCTCTCCGTCGAAATAGAGCTTGCTGTTGCCTACATACAAGTGCGAACTGTTGCCGCAACCTGCAAGAAGTGCAAGCAGCAGTGTTAAAATAAGTGTGTTTCTCATAAGTAAATGATTGATTTTTCGGGTGGCTGATTACTCCGATGCGCGGTATTTTCCCTCTTTTTTCTCTTCTATCATGCTCAGATATGAGGCATAGCGCGAAAGGGCTATTTCGCCTTTTTCCACAGCTTCGAGAACGGCGCAGCCCGGTTCGTGTATGTGGGTACAATTGCCGAAGCGACAAGCCTTTGAGCACTCGAAAATTTCGAGGAAATAGTCGGCAATCTCCTCTATCTCCATGTCGTATGTGCCAAAGCCTTTTACTCCCGGAGTGTCTACAAGATAGCTGCCGGGAAGGAATTCAAACATTTCGGAATAGGTGGTCGTATGCATTCCCTTGTTGTGGGTCTTTGAGATTTCACCTATGCGTGCTGCCGTTTCGGGAGAGATTGCGTTCACAAGACTCGATTTTCCCACGCCCGAATTCCCGGCAAGCAGCGAAATATTGCCGTTGACAATCTCCTTGAGCTCGTCTATGCCTGTGCCTGTTGCTGCCGAAGCGCGGACACAACGGTACCCCACCTTGCTGTAAAGAGTTATGAGGCTCTCCATTGTCTGCTGCTCGGATGGGCTGTAAAGGTCGGCCTTGTTGAACACAAGCACCACAGGTACCCTGTATGCTTCTGCCGAAGCAAGGAAACGATCGATGAAGGTAGTGGAAGTTACCGGGTAGTTGACTGTTACGACAAGCAGGCATATATCGACATTGGCTGCCAATATATGCGACTGCTTGGAGAGGTTGGATGCCTTGCGTACAATGTAGTTGCGACGGGGAAGAATGTCGCTGATGTATGCAGTGTTGTCTTCGCGCATTGATATTGTTACACGGTCGCCCACTGCCACTGGGTTGGTGCTTTTGATGTCCTTGAGACGGAAATTGCCCTTTATGCGACATTCCACATCTCCGTCTCCGGTCTTTACGGTGTATATGTTACCGGTGTTCTTTATTACTAATCCCTGCACGCTCGGTGTCTGTTTTTTAGAAGCTGTTTGTTATACTGTCATAATCTCTTTCTCCTTAGCGGCAAAGAGCTCTTCTGTCTTTTTGATATATTTGTCGTGAATACGCTGCAAGCTCTCTTCGCCGTCCTTCTCCATATCTTCGGGGAGTCCGTCCTTGATTGCTTTCTTGAGCGTGTCGATGCCGTCGCGACGTGCGTTGCGGATGCTTATCTTCGCTGTCTCCATCTCCTTGGCACACTGCTTTACAAGCTGCTGGCGACGCTCTCCTGTCAACGGGGGAATGGCGATGATGATTACCTCGCCGTTGTTGGCGGGCATGATGCCTACGGGAGAGTCTATGATTGCTTTCTCTATTGCATGGAACATGCTCTTGTCCCACGGTTTGATGGATATTGTCCTGAGGTCGGGGGTGGTGATGGTTGCCACGTTGTTCAAGGGAACCTCGGAACCGTAGGAGTTGACACGCACACAGTCGAGAATGTGTACATTGGCTTTACCGGCGCGAATGTGGGAGAACTCCTCTTCGAGATGCATTACTGCCATCTCCATCATCTCTTCGCAGTCATTCAAACATGCTTTTACGTCTAACATAATATTTTGTTTTAGGTTTTATATTGTTAATTTCTAACCGAAGCTTCAACGCCCGGTATTTCTACAAAAATAGAGATTATACAGAAACCAATATCAAATTTTACATCTTTTAACAAACGAAAAGAATAGAAAACTGCAATCCAAGCTTTCTATATTTAGAAGCTGCTCCCCGAGAACGGGGAACTGACAAAAAACAGGGACAAAGGACCACAGAACCGGCGGCAGGTTGCCCCACTTTTACAACGTTTTTATTTTCAGTAAGATAAACACAGGGAAGAGCTATCAACAAAGTGTTGAAAACTTTAGAATAAAAATATTTGCAATTTATAGTGGGGAATTGTGGGGAATTTTGTAATTTTGAAGCGAATATGCTAATTTTGGGTAGATAAGCTATGCGTTTCATCGGCAACATAGAAGCAAAGACTGACAGCAAAGGACGAGTGTTCGTTCCCGCAACTTTCAGACGCACACTCCGCGAAAACGGAGTGGAAAAGCTTATTATGCGCAAGGACATATTCCACAAATGCCTTGTCCTATACCCCGAAGAGACCTGGAACAAGCGGCTTGATGCACTGCAAGAGAGGCTCAATGTATGGGACAGAGAACAGCAGAATCTCATGCGTACTTTCGTATCGAAAGCCGAAGAGGTATCACTCGACAGCAACGGCAGAATACTGATACCCAAACGATACATGGAGCTTGCCGGCATAGAGCAGGAAGTAAGTTTCATTGGCATGAACGACACAATAGAAATTTGGGCAACAGACAAGTTCGAGGAGAATCTCATGGATGCAGACACATTCAGCATTGAGATTGAAAAGACAATGTCCGGACAAAAGAATGTAAACGACAATGACTGAAGAAACAATATACCACACCCCGGTGATGCTCATTGAAAGCGTCGACAAAATGCAGGCCGAAGGCGACACCCTTTGCGCCGACCTCACCTTTGGCGGAGGCGGTCACACACGCGAAATACTCTCGCGAATGGGCGAAGAAGGCAGACTGTTCGGATTTGACCAGGACGAGGACGCCGAAAAGAACACCCCCGACGATGCACGCTTCACATTCGTGCGAAGCAACTTCAGATACCTGCGCAACTTCATGCGCTACTACGGAGTTGAAGGCCTTGATGCGATACTCGCCGACTTAGGGGTATCGGGACACCACTTCGACGATGAGACACGCGGATTCTCGTTCCGCTTCGATGCCGACCTCGACATGCGCATGAACAAACGTGGCGGAGAGACTGCTGCCGACCTGCTGAATACTGCCACTGAGGAGAAACTCGCCGAAATATTCAAGCTCTACGGCGAGCTGAACTGCAGCCGCAAGCTTGCATCGGCAATAGTGAAAAGAAGAGGCACCAGACCATACAGACGGGTAAACGACCTCATTGAGACCGCCAAGCCCTTCTGTCCTCCACAACGCGAGAAAAAGGAGATGGCAAAAGTATTTCAGGCACTGCGCATCGAAATAAACCACGAAATGGAAAGCCTGAAAGATATGTTGCAGCAATGCAAGGAGGTGCTCAAGCCAGGCGGCAGACTCGTAGTAATAACATACCACTCGATAGAAGACCGCATAGTAAAGAACTTCATGAAAAGCGGCAACATCGACGGCAAGATAGAGCAAGACTTCTTCGGACGAAGCACATCGCCTTTCACAACCGAAAAGATAATAACCCCCACAGACGAAGAGCTCGAACGCAACCCCCGCTCACGCAGTGCCAAGCTCAGAGTCGCTATTAAAAATGAAGAGACAACACTATGATAAAAAACGAAGAATCACCGGGTAAAAACCAGGCACCCAAAAAGAAAAAAGAGGGAATATTTGCCAAAATCTTCAATGGCAAATATTTCAGGGACGAAAGAATAACAAACAACCCCGGTCTGTTCATTGTCATAATCATATATATGCTGCTGTACGTAGGAAACAGATATGTTTTCCAACAGGAACTGCAAACAATTTCAAGGCTCAAGACAGAGGTTACGACACTCAAATACGATGTGCTCGACAAACAGAGCGAACTTTCCGAGAAAGGACGGCAATCACACATCGAAAAATATATAAAAGACAACAACAGCGAATTAAGAATAGCCACACAACCGCCTTACGTGATAAAATAGAGAGATAATGTTCAAAGACAGAGATGAAATAAAGACACGCTACATGTCCATGATAATCTGCGGATTTCTTCCTTGGGCAATATGTATAGTTGCAATGGCAACTATACTGATGACCATTGACCGCGGCAGATGGATGAAAGAAAAGAGCAAGCAGGTGAAGGTGAATCTCCCCGTAAAGCCCCAGCGTGGAAACATTCTCAGCGACAAGGGCGAACTGCTCGTCAGCAGCATCCCCCAATATACACCGTTCATAGAATTCGTATACCGCGACAAGAACAAAGACATAGAAAGGAAGACCAATGAGAAAAGAGACGAAATCTGGAAAAAAGAGATAGACTCACTATGCATAGAACTCCACCAATTCTGCCCCCAATGGAGTGTGCAGCAATACAAAAGCCACCTGCTCAAAGGAAAAGCTAAAAAATCGAGATACCACAAATTCCTTCCCCGCAAGGTATCATACGCACAATACAAAGAACTGAAAAAATTCCACATATTACGTGAGAGGACCGCATACAGCGGATTGGGCGAAGGAAAAGACACCATACGCAAGAAACCTTTCGGTTCGCTCGCCGAACATACACTCGGAAGATTCAATTCAGAAAAGGACTCTGCATATCGCGGACTTGAACTGAAATACGACTCAATCCTGCGTGGAACACCGGGCGTAAAGCACACCACTCTGATAAACAACAAACAGATAGGCATAATAGATATTCCTGCCATAAACGGCTCAGACATACAGACAACACTCAACGTTGAAATGCAGGACATCTGCGAAACAGCCCTCTTGAACGAACTGATAAAAGTAAACGGCATATCGGGTCGCGTAATACTGATGGAAGTGGAGACAGGCGACATAAAATCCATAGTCAACCTCACCCGCATCGCAGAAGGCGCATACAAGGAGATGGAAAGTTTCGTGTATGAGAGAAGCAATCCCGGCTCCATCTTCAAGCCCATCGCTCTTGCCGCCGCATTAGAAGACAAGCTCATAACCCCCTACGACTCCGTGCCCCATCACAACAAGTCGCACGTATTCTACGGAGGCAAGAGAATAAGCGACACCGGCAGCTACAGCAACGGTACCGACAAATACAGCGTCATCGAAGTTATGGAGCAGTCCTCGAACATAGGCATGGGAGAGATAATAAACCGTGGCTACAAAAAGAATCCGCAAAAATTTGTCGACCGCCTCAAAGCAATGGGCGCAGACGACAAGTACGACATTCTGCTCGGCTCAAGGAAACCATACATAAAGTCTCCGAAAGAGAAGAACTGGTCGCTCATGGACCTTGTTTCAATGTCCTACGGCTACGTTGTGGAAAGCACTCCATTGAACATGGTAACATTCTACAACACAATAGCCAACGACGGCAAACAGATGAAGCCAAGAATTGTAAAGAATATAATAAGGGACGGCGAGGTAATACATGAGTTCGAACCCGAAGTGCTGAGAGAAAGAGCTCTCTCCGAACAGACCGTAAAAGACCTTAAAATGATACTCTTCGAGGTAGTCAACGACAAGAACGGTACCGGAAAGAAAGTAAAGACCGACAAGTTCCAGGTTGCTGGCAAGACAGGAACAGCACGAAGAGTAAAACCAGGACACGGATACAACTACTCCCCAATGGAGTACCTGCTCAGTTTCTGCGGATACTTCCCTGCCGACAAGCCGCAATATACATGTATAGTACAGATAATAAAGGCAGGCCCCGGCAGCGGCGGCGGAATGTCGGGACTTGTATTCAAAGAGATTGCCGAAAGGGTGATGGCAAAGAGCCTGAGACTGCCCCTGACTGCCGCGACAGACACCGTCAACAGCCACACTCCACCTGCAAAGAACGGCAACCTCACAGCAGCAAGCTACCTGCTCGACAAACTCGACATCGAGACCGGCAACAAAATAAAGGATTCGGAAGAAGTTGTTTGGGGAAAAATCAGCAAGGATGGAGATAAACTCAGCTACGAACCGCGCGACATTAAAGAAGGCATTGTACCCGATGTAAGAGGAATGGGAGCAAAAGACGCAATATACCTTTTGAAAAAAGCGGGACTCAACACCCGTCTCAGCGGCTACGGAAAAGTAACCAGCCAGACAATCCCCCCCGGACAGAAAGCCGGCAAAGGAAGCTATATACACATTACACTAACACCGTAAACCCTACAGCCATGCAACTAAAAAATATAACAAGAGAGATACAGTCAATACACATAATACTTCCCAAGAACGAATCGGAGATAACCGGCGTGAACATCGACTCACGGCAGGTTGCACCCGGCGATATCTTCATAGCAATGCGTGGCACACAGGTCGACGGGCACAAATACATCACTGCAGCCGAAGAAAAAGGAGCCGCAGCAATAGTGTGCGAATCACTTCCCGAACAGATCAGCCCCAACGTCGCATATATAAAGGTAGCTGACAGCCAGGCGGTTGCAGGCAAGATAGCGACAACATTCTTCGGCAACCCTACAGAGCGGCTCAAGCTTGTGGGAGTGACGGGAACCAACGGCAAGACAACCATTGCCACCCTCCTCTACGAACTATTCCGCAACATGGGACACAAATGCGGACTGCTCTCCACCGTATGCAACTACATCGACGGTGAAGCCTACCCCTCGACACACACCACCCCCGATGTAGTCTCCCTCAACCGTCTGCTCGGAAAGATGGCGGACGAAGGATGTGAATATGTATTCATGGAGGTAAGTTCACACTCGCTCGCACAGGAACGCATAGGCGGACTGCGCTTCGCCGGAGGAATATTCACCAACCTCACACGCGACCACATAGACTTCCACAACACAATGGAGGAATATCTTAGATGCAAGAAAAGCTTCTTCGACCATCTGCCTTCGGACGCCTTTGCCATCACCAACCTCGACGACAAGAACGGTCCTGTGATGGTACAGAACACCCGCGCCGACATAAAAAAATACTCGGCACGCACACTCGGAGACTACAAAGGACGCATCATAGAGACACACCTCGACGGAATGTTGCTCGAATTCAACCGCATAGAATTCACTACCCACCTCACAGGCAGGTTCAATGTAAGCAATCTGCTTGCAATATTCGCCACCGCCGTAGAACTTGGCAAGGAACCGGGTGAAGTGCTGCGCATACTGAGCAGTCTGAAGCCCGTATCGGGACGTTTCGAGACCATACACAGCAAAGAGGGCTATTCGGCAATAGTAGATTATGCCCACACTCCCGACGCAATAAAGAACGTGCTCGGCACTGTCGGCGAAGTGTTGCGCGGCAAAGGAAGCATAATAACTGTAGTGGGAGCCGGCGGCAACCGCGACAAAGGCAAACGCCCCTTAATGGCACAAGAAGCCGTAAAGGCAAGCGACAGAGTGATAATAACCTCGGACAACCCCCGCTTCGAAGAACCGCAAGAGATAATCAACGACATGCTCGCCGGACTCAATGACGAGCAACGCCGCAAGGTTATAAGCATCGTCGACCGTAAAGAGGCCATAAAGACAGCCTGCGCCCTCGCAGCCAAAGGCGATGTCATAGTAATCGCCGGCAAAGGACACGAGGACTATCAGGAGATAAAAGGAGTAAAGCACCACTTCGATGACAAAGAAGTTGTAAGGGAAATATTCAACAACCAATAAAAAACGACGCACCATGCTAAACTACATATTCCAACTGATGCAGGAGTACAATATACCCGGATGGCGACTGTTCGGATACACCTCGTTCCGTGCTCTGCTTACCATAGTGCTCGCCCTGCTCATCTCCGCCATCTTCGGAGAATACTTCATACGCTACTTCAAAAGAAAACAGATAAGCGAGACTCTGAGAGACCTCGACAAGAACAACCTCAAGGTCGGTGTCCCCACAATGGGCGGACTCATCATCATAGTCTCAATCCTCGTCCCATGCCTGCTTATAGGGCATTTAAACAACGTGTACATGCTGTTGCTGATAATCACCACCGTGTGGCTGGGAATAGTAGGATTTGCCGATGACTACATAAAGACGTTCAAGAAGAACAAGGACGGTTTGCCGGGGAAATTAAAGGTCGCAGCCCAGGTAGGTCTCGGTCTGCTCATAGGACTGACCCTTTACCTGAGCCCCCAAGCAGTGATGCGCGAGAACATAACCGTAACCGGTTCGGACAACCGGATAGAGGTCCAGCACGAACAAAAAGCCGAAAAGCTGACAAAGACCACAATCCCCTTCATAAAAAGCCACAACCTCGACTACAGCGAGATAATGTCGTTCTGCGGCAAATACTCCCGCGCTGCAGGATGGGCACTGTTTGTAGTGGTTACCATATTCATAGTAACAGCCGTATCAAATGGAGCCAACCTCAACGACGGCATGGACGGAATGCTCGCCGGCAATGCAGCCATCATGGGAGTGACGCTCGGCATACTCGCATACGTATCGAGCCATGTGAATATGGCAGAATACCTGAACATTATGTTCCTTCCCGGCAGCGAAGAGGTAGTAATATTCGTATGTGCCTTTGTGGGAGCCCTCATAGGCTTTCTGTGGTACAACGCCTTCCCTGCACAGGTATTCATGGGCGATACAGGCAGCCTCACCATTGGCGGAATAATAGCAGTAATAGCCATACTGCTCCACAAAGAGATACTGCTTGTGATACTGTGCGGAATATTCGTAGTAGAGAATTTTTCGGTAATCCTGCAAGTAGCCTACTTCAAACAGGGCAAGAAGAAAGGGATACGCCAAAGAATATTCAAATGCACACCGCTTCACCACCACTACACAATAAGCGATGACAAACTGGACAAAGAGAGCACATATCTCATAAGGAAGCCCCTGAAACCAATGCACGAAGCAAAAGTAACAGTACGCTTCTGGATTGTAACAATCGTGCTCGCAGCAATAACAATAATGACGCTCAAGGTAAGATAATATGGAAAAAAGAATAGTAATACTCGGTGCCGGAGAGAGTGGCAGCGGCGCAGCCATACTCGCCAAGAAATTGGGATTCGACGTCTTTGTATCGGACTTCGGCAAGATTGCCGACCGATATAAGGAGCAATTGGACAGCCATGATATACCCTGGGAGGAACAGCAGCACAGCGAAGAAAAAATCCTCTCGGCTCAAGAAATAATAAAAAGTCCCGGTATCCCCGGCGATGCCCCCATTATAACAAAAGCAAAAGCAGCAGGAATCCCCATAATCTCAGAGATTGAATTTGCAGGCCGTTACACTAAAGCCAAGATGGTGTGCATCACCGGCAGCAACGGCAAAACCACCACCACTTCACTCATATATCATATATTCCGCGAGGCAGGACTCAATGTAGGTCTTGCCGGCAACATAGGCAAAAGCCTTGCATTGCAGGTAGCCGAAGGCGACAAGGACTACTACATAGTGGAACTGAGCAGTTTCCAGCTGGACAACATGTATGAGTTCCGCGTAAACGTAGCAGTGCTCATGAACATCACCCCCGACCATCTGGACCGCTACGAACACAAGATGCAGAACTATGTGGATGCCAAATTCCGCATCCTGCAGAACCAGCAGCCCGATGACGCTTTCATCTATTGGAGCGACGACCCCATCATAAACCGCGAACTCGAAAAGTACAAACACGGAAAGCTCTACCCCTTCGCCGAAGAGAAGCGCGAAGGTCTCGCAGCATACTCCGAAGGCGAAAAGATAATCTTCACGGAGCCCACCCCCTTCAACATGGAGCAGGAAGAGCTTGCCCTCACCGGCAAACACAACCTCTACAACTCCATGGCAGCCGGAATATCGGCAAACGTAGCCGGCATACGCAAAAGCACCATCAAAGAGGCGCTTAAAAGCTTTACAGGAGTAGAACACCGTCTCGAAAAAGTCGCAGAAGTAAACGGGGTCGAATATATAAACGACTCCAAAGCCACCAATGTAAACAGTTGCTGGTATGCCCTCCAGAGCATGAAGAGAAAGACCATACTTATCCTCGGCGGCAAAGACAAAGGCAACGACTACAGCGAAATAGCCGGGCTTGTGAAAGAAAAATGCAACGGACTCATCTTCCTCGGCGCCGACAACAGCAAACTGCACTCCTTCTTCGACGGCTACAACCTGCCTGTAGCCGACGTAAACACCATGCACGACTGCATTGAGAAAGCAAGCGAAATGGCAAAAGAGGGCGAAACCGTACTGTTAAGCCCATGTTGCGCAAGCTTCGACCTCTTCAGAAGCTACGAAGACAGAGGCGAACAGTTCAAGGAAGAGGTACACAGATTGAGAGAAGAGAACGAAAAGCAGGCATAGCAAATCAAGCTTTAGAAAAAATGAACAACATAACAAAAAAGATATTCAAAGGCGACACGGTAACATGGATAATATTTGCCGTATTCTGTGCCATATCGCTTATTGAAGTATTCAGCGCGACAAGCCGCCTCACCCCCAGATACGTCAGCCTGTGGGGACCGTTGATAGGACATGCCAAATTCCTGTTATTGGGAATCTTTACAGCATGGGCAGTACACAATGTGCCAATGGAGTGGTTCAAGAAAGCAGCACCATACGCATATATCGCATTTACACTGTTGCTTATATACGGAACTTTCTTCGGAGAAGAAAGGAACGAGTCCAAACGTTGGCTTGAAGTAAGCGGCCATAGCATTCAACCGTCCGAGTTTGCCAAGATAGGACTGCTGATGCTTGTATCCAGGTTTATAGCCGATTGGCAAAATGAAAGAGAAACTGCAGTAAGAACACTGAGAAACATAACACTTGCAACGTTAGGTGTTTGCGGATTCATATTGGCAAACAACCTTTCTACAACACTAATAATACTCTTCACCGTCTTTCTTATGCTTCTGCTGGCAAACCTTCCCGGCAAGCTTATGGCTAAATTCACATTCATCTGTGCAGTGCTTGCAGTAATAGGAGCAACAACAATACTGGTAATTCCGGCAGATAAAGTAAGAGACACACCGTTAAAACGAATAATCACATGGCAGGGGCGAATAAAAAGCTTCATGCCCTTCATATTCACCGAAGTTAAAAACGAGAAAGAGAAAGGCGATGACGGCAAAGGCGACCAACGCAAGTATGCCAACATTGCAATAGCCTCAAGCGGCATAATCTTCGGCAAAGGTCCCGGCAACTCCGAGCAGCGCGAATATCTGCCCGAAGCATATTCCGACCTTATATATGCAATAATAATAGAGGAGTGGGGACTGATTATAGGCTGTGTAGGAGTGATAATACTCTATCTGACACTGCTGTTCCACACAGGACAGATAGCAAAGAACTGCGATGACCCCTTTGCCGCCTATCTGATAATGGGTGCAGCACTGCTCATAGGCATACAGGCAATGATACACATGTCCATATCCACCGGTCTGTTCCCCATCAGCGGCCAACCGCTGCCGCTCATAAGCCGCGGCGGTACATCCTTGCTTGCCAACAGCATATACATCGGAATGATACTCAGCGTCAGCAGATATGCCGGCAAGCTCAAGGCCGATAAAGAGAAGAGAAGAAACACTGCAACAGAGGAAAAAGAAGCACACAAGCAAGAACCGACATGAGCAAGAACTATCGAATAATAATAAGCGGAGGAGGCACCGGCGGACATATATTTCCTGCCCTTTCCATAGCCGACGCCATCAAGAGCAAATACCCCGACGCAGAAATACTCTTCGTCGGAGCAGAAAACCGTATGGAAATGCAACGCGTTCCCGAAGCCGGGTATCCGATAGTAGGGCTTCCGGTAATGGGATTCGACCGCAGCAATCCCTTACGCAATATAAAAGTGCTGTGGAAACTGTTCATCAGCCGCATAAGGGCAAGGAAAATAATAAAGGATTTCGCTCCTCAGGTAGCAGTGGGAGTCGGCGGCTATGCAAGCGGTCCTACACTGAACATTGCTGCAAAGATGGATATTCCCACTCTAATACAGGAGCAGAACTCATATGCAGGAGTAACCAACAAACTGCTCGCAAAAAAAGCCAAAATGATATGTGTTGCCTACGAAGGCATGGAGCGTTTCTTCCCGCATGAAAAACTGAAGTTGACCGGCAACCCCGTACGCAACACTCTGCTCAGCAGACAAGGCAGCCGCGAAGAGTGTGCCAAAGCAATGAATCTCGACCCCGCAAGAAAATGCATACTCCTTGTAGGAGGCAGCTTGGGCGCGCGCACAATAAACGAAAGCATGATGCACTCGCTCGATACCATAAAGGCCAATCCGGAGATACAGTTCGTCTGGCAGACAGGAAAATACTACCACAAGGAAATTACAGAACGGATAGAAAATGCCGGAAAACCTGCAAACCTGACGATAACCGACTTTGTTTCTGACATGGCATCGGCTTTAGGCATAGCCGACCTTGTAATCTCAAGAGCCGGTGCCGGTTCAATATCGGAGTTCGCCCTGCTGGGCAAAGCCGCCATACTTGTCCCCTCTCCCAACGTAGCGGAAGACCACCAGACAAAAAATGCAATGGCACTTGTGGAGAAAGAGGCTGCAATACTCATACGCGACAACGAAGCGCAGGAAAAGCTCATCGGCACAGCAATAGCAGCTGTACTCGACGACGAAAGGCTCGCCACCCTCAGCAAGAACATCAAAAAGATGGCAAAGCCAAAAGCTGCCGAAGAGATAGCCGAAGAGGTAATTCTTCTCGCCGAAGCATACGCCGAGAAAGAGACAAGACGCAAAAACGAAAACCTGAAATAAGAAGCTTCAATGAAACTGAAATATATAAAGACCATATATTTCCTCGGCGCCGGCGGCATAGGCATGAGCGCCCTTGTACGTTACTTCCTCAGCGAAGGCAAAGAGGTAGCGGGGTATGACCGTACACCAAGCGCACTCACCGGCAAACTCATAGAAGAAGGCGCCCTGCTGCACTTCGAAGAAAATATCGAATCCATAATCTCAAGCAACTTCGACCCTGCAAGCACGCTTGTAATATACACCCCCGCCATACCTCAAGACCACAAAGAGCTGCAATACTTCCGCAAACAAGGATACACTATCAAGAAACGCGCCGAAGTGCTTGGACTCATCACACGCGACAAGCGCGGACTCTGCATAGCCGGCACTCATGGCAAGACATCGACCTCGACCATGACAGCCCACCTCCTGCACAACTCCCACGTGGACTGCGCAGCTTTTCTCGGAGGCATTTCCAAGAACTGCCACAGCAACCTCATCCTCACCGACAAGAGCGACCTTGTGGTAATAGAGGCTGACGAATACGACCGCTCATTCCTGCAGCTCACCCCCTACATAGCGCTTATAACATCAGCAGATGCCGACCACCTCGACATCTACGGAACAAAAGAGAACTATCTCGAAAGTTTCGCCTGCTTCACCGAGCTCATACGCGAAGACGGATACATGATAGTGCATGAGGGACTCGAAGTAAAACCCCGTCCCAAAGAGGGTGTAACCTGCTACACCTACGGACGCGAAAGCGGCGATTTCCATGCCGAGAACATACGCATAGGAAACGGACGCATCATCATCGACTACGTCTCGCCATTCGGCAAGATAGAAGATGTCGAACTCGGAGTACCCGTAAGCATAAACATAGAGAACGGAATTGCATCTATGGCTGTTGCCCAGTTGAGCGGAGCCTATGACGAGGAGATAAAAGCAGCAATGGGCACATTCTGCGGTGTAGAACGCCGTTTCGACTTCAAGCTCAAAGAAGAGAACATAGTTCTTCTGAGCGACTATGCCCACCACCCCGACGAGATAAAAGCCTGCGCACTCTCCATGAAGGAACTCTACCGCGACAAGAAGATAACCGCCATGTTCCAGCCCCATCTTTTCAGCCGCACCAAAGACTTCTACAAGGAGTTTGCCGAGACTCTGTCGCTCTTCGACGAGGTGATACTGCTCGACATATATCCTGCACGCGAACTGCCCATCCCCGGAGTAACAAGCGCGCTTATATACGACAACATCGATAACGGAGTAAAGAAAAGCCAATGCAAGCGCACCGATGCCGTAGAATACATCAGAGAGCGAAAAGAGGAGTTCGAAGTGCTTATATGTCTCGGAGCCGGCGACCTCGAAAACGATGTACCGCAAATAGCCGGAATACTGAAACAACGGAGCAAATAAAACAAGAAAAGAATGTTCAAGAAGATAGTCATAATAACCGTCACTGTAGCAGCCGCAGCCTACCTGTTGCTCGCTGTTCTCTATCTGAATGCCCCGCCCGCAGCGCCCAAATGTCAAGGGCTCGAAATAGAAATAAGCGACAACGGCAAACAGGTACTCAGCCAGAAAAGCATTGAACTGCAACTGCAACAGAAAGGATTCCGGTTCAAGGATGTACCGATGGAAAAAATCAGCAGCATCGAGATAGAAAAGGTGCTGAAAAACATCTCAGTAATAGATGAATGTGAATGCTACAAGACACACAAGAACAAAGTAACCGTAAGAATCAGTTGCAAAGAACCCATCCTGCACGTGTTTGACCAGTCAGGCGAATACTACCTCGACGACAAAGGTTCCAAGATAAAGAGCATAGAATCAGCAATATACCTCCCCGTAGCAAGTGGAGAGATAAAAAACGAGGAATGTGTCGCCGGACTGGTAAGAATGGCTCTTTTCCTTCAGGAGAACCGGTTCTGGCGCGAACAGGTTGAACAGATACACATAAACCAAAGACAAGAGTTCGTACTTGTCCCTCGAATAGGCAACCATCTGATAGAACTCGGCAGAGCCGAAAACATAGAAGACAAACTGGCAAAATTGGAAGAATTCTACGATAAAGGACTCAACAGAATAGGTTGGAACAAATACAACAGATTGAATATAGAGTTTGACAAACAAGTCATCTGCACCAAGAAAGATTAGAATATGGCAACAAAAGAATACATAGTAGCACTGGATATAAGTACCTCCAAGATACAGGGTGCAGTAGGCATCAACGGCTACGATGGCACCACCATAATAGCATATGCCCAAGAACCTGTCAACGGATTCATATCAAAGGGCGTAGTACGCAACATCGACGAGACCGGACGATGCATCACCAATGTAATAAACAAGCTCGAAGAACAGTTAGGAGGAATAAGCATAGAAAAGGCATATATCTCCATAAACGGCATGTCATTGAAATCGGTAAAGACCAACATAGTAACCGAGTTCAAGGAATATACCAAGATAACACAATACATCATAGAGAACATGGCGTTCGAAAATGACGAAGCTGCCAACATCCCCGCCGACTACCAGAGAATACAGGTCATCTCCCAAGAATACAAGCTCGGCGGCGATCCATGTCTCACGCCCGTAGGAATGAGTGTAAACCGTATAGAAGGCAACTACGTAAACATCATTATAAAAAGCCAGTTCATGCGTCAGCTGGAAGAGAGCCTCAACATTGCCAAAGTAGAAATCGCCGACAGCTTCACTGCTGCCAAGATTAATGCCGAAGAGCTGCTCAGCAACAGCGAAAAACGCGACGGATGTGCTCTTGTAGACATAGGAGCCGAGACGACCACCCTTACCTTGTACAGCAACGGCATATTGAGAAGTCTCTGTGTAATCCCGATAGGCAGCGCCAACATAACACGCGACCTTGCTGCCGAGCACATTTCATACGAAGATGCCGAAACACTCAAAAGACATGCCGGATACAACTGCGACAATCTCGACAGCTGCATAAAGAAAGAGTTGCGCGACAGCATTATCAGCGCACGAATGGCAGAAATACTTCAGAACGTCAACCACCGCATCAAACACTCAAACGAGAGGATAACATACGCAGTCTTCACCGGAGGAGGCTCAAACTTAAGGAACATTGAACGCCTGATTGCAGATAATCTGCCCGGCATAAGAATGAGGCTCGCCTCGAACCCGCTTGCCGAATTCTGCATAAACAACGAACACAAGCACAAGAGCGAAATAAGCGCAATCCTATTGGGACTCATCAAAAACGGCAAACAGAACTGTTGCTACGAACAGCAATATCCAATCACAGGAATGGGAGAAATATTCCCCGAAGAGAATTTCGCAGAACCCAAGCCCAAAACTCCTAAAAAACGCAAAGAAGACAAAAAAGAGGAAGAAGTACCGCAAAAGACATCAGAGGAGGAAGAGATCGAGACAGAGATACGAAACGAGGAAGACACGAAAGAAGAAGCAATAGAACCGGATTCAGCAGCCCCCTCTGATAACAAAAGGAAAAAACGCTCCAGAACCGGTATCAAGACAAAGCTGTTTTTCAAAAAAATAAGCAAAAGATTCAACAGCACGCTAAACGGCATTTGGAACGGAACCAAGACATACGTGGACAATGCCACAAAAACCGAAGAGGATGTAAACTTCGACGACAACACACCGACAGAGAAATAACAACCACCACAACAGCCACAACAATGAACGAAGAAGATACACTTAAATTCCAGCAACCGTCAGATGCACCCAGAATAATAAAGGTTATAGGCGTAGGCGGTGGAGGCGGCAACGCAGTAGGAAACATGTACCGCACAACAATACATAACGTATCCTTTGTAATATGCAATACAGACTCGCAAGCCCTTGCAAATTCACCAATCCCCGTAAAAGTGCAGCTCGGTGAAGGTCTCGGAGCCGGCAACAACCCCGAAGTTGCGCGCAAAGCAGCCGAAGAGAGCCGCGAGAGCATAGAAAAACTCTTCAACGACGGCACAAAAATGGTTTTCATCACTGCCGGCATGGGAGGAGGTACAGGCACCGGAGCTGCCCCGGTAGTAGCCCAGATAGCCAAAAGTCTCGGCATACTGACAGTAGGAATAGTAACCATACCTTTCAAGTTCGAGAGAAACAACAAGATACGTCAAGCACTGCAAGGAGTAACAGAAATAGCCAAACACGTAGATGCCCTGCTTGTCATAAACAACCAGCGCTTGCTTGAAATATATCCTGAACTCAGTCTGAAAACCGGTTTCAAGAAAGTGGACGAGGTGCTTACCGTCGCCACAAAAAGCATCGCAGAAATCATCACCACGCACGGCATAATAAACCTCGACTTCAAAGACGTCGAAAAGGTGTTGAAAGACGGCGGAGTAGCAATAATGAGCAACGGCGTCGACAAAGGCGAGCAACGGCTCGCCGGAGCTATCGACAAAGCCCTGCACTCCCCATTGCTCAACAACAACGACATATACAACTCCAAGAAAATCCTCTTCAACATCTACATCGAAAAAGAAGAAGACGAGAATAACGAAATCAACCTCAAAATGGGCGAGATGGAACTGGTAACCAGTTTCATGAAGAGATTCAACGACGAAAACATCGAAGTCATCTGGGGAGTGAGCGAGGACAGCACCTTGAAAAAAGGCGAAGTCAAAGTAACAGTGCTCGCCACAGGATTCGGCATGCACAACATCCCTGAGATGCGCCCATTGCTCGAAGAGGATGAGAAGCAGAAAGAGATTGACGAGAAAAACCTGGTAGACATGATGAACAGTTTCTACAAGGAACAGTTCAAGGTATTCATATTCGACGATAAGGACCTCGACAACGAAGAGCTTATATCATACATAGAAAACTCTCCAACCCACAAGAGAATGTCCAAAGATATGCAGAATATGAAAAACATATCACAGGCAACAGTACAAGAGACTGAAAACGCTTAAGACAATGAGACTGCATCACAAAAAACGATGCAGTCTCATTTCTATAAAACTTTCCTGCACCAATATATGAAAACCCTCGCCACGACCATAACAATACTTTGCATACACCTTGCCGCACAAGCACAGGGCATTGCCACCTCAATGGACTCACTGCTACGCGACAAACTGTTCAACAGCAGCGACGTATCAGTAGCCATATATGACCTCGACGACAACAAGGAGATATACAGCCACAGAAGCGGGAAAATGTGCCGTCCTGCATCAGTCCTCAAATTGCTGACCTCAAGCATAGCCATCGAAAGATTGGGCATTGACTACACAATAAACACAACCCTCAGCAGCAGAGAAGGAAACCTCTACCTGCATGGGGAGACAGACCCGCTCTTCTCCGAGGCAGACCTCGATGCAATGGCAGCATCCGTCGCCGAAGGCACCACGATAGACACACTCTTTGCCGACTGCACATTCACAGACTCCATCTATTGGGGACCCGGATGGTCGTGGGACGACACCCCATGGGAATTTCAACCATACATTTCACCGCTCATGCTCAACGGGGGCTGCGTAGATGTAAGCGTAAAACCCACATCGCAAGGGAAAGCCCCTACCGTAACCTGCACCCCACAATCGTCATACTACACCATAGTGAACGAAGCCATCTGCAACGACGCCTCGAAAGGCAAACTGACCATAATGCGCGACTGGCTGGAAAACTCCAACACAATAAGAATACGCGGCAACTGCACCGGCGCCACAGGCGAAAGGATGAACCTTTTCCGTTCCGAAGAGCATTTCATTGCCACCCTGCTCGAAAAACTCTCCTCACGCGGCATAAAAGTGCGCACAACGGCACGCAGCGCACTCCCCTGCACCACAGATACACTCTACATAAAACATCGCCCCATAACAGACGTAGTAAAAGAAGCCCTCGAAGAGAGCAACAATCTGTGTGCCGAAGCGCTCATATACCATCTTGGAGCACTCTACGGCCATCGCCCCATAACACACAAAGACGGCGTAAACATAATGAAGGGCTTTCTCGACTACAGGCTGAACACAACAGACGAATACAAAATAGCAGACGGGTCGGGACTCTCTCCCTACACCTACATATCTGCCGACATCATGATGCAAGCACTCAGGCATATATACAATAACAAATTAATATTCAACACCATACAACAAAACCTGCCGCTGTCAGGCTGGACAGGCACACTGAAAGGCAGAATGGCAGGAACCGCTGCCGAACGCAAAATACGTGCAAAGACCGGCACCGTTAGCGGAATATGCACTCTTGCAGGTTATGCCCAAGCACGCAACGGCCATACGCTCGCCTTTGTAATCTTCAATCAAGGAATAATGAAACCCAAACTCGCACGACGTTGGCAAAACAAAGTATGCGAACTTATGTGCAGATAAAAAATGCGCAGATAAAAAAGAAACAACCATAACAGACATTCAATATGAAAGCCATGATTTTCGCAGCCGGTCTGGGAACACGCCTAAAACCGTTGACCGACACACTTCCCAAAGCCCTTGTCCCCGTATGCGGCAAGCCGCTCATCGAACACGTTGCGCGCAAGATAAACGCAGCAGGAATAAATGACATTGTAGTAAACATACACTACTTTGCCGACAAGATAGAGGCATGGATAGCAGAACAGGAGTGGATAAGCACCGACGAACAAGTTGAAGGGAAAGCCCATTTCGCCATCAGCGACGAACGCGCCAGACTGCTCGAAACAGGCGGAGCCGTACTGCATGCCCGCCCTCATCTCGAAGGTTGCGGAAAATTCCTTATACACAACGTAGACATACTATCTGACTGCAACATACAGCAATTCATCTCTGAGGCAAAGGAGGAAGCCCTTGCCACACTGCTCGTGAGCAACCGCAAGACAACCCGTTTCCTGCTGTTCGACCCCGAAGATATGCGCCTTGTAGGATGGCAGAACACCGACACCGGCGACCATCATACAATATCTCCCGACATCAAGCCAAACGAATGTCGCGCCCTCGCATTCTCCGGCATACACATAATGAGCGACCGTGTCTTCGACCTGATGGAGGAGTATATCAAGGAAAAGGAGCTTCCCGGCGACACCACCGACGGCACACGCTTCCCCATAATGAGCTTCTACATGTGGGCTGCACGCAAAATGCCTATATATGGTGTAGAAGCAGAAAACCTCAGATTCATCGACGTAGGCAAACTCGACGCCCTGAAACCTGCCGAAGAATTCATACTAAGCCAAGAGCAAGAAAGCAGCAAGCAATAAGAAGCTTCTTGAACAAGAGAGGCTAAAATTCATTTCTTTGTTGTATCTTCGCAAAAGGAAAACCCAAAATAAAGAGTTGTGAAATTCCAATACGATGTAATAGTTATAGGCGCAGGCCACGCAGGATGCGAAGCCGCTGCCGCAGCAGCCGCTCTTGGGGCAAAGACCTGTCTGATGACCATAGACATGAACAAGATTGCCCAGATGAGCTGCAATCCAGCCATAGGCGGCATCGCCAAAGGACAGATTGTGCGCGAAATTGACGCCCTCGGCGGACATATGGGAATCATCACCGACAAGGCAGCAATACAGTTCCGCATGCTAAACCGCTCTAAAGGTCCTGCAATGTGGAGTCCGCGTGCCCAATGCGACAGAATGAAGTTCAGCCAACTGTGGAGGGAGACACTCGAAAACATCCCCAATCTGCACATGTGGCAGGACATAGCCACTGAGCTGATTGTAGAAGAGGGAAAAGCAATCGGCGTGAAGACACAGTTAGGAGCAGAATTCATTGCAAAGTGCACCATAATCACAGCCGGCACATTCCTCAACGGACTGATGCACGTAGGCAAAGTGATGATAGAGGGCGGACGTGTAGCCGAACCTGCCGCAAAAGGACTCACAGAATCCATAACCCGTCACGGCATCAGAAGCGACAGGATGAAGACAGGTACTCCTGTCCGGTTGGACAAGCGTTCAATAAACCTCGATTTGACCGAACGTCAAGAAGGCGAAAATGATTTCCACCGTTTCTCATACAAAAAGACAAGAAGAGAACTCAAACAGCTTCCCTGCTGGATGTGCTACACCAATCCCGATGTACACGAAACACTCCGCGGCGGTCTCGACGAATCTCCTCTTTACAACGGACAGATTCAGAGCATAGGCCCCCGATACTGTCCCAGCATAGAGACAAAAATCGTAACCTTTGCCGAGCGCGACAGACATCTGCTGTTCCTCGAACCCGAAGGCGAAGAGACACAAGAGATATATGTAAACGGATTCTCATCTTCACTGCCGATGGAGGTGCAACTGACAGCACTCAGAAAAATACCTGCACTCAAGGATGCAGTAGCCTACCGTCCCGGTTACGCCATCGAATACGACTTTTTCGACCCCACACAACTGAACCACACACTCGAATCGAAAGTTGTGGAGAATCTCTTTTTCGCAGGACAGGTAAACGGCACCACCGGATACGAAGAGGCAGCCGGACAAGGACTCATCGCCGGCATCAATGCCGCACTGAAGATAGCAGGCAAAGCCCCCTTCATACTCAAACGCGACGAGGCCTACATAGGAGTGCTCATAGACGACCTTGTAACAAAGGGCGTGGACGAACCGTACAGAATGTTCACCTCGCGTGCCGAGTACAGGATACTGCTCAGAGAGGACGACGCAGATATGCGTCTCACAAGAAAGTCCTACGCAATAGGACTCGCCGACAAAGAGCGATACGAAGCAGTATGCAAAAAAGAGAAACAGATTGGCGAACTGACAAGCTTCATAGAGAACTTTTCCATAAAGCCAAACCTCATAAACGAATCACTCGAAAAGCTCGGCACCACCCCACTCTCTCAAGGATGCAAACTTGTGTCGCTGATAGAACGTCCCCAAATAGAGATTCTCGAAATTGCCAAATACATAAAAGCACTCAGCGACAGACTGGAGAGACTCGGCGACGACAAAGAGGAGATTGCCGAGGCAACAGAAATACAGATAAAATACAAAGGATACATAGAACGCGAACGCGAGCTTGCCGAAAAGACAAACCGTTTGGAGAACATCCGCATCAAGGGCAGGTTCAACTACAACGAACTGCAATCCCTCTCCACCGAAGCACGACAGAAACTGTCGGCCATCAATCCGGAGACATTAGCTCAGGCAAGCCGCATACCCGGCGTTTCGCCAAGCGACATAAACGTACTGCTGATACTCGCACAGCGCTGAATTTGTTCCACGTGAAACACTTCTATTTCATATAAAACCACTGCATTACGCAACCCCTAAAATCAGAGAGACATGAACAAAGAACTGCTTTTAAAGAACCTCCGCTCCATTCCCGACTTCCCCATTCCCGGCATACTCTTCAGAGATGTAACCTCGCTATTCAAAAGCGCAGAGTGCCTAAAGGAAATCGACGACACACTATATGAGATGTACAAAGACTGCGGCATCACAAAGGTAGTGGGTATAGAGTCCAGAGGTTTTGTAATGGGAGCAGCACTTGCCATAAGATTAGGCGCCGGCTTCGTCCCTGCCCGCAAACCCGGCAAGCTGCCTGCCGAGACAGTCAGTGAAAGCTACAGCAAAGAGTACGGCACAGACACAATAGAGATACACAAGGACGCAATAGACGAGAACGACGTCGTGCTTTTACACGACGACCTTCTTGCCACTGGCGGAACAATGCTGGCAACATACAAGCTGGTAAAGAAGATGAAGGCAAAGAAAACAATAATAAACTTCATCATAGAGCTCGAAGACCTCAAGGGCAGAGAGATATTCCCCGAAGGCACACAGATAGACTCGTTGCTGAAACTCGAAGGAGAATAACAACCCAATACAGAGCAGATGGAGAAACGGGAGCAAACGACAAGAACAGAATACCTGAAGAGCATCGTCAACAACTTGCCCGATGCTCCCGGTTGCTATCAATATCTGAATGACGAAGGAGTGATTATATATGTAGGCAAAGCAAAGAATCTGAAGCGCCGCGTATCCTCCTACTTCAACAAAGAACAGCAGACAATGAAGACACGTCTGCTTGTATCAAAGATTGCCGACATAAAATACATAGTCGTCAACAGCGAATCGGACGCACTGCTGCTCGAAAACAATCTCATCAAGAAGCACAAGCCACGATACAATGTGCTTCTGAAAGACGACAAGACCTACCCCTCAATCTGCATTACCGGCGAATATTATCCACGCATATTCAAGACAAGAAAAATATTCCCCAACATAGGACGGTATTACGGTCCCTACAGCAACGCAGGGGCGTTGAATGCGCTTTTAGGACTGATAAAGGAGATGTACCCGTTGCGCACATGCCGCCTCAATCTCACACCCGAAGCCATAAGCAAAGGCAAATTCTCGCCTTGTCTGGAGTACCAGATTAAGAATTGCTGCGCCCCCTGCATATCCGCAATCTCACGCGAAGAGTACAACAAATACATCGAAGAGATAAGAGATATACTCAAAGGAGACATAAAGAAACTCACCGCAGGCATCATCGAAGAAATGAAGAGAGAAGCAGAGAATCTCAACTTCGAAAAGGCACAGACACTGAAAGAGCGTTACGAACTTATCGAGAACTTCAGGACACGCAGCGAAGTTGTAAGCCCCATCATCTCAAATGTAGACGTATTCTCGATAGAAAGCGACGAAAAGAGCGCGTTCATCAACTTTCTGCACATCACAAACGGCTGCATAAATCAGGCGTTCACCATCGAATACAAGAAACGGCTCGATGAAACCGACGAAGAACTTCTGGGAATGGGCATCATAGAGATGCGCGAACGGTTCAGGAGCAATGCACGCGAAATAATCCTGCCATTCGAAACAGAATTCCCGCTCGAAGGCATAACCACCGTTACAATCCCCCAAAAGGGCGAAAAAAAGCGTCTGCTGGCACTATCGCAACTCAACGTAAAGCAATATCGCGCCGACCGCATGAAGATGGAGGAGAAGCTCAATCCCGAACAGAAAGCCACCCGTCTCATGAAGGAGATACAGCAAGAGATAGGCTTGGAAAAACTGCCCGTGATAATCGAATGTTTCGACAACTCTAACATACAGGGAAGCGATGCTGTAGCCGCCTGCGTAGTATTCAAAAAGCTGAAACCGTCTAAAAAGGATTACCGCAAATACAACATAAAAACCGTTGCAGGGCCAGATGACTATGCCTCGATGCGCGAAGTCGTGCGCCGTCGCTACAGCCGCGCGATAGAGGAAGACACCCCCCTACCCCACCTCATAATCGCCGATGGCGGCAAAGGACAGATGGAGGCAATACGTCAAGTGGTAGAAGACGAACTGCACCTCGAAATAGCCATAGCCGGACTGGTAAAAGACGGGCGCCACCGCACCGCCGAACTTATAGTCGGACGCAACGGCGAAAGCATAGGACTGAAACAGAACAGCGCACTTTTCCGCCTGATGACACAGATACAGGACGAAGTACACCGCTTCGCAATAACCTTCCATCGCGACAAACGCAGCAAGCGGCAAATAGCATCGGAACTCGACACCATAAAAGGCATAGGCGAAAAGAGCAAACAGGCACTGCTCACACACTTCAAGAGCGTAAAGCGCGTAAAGGAAGCCACCCTCGAAGAGGTTGCAAAAATAATAGGAGAAGCAAAAGCAAAAATAGTGTCCGAAGCATTCGGCAAACCACAAAAAGAGTAATACAAACAGACAATGAGAGCACTTATACAAAGAGTAAAAAAAGCATCAGTCAGCATCGGCGGCACACTTGAATCGCAGATAGGAAACGGGCAGCTCATACTTGTAGGAATAGAAGAGAGCGACAACAGCGAAGAGATAGAATGGCTGGTAAAAAAATGCGTTAACCTGCGCATCTTCGACGACGAACAGGGAGTGATGAACAAATCCATTCTTGAAAGCGGCGGAGAGATACTCGCAGTGAGCCAATTCACACTGATGGCATCCACCAAAAAGGGCAACCGCCCCTCATACATAAGAGCCGCAAAGCCCGAAATATCCATCCCCCTCTACGAAGAATTCTGCCGCAAGCTTGAAGAGGCACTCAGCAAGCCCATAGCCACCGGAGTCTTCGGAGCAGACATGCAAGTGGAACTGATAAACGACGGTCCGGTAACAATATTCATCGACACCAAAAACAGAGAATAAGATGACAATAAAAGAAGCGCAGGAACAGGTCGACGCATGGATAAAGGAGTATGGCGTCCGCTACTTTGACGAACTTACCAACATGGCAATCCTCACCGAAGAGGTGGGCGAAGTAGCAAGAATAATGGCACGACGCTACGGCGAACAGTCCTTCAAAGAGGGAGAGAAAGCCGACCTCGCCGACGAACTTGCCGATGTACTCTGGGTACTCATCTGCATAGCCAACCAGACAGGTACAGACCTCACCGCAGCATTGCAGAAAAACCTCGATAAAAAGACAAGAAGAGACAAGAACAGACATAATAACAACCCCAAATTAAAATAAGAAAATATGAGCGGACACCACCATTGCAACTGTCACGAAGAGGGACATTGCCACCACGAATACAACAGCGACGAAGAGAGCAAATACGAATTTGTTCTCAGCGAATACGGCGAAGCACTCACAGAAGTAGAGACAGCAGAAACAGTAAAGAAAATAGCCGATGAAAAGGTCGGAAAGAACAAAAATAAAGAGGTACTGAAGACAATATACTCATGCCTCGACCTCACCTCGCTCAAATGCACCGACAATGCAGAAAGCATCCTTGCACTGACCGAAAAGGTAAACTCGCTCGAAGCAAGAGAGCCCGACCTTAAGAACGTAGCCGCAATATGCGTCTATCCCAATTTCGCAAATCTTGTAAGCAGCTCATTGGAGGTAGAAAGCGTAGAGGTAGCATGCGTTTCGGGCGGCTTCCCCTCGTCGCAGACATTCAGCGAAGTGAAAATCGCCGAAACAGCCCTCGCTCTTCAGGAAGGAGCCACAGAGATAGACATAGTGATGAATGTAGGAAAATTCCTCAGCGGCGACTACGAAAGCGTATGCGACGAAATACAGGAACTGAAAGACCTCTGCGGCGACAGCACACTGAAAGTAATACTCGAAACAGGAGCCCTCAAAACGACCGGAAACATTAAAAAGGCAGCCATCCTATCAATGTATTCAGGCGCAGATTTCATAAAGACATCGACAGGCAAAGAGACACCCGGAGCAACCCCCGAAGCAGCCTACACAATGTGCAGCGCCATCAAAGAATACCACCGCAAGACAGGCCGCAAAATAGGCTTCAAGGCAGCAGGAGGCATCAGCACCATCGACGACGCCCTACTCTACTATACAATAGTTGAAGAGGTGCTCGGCAAAGAGTGGCTCAACAGCAAACTCTTCAGAATAGGCACAAGCCGCCTCGCAGATATGCTGCTGGACGAAATCACCGAATAAAACATATGACTATGAAAAAGATTACATTGTTATTTACAGCCCTGCTCATCGCCCTCACCCTGTCCGCACAGGAACGCGAAAGAGTGTGGCCCAAAGGCAAAATGCCCAACGCGCAAGACCACCAGATTGCGGCAATGACCAACGAAACAAGCCTCAAGGAATTCAAGCCCGACAAGAACCGTATCGCCTACATCGAATGGTACAAAGCCCCCTCGAAAGAGACAAGAAACGGAGGCTGCATGATACTCATTTCGGGCGGAAGCTATGAATGTTGCTGCGACGTAGGCTACATAAACAGATGGAACGAAGAGTTCACAAAACTCGGATTCCAATGTGTAAACCTTGTCTACCGCACCCCCCGCCCCATAGGACTTCCCATCTACCAGACAGCATGGGAAGACGGCCAACGAGCAGTACGCATGATTAGAAGCGAAGCAAAAAAGAGAGGCTTCGACCCCGAAAAGATAGGAACAATCTCCATGTCCGCAGGTTCACATCTTGCACTGCTATTAGCCACAAGTTCACAAACCCGCTCATACGAACCGATAGACAAGCTCGACTCCATCTCGTGCCACATCAATTGGGCAATAGTAAATGCCCCCGCCTACGGAACCACAGACGGCGAAAGCGGCACACCTGCAACACGGGGAGGATACGGCAGCGACGTAACACTGAGCAAAGTCTTCAAGTTCGATGAACGCACATGCCCCATGAGCCTCCACCACGGCGCAAGAGACATCTATGCACCACACACCTCAACCCTCGTCTACCGTCAGCTGCGCCGCATGAAAATACCCGCAGAGCTCCACCTATACGCCGACAAAGGACACGCAGCACTCGGACTCGAACGCGGCATAGAATTCATGCGTCAGATGGGCTACATCGCCCCACTTGCAAAAGCAGAAAAGCTCATGGACAGATACCCCGACGACAGCCACCGCGCCTCACACACAAAAGCCGACATCTGGCCTGCAGGCAAGATGCCCGATGCGCAAGCCAACCAATGCACCCCCTACATCGAATGGCACATGCCCAAAGAGCTCAAGACAAAAGCCATACAGATAATATACTCAGGCGGAAGCTATGCACACAACGACCCCGACGGCTTCGAAGTAGCACCGGCACGCAGATACCTCAACGAAAAAGGAATGGCTGTGGTAACCCTCAAATACCGCACACCGCGCCCTGCAAACCTCGCCAAGCACACGACAGCATGGCAAGACCTTCAGCGCACCATAAAGATTGTCAGAAAAGAGGCAGAATCACGCGGGCTCGACCCCAACCGCATAGGAATCATGGGAAGCTCTGCCGGCGGACATCTCACCCTTATGGGAGTAACCTCGTCGCTCCACAGAGCATATTACCCCATAGACGAAATTGACAAGCAGCCATGCAACGTACAATGGGGAATAGGCATCTACCCCGCATACGCACTCACAGACGGCCTCGAAGCCCCCAACAAAGGCGGCGGAAACGACGACAGCGCAATACTTGCACCCGAATTCTCGTTCGACATAAAGACAGCCCCCATGCTCTTCATACACGGCGACGCCGATGGCTGGGCAGCAATGAACTCCGTAAAGACATGGGAAAAACTGATAAAGATGGGCATCCAGTCGGAGCTGCACACACTTGCCACACGCAACCACTGCTTCCAAAGCAGTTCATCGCCCGGCACCGGCAGCTATACACACCTCGACAGAATATGGGAATTCCTCACAGCCAAAGGATTCAACAAATAAACCATTGATACATAACAAATTACCCTGCAAAGCACCAGTGCTTTGCAGGGTAATTTGTTATGTATCAATAATATAGCTGTTATTTATCCCTCGAAATTACAAAATCGAGATAAAGCTTCAACGATTCACGCAAATCATCTGCCACCATAGAGGGAATGAGAGCAATCGCCTGACTGCGGAAATCCTCCATACGCGATACAGCATACTCAATACCGCCTTCAGCCTTAGTCAATGCAATAAGCGACTCAATCTCTTCGCCGGACATTGTATAGCCATCGGCAAGCTTTGCAAGCAGCCCGCGGGCAAAGTCAGACTCCGAACTATTCAACACATAAAGAGCCGGCAACGTAATCTTGCCCTCGCGCATATCACTGCCGGTAGGCTTGCCCACCTCAGCCGAATCGTAGTAATCGAAAATATCATCCTTAATCTGGAAACAGATGCCCAACAGCTCACCGAAACGGGCAAAAGCCTCCACCGTCGCCGCATCCGCACCCGCTGAAAGAGCACCGAAACGGCAACAAGTCGCAAAAAGCGAAGCAGTCTTGTTGCGGATAACCTCAATATAATTGTCTTCGGAAAAACCACCTTTCTGCTGAAGCTGCAACTGCAGCAACTCACCCTTGCTCAACTGCTGTCCCAAGAGAGAAAGAGCCTCCACAATCTCCACATTCCTTGTCAACGAAGCATTCTCCAACGCAGCCGAAAAGATATAGTCGCCGGCAAGAATGGCAATTCTGTTCGAAAAAAGCGTATGCAACGAAGGAACGCCCCTACGCATAGGACTCTCATCCACCACATCGTCGTGGAGCAGACTTGCAGTATGCAACAGCTCCAGAGAGGCAGCCGCAAAGTTGGAACACTCCCCTACCCTACCGGCAACAGCCTTTGCCACAAGAAGCACAAGCAGAGGACGCATCATTTTGCCCCCCGAACTGCCCACATGAGCAAGAGCACTGTCAAGAAGAGGAATATCGCTGCGGAACAGTTTGGCGTAATACTCCTTGAAAGCTGAAAACTCAGCCTCAACAGGCTGCTGTATTTTAAGAAGACTCATATCTTAAGGAAATCATTTTTGCAAAAGTAATAAAAAAGAATAGGGAAAATAGCAAAAATTGAGTATTTTTACATTCCTATACATTTTATGGATATTATGAAAAAATTATTCCTGCTTGACGCATACGCACTTATCTACCGCGCATATTACGCCCTCATAAAAAACCCGCGCATAAATTCCAAAGGTTTCAACACCTCTGCAATACTCGGATTCGTAAACACCCTCGAAGATATACTCAAGAAAGAGAACCCCGACTACATAGGAGTAGCCTTCGACCCCAAAGGAAAGACCTTCCGCCACGAAGCCTACGAAGCCTACAAGGCACAACGCGAAGAGACACCTGAGACCATACGCGAATCGGTTCCCGTAATAAAAGAGATACTCGCAGCATACAGAATCCCCATCCTCGAAGTCCCCGGCTACGAAGCCGACGACGTAGTAGGCACACTTGCCCGACAAGCCGAAGGCAAAGGAGTGGTAACCTACATGATGACACCCGACAAGGACTACGGCCAGCTTGTAACCCCCACAACCCTCATCTACCGTCCCAAGTACGGCGACAAGGAATTCGAAATAATGACACCCGAAAGGGTCATCGAAAAATTCGGTCTCAAACGCACCGACCAAGTGATAGACCTCTTAGGACTCATGGGCGACTCAAGCGACAACATCCCCGGCTGTCCCGGCGTAGGCGAAAAGACCGCACAAAAACTCATCGCCGAATTCGACAACATAGAAAACCTGCTCGCCAACACCGACAAGCTCAAAGGCGCACTGAAAACAAAAATCGAAGAGAACAGAGAACAGATACTCTTCAGCAGATTCCTCGCCACCATAAAAACCAACGTGCCCATAGAGCTTGACATGGAAGCACTCAAACGCGAAGCACCCGACGAAGAAAAACTCACAGCCCTGCTCGACCTCTACGAACTGCGCGCACTCAAGCAAAGAGTAAAAAAGAACACCGCCGCCCTGCCCGACCTCTTCGGCACACCCGCACCTGAGGAAAAACAGAGCGCCGCCATCGCCGCTCCCCAAAGAGACAAAATACAGCCCTCTCTCTTTGACATATTTGACGAGGAGAGTACGGGCGACGAAAAAAAATCGACGCATTTGAGCTTAAAAGACCTCAAACACAGCTATCATCTCATTGAACAGCAAGAAGATATACCCAGTTTAACAGCTGTACTGAAAAATTCACAAACTGTGTGCTTCGACACAGAAACCACCGGAACCAATCCCATAGAGGCAGAAATTGTAGGAATCAGCTTCTCAGTCGAAGAAAACAGCGCATACTATATACATCTGCCCCGCGAACGGGACGAAGCGAAAAAAATACTCCACCTGTTCAAAGAGGTACTCGAAGACGAAAGCACCACCAAAGTAGGACAAAACATAAAATACGACATGATAGTCCTCGCCAACTACGGCATAGAGGTAAAAGGCAGGCTCTTCGACACCATGATAGCCCACTACGTGCTTCAACCCGAACTCTACCACAACATGGACTACCTCGCCGAAACCTATCTCGGCTATGAGACAATAAGAATAGAAACCCTCATAGGACCACGCGGCAAAGGACAACGCAACATGCGCGACCTCACAGGCAGACAGATATACGAATATGCATGCGAAGATGCCGACGTAACCCTCAAACTGAAAAACATACTCGAAAAAGAGCTCAGGAAAGAGGGATGCGAAAAACTCTTCTACGAAATAGAAATGCCGCTTGTCCCCGTACTTGCCCAAATGGAACGCAACGGAGCAAGGATAAACACCGGCTCGCTGCGGGAGACCTCTACCCTCTTCAGCAACCGCATGCACGAAATAGAAGAAAAGATCTATTCGCTCGCAGGAGAAACATTCAACATCTCCTCGCCGCGACAGGTAGGCGACATACTCTTCGGCAAACTGAAAATCGTCGAAAAGCCCAAAAAGACAAAAACCGGGCAATACGTTACATCGGAAGAGGTGCTCACACAAGTGCAGCACAAACACCCCATCGTGCAGCTTATACTGCAACACCGGGGACTGAAGAAACTCCTCAGCACATACGTCGATGCCCTGCCCCAGCTCATAAACCCGCAGACAGGCAAAATACACACCTCGTACAACCAGACAGTAACAGCCACAGGGCGTCTCAGCTCCAGCAACCCCAACCTTCAGAACATCCCCATACGCGACGAAGACGGCAAAGAGGTACGCAAAGCCTTCATCCCCGAAGAGGGCGAAGAATTCCTCTCAGCCGACTATTCACAGATAGAGCTCAGAATAATGGCACATCTGAGCGGCGACCGCAACATGATAAACGACTTCACAAGCGGACACGACATACACGCCGCCACAGCCGCAAAAATATACAAGAAACCCATTGAAGAGGTAACAAAGGACGAACGCCGCAAAGCAAAGACAGCCAACTTCGGCATCATCTACGGAATATCGGTCTTCGGACTTGCCGAACGCATGAACGTCGACCGCCGCGAAGCAAAAGAACTCATCGAGAACTACTTTGCCACCTACCCCGACATATATGCCTACATAGAACGCTGCAAAGAAGAGGCACGCACCAACGGCTATGCAACCACCCTGTTCGGCCGCAAACGCTTCCTGCCCGACATAAACTCACGCAATGCAGTAGTACGCGGGTACGCCGAAAGAAATGCCGTAAACGCCCCCATACAAGGCAGTGCAGCCGACATAATAAAGGTAGCCATGATAAACATATACCGGCGCATGAAAGCCGAGGACATGCGCTCCACAATGATACTTCAGGTACACGACGAACTGAACTTCAGCGTCGCCCCCGACGAACGCGAAAAACTGCGGCAACTTGTGGTGGAAGAGATGCAACACGCATGCACACTAAGCGTCCCCCTCACAGCCGACTACGGCTTGGGCACAAACTGGTTAGAAGCACACTGATAAAAAAACAACTAAGTATAAACTATACCCACCTTGCCATGCACAGACCAATTACGTACAAACAGATTCTCGCAACAGCAATTATCGCCATCATGTCGATAATGCCATGCCTCCCACAAAAGAAATACACCAACCCTGTATTCAACGCCGACTTCCCCGACCCCAGCGTACAACGCGGCAGCGACGGATGGTTCTATGCCTATGCCACAGGCCCCAACTGCCTCAGGAGCAAGGACCTTGTAACATGGGAAAGGCTGAACAGAGTCATCAACCGTCCCACATGGAACGACACCACATACGTCGACTCCAAAGGCAACAAAAAGACCGACTATTACAGTTTCTGGGCATGCGATGTAAGCCGTGTGGAGGATAAATATGTGATGTACTATGCCTGCGCCCTTTGGGGCAACGGCAGCCGCACCGGCATAGGCGTTGCAAGCGGCAACACGCTCACCAAATTCAACGACAACGGCAAGATGTTCCGCAGCACAGAGATTGGCGTTAAAAACAGCATCGACCCCGTCTACTGGGAGGAAAAAGACAAAAAATACCTCGCATGGGGAAGCTGGAACGGCATATACATCTCCGAACTCAGCAAGGACGGGCTGAAGCTGAAAAACCCCTCTAAAAAGAGAATGATAGCAGGCACCGCCTTCGAAGGAGCCATGATACACAAACGCGGCAACCTCTATTACCTGTTCTGTAGCGTAGGCAGCTGCTGCGACGGCCTGAACAGCACATACCACTGTGTGGTAGGCAGAAGCACAAAACTCATGGGCCCCTACCTTAACAAAAACGGCGGCAAGATGCTCGACAACCACTACACAACCGTCATCCGCGCCAACAGCCGCTGGATAGCACCCGGCCACAACAGCGAAATCATAACCGACGACAACGGCGACGACTGGCTGCTCTACCACGCTATAGACAAGAACGCTCCCGATGACGGCCGCATGATGCTACTCGACAAGATAACATGGAGCGACGACGGCTGGCCCACAGTGAACAACGGCACCCCATCGACAACGCCACAGGCTGCACCGGTGTTCCACGAAGGCGACGGCAGAGGCATCAACTACCTCTTCAGAAACATGGATATGAGCAAAAAAGACAGCGCACGTTTGAGATAAGCCCAAAAGAGAATATACAGATAACAAAAGCCATATGAAAACAAGATTGACCCTATTCATAGCCTTGATGCTGGCAAGCACCATAGGCACACATGCACAGAAAATCGTCTACACAGACGCCTTACAGTTCCCACTCTATGGCAAAATATCGCAAGAGACCGAGACACGCTACGAACGTCTGCCGGCAAAGCTTAAAGGCATCAGCCGTAAAGATGTCTGGGAACTGGGACGCTGCTCATCGGGACTGTACATACGTTTCCGCTCAAATACCACCTCCATGCGCATAAAGTGGGAAGCCCTTTTCGACCGCGAACAGAACCACATGACCGACCTCGGCACACGCGGGCTCGACCTCTATGCATTTGTCGACGGAGAATGGCGAGCCGTAGCCCCCGTAAGACCCACCCGAAAAGGAGCGAACGAATGGACAGTTATACGCAACATGCTCCCCGAAGAGAGAGAATACATGCTATATCTCTCGCTATACGACGGCGTAAAATCGTTGCAGATAGGCATTGACGAGGGGGCAACCATCTCACAGCCCGCAACAGAGAGCCCCTCAACCCGCAAGCCCATTGTAATGTATGGTTCAAGCATACTTCAGGGCGGATGTGCAAGCCGTCCGGGAATGGTCTACACAAACATCATAGGGCGCAGGCTCAACAGAGAGGTATTCAACCTCGGATTCAGCGGAAATGCCCGTCTCGACATGGAAATAGCCGAACTTATGGCAAGCGTCGAGGATCCGGGAGCATTCATCCTCGACTTTGTTCCAAACTCGTCGGAGAAACTGATTGGCGAATCGGCCGAAAAATTCTTCCGCATACTGAGGGACGCCCACCCCGATGTACCCGTAATATTCGTCGAAGACCCCATATTCCCGCGCACAGCCTTCGACACCAAACTGCACGAAGAGGTTGTTGGAAGAAACATCGCAATGACAAAACTGTTCAAACGGCTCAAAAAATCCGGAGAAAAGAAGATATACTACGTTTCGGCAAAAAAAATGCTCGGTGATGACGGCGATGCTACCGTCGACGGCAGCCACTTCACCGATGTTGGCGCACTGCGATATGTAGAGAACATTATGCCTACACTGAAAAAGGCACTCAGATAAAGGAGATTGTATAAACAAAAAACAGCACCCTGCCGACTAAAAACCGAAAATCGACAGGGTGCATTGTCATATATAATAAATAATACCTAAACAAAGAAAATTATAAGCAGCTGTGCCGAAAGCACACGCAAGAACATGGTCAAGGGATAGACAGTTGCATATCCCACCGAAGGCAAGTCGCAAGAGGTCTGCTCATTGGAATAGGCAAGAGCCGGCGGGTTTGTCATGGAGCCCGACAACACACCAATCAGCTTGAAATAGTTCACTTTATAGACATAACGCCCCACAAAGCCGGCAACAAGCAACGGTATCACAGTGATAATCACACCATAGCCTATCCACACATAACCGCCGCCATACACAACTGTATCGACAAAACCATCGCCGGCACCAAGACCCACACAAGCAAGAAACAACGAAATACCAATCTCGCGTATCATCAGGTTGGCACTCATGGTGGTGTAAGTAACCATCTTGCAATTAGGACCGAAACGGCTTACAAGTATAGCCACAATCAGCGGACCTCCCGCCAAGCCCAATTTGACAGGCTGCGGAATTCCGGGGAATACGAAAGGAATAGAACCTATAAGACAACCAAGCGCAATGCCTATGAAGATAGGGATAAGATTAGGGTGGTCGAGACGCTTCAGTGAGTTACCGAGCACCTTTTCGGCGTGAGAAACAGCAAGTTCGCTACCCACGATAGTAACCTTGTCGCCCATCTGAAGACGCAGATGAGGATTTGCCACAAGATCAACACCCGAACGATTGACGCGAGTGATATTCACACCAAAATTGTTGCGGATTCTCAACGAAGAGAGATGTCGTCCATTCAGTTCGGGCTTTGTAATGAGCACGCGGCGCGAAATAAGTTGCGAAGAGCCGCTGTCCCACTTCATTTCACACTTCTCTCCAAAGAAAGCCACAATAGCCTCCACATCTGCCATCTTGGCAATAAGCAACAACTTGTCGTCCACCGAAACAAGCGTATCGCCATTGGGCGTCTCAACAACATCGGGGTTCTCCGCTCTGCATATTCTCGACACAACAAAATGGCGTCCCACCAAAGGTTCAAGTTCGGCAATCTTTCTGCTCGCAATCGCAGCGTTGCGCACAACAAGCGACAATGTGGCAACAGCCTGTCCGCCGGCATTGCCTCCCACATTCATGGCATCGGACTCCTCCTTCTTTACGTTTACCTTGAAAATATAACGCATGAGCAACAGCGACAGAATACAACCCACAACACCGAGCGGATAGGCAACCGCATACGCCATTGCTATTTCGGGGGCATTGACTCCGGTAAGGTCGCTGTTGGTCTGCTGTGCAGCACCCAATCCCGGAGTATTCGTTACGGCACCCGACAGCACACCGACCATAGTGGTAATAGGCAACCCTGTGGCATAGTGCAAAACCACCGTTAGCATGACACCTACGGCAACCACAATCATAGCAATAACATTAAGCGAAAGTCCACCTTTGCGGAATGCCGAGAAAAAACCGGGACCAACCTGCAAACCTACGGAATATACAAAAAGTATAAGACCGAACTCTTTGACAAAGTGCAACAAATGCTCATTTATGTTGAAGCCAAAACTGCCGAACACAATGCCGATAAACAGAATCCATGTAACTCCGAACGATACGCCGGCAATCTTAATCTTGCCGAACATCACACCTATCGCTACAACAAGCGACAATATCAGCACAGAATGGGCAACACCTCCACCCCACTGGGCAGGATTCCCCACAAACATATTCTCTAAAAACTCCATCATAGTAACATCTTCTAAAATTTCAAGCGGCAAAATTAGCACTAGAAAAACAGGTGTAAAAGATTTTTCTATTGATAGAGCCGATAGCAACTATCGAAAAAAACGAGAACAGGCTTGTTTAAACCGTTGTTGTATTGTGAATATATTTTCAGTAAAAATTGAACAGAATTTTATTCACTGTTGCTTTCCAAACCTTTGCAGAAAATTGACATAAAAAGAACCCCGTTATTGAAATTCTCAAAGGCAACAGCCATCCTCTTCATCATATCGGGGTATTTTCTTTTATATTTTCTGTACAGAGCCTTGAACTCCTTCGTGTCTGTACCGTTCTCAACTATACTCGACCAATAGAACTGCCAGAACTGCATCTGATGCCCCTTTTCTATCTGTGAGAGACAATACATGAAAATGTCGCTCTTCTGCTCCATTCTATAACGTATCAATCCGTGTAAATAATTTGGAGCATCCGCTTCGAGCGAAGCACCCACGGAGAGCGCAATCAATCTTCTGCAAAACAGAGTATCGTTTATCGCCGTACACTCCCCCAATGCCTCGATATGCTCGTACGCTGCATCGTACATCGATAGGTCGTACCCCTCTTTCTCGCAAAACCGGTATGTGCAATAGAAGTCGTTCCAATTGGCAGGAAAAGCTTTGAAAAAATCCATCTGCTTGCTGTACGATTGAGGTTCCTTCAACAAGGCTCTGTAGCTGCTGTTGAGCTTCGCGGTATCGATGGGAAATATTTGTGCCGAGCCTGTCATAAGCAGCATAATAAAAAGCAATGATGTCAAAAATATACGTTTCATGGTATCTGCTATTTATAATATTCGTTAAAGTCCGGTCCTACATTTATTTTTATACCATTCCGTCCATAGTTATCAAAAAAAATCGAAAAGCTCTTTTGTCTTTTTTGCAGAACTTGATACTCTATAAGTATTCGTTGATTGATTATATGAATATATCTCACCTGGTAAAAAACAACCGGTAGTATCATCCCAATCATTTCCTACTCATATGCCAAAGCCTCATCAAAAATGCTTGGCATTAACTGATTGTTATTAAGATTTTTGCCATACACTTATTTTTTAGGCAAAGGTAATGCACAAATATAGCCAAATGATTGCAGAATCAGCATTTTTGAAACAAAAAATCAAATACAATAATCATTGTCGATTAGTTTCTTAGCGTAAAGCAACTATTTTACACCGTATGCGACTGAGTTATTTTGGCATTTAGCGCCTTTTACACTATCTTTGAAATGAAATTCGAAGATAGACTGCACTCGCTGTGATAAATATTCAAGCAAGCTTGATATTTTTGAGTTTCCGAAGTTTGGCGGCACTCGTTGGAAATAAAAATAAATTTTTATTCACTCGCTTGCACAAACTTTCGCTCG
>CAYWIE010000018.1:0-41373 GCA_964458275.1 uncultured Bacteroidaceae bacterium
TAAGCTTGCTTACAGGTTTTACAGCGAGTGCAGCCTATCTTATCAAAATAAAATTTAAACAGCTTCTAAAGAAACTGTTTGACAAACAGTTTCTGAATAATCAGCTACCGGCAAGCACACATGAAGAATATACTGCTATATATAACAATAACACTAATCGCCATTTTCGAGGTTCAAGCCCAGAAAGTGACCATAAAAGGTATCGTCAGCGATGATAAGGGGGCACCGATAGAGATTGCGAGCGTAAGTGCCGAAGGGCAGCCCGCAGGCACATTCACCGACCTTAAGGGGCGCTACATATTCACCTGCAACAGCAGCGACAGCCTTGTGGTTGTCTATTCAATGCTTGGGTATCAGACAAGAAAGAAGGTCCTGAAAAACCCGTCGGACACCATAACTCTCAACGTAAAGCTTCCCGCAGCCGAACATACGCTCGATGGAGTAGAGATTGTAGACGAGCAGCGTCAGCTTGGCGGCACACAAGAGATAAAAGTTCCCAAAAACATCTGGCTTATGCCCGACGCAAGCGGCAACGGCATAGAGTCGATAATATCTACGCAGGCAGGTGTCAGCTCGCACAACGAAATGAGCTCGCAGTACAATGTCCGCGGCGGAAATTTCGACGAGAACAGTGTGTATGTCAACGGTGTGGAAATATACCGCCCTCTGCTTGTACGTGCCGGGCAACAGGAGGGTCTCAGCTTCCTTAACCCGGATATGGTCGGCTCGATAGCTTTCTCGACCGGCGGCTACGAAGCGAAGTATGGAGACAAGACTGCATCTGTGCTCGACATCACCTACCGCAAGCCGCGTGAATTTGAAAGTACGCTCTCGGCAAGCCTTTTGGGAGCAAGCGTATATGTAGGTACAGGAAATTCCAAAATCAGCTTTTCGAATTCATTGCGCTACAAGACCAACAGTTATCTGTTGGGCACACTCGACACTAAAGGCGAATATGCCCCCAAGTTCCTCGACTATCAGACCTACTTCGATTGGCGAATCACCCCCCATCTGAATTTCGGCTTCATTGGCAACCTGTCGCGCAACCGCTACAACTTCACTCCAAGCGACCGCACAACAAGTTTCGGTACTATGGAGAATGTGAAAGAGTTCAAGGTCTATTTCGGAGGATGGGAGAGCGACCTCTTCCGTACAATGTTCGGCTCTGCTTCGCTCAACTATTCGCCGAACGAGTACAATCAGATATCGCTTCTGGCATCGGCGTTCAGCTCACGCGAAGAGGAGACATACGACATTATGGGGCAATATTGGATTGACGATGTGAACACCGAAGAGAACATTGCTGTGGGAAGCTACATGGAGCATGCACGCAACTATCTTGATGCCGACGTGCGCACGGCTGCGTTGCGAGGAATGCATTTCATGGGCGGACACGACCTGCGTTGGGGTGCCGAATGGAAACACGAAAAGATAAAGGAAAACCAACGCGAATGGGAGATGCGCGACTCGGCAGGTTATAACCTGCCACATGGTGCAGGCAACCTTGAAATGATTTACAGCCTGCGTTCCAACACTTCAACGAACAGCAACCGCTATTCGGCATACCTGCAAGATACATATAAATTCCAAAGTTCGCCGGGAACGGTAGTCATCAACGGTGGAGTGAGGCTTTCTTATTGGAGCTGGAACGGAGAGTGTCTGGTGTCGCCGCGTGCTTCGGTTGGGCTTATCCCGAAATTCAATGATAGAATGACACTGCGCTTTGCCACAGGCATATATTATCAGGCACCGTTCTATAAGGAGTTTCGCGATACTGTCTGTGTGGACGGCATAGGAACAGTGCGCCTGAACAAAAATATAAAGTCGCCGCGTTCAATGCACTTTGTGCTTGGTTGCGACTACAAATTCAAAATGCTTGAGAGACCGTTCAAATTTACAGCCGAGGCATACTACAAGAAACTTGACGACATCATCCCCTACAATGTAGACAATGTGCGTGTGGTCTATTACGGCGAGAATTGCGCCAAAGGATACGCAACGGGAATAGATATGAAACTTTTCGGGGAATTTGTCCCCGGCACAGACTCGTGGATAACATTCTCGGTGATGGAGACCAAAGAGAAAATCAACGGCGGCGAATGGCTTCCTCGTCCTACCGACCAGACATTCAATATGTCGATACATTTTACGGACTATTTCCCAGGCACCGATCGCTGGAAGATGACTCTGCGTGGAGTGTATGCCGATGGACTTCCGTTCGGACCTCCCCACAGCGGCAGAGAGAAGCATATATTCCGTGCCCCTGCCTACAAGCGTGTGGATTTAGGCATGTCCTATCGCCTTTTGGATAACGAGGAGTTTATATACCGCACCGGCATCCTCCGTCATATAAAGAACATATGGCTTGGTGCCGATGCGCTGAATCTTCTCGATATAAACAATGTAAACTCCTATTATTGGGTGTCGGACATATACAACCAGAGTTATGCCGTACCCAACTATCTGACAGGACGCCAGCTTAATGTGAGAATACTTGTAGAATTATAATAAACAGGAGCTACTCTTCGAGCACGAATTCCTCGAATCCCATCTCGGATACAGCTTTCTCCTTTGACAGACAGAAGAATGTGGATACTGCACGGCAGCAAAGTTCCTTGTTGTCATTGTAAATGCAGGCTTCTATCTCGGCAAGATTGCGACGTTGGTTCAGCACTTTGCCACGAATTTCAAGTTGCTTTTCGTTAGTGGAGATTGATTTCTTGTATTGCAGCTCCATTTTTGCCGTAACTGCGGCTGTCTGCAGTTTGCGTGAAACAACCCAGCCGCTCATCTCATCGAGCATAAGCGCTTGGATGCCGCCATGCAGAACGTCTGTCCATCCCTGATAACGAGCCTGAGGTTTCCAGAATGAGACAATCTCATCGCCATCCTCGTAGAATTCCAGTTTAAGTCCGGCTTCATTGGTGGGACAACATCCTATACATTGATAACCTTCTTTTCCAATCCAGGGGTTTTTGATTTTCTTCATTTTCTTGCACAAATTATAGATTTTGTGCAAAGGTACTAAAAATATTTGAGAAACAAAACCAGAGTAATGTTTTAGCGCTGAAGGAAAAATACATGTTTTTGGAAAAATCTCGAACATAGCCTGCGCTCGTTCTGAAAAATATTCAAGCAAGCTTGATATTTATGCTTTTATCGAAGTTTAGCTGCGCTCATTGTGTGTGAAAATGAATTTTCACCCATTCGCTTGCACAACTTTCGCTCGTTTGTTGCTATCTTTGAGGTGAACCTCTAAGATGTACTGCACTCGCTGTGAAAAATATTGAAGCAAGCTTCATATTTCTCGCTCGTTTGTTGCTATCTTTGCTAAAAACAGAATATGTTTGGAAAAGGCTACATGGATAGGAAATTGATAACCGCAAGCAGAATAAAAGACTGCGACACAAAGGAGTATAAGTTTGTAGAGGAACTGTTGACAACATCTTTCCCCCTCGACGAATATCGTCCTCTTGACGAACAGAGGATTAATGTAGAGAACGTTGAGTCCTTTCACATGAACATTCTCTCCGTTGAAGAAGAACCGGTGGGACTTCTAAGCTATTGGCAATTCGACGGCTATATATATGTCGAACATTTCGCCATTAGTCCGGTGCTGCGGGGGAAAGGGTACGGCTGTGAAGCGATAACCGGACTTGTAAGAGACAAACAGAATGTCATTCTTGAGGTTGAACTTCCCACAGACGGGCTCGCCAGGCGGCGCATAGCATTCTACGCCCGATGCGGATTTGCCCTCTGCACCAAGGAGTATGTACAGCCGGCTTACCGGCAAGGGGGCAACGAGGTGCCCATGCGTATCATGTATTGCGGGGTAGATGCCGAACGCGATTTTGAGAACATAATATCAACTATATATCGTACAGTATACGGCAAAAGCTAAAAATAACAAAAAAAGAATCATCGTATTGTAAATTTCATTACATTAGCAGAAATTTTATACAACCAATAAATATTATTTACCATGAAAACACGTCTCGAACACGATTCATTAGGCGAAATGCAGGTGCCTGCAGATGCGTACTATGGAGTACAGACACTTCGCGCAATCGAAAATTTCAATGAAATAAGCGGAATTACCATCAGCGACCATCCATATTATGTAAAAGCTTTGGCCATGGTAAAATGGGCGGCAGCCCACGCAAATATGTCTCTTGGCATTCTCGACGAGAAAATAGGCAAAGCCATAAAAGCGGCATGTGAAGAGATTATAGGCGGAGCACTCGTGGACCAGTTCCCCGTAGACCTTATACAAGGTGGTGCAGGAACGTCGACCAACATGAACATCAATGAGGTTGTTGCAAACCGCGCGCTTGAGATAATGGGACATCAGAAAGGCGAGTACAAATACTGCCATCCCAATGACCATGTCAATCTTTCTCAGTCGACCAATGATGCCTATCCAACCTCATTCAAGCTTTGTTTCATTTTCCATAACGAAGACCTTGTGGCAGAACTGAAGAAGCTGATTGCCTCTTTCCGCGCAAAAGGCAAGGAGTTTGACCATATTCTGAAAATGGGACGTACACAGCTTCAGGATGCAGTTCCCATGACATTGGGGCAAGAGTTTGAAGCATTTGCGTCCACACTCGAAGAGGAGGTGGCACGCCTCAACGAAATGGCACGTCTCTTCCTCGAAGTGAACATGGGTGCTACAGCTATCGGTACTGGTATAAATACCGAACCCGGATATTCCGACGCATGTGTAACAGCTCTCCGCATAATATCCGGTAAGGAATTTGTTCTTGCAGGAAACCTTGTGGAAGCGACTCCTGATACCGGTGCTTCTGTGATGTATTCATCTGCGATGAAGCGTCTTGCTGTTAAATTATCAAAGATTTGTAACGACCTTCGTCTGCTTTCAAGCGGTCCCCGTTGCGGACTTAACGAGATAAACCTTCCTCCCATGCAGCCTGGCTCAAGTATCATGCCCGGCAAAGTGAACCCTGTCATTCCCGAAGTTGTCAACCAGATATGCTTCAATGTTATAGGAAACGACCTTACTATCACATTTGCTGCGGAGGCAGGTCAGTTGCAGCTCAATGTAATGGAGCCGGTAATCGTACATGCTACAATTTCGTCAATACGTATGTTGCTGAAAGGTATGGCGCGTCTGAGAACTCTCTGTATAGATGGAATAACAGCCAACGAAGGACATTGCCGCGAACTTGTAATGGGCAGCATCGGTATTGTTACAGCGCTTAACCCGACATTGGGATATGAGAATTCGGCACGCATTGCCAAACGTGCACTCAAGGAAAACAGAAGCGTTTACGATTTGGTGCTCGAAGAGGGACTTCTCACAAAAGAGGAACTCGACAAGCTGCTGAAACCCGAACTTATGATTAAACCGAACAAGTTCTATACGAAATAGCAAAATGAATTTATAGAAAGAGAAGCTGTCCGGACACCCGGACAGCTTCTCTTTCTATAATTAGAACTCTCTTATATTCCTGTCTTCTTGTCATTTTCAATGAGAGCAAGCAGGCGTGTTATTGCTTCCTCTTCGGGGATATTCTTCTCGACGCACTCCTTTTTGCGGTAGAGGCTCACTTTGCCGCGTGCAGCACCTACATAGCCGTAGTCGGCATCTGCCATTTCGCCGGGACCATTTACTATACATCCCATTACACCTATCTTAAGCCCTTTCAGGTGTCCTGTCGCGGCTTTTATTCTGGCAAGTGTTCCTTGCAGGTCGTATAGTGTACGTCCGCATCCGGGGCAGGCAATATATTCGGTTTTGCTGATACGTTTGCGGGTGGCTTGAAGTATGCCGAATGAGATTGCGTTAATCTCAACTGCGGGAAGGGATGGATTTTCTATCCATATTCCATTGCATAAACCGTCTATAAGCAACACTCCGAGGTCGGCTGCGGCTTTTATTCTCAGACTTTCTATGCTTGTCTCGTTGTAACGGCTGTATGCGATAACCGGAGCTGTTATGCCCGATGTCGTCAGTTTGTGGACAAGGGCACGAAGTTCGCCAACCGGGTTTATGTGGTTGCTGTATGCTGCTATGATGCAGCCTTTGCGTTTTTTGATATTCTCAATAGCTTCGGCTGTAAGTTCCTTGTATTCGACAAGCAGGAAATGCGGGCTGTCGTCAGACACTTCAGATAACTTGCTGATGGTTGTCAGCGGATATGTACCGGCTGAACCGGAGATGCCATCGGCTGTTGCCGTAAAGTCGGGTGCAAGGTCGCTGTTGCTGTTCTCGAAAGGTGCTGATATGACTGCCGGCGCATTGTCGCCGCCAATCGAAAGAACCTCTGTGGTGTTCCGTGCTGCCGGGTTGAGGTAATCGAACGTGGATGAGACCTCGCCGTCTATTCTTGCGTGTCCGTCGCGACGGGTAATGTAGTCGACAAGTTCTTTTGCAACGGGTATCTCGTTTTCGGGTGCTTCGGCAAGAGAGACGCGCAGTGTGTCGCCGATGCCGTCGGCAAGCAGCGCGCCGATGCCTACCGCGCTTTTTATGCGTCCGTCCTCGGCATCACCGGCTTCGGTTACTCCCAAATGCAATGGATAGACAATTCCTTCCTCTCTCATTACTTGGCAGAGCAGGCGGACTGTCGTTACCATTATAGGGGTGTTGCTGGTCTTGATGGAGACTACTACATCCTTGAAGTCTTCGCGGTGGCAGATGCGGAGAAATTCCATGCACGATTCTACAACTCCTCCGGGGGTGTCTCCGTATCTGCTCATTATTCTGTCTGAGAGCGAGCCGTGGTTTACTCCTACACGTATGGCTTTGCCCTCTTGTTTGCAGAGGTTGAGAAATGCGGTGAAACGTTCTCCAAGACGTTCAAGCTCGGCTGCATACTCTTCGTCGGTGTATTCGATGTGCTTGAAGGTGCGTGCCGTGTCTACGTAGTTGCCGGGGTTTACTCTGACTTTGTCGGCATATTGTGCGGCTACGTCTGCAACTGCGGCATTGAAGTGTACGTCTGCCACCAGTGGGACATTGCATCCTGTCTCGATGACGGCTCTCTTTATTTCTCCGAGGTTTATAGCCTCGCGGCTGCCTTGTGTCGTAAGACGCACAAGTTCTCCGCCGCGTTCCACAATGCGCAGAATCTGTGATACGCTGCCTTCGGTGTCCATCGTAGATGTGTTGGTCATTGACTGGACACGGATAGGATTCCCGCTACCCAATGTAAGATTCCCTACTCTTACCGAAGGAGTCTCGCGGCGGGTGTAGTTGAAGAGGTCTATATCAGTTCGTCTTGTACTCATATTGCAGGTCTTTTAACTCTTCGTTGGCTTTTTCTATCTTTTTCTTGAGGTTCTCTTTGTATTTTGCAAGCCGTCCGGCGAGTTCTTCGTCGGCAAGAGCAAGCATTTCCACTGCAAGGATGGCTGCGTTGAGTGATGCATTTATGCCTACTGTGGCAACCGGTATTCCGGGAGGCATCTGTACGATTGCCAACAGTGCGTCCATTCCGTCGAGGGTGCTGTTGATGGGGACTCCTATTACCGGCAGCGTGGTGCTTGCTGCAATCACGCCGGGCAGGTGGGCTGCCATGCCTGCTGCTGCAATGATTATTTTTATTCCGCGCTCTTTGGCTCCTTTTGCAAATGATTCGACTGCTTCGGGAGTGCGGTGCGCCGATAAGGCATTAACCTCGAAAGGTATCTGCATCTCGTTAAGAAAATCCGTTGCTTTTTTCATTACGGGAAGGTCCGATGTGCTTCCCATTATTACACTTATTGTTGCTTTCATGGTTGTATGTTTTTTATTTTTTGTTTTTATGGGACAATAATTACTCTTTTCGCATGCGTGCTACGGGAATGTGCAGATGTTCGCGGTATTTTGCCACTGTGCGGCGTGCCATTGTGAAGCCTTGTGCTTTTAGCCTTTCCATCAGTTCTGTGTCTGTCAGTGGCGCGTTCTTGTCTTCGTTGTCTACAAGTTCCTGAAGGCATTTGTAAAGTTCCCGTACCGATTTTTCGGCACCGTCTTTTGTGGTTACTCCTTCGCTGAAAAAGTATTTCAGAGGGAATATCCCCCACGGCAGCTGTACATACCTGCTGTTGCTTACGCGTGAAATGGTGGATATGTCGTACCCGCTGAGTTCTGCTATATCTTCGAGTATCATGGGGCGGAGCAGTGCCTCGTCGCCACCGCTTAACAGAAACTGACGTTGGAACTTTGCGATAGCCTCCATCGTTGTCGATAATGTCTGTTCGCGTTGTTTTATGGCGTCAATGAAATTCTTGGCAGCCTCTATCTTCTGGCGCAGGAATTGTGCGGCGTTCCTGCTCTCTGTAGAGCTGCTTTGAGACTGCTCCTCCAGCATGGTGCAGAATTCATTGTTCACTCTGAGTTCGGGCAGTGTACCGCTGTTGGATATTATGCAAATGTCGTCATCGTCTATCTCTATCGTGTAGTCGGGTATGATTTGTTGGCGGCTCAGTCCGAGTGCCTCTGTGAGCGATGCTCCGGGACGTGGATTAAGTCTCGTTATTTCCGAGATGGCTTCTCTGCATTCTTCTTCGTCTATGTTGAGCTTTTCCGGAATCAGGTCCCAACGTTTGCGGGAAAATTCGTCGTATGCCTCGTTCAGTATGCGCAACTGCAAGGTCTTCTCAGGGGCTTTGTTGCGTTTTACCTGCATAATCAGACACTCTTGCAGAGAGCGTGCAGCAATGCCTGCCGGCTCGAATGTCTGGATTTTCTCCAATATTGTTTCAAGTTCTTTTGTGCTGGTGCTGATTCCATTGTAGATGTTCAGCTCGTCGCTTATCTCGTCCAACGGCTTGTGTAGCAGTCCGTCCTCTTCGAGCGAGCCTATTATGTATTTCCCAATCTCGACTTCGCGTTTGTCCAATGTGAGCTCCGATAGCTGCTGGAGCAGGTTTTCGCCGAATGAGGTGTCTGCCGAAGCGGGAATGTCTATGGCGCTTGTCCGAGAATTGTGGTAATCCCAACCGTAATAGTCGGGGATGTCGTCTTCTATGCGATAGTCGTCGGCTGACGTGCAGTTGTCGTCGGTGGTCTCGGCAGAGCCTTCAAAGTGGCTCCCGGAGTCGGGGCTAAGTGCTTCTATGGCGGGATTGTCTATAATCTCGCTTCTCACTCTATCCTCAATCTCTATGGCCGACAACTCCAGCAGGCGGGCGAATATGACTTGCCTTGGGGAGAGGGACTGTGCTTGTGATTGGGACTGTACTTGTTTTTGTCTGGAACTTTTCTTTGTCATATGTTATTTGAGGGTCGGTGTGTCTCTGCCGATTCAACACACCTTAAGAGGATGCGTCAGAATTTTCATTTTGACGCACCCTCCTTTTTAGTATTTGAAACTGCTGCCACCCAGGAATTCTCGTATTACTGAAGTCGGGGGCAGTTGGTCGTCTGGAAGCGGTTCTACATATTCAAGCAGTTTCAGCAGGCGTCTTGCTTCGGAGTATTCAGGCAACTTTTCGGGCACTCCTCGCAGTAGGGGCTCGACTTTCCATTTGAGTACTGCAAATTCGTAGAACAAAGAGGAGTTGAACATTACATCGGCATTCTCCTGGTAGGGGAATATCCATTTCTCTTCACCTGCCTGTACGTCGGGCCACCGTTGTATGGTCTCTACTGCCGAGTATCCGCGATATTTGTAGTCGCGGAGCATGCGGCGCAACAGACGGTTGTCCGAGGTGGGTATGTAGTTGTGGAAATCGAGTTTTATTGAGGTGAGTGCCGATACGTATATGCGGTATTTCTCTTTCTCCGCTATCTGCTCGGTCAACATGGGGTTGAGCCCGTGTGTGCCTTCTATGACGAGTATCATCTGCGGATCGAGCTTCAGCTTCTCGCCACGGAATTCGCGCATGCCGGTCTGGAAGTTGTAGCGCGGCAGTTCTACCTCTTCTCCTGCAAGAATCTGTGTCAACTGTTTGTTGAAGAATTCAAGGTCTATGGAGTATATGGATTCGAAGTCGTAGTCTCCGTCTTCCTTGCGTGGGGTTTCTGTGCGGTTCAGGAAATAGTCGTCGAGTGATATTGCCACGGGGCGAAGTCCGCATGCTGTCAGTTGTATGCTTATGCGTTTGCTGAAAGTGGTTTTTCCGGATGATGAAGGACCTGCTATGAGAACTACTCTCGACTTGCGGTTGTAAATCTCGTCGGCTATCTTGGACATCCTTTTTTCTTGCAGCACTTCGGCTACATTTATCATATCTACGCCGTGCCCGGCTGCTATCACCTTGTTGAAGTCGCCGATTGTCTCAATGCCCATCAGCTGTTGCCATTTGAGACGTTCGGTGAAGCGTTCTTGCAGCTTCTCCTGCGGTACCTTGTCTTCGAGAGACATGGGAGTTTCCCTGTTGGGGATACGCAACAACAGCCCTTTGCCGAACTTCTCTATTTCGAAGACTTTGATATAGCCGGTGCTGGGCAGCAGACCGCCGTAGAAGTGGTCGATGTAATTGCCGAGTGTGTAATAGCTTGCGTATAGCGAACCGTAGGTTTCGAGCAGACGGGCTTTGTCGTGCCGTCCTACAGACTCGAATATTTCTATCGCTTCTTGCGTACTGCATTCTACGCGCTTGAAAGGAAGGTCGTTCTCAATCGTAGTTATCATCAGCCGTTTGATGTTTTCTACATCTTCGTTGCTCAGTTCCTCTTCGAGACGGCAATAGTATCCTTTTGAAATGGGGTTTTCGAAACGTACCACTCTTCCGGGAAACAACTCCGATATGGCTTTCATCATCACGAACGTCAGCGAACGGACGTATACACGCATTCCGTCTTTCGAAGTGATGTCGAGGAATTCTACGTCCTTGTTGTTGTAAACGCGGTATGTGAGTCCTACTACTTGATTGTTTACTTTTGCTGCAATTGCGTTGTATGGCATATTCAGCGCAAGGTTGCTGTATATGTCCGAAAGTGTGCAGCCCGATGGGAAAAGTGTAGACGAACCGTTGTTCTTGCAATAGATTCTTACCATGATAAACTCCCTTTATTGGTTAATACTTGCAGAATGCTCCTGCCGAAGATAGACGACGGCTTGGAAGATAAAGGCAAAAAGCTCTTCGTTCATTGTTCGGCTCGGCGTATATCTTTGCTCTAAGAGCAAAGATAATATAATTTTGATAGAGTGTTTAATTTTTATGAAAATTAAACACTCTATCAAAATACATTCAGGCATTTTGCTGCGGTTCCGTATCGGCGGGAGGGTTGACGGCGCTCTCCTTAAGTTCTTCGATGTTGCACTTCGCGAGCTTTTCAAGGGCTGCTTTAGAGGCTTTCTGCTGGCTCTCGCGCTTGGAAAATCCCTCGCCTGTGCCGAATAGCTTTTCACATACATATACTTCGCTGATGAAGTATTGGCCATGAGAGTTGTTCCTCTCCTCAACAAGGCGATATTCTACGGAAAAATGTTTTTTCTGGGACAGCTCAATCAGACGGCTCTTGTGGTTTACATCGGAATTTGCGACTGATTTCACGTTTATAATGTGGTCGAATACTTTTTGCAGCAGGAACTGTCTGCACGATTCGTAACCTTTGTCTACGTATATTGCGCCTACGAAAGCTTCGAATGCGTTGCCGTAGACATTGTTGTTGTGCTGCCGGCCTACATTGTGTGATTGTACAAGCTTGTCGAGTCCTATATGCAGTGCTACCTTGTTGAGCGTTTCGCGGCAGACAAGGTTGCTGCGTGATTTTGTAAGAAAACCCTCGCGCTCTTTTGTGAAACGGGTATAAAGAAGGTCTGAAACTACTGCGTCGATTATTGCATCGCCGAGAAATTCCAGCCTTTCGTTGCACATCGCTCTCTTTTTTTGTGTGCTTACCGTAAGCGAACTGTGCGTGAGTGCTATCTTGTAGGGTTCAAGCGAATTTGGCAGGAACCCTAAGATATTGTACAAAATACGATAAGACTCCTTGTCCTTGCGGAAAAGGAGTCTTAGTTCGTTATGCAGTTTTGTTAACACTTTAGTATATTATATTTTCTTGAATGCAATACTTGTGTTGTGTCCACCGAAGCCGAATGTGTTTGAGATTGCTGCGTTTACAACTCTTTCTTGCGCCTTGTTGAAGGTGAAGTTCAGGTTGTAGTCTATTTTCTCGTCCTCATCTCCTTCTTCGTGATTTATGGTGGGAGGTACAATGTCGTTCTTTACACTGAGAATAGTAAGTACGGCTTCGAGCGCTCCTGCGGCTCCAAGCAGGTGGCCTGTCATAGACTTTGTAGAACTGATATTCAGTTTGTAGGCATGGTCGCCGAATACGGTCTTGATGGCTGTTACTTCTGCTATATCTCCGGCGGGGGTAGATGTGCCGTGTGTGTTTACGTAGTCGATATCTTCGGGGTTAAGACCTGCTTCTTCCATTGCATAGCGCATCACCTTCGCTGCACCCTCACCGTTGGGCATGGGGACTGTCATGTGATAAGCGTCTGCTGATAGACCTGTTCCTGCAACTTCGGCGTATATTTTGGCTCCGCGTGCTTTTGCGTGCTCATACTCTTCGAGTACAAGGCAGGCGCCGCCTTCGCCAATCACAAATCCGTCACGGCTCTTGCTGAACGGACGTGAAGCTTTCATGTAGTCTTCATTCCTTGTCGAAAGTGCGTGCATAGAGTTGAAGCCTCCTACGCCTACATGACAGATTACTGCTTCTGCACCTCCGGCAAGCATAACGTCGGCTCTGCCCAAACGTATCTGGTCAAATGCGTCGATTATTGCGTTTGAAGATGAGGCGCATGCAGATGTTGTTACGTAATTGGGACCTTTAAGTCCGTATTTTATCGACAACATTCCGCTGGTCATGTCGGTGATCATCTTTGTTATAAGGAAAGGTGTGAATCGGGGACCGTTCTCCTGATTCAATATAAATGGGGCATATTCCTGCTCGAAAGCGTGTATGCCGCCTACGCCTTCACCGTATATTACACCTATGCGGTCGAGATTTTCCTTTTCGAGGTCTATGCCACAGTCTTGCATCGCTTCAACAGCGGCGGCAAAACCGTAGTGTGTATGTGTATCGACTTTGCGTACCTCTTTTTTGTCCATAAATTCGGTTGCATCAAAGTTCTTGACTTCACATGCAAAGTGAGTCTTGAACAATGACGCATCGAAATGTGTAATAGGTCCGGCACCGCTTACACCTGCTTTGGCGTTTTCCCACATTGTGGGAACATTGTTACCTATGGGCGAAACAGCACCCAGGCCTGTTACTACGACTCTTCTAAGTTTCATATCGAAACAAAAATAGATTATAAGGTCTGCTTATTTGTTAGCAACCTCTTCCTCTACGAATTTAATTGCATCACCTACTGTAGAGATCTTCTCTGCAAGGTCATCGGGGATAGAGATACCGAATTCGTCCTCAATCTCCATGATGAGCTCTACTGTATCCAAAGAATCTGCGCCGAGGTCGTTTGTGAAGCTTGCTTCATTTGTTACCATAGACTCTGCTACACCGAATTTCTCAACGATAATGCTTTTTACTCTTGATTCAATTTCTGACATAGTTATATGTGTTTTGAAAGTTTATGCTGCAAAATTATGATAATTTTCCAAATCTGCCAAGAAAAAACGGAAAAAACCGATTGATTTTTGCGCATTTTTTTGTTTTTGTGCAAAAAGTAGCGGATTTTGGACCTTTTTCGGGCGGATTTTCTTGCTTGGAGACTGCTCTGGGGAAGTGAAATTGTTTTTATGTTCCTTGGAAAATTTCTTGACTGTTGGCACCCCTGATATTTCAAAAGGCTGTTACGGGTTTTCCGTAACAGCCTTTTGAAATATCAGTATTCTTATAATTACTTTTTAAGTGCTTCGTCTGCTTTTGTCTGGGGAAGAATCTCCTCAGCGAACATGTATGCACCGGTCTTGGGTGATTTTACCATTTTTACCACCTTTACAAACTTCTCTTTGTTACCGGTCTGAAGTGTTGCAACTGCTTTCTTTGCCATAGTCTGTTATTACTTAATTTCTTTGTGAACTGTTACCTTCTTCAAATAAGGATTGTATTTTTTCAACTCCAAACGCTCAGTTGTGTTTTTACGGTTTTTTGTTGTTATGTAACGAGACATTCCGGGAACACCACTGTTTTTCTGCTCTGTACATTCAAGAATTACCTGAACGCGATTTCCTTTAACTTTCTTAGCCATAATCTTTTCTCCTTGTTACTTTTAAGCGTCAAGTACTTTAATATCTTCCCATGCAACGAAGCCTTTGCTTACAGCCTCTTTGAGAGCTGCATTAAGACCTACACGGTTGATAATTCTTAACCCCGCTGCACTCACGCGCAACTGAATCCAACAATCTTCTTCTACGTAGAAGAATTTTTTAATGAACAAGTTCACGTTGAAAAGACGCTTTGTTCTTCTCTTTGAGTGTGAAACATTGTTGCCCACCATGGCTTTTTTACCGGTGATTTGACAAATCTTAGACATTGCTATATATATTTTTTTTTGTTTAAATCTGTGATTACTCCATTCTAACAGCGTGCAAAGGTATTACTTTTGCTCCAATCTTGCAAACAAAAAACTGATTATTTTAGAAGCAGATTGAATTTTAGTGTTTTTATCGGGCTGTTAATGATTGCATTTCAAATTGCAGTATTGCTATTTGCTTTGCAGCATCTCTTTGAATATTTCGAGCGCTTTGTATGTCGTGGCTTTTATGTTTTCGTCTCGTCCTTTATCGTGTTGTTGCAGCAATACGGTCTTTATGGTGCCTGTTACGGCTATTCCCACCCATACGGTGCCGACCGGCTTCTCTTCTGTGCCTCCGCCGGGACCGGCTATTCCTGTGGTTGCTATGGCGCAATCGGTTCTCATCAGTGTGGATACCCCGGTTGCCATTGCGCGTGCAGTCTCTTCGCTTACGGCTCCTTTTTCGGACAGTGTCTTTTCGGGGACTCCGAGAAGTGAATTCTTGATTTCGTTGGCATATGCAACTATCGCCCCTTTGAAGATTCTGGAACTGCCGGGACATGAGGTGATTGCCGCTGCTATTGCTCCTCCTGTACAGCTCTCGGCGGTTGAGAGTGTGAATCCTTTGTCGCAGAGAAGCCGGTTTATCTCTGCTGCGAGCAATGTCGTTTGCTTGTCCATAATATATTATAATGTAGTGCGTGTAAACACAGGCTTGTCCATTCCGCAAAAATCACTGTCGAGATATTTGTAATACCCGACAATGCCTATCATTGCCGCGTTGTCGGTCGTGAAGCCGAATTTGGGGATGTATATCTCCCAACCGTAACGTTTGGCGTAATTTGCGTATGCTGCGCGGAGGGCTGTGTTGGCAGAAACTCCTCCTGATAGTGCTATCCGCTTTATCTTTAAGGCTTTCGATGCTTTGTACAGTTTGTTCATGAGCACGTCGACAACTGTGGCTTCAAAAGATGCTGCAAGGTCGTTCTTGTGCTTTTCGATGTAGTCGGCATCTTCGGCAATGAGCTTGCGCAGTGTGTACAGGAAAGAGGTCTTCAGTCCGCTGAAGCTGTAGTCATATCCGGGTATGTGGGGCTTGCTGAATGTGTAGGCGCTTGGATTGCCTTCGCGTGCGAGGCGGTCTATTATAGGACCGCCGGGATAGCCGAGTCCCATTATTTTGGCGCACTTGTCTATTGCTTCGCCGGCAGCATCGTCTATGGTCTGGCCTATGATTTCCATCTCCTTGTAGCTGTTGACCTTTACAATCTGCGAATTGCCGCCTGACACCATCAGGCAGAGGAATGGATATTCCGGTGCGTGCAGTTCGCACTCTGGCTCCTTTATGAAATGCGCCATAATGTGCCCTTGCAGGTGGTTGACCTCTATCATTGGGATGCCGAGAGCGGCTGCAAGTCCTTTTGCAAATGATACGCCGACGAGCAGTGAACCCATTAATCCCGGTCCTCTTGTGAAAGCGATTGCGCTTAGCTTGTTCTTCTCTATTCCCGCCTTTTTGAGTGCCGCATCAACTACAGGGACAATGTTCTGCTCATGTGCGCGCGATGCGAGTTCGGGGACCACTCCGCCGTACTGTTCGTGTACGGCTTGTCCGGCGGTTACGTTCGAAAGCACGGTCTCGCCACACATTACAGCAGCCGAAGTGTCGTCGCAGGACGACTCAATTGCCAATATATATACCTCTTTATTCTCCTTTTCCATTTATATCTCCTTAGCTCTATCGGTAAATACCGGGTTTCGTTCATTGTCCTGCAAAGATAACACAAACGGGTAAAAGAATAAATAAAGCCGGCTTTGTTTTTTTAAAAAGCTGTTTTCTCAAAGTCGGCTTTTGTGTAATGCCTTGATAATTTGGAAAAATTTAAAATATTAGGCCGAAATATTTTCAAAATTCATAAATGTTTGCGAAATTTGGCACACATATATCAGGAATCTGTTCGGATGCAATCCTGCGGGCGAAATGCCACCAGTATGCTATCCGTCTATTTTCGTGGTATAAACAGATTTGTAAAACTATTGACCATAATAATCATGGCAGAACAGAAAAACATCAAAGAACTCGACCAGGTTATCGTGCGCTTCTCAGGAGATTCAGGCGACGGTATGCAGCTGGCGGGAAACATTTTTTCGACAATCTCGGCAACGGTAGGAAACGACATCTGTACTTTCCCCGACTATCCGGCGGACATTCGTGCTCCGCAGGGTGTGCTTACAGGAGTTTCCGGTTTTCAGGTACACATCGGTGCCGACAAAGTATTGACTCCGGGAGACGCCTGCGACGTGCTTGTGGCAATGAATCCCGCAGCGTTGAAAACTCAGTATAAGTATTGCAAACCGACAGGAGCAATTATCATCGACTCGGATTCTTTCGGTGCAAAGGACCTCGAAAAGGCAGAATTCAAGACAAGCGACCCTATTGCCGAGCTTGGCATAAAGAACGACATCATCAGTTGTCCCATTTCGTCAATGTGTCTCGAAAGCCTCAAAGAGAGCGGTCTCGACAACAAGAGCATGCTGCGCTGCAAGAATATGCTTGCACTTGGTATTGTATGCTGGATATTCGACCGCGACCTTAAGCTTGCCGAGGGCATGATAAGGGCAAAATTTGCCAAAAAGCCCGAAATTGCCGAGGCAAACATCAAGGTGCTCAACGACGGATACAATTTCGGACACAATACCCACGCCTCTATTTCCCATACATATCGCATAGAGAGCAAGAGCGAAAAGGCAAAAGGTCTTTATATGGACATCAACGGCAACAAGGCAACAGCATACGGATTGATGGCAGCAGCTGAAAAGGCAGGGCTGAAGCTCTTCCTCGGCTCATATCCCATCACCCCCGCAACAGATATTCTCCACGAGCTTGCAAAGCACAAGTCAATGGGTGTAATCACTATGCAGGCAGAGGACGAGATTGCAGGTTGCGCATCGGCTGTCGGTGCTGCATATGCAGGAGCGTTGGCTTGTACATCTACATCGGGTCCCGGTATATGTCTCAAGAGCGAGGCAATAAACCTTGCTGTAATCACCGAGCTTCCCCTTGTAATCATAAACGTGCAGCGCGGCGGTCCTTCTACCGGACTTCCCACAAAATCGGAGCAGACAGACCTTTTGCAGGCACTCTTCGGACGTAACGGCGAGAGCCCTCTTTCCGTAATCGCAGCAACATCGCCCACAGACTGTTTCGACGCAGCATATAATGCTTGTAAAATAGCATTGGAGCACATGACTCCCGTCATGCTTTTGACAGACGCTTTCATCGCGAACGGTTCGGCAGCGTGGAAACTTCCCGATATAAATGATTTTGCCGACATCAAGCCCAATTTCGTAACACCCGAAATGAGAGAAGGCTGGACACCCTACAAGCGTAATCCCGAAACAGGTGCGCGTTATTGGGCTGTTCCCGGCACACCCGGATTCATGCACCGCATCGGCGGCCTTGAGAAGAGCAACGAAACAGGCGCAATCTCAACAGCACCCGACAATCACGAGCTTATGGTCAAGCTGCGTGCAGAAAAGGTTGAACGCATAGCTGACAGTATCCCCGAAGTTGAGGTGTACGGTCCCGACGATGCAGAACTTCTTATCGTTGGCTTCGGCGGCACATACGGACACCTGCGCGAAGCTGCCGAAGAGCTGAACAAGCAAGGCAAGAAAGCAGCACACGCCCACTTTGCATACATCAACCCGCTGCCACGCAACACGGCAGAAATCATGCGCCGTTACAAGAAAGTTGTTGTGGCAGAGCAGAATCTCGGACAGTTTGCAGCATTCCTGCGCATGAAGATAGACGGATTCAACCCGTATCAGTATAACGAAGTAAAAGGACAGCCTTTCACAGTAGCCAATCTGGTAGAGGCATTCACAAAAATAATGGAGGAATAAGTCATGAGCGAATATTCAGTACAAGATTTTAAGTTCGGACAACCCCGCTGGTGTCCGGGATGCGGCGACCACTCATTCTTGGGAGCGTTGCACAAAGCTATGAGCGAACTTGGAGTAGCTCCCCATCAGACAGCTGTAATATCAGGTATCGGTTGCTCATCGCGCCTTCCTTATTACATGAACACATACGGCTTCCACACCATACACGGACGCGCGGCAGCCATTGCCACCGGAGTGAAGGTTGCCAATCCCGAACTGACCGTATGGCAGGTATCGGGCGACGGCGACGGACTGGCTATCGGAGGTAACCACTTTATACATGCCGTGAGACGCAACATCGACCTCAATATGATTCTTTTGAACAACCGCATCTACGGTCTTACAAAAGGACAGTATTCTCCCACATCGGCACGCGGATTTGTAAGCAAGTCATCTCCCTACGGAACAGTGGAAGATCCTTTCACCCCTGCCGAACTTTGCTTCGGTGCACGTGGCCGTTTCTTTGCACGTTGCGTTGCGACAGATATGCCCGTTGCAATAGAGTGTCTCAAGGCTGCCGCACAGCACAAGGGCGCTGCCGTAACAGAGGTGTTGCAGAATTGCGTAATCTTCAATAACGGCACACACGAAAGCGTCTACAACAAAGAGGGACGCGCCAAGAACTCCATCCACCTTGTTCACGGACAGCCTATGATTTTTGGCGAGAACAACGAATATGGACTTATGCAGGAGGGCTTCGGACTGAAAGTTGTGAAAATAGGCGAGAATGGAATCACCGAGAAGGATATTCTCGTTCACGATGCACATTGCGCCGACACGACATTGCACCTGAAACTGGCATTGATGCAAGGTCCCGAATTCCCGATTGCATTCGGAGTAATCAGAGACGTTGATGCACCCACATACAACGACTCTGTCTACGAACAGATAGAAGAGGTTAAGCAGGCTAAAAAGTACCACAACTTTACAGAACTGCTTGCAACCAATGAAACTTGGGAGATTAAATAACTTCTGAATATCAATGTCGATATAAAGGTTGTCGCGCAGTGGACTCTGCCGGCAACCTTTTATTGTATAATCCAAACACACTCCTTTACAGATGAGAAAGACATTTATATATGCAGCTATGATTGCAATGCTGGCATCCTGCACGGAGAACAGCGAAAAGTATTTCGAAAAGCATGCTGTAATTCCCGAAGGCGCCACAGCCGAGGAAATAATGGATATTGCGGCGCGCGTGGTGCCGACCCCCAACCAGTTGGCCTGGCAGCAGATGGAGCTTACGGCTTTTCTGCACTACGGTATAAATACATACACCAACCGCGAGTGGGGCGATGGCAAGGAGAGCCCGTCGCTGTTCAACCCCACATCGTTCGATGCCGACCAAATAGTTAAATCAATAAAGGCAGGAGGCTTCAAGCTCATCATTCTCACCTGTAAGCACCACGACGGCTTCTGCCTGTGGCCATCGCTGTACACGGAGCACAGTGTCAAGAATTCCCCATACAAAGGAGATGTTGTAAAAGAGATAAGCGATGCCTGCAAGAAGAATGGCATCAAGTTCGGAGTCTATCTTTCGCCGTGGGACCGGAACGCCCCCTGCTATGGCGATTCTCCCAAGTACAACGAATATTTCATAAACCAGTTGACCGAACTGCTGACCAACTATGGCGAAATAAGTGAGGTGTGGTTCGACGGCGCCTGCGGTGAGGGTCCCAACGGCAAGATTCAGGAGTACGATTGGCAGGCAATCACCGGGACAATTCATCGGTTGCAGCCAGAGGCAGTTACCGCCATCTGTGGCGACGATATACGCTGGGTGGGCAACGAAAGCGGCAAAGGACGCGAGTCGGAGTGGAACGTTACTCCTCTTGCTCCCAAGGTGTATCCCGATGCCATGCAGTTGCGCGAAGAACTCTCTATCGACGAAGTGAGCCGCGACCTCGGCAGCCGCGAACTTATAGGCAAGGCAAAAGAGCTTTTCTGGTATGCGTCGGAGACGGATGTCTCGATACGTCCGGGATGGTTCTATCACGAGAGCCAGAATGACCGCGTCCGTTCGCTGAAGAACCTTGTTGACATATACTTCTCTTCAGTAGGCAGCAACTCCTCGCTGCTGCTGAACGTGCCCCCGACATTGGAGGGCAAGGTGCATCCGACCGATTCCGTCAGACTGAAAGAGTTCGGCGACTATATACGCAGTGCTTTTGCCAATGATTATGCAATGAACGGAAACAGAACCGTTGCAATGGAGCAAGGCACGCAAGTTACTCTCGACGTTAAAAAAGGAGAGAAAGTCAATACGGTGATGGTGCAGGAGAATATAGCCAAAGGTCAGCGTGTCGAGGCTTTCAGAGTGGAACTGCTGATAAACGGGCAGTGGGTGACAGTAGGTGATGCCACCACAATCGGCTACAAGCGTCTGCTCCGTTTCCCGGCAACCGAAGCCGAAAAGGTACGATTGACAATAATCTCTGCACGTAAGACCGCAGAGATTTCCCGCATCGGATTGTTCTATTGTCCCGAACTTGACAGCAACGATGCTAATGCAAAGGAGCATATATCCTCTTCGTCTTGGAAAATTGCAGGCGGTGATGGAAAACAAATGTTCGACAATGATGTTCAGAGTATATGGCAAAGCGCCGACATGCAGCCGGTTGTCGTAGACATGCAACAGGAACTTGCAATAAACGGCTTTGCGTATGTTCCCGCCGAGAGGGTAGGCGCCGAAGGCGTTGTAACGAAATACCGCATCTATTCAAGTGCCGATGCCGACACGTGGATGCCGATAGGCGGCGACAGGGAATTTGAAAATATACGCAACAATCCGATAACGCAGAATGTGAGGTTTGCAACTCCCTTGAAAGCCAGATACATAAAATTTGAACCGTTGGAAACGACAGACAACAGCGGAAAATTCACGGTTGCCGAATTTGGAGTTATCATAAAATGAGACGGAAATGGTTTCCATGCAGCAGAACTCTCCTTGATGGAATTTCTCTGAACTTTTTTTGCCATGTTATTTTGTGGAAACGGTAAGATTTGTTAATTTTGTGTCCCGTATGAAAACAGGATTTGATAACGAGAAATATCTCAAGATACAGTCCGAACACATCAAAGAGCGCATAGCTCAGTTCGGCGACAAGCTTTACCTCGAATTCGGCGGTAAATTGTTTGATGACAATCACGCAAGCCGTGTCTTGCCCGGTTTTAAGCCGGACACAAAGTTGCAAATGCTCATGCAGTTGAGCGACTGTGCAGAGATTCTGTTTGTAATAAGCGCCCTCGATATTGAAAAGAATAAAATGAGAGGCGACTTGGGTATTACATACGACGAGGATGTACTGCGCCTGCGCGAGGAGTTCGAAAAAGTGGGACTGTATGTCAGCAGTGTTGTCATAACCCACTACAACGGACAGTCGAGTGCCGATGCTTACAGGGCGCGTCTGGGGCGTTTAGGCATAAAGGTTTACTATCATTATACCATTGAGGGTTATCCCAATAATGTAGCATTGATAGATTCTGACGAGGGGTTCGGCAAAAACGATTATGTGGAAACGACCCGCCCGCTGGTTATTGTTACCGCTCCCGGTCCCGGCAGCGGCAAGATGGCAGTCTGCTTGAGTCAGCTTTATCACGAGAATAAGCGCGGAGTCAAAGCGGGATATGCGAAGTTCGAAACATTCCCGGTCTGGAATCTTCCGCTGAAACATCCGTTGAATATGGCGTATGAAGCCGCAACTGCCGATTTGAATGATGTCAATATGATTGACCCGTTCCACCTTGAGACATACGGCGAGATTGCAGTCAATTATAATAGGGATATAGAAATATTCCCGGTACTGAATGCTCTTTTCGAAGGCATATATGGCGAAAGTCCCTATAAGTCGCCTACGGATATGGGCGTGAACATGATAGGCTTTTGCATGAACGACGAGGATGTATGTTGCAATGCGGCACGCGACGAAATAATAAGGCGGTACTATTATGCTTTGTGCAATCTTGCAAAAAAAGGCGATAACGAGAACGAAGTAAATAAAATAGCCCTGATTCTTAAGCAGGCTAAACTTACTACCGATTATCGCAGGACAACGGTCGCAGCGCATGAGCGCAAGGAACTCTCCGGTGTTTCGGCTGCAGCAATCGAGCTGCCTGATGGTACTATAATAACCTCCCGTTCAAGTTCCTTGCTGGGACCGAGTGCGGCGTTGCTTCTGAATGCGTTGAAGCATTTGGCTGGAATACCTCATGAAGTCAAACTTATTCCGGAGGAACTGATAGCTCCTATTCAGAAGACAAAGGTGGAATATCTTCATGGCAGGAATCCCCGTCTTCATACAGACGAGGTGCTTGTCGCCATATCCTTGTTGAGTAACCGCGACGAGAATTGCAGAAAGGCTATCGATCAGTTGCCGAAATTGGAGGGCTGTCAGATACACTCCACTGTTATGCTAAGCGAGGTGGATCAAAAGATATTTAAGAAACTCGGTGTCGGGCTTACTTGTGATCCTGTAAAGAAATAACTCTTTTTTTTGAACAGACTGCATCTTGCAGCCCACTGAGCAGTGGGCTGCAAGATGCAGTCTGTTTGTGGGGAATCCCGGAGTGGCTCCCGAAATTATCGGCTACAATGCTTATATGGGAATCGCGTTAACTATTATTCCGATTAAGATTGTTTATTCCGCTTGTTTTTTGTAATTTTGCAAGGTTTTTTTAGAAGCAACCTTATACATCCCTATAAGTTAGAAGTGATTGATAATCTGAAATGTTATCTCGACGATAGGGTAGAACGCTACAATCGCAAGGAATTTGTAGACAGCGACCCTGTGCAGTTTCCGCATGCTTTTACCGAAAGGCGCGATGTGGAGATTGCAGCTCTTTTTGCATCTGTAATAGCGTGGGGCAACAGACGGATGATTATCAATTCTGGCAACAGAATCTTTTGCGATATCATGCGGGGCGAGCCCTATGAATATGTGATGCGTGGGGAATGGGAAAATGCCGAAGGTGCTGCAAATATTCACCGCACATTCTTTATGCGCGATTTTATCTACATCTGTCGCGGATTGCGCAATATCTATTCGGCATACGATACAATGGAGAGAGTGTTTGATGCCGAGGACATGTGGAGCGGAATTGCCGCTTTTCGCGCGGCACTTGCCAATGCCAACGCCTCCACGACAACACGCCACATCTCTGACCCTCTTGGCGCTAAGGGCCGTCCGGCGTCGGCTTGCAAACGCATGCACATGATGTTGCGCTGGCTTGTGCGTCGCGACGGGATTGTGGATTTGGGCATCTGGCAGAATATCTCTCCGGCGAAGCTGATGATACCTCTCGATGTTCATGTGGCACGCATAAGCCGTGAATTGGGGCTTCTAAGACGCAAGCAGAACGACCGCAGGAGTGTAGAGGAACTCACCGGAGTGTTGCGCGGCTTTTCGCCCGACGACCCTGTAAAATATGACTTTGCGCTGTTTGGCGTGGGAGTGGAAGAGAAGAATACAAACAACTATATACAATGAAGAAAATACTGTTATCATTGACATTTGCACTCTGTGCAACAATTTTGCCGGCAGACGAAGCACGTCTGCTTCGTTTTCCCGCTGTAGGAGGCGAGACCATTGTCTTCAGCTATGCAGGCGACCTCTACTCTGTCTCTACGGCAGGCGGCGAAGCCAAGAAACTTACATATGGCGACAGTTACGACATGTTTGCCCGCGTATCGCCCGATGGCAAGACCATTGCATTTACCGGACAGTATGACGGAAACACCGAAGTCTACACAATGCCTATCAGTGGCGGAGAACCCAAACGCGTAACATTCACAGCAAAGGTGGAACGCGACAATGTCGGCGACAGAATGGGCCCCAACAACATAGTTATGGGCTGGACACCCGATGGCAAGGAGATAATCTTCCGCAGCAAATGGTACGCTTTCTGCGGCACACGCGGTCTTGTGTTCAAGGTCAATGCAGAGGGCGGACACCCCGTGCAGATACCTCTCACCGAGTGCTCATGGTGCTCATATTCTCCCGACGGCAAGGAATTTGCATTTAACAGAATGTTCCGCGAATTCCGCACATGGAAGCATTATGCCGGAGGTCAGGCAGACGAAATATGGCTCAACAAAGTGGGCACTTCTGAAATGAAGAAACTGACAGAGAACAGCAGCCAGGACCTCTTCCCCATGTGGATAGGCACCGACATCTATTTTGCGAGCGATCGCGACTACACGATGAATCTCTTCAAATATGACACAAAGAGCGGCGCTACCCAAAAACTTACAGATTTCAAGGAGTACGACATAAAGTTCCCCTCGTCATCCGGCAAATATATCGTATTCGAGAATGGCGGATATATATATAAATACACCATCGCAACCGGAAAGTGCGAGAAGGTGAATGTTTCGTTCAATGACATAAATCTTGCCAGCCGCGCCGAATTCCGTACTATCAGCGGCTCTGTGGCAGCAATGTCTCCCGATGGCGAGCGCGTACTTGTGAAAGCGCGTGGCGATATATTCTCTGTGCCGGCACGAAAGGGAGCTATATACAATCTCACGAATACTCCCGGCGCCCACGAGCGCGATGCCTCATGGTCGCCAGACGGACGATGGATAACATACTTCTCGGACAAAGACGGAGAGTATCAGCTCTATCTTATGCCGACAGAGAGACTCTCAGCGCTGCCCGAAGCAAAGGCGGCAACATCTTTCAAGGATGGTTATCCCTCATCGCCCCTCTGGAGCAGCGACAGCCGTTTCCTCTTTTTCAAGACCGACAAGCGCGAAGTCTACCGTTACGACCTCTCCTCAAAATCCCTCAAACGGATACTTGCGAGCAACGACGGAAATATCTACGACATAAAGCTTTCGCCTGACAACAATTGGCTGGCATACAGCATGCCCGGCGAAAATGACATGACAAGGATTTATATACTCGACCTCTCAACCGGAAAGAGCGTGCCAGTAACCCTCAAATGGTTCGATGCCGGCTCTCCCCGTTGGTCGGAGGATGGAAAATACCTCTTCTTCGTCTCAGACCGTACCTACAACATAAACTATTCATCGGTTGAGTGGAACACAAGCTTCAGCAAGAGCAACCACATCTTCGTACTGCCATTGCAGAAGGATACTCCTCTGCCCAACGAGTTTAAGGCAGACGAGTTTGTGCTCGCCGGAAACAGTGCGGCAGACGACGGCAAATCTTCAAAGAAAGAGGGCAAGAAGCAGCAGAAACAGAAAGATGAGAGCAAGGTGGCTATTGACTTCGACGGAATAGAGGAGCGTGCAGCTGTGCTTTTCGACGAAGCCGGCGGATATTCGCTCAACGGAGTGTTTGACGGCAAGCTTTACTATTCGCACAACGGCAAGCGCAAGAGCTTCGACCTCTCTACAATGGAGAGCAAGAATACAGAGCTGAACAGCGTGATAAGCTATTTCCCCTCAACCAAAAAGGCTCTTACCTATGGCAACAAGATTGCAGACATCAGCAACCCCTCTGCCGCAATAACAGTGGAGACAGGCAAACTCCCCATGACAATTGACCATCGCGCAGAGTGGAACCAGCTGTTCAACGAATCGTGGAGAGTGTTCCGCGACGGATTCTACGTGAAGAACATGCACGGTGCCGACTGGAAGGTTATGCACGACCGCTATGCGGTGATGCTGCCATTCGTAAACCATCGCCACGACCTCACATACCTTATCAGTGAAATGATAGGAGAGGCAGGTGTGGGACACGCCTATATAACCTCAGGCGAAGCACCGGCTCCCAAAGCTGTCTCCGTAGGTCTGCTCGGCGCAAAATTCAGTAAGGACAGCAATGGCTTCTACCGCATAGAGCATATATTCGAGGGAGAGGATTGGAACAGCGGTGTCAAGTCTCCTTTGCGCGCTCCCGGAGTGAACGTCAAGTGCGGCGATTATATTGTAGCCGTAGACGGAGTATCACTAAGCAAATACAGCGATATATACGAAGCGCTTGTAGGAAAGACAGGCATGACAGTTGCTCTTGATGTAAATACAAAATCATCGGCAGAGGGTGCGCGTCGCGTATATGTGAAGCCCATAGCCTCTGAGCAAGGACTTGCTTACCACGATTGGGTAATGCGCAACATTGCGATAGTTGATTCTCTCTCAGGAGGTAAGGTCGGATATATACATATCCCAGATATGGGAGCCAACGGAATGACTGCCTTTACAAAATACTATTATCCCCAACTCGAAAAGAAAGCGCTTCTGATAGACGACCGTATGAATGGCGGAGGAAACGTTTCGCCCATGATACTTGAGCGTCTGCAACGCGAAGTCTACCGTATAACGATGGGACGCAACCGCAAGGGTGGAGTGGTGCCTGCCGAAGCACACTATGGTCCCAAACTCTGTCTGATAGACAAATACTCGATGTCCGACGGCGACCAGTTCCCCCACGGCTTCCGCAAGCTGGGCATAGGCAAACTGATGGGTTGCCGCACATGGGGAGGTATTGTAGGAATAACAGGCTCACGTCCATACATCGACGGACAGGATATGCGCACACCCTTCTTCACCTCTTATTCAAAGGAGGGTGAATGGCTGATAGAGGGTACAGGCGTTTCGCCCGATTTCGAGGTGGACATAAACCCGTTCGAGGATTACAAAGGCAACGACAACCAGATAAACAAGGCTGTGGAGTATTTGTTGAAAGAGATAGAGAAGTATCCTTCACTGCCCGGTGTTCCTGCCGACCCGGTAAGAGTTAGAAAAAGATAAGATAATTGATTAAGATTATAATTATAGAAGATGACAAAGATTACAAAAGAAGAGGCACTCAAATATCATGCCGGCAAACGTCCGGGCAAGATAGAAGTGGTCCCTACAAAACCCTATTTTACACAGATGGACTTGAGCCTTGCTTACTCTCCCGGAGTAGCGGAGCCTTGTCTCGAAATTCAGAATGATCAGGAAAATGCTTATAAATATACCGACAAAGGCAACCTTGTGGCGGTGATTTCCAACGGTACTGCGGTGCTCGGACTCGGCGACATAGGCGCTCTCAGCGGCAAGCCTGTGATGGAAGGTAAAGGTCTGCTTTTCAAAATTTATGCAGGCATCGACGTATTCGATATTGAGGTCGACGAAAAAGACCCCGAAAAATTCATTGCTGCAGTTAAGGCAATATCTCCCACATTCGGCGGTATAAACCTTGAGGATATAAAGGCTCCCGAATGTTTCGAAATAGAACGCCGTCTGAAGGAGGAACTTGATATTCCCGTCATGCACGACGACCAGCATGGAACAGCCATCATCTCGGCAGCCGGTCTTCTGAACGCTCTTGAGGTGAACGGCAAGAATATCGCCGATGTAAAGGTGGTTGTTAACGGTGCAGGTGCAGCTGCCATCTCATGTGCCCGTCTCTACGTTGCTGTTGGCGTGAAAAAGGAGAATGTCGTTATGCTCGACAGCCGCGGTGTGATAAGCGTGGAGCGCACTTCGCTCACTCCCGAAAAGCAGGAGTTCGCGACCACACGTACAGATATCCACACGCTCGAAGAGGCAATGGTGGGTGCAGACGTGTTCCTCGGTCTCTCTAAAGGCAATGTGCTGTCGCAGGATATGATTCGCTCAATGGCGAAAGACCCTATCGTGTTTGCTCTTGCCAATCCCGTACCCGAAATTACATACGAAGAGGCTATGGCAAGCCGTCCCGACGTTCTTATGAGCACCGGCCGTTCCGATTATCCCAACCAGATTAACAACGTAATAGGTTTCCCATACATATTCCGCGGTGCGCTCGATACGGCAGCAAAGGCAATCAACGAGGAGATGAAGATTGCTGCTGTCCGTGCTATTGCCGGTCTTGCTAAGCAGCCTGTTCCCGAAATCGTGAACAAGGTCTACCATGTCAGCAACCTCAGCTTCGGCCGCGACTACTTTATTCCGAAGCCCGTTGACCCCCGTCTGCTCACAGAGGTCTCTACCGCTGTTGCAAAGGCTGCGATTGAGAGCGGTGTGGCACGCAAGGTTATCACCGACTGGGATAAGTACAAGGAGGGGCTCCTCGAACTTATGGGTCGCGAGTCAAAGCTCACACAGCAGATACACGACATGGCACGTACCAATCCCCAGCGTGTGGTTTTTGCCGAAGGCATGCACCCGACAATGCTGAAGGCTGCCGTTGAAGCTAAGGCTATGGGTATCTGTTACCCCATACTTCTCGGAAACGAGGAGCGCATAGAGAAACTTGCAGCGGAACTCGACCTCAATCTCGATGGCATTGAGATTGTGAACCTCAGACACGACCGCGAGGCTTCGCGCCGCGAAAGATATGCAAAACTGTTCACTGAGAAACGTTATCGTGCAGGTTACACATTCGACGAGGCGAACGACAAGATGTTCGAGCGCAACTACTTTGGAATGATGATGGTGGAGGTTGGTGATGCCGATGCGTTCATCACCGGTGTATATACCAAATATTCAAATACAATCAAGGTTGCACGCGAGGTTATAGGTCTTCAGCCCGGATTCAATACTTTTGCTACAATGCACATATTGAACTCCAAGAAGGGAACATATTTTGTGGCAGATACCTTGATTAACCGTCATCCTTCAAAGGAGATTATGAAGGATATTGCCCGTCTTTGCGAGAAGTCGGTACGTTTCTTCAACCATACACCTATAATGGCGATGGTCTCTTACTCGAACTTCGGTACAGACAAGAATGGAAGTGCGGAGGCTGTGCACCGTGCCATCGAGGAGTTGCAGAATGAACATCCCGATTGGATGATAGACGGTGAAATGCAGGTGAACGTGGCGATGGACAAGGAGTTGCGCGATACAAAATACCCCTTTACCCGTCTCAAGGGACTCGATGTGAATACTCTTGTATTCCCCAACCTTACTTCTGCCAATGCTTCGTACAAGTTTGTGCAGGCAATGAGTCCCGATACTGAGGTTATAGGCCCCATCCAGATGGGACTGAACAAGGCTATTCACTTTATAGATTTCGAAAGTTCTGTTCGCGATATTGTCAATGTAACGGCTGTTGCTGTTATTGATGCTATGGTCAACAAGGATAGAAAATAGTTGTACCGTCAATTAAAAAAAGAGTCTCAAAACCGTTATATGGTTTTGAGACTCTTTTTTGCTTTATCTTTTATTCTACAAATCTTCGAGGATTCGTTTCAGAACCACCGTTGCCGAAATCTCGCGGTTGGCAGCTTCGGGAATGACAAGCGAGCGGGGGCTTTCGATTACATCGTCTGTAACAATCATGTTGCGGCGCACGGGCAGACAGTGCATGAAATGTGCATCGTTCGTTACTGCCATCTGTCGTTCGCTTACTGTCCATGAGCGGTCTTTGCTGAGGACCTGACCGTAGTTGTCTCCTGTGTATGCAGCCCAGTTCTTTGCGTAGACAAAGTCGGCGCCTTCAAACGCTTTCATCTGGTCGTATTCAACTTTTGCATTACCTACAAATTGAGGGTCGAGTTCGTAGCCTTCGGGGTGGGTTATCACAAAGTCGTAGTCGGCTGCGTTCATCCACTCGGCAAATGAGTTGGGTACTGCCTGAGGCAGTGCCTTGGGGTGGGGTGCCCATGTCATCACCACTTTAGGACGTGCTTTTGTCTTGTGCTCTTCTATGGTTATAAGGTCGGCAAAGCTCTGCAATGGGTGGCGTGTGGCTGCTTCCATTGAAAATACGGGACGGCCTGAGTATTGTATGAATTGGTTGAGGATTACCTCGTCGTAGTCATATTTCTTGTCTTCGAAGCGTGCGAACGAGCGTACTCCTATCACATCGCAATAGCTTGCCATCACGGGGATTGCTTCGAGTATATGCTCGGGCTTGTCTCCGTCCATAATCACTCCGCGTTCCGTTTCGAGTTTCCATGCTCCTTGATTGATGTCGAGCACAATAACATTCATGCCGAGGTTGAGTGCGGCTTTCTGTGTGCTGAGTCGTGTGCGCAGACTCGAATTGAAGAATACCATCATCAGTGTCTTGTTCTTGCCAAGATGGTTGAACTTGAAGCGGTCGGCTTTTATCTCAAGTGCCTCTTTCACTGCGAGGTCGAGGTTGCCGATATCCTGTACTGTTGTAAAATGTCTCATAACTCTATTCTTGATTTAAATTCAGATATATTCTTGTTTAATAATTGCTTTTCCAGAATTGCCAACCGTCAAAATCGCGTTTGAGCAGAATACCGGCTCCTTGTGTGGTCAGTGTAGTCTTCGAGAAGTAACGGTCGTTTGTCTTGTTGTATGTTTTCAGGCTTATATTGCCGTTCTTGTTCAGCAGCCATTGCACTTCGAAGTCTCCAATGAAATTCTTGTTTGTCATGGGGTTGTCGCGGTAACCGAGATTGCCGTTTATGAGCAGGCGGTTGTCGAGCAGGCGGCCCGACAACATTCCTTCGACCTCCATGCTGTTCCATCCTTTTTCGCCGGTGGCAAAGTTTCCGGAGATGTTCCAATTGCTGTTGTCTATTATCTGGGACAGCATGTTGTTGAGCTGACCGGATATTGTGTTCGATATAAGCGACTCCATCGCTGTGGATGAGTGGCTTTCATTGCCTTGATTGTTGTAGTCGTAGGTGTAGAACTTTCCTATACCCAGCAGATAGATGAACTGCATGTTCAGCTGTTCGGGGGTGTGTATGGCACTCAGAAGCAGCTCTTTTTCCTCTTCGTTGCCGTCGGGCAGTTCTATACCGAATTTTAGGTTGGGCTTGAATATGGTGCCTGTAATGTCCATGTGGCAATCGACCTTTACATTTTTGCGGCGTTCGGCATCTATGCTGAGGTCGGTGAGCGGTACGGATGGCAGTGTGTAGACTGTTTTCAGGTTGAGGTCTGCTTCAAAGGGATCTCCGTTGAATGATACGTCGCTTCCCGAACGTATGTCGAATTCTTTCGGGAATATGTCCTGCATGGTGAATTTGTATGTTCCGCGTGTGAGGCCGAGGTTGCCTTGCATGGTGAAGCCTGCTATTTCGTCGTATATGGCATTGACCTTGCCGCTGCCGTAGACATCTATGTAGTCGTTTGTGGCATAGTTGGTGTAGACACGCAATTGCATGTCGGGGGTAACATCGAGTATGAAGTCGAGGTTAAGCTCGCTTTTCAGTTTCTTTGTCGGGGCTGAGTTCTGGAACTTTTCTATGTCGTATATCAGGCTTTTGCGTCGTTTGCGGTCGACGAATGTTACAAACTCATCGCTGATGTTGCCTTCGGGTGTACTTGCGTTGTATACGAATCTCGAACCGGGACCGGTGGTTACGTTTGCCTTTAGCTCTATTCCGTTCTGGTTTACGTAGAAGTCGGCATCGCCTGTAACGTATGCTGTTCCGTAGAAACTTTCGTCTCCGAAGCTTGGGTAGTTGAACGCCAACAGGTTGCGGGCGTCTATGTGGAATGAACAGGTGAAGCGTTTGAGGCTTTGATGGTAGACTCCGCCGTTGACGAAGCCGCCGTTGCCTTTGTTGTCTGTTATGTGGTAGTTGTCGAATCCTATCTTGTTTCTTGTGAAGAGCAGGGTGTCTCCCAGCAGGTTGTATGTGGTGTTTGTGGGTTTTATCTTGATGCTTCCCAACGGCGATAGTGCACCTTGCATGTTTACGTCGCGCATGGCTCCCAATATATATAGTTTGCCTGATACGCGGCCGTTGGCTTCGCTGATGAAGCTTGACAGCAGGTGGTTGAGGAATTCGATTCTTGTCTTTTGTGCCTCTATGCAGATGTTGAGTGTGTCGCGTGCCGGGGATATGAATCCGTCGATTATGGTGCGTGATTCGTTGCCTTCGTGTGCGTCTCCTTTGAGTATTATGGCTTGCTCGCTGTCGTCCCAATATCCGTTCAGTGCGAGATCGCCTATAAGACCTTTCTCGAATGTCAGCTCTTTTATGTTAAGGTTGCTGTTGAAGCGTGGGCTGTCGAGCAGTGAATTTGCCTTTATGTTTCCGGTAACTTCTCCTCCTAAGTTCACGGGGTGGAAGTTTATCATGTCGAACAGGTACTCCATGTCTATGTGGCGCAGGTCGACATTTATCGTGTCGTCCGGAGTTTTTCCTATTTTCCCGTCGATGTGGGCATATTGGTGATTGCTCCTGAGGGTGAAATTGTCAATGTCTATGAGGTTGCTCTTGCCGCTTATGGTGGCAGGAGAAAGTTTCCATACGGTGTCGTTCTGGGTTATCTCTGTCTCGTGGACTGCTGCTTTGAACTTCAGTTCGTTGCTCTCGTCGCGTTCGAGTGAGAGGTCTATGTCTATATTTGCGTTATTGATAGGGGCATATATGTTTTTCCATCGTATGTTTGTGTGGGTGGTGTCGTTTTGTATGCTGTTCTGTATCTCTATTGTTGTTTCGTCGTCGGGATTGCTGTTCTCTTCTTCGGGGTCTTCGACGCGGGGTTTGCGAATTAGCTTAAGCTTGTTCTTGGCTGTTCCCTCTTCGATGTTGCTTGCAAAATCTATGTGGCGGTACTCCTTGTTGCCGTATTCTACTTCGTTGAGAATGGCGGAGAATCCTATGGAGTTGTAGGCGTCGTTGCAGTCGCCTTGCAGCATCGACGGGCTTTTTATTGTTATGGGGAGGTCGAATATCTTGGTCAGTGTTTCTGTGTCCTTTATGTTGAAATGGAACACAAAGTTGTTGTTGGCAGGTTGTTGCGGCTCGGACGGAAACAGCGACGGCATTATGCGCGATAGTGCGCACTTGTAGCTGTTTGCCAATGTTCTGTAATTGTACCTTCCTTTCAGTGAGCCGTTGATGAAGTCTGAGTCGATAATCAGGTCTTTCTCGTTGTCGTATTGTCCGGTTGTGAGGTGGAACTTGCGTATCTTGTGCTCTTTTTCGGGGGTTGTCAGTGTGAAGTTGTAGATGTTCAGGTTGAGGCGGGCATTTTCGATGTTGTTGCCGAATATTTGGGATTCGATGTTGAAGCCGAATTCCGATGATTCGTGTCTGTCGGTGAGGCCGAGCCTGTTGGGACTGAATGAGTCTATGCGCATGTTCAGTTCGCATCGTGGTGTCTCTCTGTTTGCTTCGTATTCGAGAGCCATGCGCACTTGAAGATTCTTGTCGTTGAGGGCGAGCAGGGTTTCAAGGCTTTTCTTTGTGTATTGTCCTTGTATGCGTATGGGCGAATAGGTGTATGACTTGTATTGCAACGGGGTGATGGTTGTGTAGAAGTTGCCGGTGTGTTGCAGCGTGTCTTGTATTTGTCCGTCTATTGTCGTGTTCAGCCCGCATAGGCCCCAATCGGGGTTGTCTGTTATTCTTCCTATGTTTATGTCTGTGCCTGTCAGTGTTGCTTTGTATTCGCCGGCTTTGTTCATGTCGATTGCGGCAGCGATGCTTCCTGCTTCGCAGGCAATCTCTGCATGGCATTTGGCTTGTGTGCCTTCTCCCTCTGCGGTGGCTGTTATGACGGTGTTGCCCAACTGTGTTATTTCTGCCGGTATCTCATTGCCGCCGGTGATGGCTGAGTATATGCTTCGGGCTATTTGTGGGGTGATGTTGAGAGGATTTATGCTTATGGAGTATTTGTGTCTGTTGTCTGCAAGGGTGCTTATGTTGCCTTTGAACTTGAGATTGAGCAGGTTGTCGTTTGCTGCAAGGCTGAGGTTCTCTATGTTGGCTCTTTGTCCGGTGCCGTTTAGTGTGATGTTGAACTTGAATGTTTCTGTCAGGTATGCCAGTTGTGGTGCAAATGGGGCGAACTCTTCGGGTGAGATGTTGTTGCCTTTCAGTGTTCCGCTGTATTGCAGCTTGTCGGGGGTGTTTTTGAACAGGATGGTCAGTTTGTCTGAACTGATTTCTCCTTTGCCGAATTGTATGCGGAGGCTGTTTATTCCGGCTTTCTCTTCTGATGCCTCTATTTTTGCTCTTGCTCTTTTGAGCGACAATCCCGATTGTTCGTCGAATGAGAGCCGCCTGAGGTTGAGTGATAAGGTGTCTGAGGTGAGTGCGCGCAGGGCTACATTCACTTGCAGGTTGTTTATGGATATGTGGGAGGTGTCGAACTTGTCTGTCCTTGGTGCGTCGAGGATGTCGTAGCTGATTTTCCCGTCGTGTATCTGCACTTGGTTGATTCTGATATCGGGGAGCGGCGCGCTCTCTGTGGAGTCTTTGCTTGAGAGGATGTCTGCAACGAATTGTATGTTCAATGCTGAATCTGCCGATTGGCGCGACAATCTGATGTCGGGTTGTGATAGCAGAAGTGTGTTTACTCTGATGTCGTTGTCCTTCAGAAGCGGAATAAGTTCGAAGTTTGCCGATATGCGGGGTATGCAAATCAGTGTGTCGTTGTTCAAATCTCTTAGCAGGATGGAACTGATGCTCACTCTGTTGGGGAACTTTACCTCTATGTCGCCCATTTGAAGCGGGAGTCCTGCCTTGTCAATCAGTGATTCTGACACATAAGCAGCCAGTCGGTGTCCTACGGCATCGATTCTAAGAGTGGTTGAAACTGCAAACAGTATTAATGCAATCGCAACAAAGGAACTTATTATGTATTTTAATCCTTTTATGCTCTACGGGGTTTGTTTCTCTTTTTGCAAAGTTATCTATTTTAGCCGAATCTTTGTAATGGGGAGTGGGCTTTTTATCTAAATTTTATCTAAAGGGTGGTTTTGTAAAGTCAACAGCGTGCGTTAACTGCGATAAATCAAGAGTTGTTGACTTTTTATTATGGAATTGGACCTTTATTCAAGGCCAAATCTAAGAGTAATACAGCATGTTCCTTCTCCTCTTTTGGTGCATCTTTAGGTTTCCACGCAACGATAAAACGAATAGAAACATCCGACACAAAATAATTCTTTTCGCCCCACACACTTAGTTCACCCATTATCTTTTGCGAAAATTGACATACTGGCTTATTCGTTTTTATATCATACAAATAATTGTTTTCATATTTAAGCCGTTGCCCTGCCCGCAATGCGAGAACTTCCTTTTTACGGGACTTAAAGTACCCTAAATTCACGTCTTTATGAGAAAGTTGAAGCACTATTTCATTAGGCATTTCGTAATTGATTTTGTCATAGTTTTTTCGAGCAATACTTGTTTTATCAAACAAAGAGCAATTGGTATATATAAATAATCGTCTTTTAGCGCGAGTTATACCCACGTAGTATCGTCGTAGTATATCGTCTGTCAATTGTCGTGCTTCGGAAATAAGCATATATACATCATCAAACTCCATTCCTTTTGATTTATGGATAGTGGAGACTATTACATCAGCATTTTGTAAATCGCAAAAATCTTCTGCTGATGACTCAAAAAGGTATTCTTTGAAATCTGTCAAATACTTTGCTTTATTTGTCTCTTCGAATAACTGTATACATTGTCGCAGATAACATAGACTTGCCGAGTCTGCATATGCAGAGTATGTAATTTTTTTTGATTTCTCCCATACTTCATCTGTAACGAGAGGTGTATTCGTTCCATTTTCAATATGTTTCAGAAAGAATCGTACTTCTGCCATATTCCAAAAACGGAAGCCATCCATGCTTTGAATCAGTTTGCTTTTTAGATTATACTTTCTTAGAAGCGCCACCATTATAACAGCCTCTTCATTAGTCTGAGTGAGAACACACATAGTGCCATCCCCACGATGTTTCATTAAATCTTCGACAAGAGGTTGATACATATAGTCAGATGCACATTCGGTTACACTCACACTCCCTGCATCTTGACTCATTGATATAATAGGCGTACTTTTCATCCTATTTCTTATTGAGGAAACAAAAGTGTTGGCATATTTTACAATATGTTGTGAGCTGCGATAATTTTCTGTCATCTCAATGAAACGACTATTTGACTCGTGCAACAGTTTTGTCATGTACTTTGAATTAGAACCGCGAAACTCAAAAATATTTTGATCATCATCACCTACTGCAATCACACGCATCTCCTCGTTTGCAATCATTAAAGCATGTACTAAGGCATATTCTTCTTCACTCATATCCTGTGCCTCGTCAATTACAAGCACTGTCTTTGCAATTCGGTTTGGTTCAACCTCTCCATTGTCTATCATTTGCGCAACGCGGGATACAACATCCTTTGCATCGTCCAAATTACCAATTCTACCGAGCAAGTCAAAACAATATGAATGAAAGGTCTTTATCTCTACAAAGTGGGCAGCATTACCAATCAATCCCATAAGTCGTTGCTTGAACTCTGTAGCAGCTGCTCGCGAAAAAGTTAGCATCAGTAATTGTTCGTGCTTTACATCTTCAAGCAGAAGCAATGATGCCAATTTGTGTACCAGCACCCTTGTTTTTCCACTTCCAGGACCGGCTGCTACAACAATACATCGCGACTCTTTATCAGAGATTATCTCCATTTGCTTATCTGAAAGTGAACTGAAGAGTTGTTTATATTTTTCGGGTGTAACATTACGTTCAATTTCTCTAACGCGGTCGCCTTTGAAATATTTTGCAATAAAACGCTTATAATCCATTTGGAAATAATCTTGCACATATTGTAGGGCTGCATTGTAGTCCTTAACCATAAGATTTGCATATTCACCCACAATATGAACTTGCTGTATTTTATGCTTATAGAATTCGTTTAGCATGCGGTAATCCTCTTGTTTATAACGCAATCTGTTGTCCTTGATGCGACGAATATCCATAGCATTGTAGAGAACAAAAAAGCCTCCTTCCAATTTCAAGGCACCAATTTTAGATAGATATAGCAATGCCTCCTCGACATCTTCAAGTTGTGCATCTTGCAATGAACCGAAAAGGTTTGAACTCTTTTTAACGTCATTAAGCAACTCTACTATGGAAAATTGTACACCTTTCTTTTTCTCTTCGTCTTTTGTTACAGATAATGTCTGCTTGTATAACCAATCAACGGCAAATCGACAAATTATCAACCGCTTTTCGAATCGTTTTATAATCGTATCCAAATCAGACTGACGAACAAGCTCCATATTGTGTGATGCATCTTCTTTTTTACGAGTATAACCTTTTATCGTAAGGAAGTATAGTAATGTACGAATATCCTTCTCGGTAGCCGTTACGATTCCCTCTTTTTGTGCATTGTCATTCAGCTGTTTGCACGAAATTCTAAGAACATCATCAGGAATATTGTTAAGAATGTATCGTTCCAATTTTGTAAATTGCTCCAACAATCGCTTAGACTTGTGCATGGACTCTCCGGTATCATTAAGATATGCAGAAATGTCTTTTGTATCTGCTAATATGCCCTCTTGACGCATACGTTCAACAACCGAAACCACTTCGTCTTTCTTCAAGCCAAGAATATCCGCCAAATAATCAACACGGGATTCTGCCATATCATCTTGTGCTTTGGCAATATGTTTCTGAGAAATTAGTGATTTGATGACACGAACAGCCTGTTCAACCTCCTCACTTCCAAACAGTATTGATTCGGTTATGCGTCTACGTGCTTCATCTACATTCTTTACTGTAATACCTGTCGCATATACATGTGGAACATTATTGCCGCGTTCCAGATAACCTGCTTGTTCCAATGCAGCAAGGGCTGTACGAACACGTGTCTCAATATCCGATACCGAATCATCCCAACCGGCATTTCTTGCTATTTCCAATGCAGAACAATATGTACGTGTACGATGCTTTGTCATTTCCTTTACAGCTTTCCAAACTTGCTGTATTTCACTGATACTCAGTTTTGTTTGGTTAAGCAGGATGAAATGTTTATCTAAATCGGAGTCGCTATACAAAACAAAACACTTGGCTTGCAGTTCCGGGTCTCTGCCGGCGCGACCTGCTTCCTGAATATAGTTCTCCAGTGAATCTGAAATGTCATAATGCACGACCAAACCAACATCTTTCTTATCGACACCCATACCGAATGCAGATGTCGCGACAATAATACGCACTTGACCGGACATAAAAGCATCCTGATTTGCGATTTTTTTGTCAGCGTCCATTTGACCATTGAATGGCAACGCTTTATATCCATCACGAGACAGCTTTTCTGCCAATGATTTTGTTCTTTTTGTTCTCGATACATAAACTATTGTAGGGCAAGATGAACCTGCTATCAACGAACGCAACTTTGCATATTTATCATCATCTGTATTGGTATGAATAACAGAATAGCGCAGATTAGTACGTGATGCGGTAGATGCAAATAGCTGTAGGTCGATATTAAGAGTCTGCTTAAAATAGTCGCATATATCCTGTATAACCTTTTGTTTTGCTGTAGCCGTAAAACACGAGACCGGTATTGGTGTAACGGACTTCTTCTTTTTCTGATATTCACTTATGAACTTTCCGATATAAAGATAATCAACACGAAAATCTTGCCCCCAAGATGAAAAGCAGTGAGCTTCATCTATTACAAAGCGCACTACGTGTCGTGCCAATAAAATCTTTTCTATTGTCCTTGAACGAAGCATTTCAGGGGCTATATATAGAAGTGAAGCATCACCATCCATTACACGTTGAATAGCAAGAGAACGGCTAATCGGGTCAAGTAATCCATTTATGGTTACTGCATCAGCAATACCTCTCTCGGCAAGATTGTCAACTTGGTCCTTCATAAGCGATTGCAACGGAGATATTACAACTGTTAGCCCGTGTACTGAACGTCCTTCCATTAAAGCGGGCAATTAGAATGTAAGGGATTTACCTCCACCAGTAGGAAATATAGCAAGCAATGATTTACCTTCTACCGCGGCACATACAGACTTTTCTTGCAAAGGTTCATCCTCATATGTGCGAAATTGGTCGTAACCAAAATATTGCTTTAAATTATAATGAGCATCGAGATATTTACTGCAATAACTACAACCATGATGGCATTTGGCATGACGTAGAAGCCTGACAACATGCTCTACATTAGGAAAGTTACATAACACCCATGCAGGGGTGATAGACCTATGGTCTGTTGTATCTATCAAAGCTAAAGCATATGCCAATTCACATGGAAATTGAACGGTTATATTTTCAATGTCTGCATGCTCGCAGATTTTGCCTTGATATGCAGAGCGTATCAAATTGGGCAAATCGTCTGCCGCCTTCGCTTCAACAAAATTCAGGAAGCCTTCAAACTCGGCTATGCCTTGTAGTAGTGTGGTGAAAATCACCCTTTTTACTTCAGGTAGACTATTCCAACGAGCCACTTCATCCATCAATAAATCATGAGCCTTTTCGCAGTCATTGACCGGATTGTTTACCTGTTCGCTGATTAATTTATCATCCTTCAATAGACGATGATACGGCCTATCTGGGAATAGCAATGGTGAAACATAAAGAGTATCAACTAACTTCCATTGGTGGATATTCTTTTCAAAAAGATATTTCGCATCATGGTGAATTATATTATGTCCGCAAACAAAGTCTACACCTGTCAAAAAATCCAGTACTTCTCTTTTGTTGGCTGAGTGAATAATGGCTCTATCCCATCTCAATGCACCAATATCATGAATTTTATGATCTTTCATGCCTACCTCTACGTCTATAAACGCATAGCGAGAAGTATCACGAGATACCGATTTTGTAGGGTTATTCTCTGTATCACTGATTGCCTTTATAATTTTATCCCAAAAAGACATATTTAAAATTTGTATATCAATCAGGGAGTTCTCCCTAAATTATTTAACATATATGCAAATGTATTAAATGATTGTAAAAAATAAATACAAATCCTGCGATTTTTTTTGAAAAAAATCGCAGATTTTGCAATTATTTTAGAATTAAACGGTTATTCGGGTTGCTTGGAATTTGGGTAACGAGATGGCAACCGTTCCTATTTCAGAGTTCTTTATTGTTTTGCACCAATGAGATAACTCCTGATACACAAAGGTACAACTTTTTTATGAACGAGCAAAAAGGTGGTGCATTTTTCATTATTGCAGGGTAATAATTGAATTTGGTCTATCATCAATCTGCCATATATGAGTTTCACGATTTCGTCATTTGCACTTTTCCTTTGCTCATCTGCAAAGGTAGTACAGACTTGGGTGAAAGTTGATGATTAGGTAGCAAACTATATCGGGTAAAATCTTCTTTCTAAAACAATAAGCCTACAATAATTTTCTTAAGAGGAGAGCATTAACGTTTTTACAAGATTGATTGCAAATAGGTATGATATATTGGCGAATCGATCATACATCTTATCATAGCAACATAATGGTGGTTCAATCCATAATCGTTTTTTATAATGGATAGATAGTTTTTGAGGTATTGTAATGCATCATTTAAAGTTTTCCCTCCACATGCAGATTTTATCGTTGATTCAGTTACTGTATAACTCATTAAAACTTCCTCATTATATCGTTCAATCAGATGAAGTCTGTTAAAATGATTGGTTATTATAGCTGTCAATGTTGGATCTACACCTTGAGGAAAAGTAAGTTTATATTTGAATGATGGGAATCCTTTATAGTCAATAATACAATCGACCTCCAAAAATTGACAATATTCTGGGTCATGATAGTAAAAGTTTATGGTATAGGGTAACCCATATTGATCACTGACAGCTTCACTCTTATGTCTATTACATTTAGAGCAACATGGAATTAGATTATATAAATGAATGGCAAATTCCGGATATTTATCTTTTGGAAGAATATGTTCTATTGTATCAGGCTCAGACAATGTACAATATGGACATTTGTTGTTATAAACTCTTTTTGTAGTACTAGTAAATGTGCTATGATGCAGTCGTATTTTTTTAACTATATTACAATCGCTTTTATATAGTTTTTTTTAATGTTCCTTTTCTGGATCGACAAAACCGTGAGGGCTCAGATTGTGGACAGAAGAACTATTGACGGCATTTTCATAATCATTATAACAACCCTCTATCTGTGTTTCAACAGCATCAAGAATGGCATCTCCATGTGCTGCAGTTTTATACTCATCAAATGGAGTCACACCATTAACGGGAAATTGATATAAGGGATACTTAATCATTGTTTCTTCTATTTTCAAATTCGTAACTAGCCTGCATATAGAGAGCTAAACTTGGTGGTAGGTCTCGTGAAGAGAGTTGTTGAAGTAATGCCTCTAAAGTTTCTGAATTCTGAGCTTTTGCTCGGATAAAAGTCTTATAATGTGGAGAAATAGATGCCTCTCCAAAGATTTCATCG
>CAYWIE010000019.1:0-37802 GCA_964458275.1 uncultured Bacteroidaceae bacterium
AAAACTATGTTCGGAAAAGAAAACGGCATAAAGCTACTTGCGAAACTTAAATAAACTATTTTACAAATATAGCTGTTTAGAATTAATTTTCGTTTAAATTTGCACCGGATTTTTAAACAATTTGAAATGAACATGCCGTCGTTTGTCGATTTAATGGAAATTGCCGGAACGTTTGCTTTTGCTATCAGTGGTATCAGATTGGCTTCTGCTAAACGTTTTGATTGGTTCGGTGCTTATGTCGTCGGTTTGGTTACTGCCATCGGTGGCGGTACTATAAGAGATATTTTACTTGATGTTACCCCATTTTGGATGACCAATTCCATGTATTTGCTCTGTTCGGCATTTGCTCTTTTTTGGGTGATTCTGTTCGGCAAGTATTTGATTAAACTCAACAATACGTTCTTTGTGTTTGACACCATTGGTCTTGCCTTGTTCGTGGTTGTGGGTGTAGAGAAGACGTTGGCTCTCGACTATCCTATCTGGGTGGCTGTAGTGATGGCTACGCTTACGGGTTCGGCAGGTGGTGTGATGCGTGATATTTTCATTAACGAGGAGCCGCTTTTCTTCCGTAAGGAGATATATGCAATGGCATGTGTCATCGGTGCTTTGGTCTATTGTTTCTGTGACAGGTTCGGTGCCGAGACTGTTGTGTCGCAGATTGTTTGCAGTGTATTTATTTTCATTGTACGTATATTGGCAGTCAAATATAATATCTGTTTGCCCGTGTTGCATGGGGATGAAGAGGCAGATGACAAATAGGTCTTGCAACAGCCCCGGTACAGTGTTTATAGAATATCCGGACTCCAATCTTTCATCAGCAAAGATTAGAGTCCGGATATTGTTTTTGCTTCTCTGTATGCGGTTTAGAATATCCTATTCTTGTTCCGGTGCGTGAAGTATGAGTGTTGTTGCGCCAAGAGTGATTATTGCTCCATCCTCTATACGCAACCTTTCTTTGTCGCCCAGTATCTTGTTCATGACAAATGTTCCTACAATGCTGCGGTTGTCGCGTATCGTATAGGTCAGTTCTCCGAAGGCGTCGCGTTTTACGTTCAGTATGCAGTGGCGACGGTCCATGCTGCGGTCTTTTGTCTCAATAGGCAATGTTATTTCTGTGCCTTTGTTGTAACGGCCTATGATGTTGTCGCCCATTTTCAATTGCAGGGTCTGCTTGAAACCGAAGCAGTTTTCTACAACAATCAAGTGTCCGAGGTCTTCTTCAGTTTCTTCTATCTTGTCATCACCTACACGTATGGTAAAACTTTTGCGGCATCCCTCACATTCGAATACAACGGTTTGCCCGATAGGGTATCCGCTATCGTCGAATACTACCGGATGGTCGCATTTGGGACAGATTATTTTTTTCATGTTCTGTTCTTAGTGTATGTATATCCAAGCGTCGGGGAATGTCTTTTGTATTTTGGGCAATTGTGCCTGAGCCTCTTCTTGAGTGGCGTATGCTCCTGCCGATATGCGGTAGCGTTTGCCGCATTCTACTATCCTGTAGTTGAGAACAGCCTTTGTAGAAAGTTCGGTTACAGCTAAATTGGCATTGTCGATGCTGGGTGAACTTGCTACTATTATATGGTGCTGTTTTGTCTCTGATACAATGGTCGTATTTGCCGCTGGGGTCTCTTCTGCAATCTGCTGTACCTGTTCTGCAGGTGCTGTTTCCGGTGTTTCCTCTGCTTTAATATCGGATTTGGCTGTCCGGCTGTCTGTTATCGGCTGTATTGCATGAGTCTCGTTTGCTGTAGCCGCAGGACGGGCTGATGTAAGCTGTTGCATCATTGAGATCTGTTCGGGTGATGCAAAATTGCCGAACGATGCTTTTGTGTTGTCTTTGAATGTATGTTCGCTGAGTGGTGTTACAAAAACAAACATAATGATTATAGCGGCTGCTGCGGCTACATATTGTGCTATGCGTTTGCGGCTGAAGGGGATAGTGATTGTGCGTTCTTCCTTTTGGCTTAGGGTGGCTATGGGAAGTGGTGCGAAACCGTAGTTGGCGGGGTCGTCAATTCCATTTTCGGATGGAGTGAATGTTATGGTTCCCTCTATGTCCATTGACATTTTTCCTAATTCCCCGAAATAGTATTCTCCTTTGCGTGCGAGACTGTTTTTTAGCTTTTTAATATCTTCTTTCAGCAGTGTTGTTGCCTGATTGTAGGATACGCCGTAGTGACGCATGTAGGATGTTGCCAACAGTGCATCATCGATTGTTATGTGGGGGTTGAAGCACAATGTGCGGTGTGGAGGCATGAATAACTGCTCCTCGGCATTGTATTGCGCGGGGATGCGTTGAGCCAAGAAAGCTCCAAAACCGGGTATTATGACACAGTCGTGGAGTGCAGTCAGATTCGATATATGTTTGTCTATGGTTATCATCGAAGCAAAATTAATTCTTTTTTTTTGCTTTTCAAATAAGAAACTGAAATAAAATCGCGAATATAATTATTTTTATAATAAAATTCAAACAGTTTCTAATTTGCAGAAATGGTTTTACTGTATGTTTGATATGTCTATCATTTTGTTCATTATGGCATATACGGTGAGTCCGGGGATGCTGGTTATGCCTAATTTTCGTGATATGTTGCGACGGTGTGATATTACAGTGTAGATGGATATGTTGTATTCATCCGCAATCTCTTTGTTGGTCTTTCCTTTGGCTACGGATATCAGTATGGCGCGTTCGCGTGATGAGAGTTCGTTGATTTCGTTCTTGTTCTCGTTGCTCTCTTTCAGGGCGTTGTGCAGCTTCTGGAATATTCTTTCGGGTGTGTCGTGTATGCCTATACTGCTGTCGTACTGCAAAAGTTCGTTTTCGAACAGATTGTCGTAGTTGAGTGCAACGATGGCGGTCTCGCCCCGTTCGGCTCCGAGAAACGAGCGTATGTTCTGGCGGTCGTTAATGGATATTATCGTCGGGTTTACAATGATTATATCGTATGTTGTGTGCCGTTGGTTGAAATAGTCGGTGTTGGGGAGTATGGAAGTGATGGCGAACTCGTTGCTTTTGTTTATTATGGCTGCTACTCCCGTCGACACTATTTCGGAGGGCTCTATCAGTTGTATGTTGTATTTTTTCTTAGCCATTGTCTTGTTCCAATTTTGCTACAAGCGGGATTAGCAGTTTGTTCTCTACGGTGGTGTGCCGGCGGAGGTCGCTTTCTATGCGGAATATTTTGCGCAACACTTCCATGCGTATGTTCGAGGTGTAGCTGCCGGGCAGGTATTTGATTATTATGTTCTTGAGGTCGTTCAGTTTTTCGTCTATATCGGTGTGGCTTTTTTCGAATTTGGTGATGTTGTATGTCGCCGGCGTTTCTCCGGTGCCTGTGAGGCGGTTCTCGATGTAGGGAAAGACATACAGCTCTTCGTACTCGAAGTGCCTTTTTATTTCGTTGTCGTAGTCATCGAAAAACTTGTTGAGTATGTATCTGCTTGTCTCCTCATACTCTTCCATCATGGTGTGTATGTCGTTGTGCAGGGTGGGGAGACTGTTGTCGAGATATTGTCTGTGCGATGCGCGAAGATAGGATATTATATGTGGAATATCCTCTAATCTCAGTGCATCGGTGTTGGGGTGATAGTTGTTGAACGAGTATATGTTGCTTAGGGTTATGAAGAGTTCTTCGGAGAGGCTGTGCTGAGCGCATATTTCTTCTACGGTAGCTTCGCCGAATCCCAATTTTATGTCGAAACGTTCAAATATGGATAGCAGATTGCAGTCGGCGGCAATCAGGTCGGCTGCTTTCATTTTGCTTGAATAGGGAGAGATGCTCATTTTTGTTGATTGTTATAGTATTGAACCTATTTGGTTGACGGCATACGCTATCAGCCATGCTATGCCGGTGTTGTAGACTACTGCGAAGATAGCGAACTTTTTGCTTCCGGTCTCTTCGGCAATTGTGGTGATGGTGGCAATGCATGGGAAGAAGAGCAGCACGAATACCAAGAATGCGGCGGCGGAGCTTTTGGTGAAGTCGCCTGATGATACGAGTGATTGCGAAAGGTTGGCTTCGTCGCTGTTGTACAGTACTCCGAATGTGCTTACGACAAGTTCTTTAGCGGGAATGCTTGCTATGAGCGCTATGCTTGAGCGCCAGTTCAGTCCCAACGGTTCCATCACCGGTTCTATCGCCTTTCCTATCATGCCGATGTACGATTCGGCGTATGTGTTGTCGTATGTGGCTGCATCGCTTATTTCGGGACGCGGATAGTAGCTCAGGAACCAAATGATTACTGTCGCCGCAAATACTGTCGTTCCGATTTTTTTAATGTATTGCAGGCATTTTTCCCACATGTGGTGCAGGGTGTAGCGCAGGGTGGGACGGCGATAAGGGGGCAGTTCCATCACGAACGGTGTCTCGTCTTGCTTGAATTTTGTGGTACGCAACAGGCGGGCGGTGATGGCGGCTGTTACAATGCCCAAAAGGTAGAGTGCTATCATTATGGCCGGGGCGTGTTCCGGGAAGAACGCTCCGGCAAGCAGGATGTAGACGGGGAGACGCGCGCTGCACGACATGAATGGAGTGATAAGTATCGTTATCAATCGGCTGCTGTGGCTTTCTATGGCGCGTGTTGCCATTATTGCAGGTACGTTGCAGCCGAATCCCATGAGCATTGGGATGAATGATTTGCCGTGCAGTCCAATCTTATGCATAAGCTTGTCCATGATGAACGCTGCGCGCGCCATGTAGCCGGAGTCTTCCATCAGTGAGATGAAGAGGTAGAGGATAAGTATGTTCGGCAGGAATACTGCTACACTGCCTACTCCGCCTATTATTCCGTTTATGACAAGGTCTTGCATTGCTCCGGGAGGCAGAATGCGTGAGCATAGTTCGCCCAGCATGCCGAATCCTTCTGCTATCCACTCCTGCGGGTATGCGCCGAGTTGGTACACGGTGGTGAACATCAGCCACATGACGGCAAAGAATAGCGGAAAACCTAACCATTTGTTTGCTACAAGACGGTCTATGCGTCGTGTCTTCAGGTTGACATTCTCGTTGCCGGGAGTGTATGTCTCTTGCAGTGCGCCTGCTATGAAGCCATATTTAGCGTCGCTGATGGCTGTCTCTACATCGGTGCCTGTTTCGAGTTCCACTTTGTGGGAGAGTCTGTCGGCAAGGGCTGTCCAGCCGGCAATCTCTTTGCAGTTGCTGAGCTGTTTGATTGCTTCCTTGTCTTTTTCGAGCATCTTCATCGCCCAATATCTTACGGGGAACTGATGGGGAAGGTCGGTCGCTCTGTGCATTTCGCGTGCCAACGGAGTTATGGCCTCTTCCATTGATGTACCGTAGTTTATGTGTATGTGGCGGGCAGTGTTGTTCTTGCCCTCGAACATCTCTATCACAGTGTCGAGGAGCTTGTCGAGACCTTTGCCGTTGCGGGCTATTGTGGGTATCATGGGGACTCCCATCATTGCTCCGAGGTGGGCGTGGTCCAGTCTTGCTCCGCTTGCACTGAGCTCGTCGTACATGTTGAGCGCGACTACAGTGCGCTGGTTGAGGTCTATCAGTTCTGTGGTCAGGTAGAGGTTGCGTTCGATGTTTGATGCTACAACGGCGTTGATTATTACGTCCGGTTCCTGTTCGTATATGTGGCGTCTTACGTATATCTCTTCGGGCGAGTATGCCGATATTGAGTAGGTCCCGGGCAGGTCGGTGAGGTTTATTCTATAGCCTTTGTAGTTGAGGCTTCCGGTTTTTGCTTCTACAGTTACGCCGCTGTAGTTGCCTACATGCTCGCTGCTGCCCGACATGGTGTTGAAGAGTGATGTCTTGCCGCTGTTGGGATTGCCTACAAGGGCAACATTTATGGTGTTCTTGCGCACTGCCGGACTTTTGCGGTGCTTGCAGTTGCATGTGGAGCAGTCGTCGCACACGGCTGTGCATCCGAACGATGGGGCGGGGGTGAGTACTTTCTTTGCCTCTTCTTCGGGCAGTACCTCGATTGTGGCAGCTTCGTTGCGTCGCAAGGATACGTCGTATCCCATGACATGGTATTTTACAGGGTCGCTCAGTGGGGAGTCGAGTACGGATTTAACCTTTTCGCCACGTACAAATCCCATCTCCATGATGCGTTTGCGGAAGCCGCCGTGTCCGGATATTCGTATGATTATTGCTGTTTCGCCATTTTTCAGTTCGGATAGTTTCATCTTCCGTTGTCTTGTTTTTGCAAATTTACTTCTCTTTTGCTAATTAGGCAATAATTATTTTTATTACTTGCTGTACGGCAGTAGTTATTTATGACTATTGGCAATGCTTTCTGAGTTCACTCGCTTCCTGCATGCCATGCAGGTGTGCATATAACAAAAGTAGGTCGAAAATCACTTTCGACCTACTTGAACGGTTATGTGGGGATTGTATTATTCTCCGCCTTCGAGCTTGCTCTTGAGCGCTGCAAGTGCGTCGAAGTCACCAAGTGTAGTTGAAGCAGCCTGGTTCTGGATAGCGGGTGCCTCTTCTGCAGCGGCTTTCTTGTTGTTTTTGCGAGCCTGAGTAGCAGCCTTCTTCTCAATCTTCTCTTCTTCCTTAGCTACATCTTCGAAAATGCGGCTGTGTGAGAGGATGATGCGTTTTGCCTCTTTGTTGAACTCGATTACCTTGAATGAAAGTGTCTCGTTAGCTGTTGCCTGTGAGCCGTCCTCCTTTACAAGGTGTTTGGGTGTTGCGAAGCCTTCAACGCCGTGGGGCAATGAAACTACTGCGCCTTTCTCGATGAGTTCTGTGATTACACCTTCGTGGATAGAACCTACAGTGTAGATTGTCTCGAATACATCCCAAGGATTCTCTTCGAGCTGTTTGTGGCCGAGGCTGAGACGACGGTTCTCTTTGTCGATTTCGAGTACCTGTACCTCGATTACCTCACCAATCTGTGTGAACTCAGAGGGGTGTTTGATTTTCTTTGTCCATGAGAGGTCGCTGATGTGGATGAGACCGTCTACGCCCTCTTCGATTTCAACGAAGATACCGAAGTTTGTGAAGTTGCGTACTTTTGCTGAGTGCTTAGAACCAACTGCATATTTTTCTTCGATGTTAGCCCAAGGATCTTCTCTGAGCTGTTTGATGCCGAGAGACATCTTGCGCTCTGCGCGGTCGAGTGTGAGGATCTTAGCCTCTACCTCGTCGCCTACCTTCATGAAGTCCTGAGCTGAACGGAGGTGCTGGCTCCATGACATTTCAGATACGTGGATGAGGCCTTCAACACCGGGAGCAATCTCGATGAATGCACCGTAGTCTGCCATAACCACAACCTTGCCTTTTACTACATCGCCAACTTTGAGGTCTGCGTCGATAGCATCCCAGGGGTGGGGTGTGAGCTGTTTCAAGCCGAGAGCGATACGTTTTTTCTCGTCGTCGAAGTCGAGGATAACAACGTTGATCTTCTCGTCGAGCTTTACAATTTCGTTGGGATCGTTTACGCGGCCCCAAGAGAGGTCTGTGATGTGGATGAGACCGTCAACACCGCCGAGGTCAATGAATACACCGTATGATGTGATGTTCTTGACTGTACCTTCGAGAACCTGACCTTTTTCGAGTGTGCTGATGATTTTCTTCTTCTGCTCCTCAAGCTCTGCCTCGATGAGTGCTTTGTGAGAAACAACAACGTTCTTGAATTCCTGGTTGATTTTTACAATCTTGAAGTCTTCTGTCTGACCTACGTATGCATCGTAGTCGCGGATGGGTTTTACGTCGATCTGTGAGCCGGGCAAGAATGCTTCGATGCCGAATACGTCTACAATCATACCGCCCTTTGTGCGACATTTGATGTAGCCGCGTACAACTGCCTGTGCTTCCATTGCCTCGTTGATGAGGTCCCATGAACGGCGTGTGCGTGCTTTTTTGTGTGAAAGGATAAGCTGTCCTTTTTTGTCTTCCTGGTTTTCGATGTATACCTCTACTTCGTCGCCTACCTTGAGGTCGGGGTTGTAGCGGAACTCGCTGATGGGGATGATGCCATCTGATTTGTAACCGATGTTAACGATTACCTCTCTCTTGTTGATGCTGATTACGGTACCCATTACCACCTCGCGGTTAGATACTTTGTTCAAGGTGCCGTCATAAGCCTGCTCAAGCTGCTCCTGTGAGAGACCTGAGATGTTTACGCCTTTTTCGTATGATTCCCAATCGAATCCGGCGTTTCCTGTTAAGATTTCTGTGCTCATAAATTTGTTAATTACTAATGAGTTAGACATTATGTTGTTAGAATTCGGCTGCAAAGGTACGACTTTTATTTGGGAATTTATAATTTTTTCAGAGTTTTCTTGGGAAATTTGTTCGCTTTTTTGTTTTATATTATATTTGCAATTGATTACGGTTCATTTATTTTTATAACCAATGTTGACTTCTTTTAATTTTCTTGATTTTCTAAGTGCATTTATTGTGCTTTTTGCAGTGATTGACCCTATCGGCGCTATCCCTATCATCATTTCTGTCAGGGAGCAGGGAAAGGCTATCAGTGCTTTTAAGGCAGTGATTTATTCTTTCTTCCTTATGATGATATTCTTCTTCATGGGCGAGGGATTGCTGCAGCTCTTTGGTGTGGATATAAACTCTTTTGCCGTAGCAGGTGCTCTGGTGCTTTTTCTTATGGCTATGGAGATGGTGCTTGATATTGAAATTTTCAAGAACTCAGGTCCAATCAAGGAGGCGACTTACGTTCCGCTTGTCTTTCCTATGCTGGCGGGTGCAGGCTCGTTTACGACTCTTCTTTCGCTCAGGGCAGAGTATACGTCTTTGAACATTTTGCTGGCTTTGTCGGCAAATATGGTTATAGTCTATATCGTATTGATGACGACCGGGCGCATCCAGCGTGCTTTGGGTAAATCGGGCATGTATTTTGTGAAGAAGTTTTTCGGTATTATCCTTCTTGCCATTTCTGTTAAGTTGTTCACTTCCAATCTCTCTTATCTGATTAGCAGCGTGGCTGACAAATAATGCCTTTGTTTTCTGCATTTGCCGTTGCATAATCAGTGGCTTTTGCACTGTCATTGTTGCAATATTCTGCACACCGCGGTACAATGAATATAGCAGTCATAAGCAATATTGCTATTGCTGCAAATAGGTATTTAATGGCTTTCATCATTCCTTAAAATATATAGAATGCTATCTCCTTTAAACAATCGGGAGACTGCTCTATTTGGAGCAGTCTCCCGATTGTTTGGAATAATGTCTTATAATTCTATCAGTCGTTGTTTATCTCTTTGATGTCTGTTTCGGTCTTAGACTCTCCAAGCAGGTAACGGCTGAAGTGGTCCGCCATCTTCCAGAAGAAATACTCGTCCATGTCGCTGAATGCGTGACGCTGACCGGGCAACAAGAGAATGTCGAAACGCTTGTTGGCTCTGATGAGAGCGTTGATGACGCGGATAGTGTTCGCCGGGTTCACATTGTTGTCCATGTCTCCGGTTACCAGCATCAGGTGTCCTTTCAGACGGCTTGCAAGTTCCTGATTGGTGCTTATGCGGTATGCGAATGTGGTGTCAGTCTCGTTGATATTCTCCTTGATGCCGTGATGCTTTTCGCTCCACCAACGGTTGTAGATGCGGTTGTCGTGGTTGCCGGCACATGATACGGCGGCCTTGAAGAAGTCGGGGTAGTAGAGGATTGCCGCAGTCGACATGAATCCGCCGCCTGAGTGTCCGTGTATACCTACGCGCTCGCCGTCAATGAATGAGTGGCGTGCAATAAGCTGCTGTGCAGCAACTTTTTTGTCGGCAAGACCGTAGTCGCGCAAGTTGCCGTAGCCGAAGTTGTGGTACCACTTCGAGCGGTTGGGGTGTCCGCCGCGGTTACCGATGGTTATTACGATGAATCCCATCTGTGCCAAGCGGTCGATGCGGTTCATGCCCGATGACCAGCTTTCGTTTACAGCCTCTGTCTGCGGACCGGGATATACATACTCAATCAAGGGGTAGCACTTTGTAGAGTCGAAGTCGAAGGGCTTGTACATCACGCCATAGAGGTCTGTAATGCCGTCGGCAGCCTTCACCTTGAAGCGTTCGGGGTATTTGTAGCCGGCGTCGAAGAGGCGCGAAAGGTCTGCTGTCTCAAGGTGAGCAAGCTGTTTGCCAGATGCGTTGTAGATGATTGAGGTGGGCACGGTGTCTACACGTGAACTGTTGGCAACGAACGAGCTGCCGTCTTCAGCAACGTGGAAGCGTCCGTTGAGGTCGCCTTTGTCGAGTTGCTTGAGTCCTTTGCCGTCGTAACCGATGCTGAACAGGTGGCAGTAGTAGGGATTCTCGTCCTTGTTGTAGCCGTGGGCTGTGAAATATACCTTCTTTTCCTTGTCGTTTACTGCTACAACTTCGTCAACATGGAAGGCTCCTTCGGTGATGGGGTTGATAAGATTGCCGTCCATGTCGTAGAGATAGAGCATAGCCCATCCTGTACGCTCGGACCACTGTATGAAGTTCTTGCCGTTGTTCACCACTCTTATCTGACGCGATTCGATAGAGGTGTTCATCTCTTCGTGTACGATGGTGATGGCGCTGTCGGTATCGACATTCACACGGCACACTTCAATCTTCTTGAGGTCGCGGCTGGTGCGCTGGAAATAGAACTCCTTGTCGTTGCCCAACCATACGCGCTTGCGGGGTCTTTCATACATGTTCTCCAGCTTGCCGGGTGCTTGGAAGAGACCTACTGTCTGCTCCTTGAATTTGGCAATGTTGATGAACTTGCTGCTCTTTGTCTCCATGTTGAAGAGCTCCATTGTGGTGATGGGACCGGGTTCTCCGGGCATCTGATATTTGTATGTCTCAAGTGTGGGACGGGGCGAACTGAGCGAGTTTATTACCCAGAAGTTCTTTACCATAGAGTCCTTTTGGTGGAGCATCACAAAGTGGCGTGAGTCGGGCGACCAGATGGCGTTGATGCCGAAGCGTGCTGTGCTGTCGACTTTCTCTGTGCCTACAGGGTGCCATGCGTAGCAGCGTCCGGGACGTCCGTTGGTGGTGAGACGGTGTTCTACAACAGTAGAGTCCTTGTCCCAGATGCGAAGCTTTTCGAGGTCTTCGATAGACATGTACCATATATCCCAATTCTTTTCGTAGATTGCATATTTGCCGTCGGGAGATACGTTTGCCCAATGGGGGTATGAGGGATAGAGGTCTTCGATTTCGTCGTTTGTGCGCTCAATGAGTTTGCCTGTCTCAAGGTCATATTCGAAATGGAAGAATTTGTTCTCTTTCTGGTTCTCTTTCTTGATTTTTGCAATCTTTGTTGTGTCGTTGCGTTCCCAACGTTTGAGCTGTTTGGGAATTTCGAGCTTTGACTGTATGCCTATGCGTATGTAGCGGTCTTCGCGCAACTGCATGTTTCTTATGGGGAGGTGTTGTGCGTCGTAGGGGTCGCCTGTCTTTTCGGTAATCTCCGCTGCCAGTTTCTCCATGTCCCACATCTCTTTTTTCTTGCCGCTCTTTGTGTCTACTATGTAGTAGCGTGTGCCATCGGCATATGTCCATGAATACCAGAATCTTTTGCCGTCGGAGAACCAATGGGGGTTAATGGAGGTCGATTTTACCATGCGCCCTATCTTGTTGGGCGAAAATCTCTCGGCAAGCGCGTAGTTTGGACGGACGCGCTTGCAGTCGCCGTTCTTAGCCCCGCTTTCTGCCTGCATGGCTGTTGCAAACAGAGGGAGGATTAGAAGTAGAAAAAGTTTTTTCATCTCTTTTTTGTGTTATGTTATTTTTTCTTTTTGAATTCGATTTTTGCTATTCCGCCGGTTGAAGTCTCCTTGTAGAGGGCGGGAAGGTCGTGGCCCGTGTCGCGCAGCACTTCTACAATGTGGTCGAAGGTAATCTTGTGTTTGCCGTCCGACAGCATTGAGTAGGTGCATGAGTCGAGTGCGCGCGATGCTGCTATGGCGTTGCGTTCTATGCAGGGCACCTGCACAAGTCCGCACATGGGGTCGCAGGTGAGTCCCAAATGGTGTTCGAGTCCCATTTCTGCTGCATACTCTATCTGGCTTATTGTTCCGCCGAAGAGCTGGCACGCGGCTGCTGCTGCCATTGCGCATGCCACACCCACTTCGCCCTGACAGCCGACATCTGCACCCGAAATAGAAGCGTTCTCCTTTACAATGTTTCCTATGAGTCCCGCAGTGGCAAGTGCGCGAAGCACGCGCGCTTCGCTGAACTGATAGTTTCCGACAAGATGGTGAAGTACCGCGGGGAGTACACCGCATGAGCCGCAGGTGGGTGCTGTTACCACTGTTGCGCCGCTTGCATTCTCTTCTGATGTTGCAAGTGCATATGCGTAGACTCTCGCCTTGCTGCGCACCGATGAACTGTATGAGTTTGATTTAAGCAGATAGGTGCCGGCTTTGCGTTGCAGTCCGAGACCGCCGGGAAGCACTCCTTCGTGTTCGAGTCCGCGGGCTATTGTTGCCTGCATGGTGTCCCATACGGTTTTAAGGAAATCCCATATTTCGGGGCCTTCGTGCTTCTCGACATATTCCCAGAAGGTACAGCCTGTCTCTTCGCTCCATTGCATTATGTCGTGCATGGTTGTGAGGGGGTATATGTCGTCGTCGTTCTTTACAGTCTCCTCATTGGCAAGTTCGCCGCCGCCTACACTGTATATCACCCACTTGTCTATTACCTTACCCTCTTTTATGCCTTCGAACTTCATTCCGTTGGGGTGGAATGGAAGGAATACTTCGGGCTCCCATATGATTTCGAGCGGAGCTATCGGCTCCAGCACGCTTATTATCGCTACGTCTGTCATGTGCCCGCGACCGGTGGCGGCAAGGCTGCCGTAGAGCGTTACTCTGTATGCGTCAGCATTGTTGCATCTTTCGGCAAACTGAAGTGCTGCGCGGTTGGGTCCCATTGTGTGGCTGCTCGACGGACCGAGACCTATGCGGAATAGTGATCGGAGAGATTTCATGATTATTTTACATTAATAGATACTTTAGTATGCTTTCCCAATCGGGGAACTCAGGTGAACCGAATTTAATCCATTCGCCCTTAAATTCGCTTGCTCCGTTCTTGCCTCTGTCGTCTATGAGGTAGTCGCCGTCGAGCAGGTCTTTTCTGTGTGTTATTATAAGGCGTTTGTGGAATACGTCGTCCAGATGCTTTTTCACCCATTCCACCTTGTCCGATGCGGCAGTGGGGTTGTTCCACGGCGATGTAGTGAGAATGAAAAGGTCATAGTTGCGTGCAAGCAGCCTTACAACCTCTATTGCTCCGGGGATAGGTTCCATCAATGCAAAAATACCGGGAATTTCATCGAGCCTGCCGCTATACTGCTCTTTCACAGCCTCGTCTACCTTGTTTACTCCCGATTCGAAATCGACAAGTACGCCGTCCATGTCGAAATATATTCTTTTCTTGTTCATGGTAGTGTGTTTACTTATATGTAATTCTTAAAAATGCTTACCGCTTTGATGTATTTGCGAAGTTACGGATTTATTTTGAGAATTAATAAGAAGCTGTTTAAATTTTATTGAATAATATTTTTATCATTGCGAAATAAAATTTAAACAGCTTCTTAAACACCTGCCATAATAAATACAAGACACTCTCTTTTTTTGCCCGGCAGTCAATGCCTGTCCTCAGGCTTCAAAGGGTCATTGATAACGTTCAGCGGCACAAGTTCTATGTAGTCAAGAACAAATGGCAAGTCCGACAGGCTTTTTATCCTAAGCCAATGTTCTCCACTGTCCAGATACTTAGTGGTCAATATCCTGCGCAAGAATCCTTTGGCATTTCGGGCAGGAACATATCCGTCATATTTAAATGAATAGAAAGAGTCGGGTGACTTCATCCATCCTCGGTTGCGCATCTGCTTGTCGTTCTCCACACAATTGTCCTCAGTCTCCTCGTCCGGTACGCCGGTGAAGGTGAAGCGGTTGCTTTTGTCAATGTCGTCGGTGCAGGCGAGGATTGACAGCGCTATTGCGAGTATGTAGAGTATTCGTTCCATTCTATTTGCCACGTTTTTATGTCGCCCCTCGGGGCTTTATTGATTTTTGCTTCTAATACATAGCCTTTACAGGCTACATAGCCCTCACGGGCTACGCTCTATAATGTCGCCCTTACAGGGCTTTATTAATGTTTTGTGTCTGCTTAAATTTAGTTGCAAAAACTGTTCCAAAACCGTAATTGGTTGATTATCTGTTTTGAATGTTTTTTTTACAACTGTCTGTTTTCGGACACTGTGTCCTTTCGCGTACAATAGATGGTTGTCTGTGTTGTCGTTTACTGCAAATATAGCAACAAACGAGCGAGAAATATGAAGCTTGCTTCAATATTTTTCACAGCGAGTGCAGTCTATATTCGCAGTTTACTGCAAATATAGTTAATTCGTTGATATTAAACATTTACCCCCTATTTAATATCTATTAACTTTAAGGCCTGTAAAATTAATGGACGTGCGTTCGATAATATCGAACGCACGTCCATTAATTATTGGTCTTAGGTAAAAGGTTTTAGAAGCTGTTTGAATTTTATTTTGACAGTACTGATTTTCCTTTGAAAAGGGACTTTATGAATTTTTTTATATTAAAAAGGTTGCGCTCGACAAGATAGAGGTAGACATTGTGCAGGTCGTGCATAGACTTTGCAGGACGTATAAGCACATTGCTCTTGGGATCTGAGGGGTTTAGGCGGTCGAGGCACGAAGCAAGGTAGTTGAACATATTATACTCCTCCAATACAAGTTCTTTGCTCTTGCGGAGTGCTTCGATGCGCTGCGAATAGGCGTCTTCGGCAATGAGGCGGTCTATAATCCTGACAGCACCTTCAAAATCGTGAATATCTATCTTGCAATAGGACTCTTCAGAGAAATAGTCGTTTACATTCGTGCAGCCGTAGTAGATGGGGAGACAGCCTGCAAGGTAGCAGTCTGACAACTTCTCGGTCCAATAATACTTTGACTCGGAATTTTCTATTGCAATGTGGTATTTGTATGGCGCAAGTACATCCCATTTGTCGTCGAATCCGCAGTAACCTCTGCCGAAGACGTCGAGCTTGTCGCCATAATAGTTCTTGAGTTTCTCTACGAAATCTATTCTGTCCTGATGCCCCTGAGTGAAGGCTTTGTTGCTGGTAACAACCGAAATGAGCTTTGTCTTTTGGGGCAGGGGCATGGCTTTGAAATCGTCATAGTCGATGGTGCTTTTCACTCCGCCTTTGCCAAAAGCTGCGCCTACGAACCAGAATATCATGGCCGGAGTGAATACCACGTTCTTGTGCTTCAGATTCTCCTGACAGGAGCATACCATTCCAAACTGTTTGCAGTAATCGGCAGGGTAGGCAAGCACTGAATAGGGCTCGCTCGTCGACAGCACTACATTCTCAGGAGCAACATTGAACGTTGTTTCGTGCTTTAGGGACTTTCCTCTGATTACAACAAAATCGGGGTCGGGAATCATTTCGTTTACATAGAACTTGTATTTTCCGCATCGCGAAATTCCCTCGTGTTTATGTGTCTGGCGAAGAATCCATCTGTCCTTTTCTCCCTCACCGCTCAGTAGCAGAACTTTATACATTGGAATTAATAATTAATTATTACGCAAAAATAGTCTCTTTAGAGTTACCAAGCAAATTTAGCTGTTTGTTAATTTGCCGGATAGAATATCTTACACTATCTTCGCATGTGCAAAACGTGAAACATAAAATGAAAAAACGAAGACTTGTAATAACGCTCCTGAGCATAGCAGCGTCTCTTGCAGCGATAGCAATCATCAGCAGCGGAGTGATGTACCATCTGGTGAAAAGTCCGCAGATAGAACTCTCCGAGACTGCATATATCTACATTTATCCCGATGATACATCGGACAGCATCATAAACAAGATTAAGGCTGTGGCTTCGCCATCATCGACACTCGGATTCAGGATTCTTGCCAAACACAACAATTTCGACGACAGGAAGAGAAGCGGAAAATTTGCCATCAACGACAAGGATTCGTGGTATTCTATATATGGACGAATCGTGCGTAAGGAGCAGACTCCGGTAAAAGTAGTGGTGCCCTCTACCCGCAGTTTCGAACAGCTGTCAAAGACCATAAGCGAGCAGCTGATGTTCGACTCGCTCAGTATTCAGGAATTCTTCGAAAGCAGGATATACATGGAGCAGTTGGGATATACCAAAGAGACATCCCCAACGCTTGTAATTCCCGATACTTACGAATTCTACTGGAATGTAAAGCCCGAACAGTTCATGATACGTCTGATGCAGGAGCGTAAAAAATTCTGGAACGAGGAGCGTCGTGCCAAAGCAGAAGCAATAGGATTGACACCCGAAGAGGTTGCAACCCTTGCTTCTATAGTTGATGAGGAGACCAACAACAATGCCGAAAAGCCTATCGTTGCAGGACTCTACATCAACCGTCTGAAACGGAACATCCCTCTGCAGGCCGACCCGACGGTGAAATTCGCTCTCGGCGATTTTGCACGCAAACGCATACTGCTTGCCGACCTCGAAGTGGAGTCGCCCTACAACACATACAAGAATACAGGACTCCCTCCCGGTCCCATCAGAATTGCTTCGAAAGCCGGTATTGAGAGTGTGCTCAACCACGCAAAGCACAATTATATTTATATGTGTGCCAAAGAGGACTTTTCGGGTACGCACAATTTTGCGACCACTCTCTCTGAGCACAATGCCAATGCACGGCGCTATCAGGAGGCTCTCAACAGGTTGAATATAAAGAAGTAAATGTTACAAAAAATGACCTTCGTCTGAAGGTCATTTTTTTGTATAACTTTTACTTATATCATTTACAGGACTACCACTCCCAGTCGAAACGTTTGATGTCCTCTTCTACAAGAGAATCTCCCATCTGCACCTCTACAATCTGCAAGTCGCTGACAGCCTTTATTGCGTGCTTCTGTCCTCTCTTGATGGCTACAACATCGCCACGGGAAACACGGCTCATGACACCGTCGAGCACGATGATTCCTTCGCCATCGACAACTGTCCACACCTCTTGGCGGTGTTCATGAATCTGATAGCTGATGTAGCGTCCGCTCTTCAGGTGAAGAACTTTGGTCAACGACATGTAGCCGTCGCTGTATGTTGTGCTGTCGAGTACTCTGTAGCTGCCCCATCTGCGCTCCTCGTACATGGGGCGCGGAGAGAGATTTTCTACATAGTTCTTGATATTCTCGCTGCACTCCTTGCCGCATACAAGAATTCCGTCCGGGCTGCCGGCTACTACAATGTCCTTTACTCCGTTGCAGAAAACAGGTATTCCAAGCTCGTTTATTACATGGGTGTTCTCCGCCTGCTCGCCAAGAACAGCATTGCCTATAGCGTTTGACGAAAGTTCTTCGGTGAGCGAATTCCATGTGCCCAAGTCCTTCCATTTTCCGTTGAAGGGGACCACTGCAACCGATTCGGCTTTTTCGGCAACTTCATAGTCGAAACTGATTTTTGGCAGTTCGCCGTAGCGGTTGCGCAGCTCTGTAAACGATGATGCCTTTATGTATTTCTCAAGAATGGCTACCATGTATCCGAGACGGAATGCAAATACTCCTCCGTTCCAGAAGGCGCCTTCGGCAAGAAGTTGTTCGGCGCGCTTGGCATCGGGCTTTTCGGTGAAACGCTTCACACGCAATACCGGCTTGCCTGAATCTTCGCTCTCAGGAACTACATATCCGAATTTTGTGGACGGATGGGTGGGGGTAACACCCATAAGCACCATGTCGGCTGCATTGTTCTCCACAGCTGCAACCATGTCGGCGATGACATCGAAATATTCTGTCTCGGTGTATGGGTCGCATGGCATTATTACAATGGCTTCATCGTCGCTGCACCCTTTTGCCATCGACAGGTAGCCCGATGCAAGAGCTATTGCGGGGAAGGTGTCCCGACGTTCGGGCTCGGTAACTATGTCTACATTGTCGCCCAGCTGGTTGATTATTATATCGTGTTGAGAAGAGTTCGTTGCAATTGTTATTTTGCCCGACAGTTTCGATTCATTTATCTGGCGGACTACACGCTGCACCATCGACTCAACATCGCCCGACGGTGTCTGCAATAGTGGCAGGAACTGTTTGGAACGTGCATTGTTCGACAACGGCCACAGACGTTTGCCCGAACCTCCCGACAATAATATTATCTGCATATCTATCTGTATTTATGTTCTTATCTTTCGGCACGCATAGGATTATTCAAGAAATCGTCGTATGCGGCTTTTATTCCATCTTCGAGTTCTGTGCGGTATTTCCAGCCCATTGAAGCGCTCTTTGAGACGTCGAGCTGCTTGCGGGGTGTGCCGTTGGGCTTGGATGTGTCCCAAAGTATCTCTCCTTCGTATCCGACAACTTTTGCCACAAGTTCGGTGAGTGCCTTGATGGTAATCTCCTTGCCTGTTCCTGCATTGACGGTTTCGTTGCCGCTGTAGTTGTTCATGAGGAAAAGGCAGAGGTCGGCAAGGTCGTCAACGTAGAGGAACTCGCGCAGTGGGGTACCGTCGCCCCAGCAGGTTACCGACTGTCTCCCCTCTGCCTTTGCTTCGTGGAAGCGGCGGATGAGTGCCGGAAGCACGTGGCTGTGGGTAGGGTGGTAGTTGTCGTTAGGACCATAGAGGTTGGTCGGCATCACACTTATGAAGTCTGTGCCATACTGACGGTTGAGGTATTCGCAATATTTCAGTCCCGATATTTTTGCAAGGGCATATGCCTCGTTTGTCTCTTCGAGGGATGAGGTCAAGAGACAGCTCTCTTTCATTGGCTGTGGAGCAAGGCGCGGATATATGCACGAAGAGCCGAGGAAGAGAAGCTTTTTGCAGCCATTCTGCCATGCTGCATGAATCACGTTCATTTCGAGAATCATGTTTTCGTACATGAAGTCGGCAAGTGCATTGCTGTTCGCTACTATTCCGCCCACTTTTGCGGCTGCAAGGAATACATATTCGGGCTTCTCCTCTTCGAAGAAGCATTCAACCTCTTGCTGACGGCAGAGGTCGAGCTCTTTGTGTGTACGGGTTATTATGTTTGTGTAGCCGTTGCGCTGCAGTTCGCGCACTATTGCCGAACCAACCATCCCCCGGTGGCCTGCTACATATATTTTTGCGTTCTTGTCCATATGTTTTTGGGCTTATTTGACAATTCCTTTTTCGAGATACTCGGCAAGATTGGTGCGTATGTTTTCTCCGGCACGTTCTACGGCTACCTTTGCCATGTCTGCGTCGACCATTATCTTTACCAACTGTTCGAATGTGGTCTTTGTGGGGTTCCATCCGAGCTTTTCGCGTGCCTTTGTGGGGTCACCCCATAGGTTTACAACGTCTGTCGGGCGGAAGAAGTCGGGAGATACCTCTATCAGCACTTTGCCGGTGGCTTTGTCGATTCCCTTTTCGTCTATGCCTTCGCCGATGAATTCAAGCTCTATTCCTACGTGCTTGAATGCCTGATAGCAGAATTCGCGTACCGAGTGCTGTTCGCCGGTGGCTATTACAAAATCTTCGGGTTGTTCGTTCTGCAATATCAGCCACATGCACTCTACATAGTCTTTGGCATATCCCCAGTCGCGCAGCGACGAGAGGTTGCCGAGATATAGCTTTTCCTGTTTGCCTTGCTTGATGCGTGCGGCTGCGAGTGTGATTTTGCGTGTTACGAATGTCTCGCCGCGGCGCTCCGACTCGTGGTTGAAAAGAATTCCCGAACAGCAGTACATGCCGTAGGCCTCGCGATACTCCTTTACTATCCAGTATCCATAAAGCTTTGCCACAGCGTAGGGGCTGTATGGATGGAAGGGTGTCTCTTCGTTCTGGGGGACCTGCTCCACTTTGCCGTAAAGTTCTGAGGTCGATGCCTGATAGATTCTGCAACTGTCTACAAGCCCGCATTGACGGACTGCTTCGAGTACACGCAGAACACCTGTCGCGTCGACATCGGCCGTGTATTCGGGTGCATCGAAACTCACCTGCACATGGCTTTGTGCCGCAAGGTTGTATATCTCGTCGGGACGTACCATGCCTATTACTTTCAGCAGGCTCATCGAGTCGCCCATGTCTGCATAGTGGAGGTGAAAACGGGGGTGTCCTTCGAGGTGCGAAATGCGTTCTCTGAAGTCTACCGATGAACGGCGTATGGTTCCATGGACTTCATAGCCTTTTTCCAAAAGAAACTCTGACAAGAACGAGCCGTCCTGTCCTGTAACGCCTGTTATTAAAGCGGTCTTAGACATATTTAGAAGTTGTTTGAATTTTCTTGAAAATTAATCCTTTATTCTTTGCAGGGTTGGTCTTAACCTGACGTAATTCTGCAAAGGTAATACAAAATATTCAACAATCAATATTTATTGCAATGGTTTTAGACGCTGTGGATTGCGATTGTTTGAATAAAATACTTATCTTTGCGATTCACAATTATAAGCACGCTAAGATGAATAAACGTATTGTCTTTCTTGATTATTTGAGGGTTTTTGCATGCTTCCTTGTAATGTTGGTTCATGCGAGTGAGAATTTTTATGGTGCCGAGGGCTCTACTGATATGGCAGGACCGCAATCTTTCCTGGCAAACGAGGCGGACAGATTGTGGGTGTCGGTGTATGACGGCTTTTCGCGAATGTCGGTGCCTTTGTTCATGATTGTTTCGGCATATTTGCTTGTACCCATGAGGAGAGGACAATCTTCGTGGCAGTTCTATGCGAAGCGCTTTTCGCGTATTATCCCTCCTTTCCTTGTGTTCATGGTACTTTACAGCACATTGCCTATGTTGTGGGGGCAGATTGACAGTGCCACTTCCATGAAGGACCTTTCGCGTCTGCTGCTCAACTTCCCGACACAGGCAGGACATTTCTGGTTTATCTATCCGTTGATAAGCCTCTACCTGTTTATTCCTATAATCTCTCCGTGGCTTGAGAAGGCTTCGGCACGCGAGGAGCGTTTCTTTATCGGTCTGTTCCTGCTCTCTACCTGCATGCCTTTCCTCAACCGTTGGTGCGGTGAGATTTGGGGACAGTGCTTCTGGAACGAGTTTCACATGTTGTGGTATTTCTCTGGCTTTTTGGGCTACTTAGTGCTTGCGCATTATATACGCGTACATCTGTCGTGGAGCCGCAGCAAGCGTTTCACTGTAGGTCTTGTGGGGATGGTTGCGGGTGCTTTTCTTACCATCTATTCATTCTATGTGCAGGCTGTGCCGGGCATTGTTCACTCTACACCCGTTATTGAGATTGGCTGGGCTTTCTGTACGCTCAACTGCGTGATTCTCACCACCGGTACATTCCTGCTGTTCACTTGCATTGAATCGGACAAGGCTCCTGCTCTGGTTACAGATATGTCTAAAATGAGCTATGGCATGTACCTGATGCATATCTTTTGGCTGGGTCTGTGGGTTGCGCTGTTCAAAGGGACATTGGTGTTGCCTACTGTTGCTGCAATCCCGGCAATTGCAATCGCTACATTCATAAGCTGCTACATTACAACTAAAATCATATCCTATATTCCCGGCAGCAAGTGGATTGTCGGATAGAGTTTTTCTATTAATAAAGATTCACCCAAAGAGAGTTCAACGATGGCTAACTCTCTTTGGGTGAATTGTATTCAGAGGTATTCAACTGAAGACATTAATGAATGACTGTTGCAGGTGATACTCTCTTTATGGTAGTTATAAATTCCTCTTCCTGTTCTACTGAAAAAGGGTATATGCCCTCTGTGGTCTCTATGCGCATCTGTCCGGGGCGTACTATCTTTATTCCTTTAATGTTGCTAAATGCGATGTTTTTGCGAAGTATACTGAAGCTTATCTCTTTCTTCTCTTCGTCAATCCTGGTGGTCTCGAATATCAGATAGAGTGAACGGAGCAGCATGAAGAGTGTGTAGGGAGATATTATCAGGAATCCTATTATGAGGTAGCTGTCAGCGGTTATCGTTCCGAAATTTGTTGAGATGAATACCACAAGCACAATAAGCATCGCACTGTATATGGCTGCTGTGATTTTTATCACAGGCTTTTTATTGTAGAAGAGACTTCTGTATATTTTCATTTGCCAAATTTGTTTTTGATGTTTCGCATTAGTTGTTGGTAGCCGCAGCGTTGCACGGCGCTATCCTTGAATAGCTGGTCGAACTTTTCTTTTGTCAGGCAGCACCAGTTCTCTCTCTTCATTGCGAGCAACTCTTTGTCTGGAGCAAACTGCGGTTCGTTATGCTGTCGGGCAAATCTGTTGTGAGGGCACACGCTCTGGCATTTGTCGCATCCATAGAAGCAGACGCCATCACTCTCTTTTATCCATGCGGGAAGCTCTTCGCGGTGTTCTATGGTGAGGTATGAGAGGCAGCGGCGTGCATCTATTCCCTCTTCGCTCAGAGCCTTGCCGGGACATGCCTCTATGCAGGCACGGCAGTTGCCGCAGTGATGCCCGCTGTAAGGGGTGTCGGGTTCAAGTTCTATGTCTATGAATAGTTCGCCAAGAAAAAAATGTGTGCCTGCTCCGGGAATAATCAGTTGTCTGTTGCGTCCGCACCAGCCGATACCTGCCTGTGTCGCCAAATAGCGTTCGAATACGGGCGCCGAGTCGCAGAATGTGCGGCCTCTAACGGGGACAAGCGTATTTATATATGCGAGAAGCAGGTGGAGCTTGTCTTTTATAACTTTATGATAGTCTTTGCCTTGTGCATATAGCGACAGATAGGGTGTCGAGTCTTCTGTGTAATAGTTCTGCGCTACGATGATGATGCTTCTGGTTCCTTCGACAAGCAGGGCGGGATTCATGCGCTTTTCGAGATTGCCTGCCATGTAACCCATTGTGGCGTTGTATCCAGATGCCAGCCATTGTTCAAAACTGCGGCGTACATCTTCGGGCAAGGCTTTTGCTTGTGTGATGCCGCTTGAATGAAAGCCGAGCTCTTTGGCTTTTTCTTTTATGAGGGCTGCAAGCTGTTGTCTGTTGCTCATTCTATGACTTTGAATGTGTACCCTTGTTCGAGCAGCCATTCGATGGAGCGGGGCAGGGCATACTTTAAGTTTGTATATGAGCGCATGGAGTCGTGGAATGTTATTATTGAGCCGTTTCTCACATACTTCTTTATGTTTGCAAGTACATCCTCGCCGTAGAGACGGAAACTGTAGTCGCGTGTAACAAGGTCCCACATTATTATCTTGTAACGCTTGCTCAGTTCGTTGAATATTCTACGGCGTATTATGCCGTGCGGGGGACGGAAGAGGTTGCTGTGAAGGAATGCGTCGGCATAGTCCACATTCTCTATGTACTTTTTCGTGCTGATGAAGATTCCTTTCTTGTGGTTGAAGGTGTGGTTGCCTATGCGGTGTCCGCCTTCGACTACCATACGGTACTCGTCGGGGAATTTGTGTACATTGTCTCCCACCATAAAGAATGTTGCCTTTACGTTGTAGCGGGCAAGCACACCAAGTACCCAAGGGGTTACTTCGGGTATGGGACCGTCGTCAAAAGTCAGGTACACCGCTTTTTCATCGGGATTCATTCTCCAGATTGCCTGAGGATATAACCGACGGAAAAAGGGGGGTACCTGCTCTATAAACATACCTTGAACCTGTTTAGGGGTGTTTGTCAATAATTATGAACGGCGTGTGCGCCAGTTACCGTACTGGTTGTTGAACTCAGTCTCGTATTTGGCGTACTCTTGCTGGTAGTTTGCGCCGCCCTGTTTCAGCACTTGCAATACCATCTTGAGCATCTGCAATTTCATTCCATAGTCGCTTGATACTGCGGCAAAATGTCCTCTTTTCAGAGTATTGCACCATCTCATGTACTCTATGAGCTCTTTGGCAGACTGGTCGATAATCTTCATAGCCTCCTCTTTCTTGCCGAGGTTTATGTATGATTCTGCCATAGAGAGAGCGCCTAAATCTGCCTTGTGAGGAACTATGCTGCCCGGAATTACCTTTTCGGCGTATTCGAGCACTTCGAGCGCTCTCTTGTTGTCTTCCTCTTCTACAAGGCGTTCGGCAAGCGATGCGAACAACATTCTATGTGTGTAGACCATACGCTGGGTCGTTTCGTCCAAGTAGTAGTCGGGGTTCTCTGCCAAGCCGCCGAATTTGAAGCGCTTCATCACATTGTCGTACATCTTGTTAGAGTCGATGATTGTTTCGTATTGCGTACTGTATCCCAGTTTGCGCCAATTGAAGGGGGTAATGCGGTGTGCAAGACCTTCTGTTATGAAGAAGTCCGACAACGATGAAAGGTAGTTCTCTTTTCCGACTGTGCGGGACATGTAGAGGGGGCGTTCCCAATTGGCTTCGGCGAGCATTTCGAGCAACATCATGTCGCCGCGGTAGAGCCTGTCGCGGCCTTTGAGCGATATTGCCATATATTCGGGCATGCTGTCGCGATATTCGTAGGGGATGACCATGCCTGAGCGCAATACAGCCTCTTTGTCGATGCGTATGTATACAGTGTCGGTGGGTATCACGTGGGTACGTTCGTCTTTTGAACGAACCCAATTTTTCATGATGTTCTTGATTTCGAAAGGATTATCGCCGAGTATCTTCTTGTATTTTTCGGGCTCTTGAGCGTACCATTTTTTTATCTGATCCTCTAATTCGGGTTTTACGGATATGGCTTCGTTTGCATTTCCTGCATAGTCGATACGTTTCCATGTGATGGGCAGCGAGGGTGAATCGTATGCGGGACGGCGCATCTGGTCGATGTACCAGTCTGTGTGCAGATATGAGAGGTTGCATACACGTGCATCGGTTCTTACGCCTTCTACTTCTTGATTGTACCACAAGGGGAATGTGTCGTTGTCTCCGCATGTGAAGATTACGGGGTTCTTGTCTTGTGATATGGAATTCAAGTAGTTCTGTCCGAAGTCGCGGCAAGCATAGCGTCCGCTGCGGTCGTGGTCGTCCCATGTCTGAGATACCATCTGTACGGGCACAAGAAGGCATATTGCCGATACTGCAGTGCTTACGGCAATGTTATTCTTCTTTATCCATTCTGTGATGGCTGCAACACCCATTCCTATCCATATTGCAAAGGCATAGAACGAACCTGCGAATGCGTAGTCGCGTTCACGTGGCTGCATGGGCATCTGGTTCAGATAGAGCACGATGGCTATTCCTGTCATAAAGAAGAGCATGAATACAACCCAGAACTGGCGTACTCCTGCGTCGCCTTTCTTGCATTGCCACAGGATTCCCAATATTCCGAGTATCAATGGGAGTGCAAAGAATACGTTGCGTCCTTTGTTCTCTTTGAATTCGGATGGCAGAAGCTCTTGGTTGCCGACAAGCAGATTGTCGATGAAACTGATACCGGTTATCCAGTTTCCGCGGTCGAGGTCGCCGTGTCCCTGGAGGTCGTTCTGCCGTCCCACAAAGTTCCAGAAGAAGTATCTCCAGTACATATAGTTCAGCTGGTAGTTGAGGAAGAAGCGTATGTTGTCCCATTGTGTGGGCATTTTCACGTTCATTACCTCTCCGGCTACCTTGTACTCGACATTGTAGCCTGTAATCTTGTCGCCTATCCATTGTTCGTAGAGATTGGTCTTGGCAGGACCGTATTCAGAGAATCTGCGGTCGTACATGCGGGGGAACAGCATATTCTGTGCATATACTACTTCGTATTTGTGCCCGAGAAGTTCGTATGAATCCTTTTCGTCGGGTGTTGCTTTCTCTTTGCGGCCATATTCGGGTGCCCCGTCTATTGTCTCGGCACGCCAGTTGCCTCTGCCCGCATTTACATATTTATATTCCGAACTGTATGCGGGACCATAGAATAAGGGGCGTGTGCCATACTGTTCGCGACCGAGGTATTCGCCAAGTGTGAATATGTCTTCGGGTGAATTCTGGTCCATAGGGGTGTTGGCAGCCGAGCGTATGACTATCAGTGCGTATGATGAATAGCCTATGATTATGAGCAACATGCAGAGGAGCGAAGTGTTGAGCATGCGTGCGTTTATCCAATAGCTCTGCTTTGCCTTGCGGAGGAGAAGCACTGCGAGCAGGGCAAGTACTGCAATTCCTATCAGTACGCTTGAAAATCCGTGTCCGTAGAAGGGGATTCCAAGCATGCCTACTGTGGTGAGGAACGATGCTACCTGACGTTTGCGGCTGTTTGCTTTCTCTGTTTCGTATATGCCCCAGACGATTGCTCCGAGCATCAGCAGTATGTATACGAATACTCCTGTGTTGAAAGGCATTCCGAGTGTGTTGACGAAGAACAGTTCGAACCATCCGCCTACTTTAACTACGCCGGGTACTATGCCGTAGAGTACGGCTGCCACAAGGACCATTGAGAGTGTGAGGGCTACAAGCGAGCCTATCAGGTTGGCATTGGGTACTTTTTTGTAGTATGCCACAAGGACGATTGCGGGGATACAGAGCAGGTTGAGCAGGTGGACACCTATGGAGAGTCCTACAAGGTAGGCTATCAGTATGAGCCATCTGTCGCTACGTGGGTCGTTGGCAACGTCTTCCCATTTGAGGATGAGCCAGAATACCACTGCCGTGAACAGTGATGAGTAGCCGTAAACTTCGCCTTCGACGGCGCTGAACCAGTATGTGTCGCTCCATGTGTATGCAAGCGCGCCTACAAGTCCCGAACCGATGATGGTGATTGTCTGTGAGGTGGTTATGCTTTCGCCTTTTTTTACAATGAGCTTGCGTACAAGGTGGGTGATGCTCCAAAAGAGGAACATGATGCCTGCGGCACTTAGTACTGCCGACATGATGTTTACCATCAGCGCTACCTTGTCAGGGGATGCGAAGAGCGAGAAAAAGTTGGCTGTGAGCATGAAGAAAGGCGCTCCGGGCGGGTGGCCTATTTCCAATTTGTTGCCGGAGAGAATGAATTCCGGACAGTCCCAGAAACTTGCTGTGGGCTCTACGGTGAGGCAATAGGTCAACGTTGCAACGAAGAAGCATAGCCAGCCGAAGAGGTTGTTTACTTTGTTGTAGCTTTTCATATCTTTTATTAGTTTTTCTCGTCCTTGTGGTTTTGCAGCATGTCATTTGTTCCGGCCAATAAGCCCAAATGGCAGACGTAAATGCTTTTTGGAAGCAGTTTCTTTGTTCGCTCTGCAAAATCTTGGCAAAGGTACTGAATAGTGGTGAGATGAGCAAATATTGTTTGTTAAGATACGTTGTAGCCCTTATTAAGGCTGCCCCCAAAAGTTTGGTATACAACTTTTGGGGGCAGTTCTGTGTTCAATATGAAATTTTTACAGGTCCCATTAGACCGCTCTCTCGCAGAGGAGCATCGGCGGGAGGTCCTGCTATGGTCCATGTTTTCCGTTTCGCTTCGGGTTGGGATGCGTCGTAAACAAGACGGTTGTACCATGTGCTTGTTACCTCTATGGTCAGTTCGTTTTTTCCTTCGTTTATGTATTTGCTGATATCGAGGCTGTAGGGTGTGCACCACAGTGTTCCTGCTTTTCTGCCGTTGATTTTTACAGTGGCGAGCATATTCACTTTGCCTAAATCCAATATCAATGGTGTTGCGAGCATCTGTTTGTTTGCCATGAATATGGTCTTGTAGGTGGCTGTGCCTGAGAATGCTTTTGCTTCGTCCGGGATGTTTAGGCTGTTCCATGGCTTCAGTTCTTTTGTGGTGATGGTATCGGGAGCGCCCCAATCTGCGGGAAAAGATATTTTCCATTCTCCTGTTATGAACTGTTCTTTCTTTTCTGTGAGGGATGCCTGTTTTTCGGCGGGAGTGCCGTTGTGTATTATCACAAAGCATGAACCGCCTTGCGGCAATGATATGTCTACAGCTGTATATTCGCCGGTGGAAGTGCTCTCGATTGTGTGAGTCTCTCCGTTCACGGGATTCCACATCTCAGCGTGTCCTGTTGCACGGAACTGTACTTTGCCGTTGAAGGATTTTCCTTGCATCGGGGTAACAAAGTAACATTCCGCTCCTTCTAACTTGCGATGTAGCCAACGAACTCCGTTGCCTTTTACATCAGCAGGGAGCGATAATATTTTCAAGGCTTCTTCTATGCTTGTGCCGGTGAGTATTCCACCTTTGCCTATGCGCTTGACTTTGCCGGGTTCTGCTTTGTTCCAAATTGCATCGACTGCTTTCTTGAAGCGGCGTTCTGCGCGTTTGCCGCCTGAGAGTGTTGCAATCCTTTTGGGTGGCGATGCTATCACGTATGCTCCATCTTTCATCAGATTGTGTAGCCGTTCCAGTGTGGAGGGGAGCATGCGCTTGTTTTCGGGAATCCAGATTGCGCGATAGCTTATCCCCTCCGGTGTTACGATGCGTCCCTCTTTTACGCTCAGGCGGTTGAGCAGTACATCGGGGTTGCAGTAGTCGTACTTGTAGCCTTCGGGGAACGGGAATTTCTGTGTTGGCTTGTGGCTTATCTCGTCGCCAAGATACCAGAGTATGTCGCTTACGGGCTTGCCGCGTTCGAGCATATAGCTGCATCGTGCAAGGTAGGTTGTGAATTCGCGCATGTGCGGCCACCATGTTTGTCCGCGAAGGAACGGGGTGCCTATCTTGGAACCGAATGAGGTTCCCGGTTTCAGGTAGTTTATCTGCGGATTGTGGGTGTAGGTGTGGAAGACATTGTGTGTAACGCCTTCTACGGCATTGAAGTCGGCAACCTCTTTCAGCATCTCCCACTGCTCGTCCCATGTGAGGTTGAATGAGGTGAAGGCTTCGGCGTTTACACGGGGCTTGCCATAGAGCCGTGCGGCTGATGCCGTCGGTTTTATCGGCTTGAAATCGAGGTCACCAACGTAGCCGAGACTGAATGGATGCCAGTATTCGCACATCGGCACATCGGCATGTTTGAAGTATTCCATGATGTCGGCAGGGAAAACATCGCCTGCTGCTGTTTCATACATCACGGAAAGCCCGGCTTCGTGTCCGAGCTGGGAGATGCGTTTGTAGAATCTGTTGGCGAAAAGTTCGTTGATGGTTGAGCGCCAATCGAGCAGGAAACGGGATGTTGTCTCCGGGTTGTCTATCACATATCCGAATATGGCGGGAAGCCATTGGCGCAGGTCGTACCCGTTGTGCTCGCTGAACTCTTTTTCCATCTTTTTTGTCCATGTTTGTACGCGGCATTCCCAGCTGTCGAGCAGCAGCCCGTTTAGCTTTCCATTGTTGAGAGCATCGGAGGACAAGTGTCCTATGTAGCCGGCGAATTGGGCTTCTGCTCCTTCGTCGGAAAATTTGTCGCATTCCCAACCTGTGCCTGAGGGTGGGGCGGGACCGTTCTTCCGTCCGGCATTTACATGGCCGAGACGCATGATTGTCCAGTCGCCTGCGTATGGTGCTTTCCAACGGAAGTGCCCTGTGCTGTCCATGTGGGCTGTTACATCCATTATCTTCTTGGAATCTATGTATGCCTGTTCCGATTGGATTATGTCGTCTGCGGTGCGTTCAAAGGCGCGCAGTGTCCATCCTGCTTCGGATTCCCAACTGTTCTTGCGTGCTACGGCGAGCAGGCGCATGTGCTTTATCCGCATGTTGTACTTGTTGGTAATCTCTATCTTGTATTTTATGGCATCCTTTACTTCATTGCAGGCTATGCTCATGCGTGATCCGTCCTGCCAGTTGGATTGTGGCATGGGCGCGTCTATTATTCTTGTCTCCTTGCCCTCTCTGTCTATGGCGAACATCTTGATTCTGACTCCCGGATCGTATGACATTGCATGGTTGAATGTCTGTATGGGGGATAGTTCCAATGTGCGGATTGTTGTGGGCTTTTCGTAGCTTACAACTACAGTGTGGGTGTTGCCGCCTTCGGGCAATCTTATTTCTTTGCTTTTAAGTATCAGGTTGCTCCAGTCGTATTTGCCGTCGCTCTCTATTGCCGAAGGTCGGGGGATAGGGTTTGCCGCGCTTTCGGGGGTGGGGAAGGCGAGTACTGCTATCTCTTTGTAGTCGCGCCAATCTTCTTTTACAATTGATGGCTTCTCTATGGTAATGTCGATGTTGTCTGAGGCTTTAATCCTTTTTTCGCTTGATACGATTATGCGCATGGCGTTCTCCGGTTTAATCCACGGCCCGCCTGCCATTGCCCAGCCGGGGCAGTTCTGCATGGTGAAGCGCAGTCCCAGACGCCTGCATTCGTTTGCGGTGAATCTGATAGCTTCTTCCCATTTTTCGCTCATGCAGGTTATCTCTTCGCCTGTTGCCGGCCATTTTCCGCCAAACTGTCCGTGGAAGAGGTGTACACCTGATATGCCGGCTTCGGCAATTGCTTCGAGGTCGGCTGTGATGCCTTCGTATGATACGTTGCCACCGATAAAGTGGAACCACGTTTCGGGGTAGAATTCTTTGTCGGGTGAGAGAAAGGCACGGCGGTCGTCTGCTCCGAATCTCTTATGAAGCGTTTCGGGAGAGGGTACGGCTGATGCGATTCTTGTGCTTTGTGCTATGGCTTGACTGATAAGCAGGCAAAATATGTGAAGCAATATGATGCCTTTATGTTTGAGCGGAGTGTACATAGGGGATGGCTGTTTTTCTTAATCATTGTATACTTGGTATACTTGAAGTGGCTCTTTTAATTTCCGGAAATTAAAAGAGCCACTTGTACTCGTATTTCAAAATAGACTCAACTACAATGTGTATGTTCCTTCTACGAGCTGGCCCATAGCCCATATTGCGCGGATGTTCAGGTCTTCGTCGAGTATCATAAGGTCTGCGTCCTTGTCTTTTTGCAATGAACCTTTGCGGTCGTAGACGTTCATAATCTTTGCTGGGGTTTCTGATGCCATGCGGATGGCGTCGGCGAGCGGTATCTCGGCTTTGTGTACAAGCGTCCGTATGAGACGGTCCATTGTCGCGACACTGCCGGCAAGGGCTGAACGGTCGGCGAGTTTGCACACTCCGTCTTCTATGATTACGCGGGGGTCGAATGCTTCTTTGCTGTCGCTTGCTGCACATGCAAGTGCATCGGTGATGACGCAGGCGCGTTCCACTCCTTTTATCTTATATATCAAACGGAGGATTGTGGGTGGAACATGAATTCCGTCGGCTACTACTTCCACAGTCATGTTGTCGTGCAGGTATATGCTCTCTACCGTACCTTCGTATTTGTATTCGCGGCGTTTGTGGAAGCCGGGCATTGCATTGTAGAAGTGTGTGGCGTGGGTATATCCGTTTGAATATGCTATGTGTATGTCGTCATATTCGGCTTGGGTGTGTGCCACTGATGCGAGTATGCCTTTGGCGGTAATGTATTTTCCGAATTGCATTGCGCCGGGAAGTTCGGGCGCGGCGTCCCATCTTTTTATGCAGTCCCATTTTTCAACCAAAGGAATGTATTCCATCGGGTCGGGGTCCTTGATGTTTTCGGGCATCTGACCGCCTGCCATTGCCATGTTCAGGTAATGTCCCTCAAGGTGAAGACCGAGAACGGGACTGTCCTTTTCGTTCATCAGTTTGGTGCAGACCTCAGCTGCAGCCTCTATCATGGGGACTGTAGAGGAGGAGAGGGTGGGGAAGATGCTTGTAGTACCATGTTTTATGTGGGTATTGATGGCTTTGCGGAATGCTTCTTCCGTTCCTTCCATGAAGTCTCTGCCGCCACCGCCGTGTACGTGTATCTCTACACCGCCGGGTACAACATACATTCCTCTGGCATCGAATATCTGTGCACCGACTACTGCAAGGTCGCAGTTTGTTACTTCGAGTATCTTGTTGTCTCTGATAATGACAGAACCGTCCTTTAACCAGCCTTGCGGGGTCAGAATCTTGGCATTTATAATTTGTGTTAACATATATGTTGTGGTAATTTGTGTTTGACTGCAGATTTAAACAGTTTCTTATCTGTTTACAAAGATACATTGATTTTGAAAAAATATTGTATATTTTCTTTGTTTTTTTATCCGTTGTTTACATTTTGCTAATCTATTCCTTGTTCCAATCGTGCAATATTTGTGCAAAAGAGTTTGAGAGAGGGGGAAAAAAGCGTATTTTTGTGCGGTAAATTATGTACATGGGTATGAAGAATCTTATATATACGATTATCGCATTATTGTTGCTCTCTGCTTGCGGTGAGGATAGAACTTATGAGTATCTGGAGATTACACAAGAGAATCAATGGACTTTTGCCAAGATGAATGAGGTCTATTTGTGGAGCGATTCCATCAAGAAGCCTACGCGTAAGGAGTTTTTCGGAAACACAGGCAGGTTCTTTTCTTCGATTCTGCTGAAGGAGGATAGATTTTCATATTCTACGGATAGTGTAACGTCTGCTGGGTATGGCTTTGATTTCGCCTTGATGCGCGACCCGCTTGGCAAGCAGAACAGCAAGAGTTATGCGCTTGTGCTCTTCGTGGAGCCGGGTTCACCAGCCGATGTTGCCGGGCTTAAGCGAGGTGACTGGATTTCAAAAGTAGGAAAGAATGCTCTTAATTCGGGCAATTACGGCTACTTGGAACGCGGTGGCGCAACAACGCTGTACACTGCAAGGATTGTGCTCGACGAAGAGAGTATGCTCTATGTCTGGCAGCAGGGCGATACCTTGCAGCTGCCCGCAGCAAGTGATATACAGCCTACGGCTTTATATCTCGATTCCGTATATTCCATGCGAGGACATAATGTCGGATACATGGTATGCAACAGATTTGCTGCTGACAGCGGTGAAGATATTGCCGCTGCATGTGAACGCTTTGCCGCGAAAGGTGTGAGCGAGCTTATTGTGGACCTTAGGTATTGCAGCGGTGGCAGCATTGCTGTTGCAAACAGTGTGGCTTCGGCCCTCTTTCCGCAGAGCAGTCAGGGCGAGACATTTTGCCGTTTGAGCTATAATGCCTACAACAGCAGTATGGACACTGTGTATACGCTTGTGCCGTCGCGTACTCTGGGGCTTGAGAAACTCTTTTTTATATGCAGCGAATCTACACGAGGTGCTGCCGAAGTGCTGATTGCATCGGCAAGAACTGTATTGGGTTATAACAATGCTATTGTGATTGGAGAAAAGAGTTTTGGCGAGTATGTGATGACTGAGGAATATGTTTCACCCTATAATTTCAGCATCTCTCCGGCTGTCGCTTATGTCGAGAATGATAACTTCTCTTTGGCATACGGCGTGGAGCCGAATTACACTCTTGACGAACTTGCCGATTTCTATTCTGTTTATCCTTTGGGAAGCACTCAGGAGTATATGTTGTATAACACTCTGTACCTTATAGTGAATGGCAGAATGCCTGCCGGTGAATATGCCGCTTCGTCCGTGACGCAGCTCTTTGGCGGTGTCTGTCGAGGAAAGGGGCTTGTAAAATAGTTTTCTATAAAAAGCGATTGCCTCGTGATTCACATCAAAAGGCAATCTAACACAAACACAAAATAAAACACGACAAAACTACTATGCAATTCGAAGTCTGCATTATGCTTTTGGGGGCATAATTGCCACAGTCTGGTTTCCCATTTCTGTGTGTGGCTTTGAACTCAATGCACATATATAACCAACGAGCTTGCCGTTTTGTTCTCTGTGCTGAGGTTAATAAATGTTAAATAAGTATTTGAGCAGATTTTCTTATGCCAATAATAGAAATAAGTACCTTGTCGCACCCCGGTATCGAGGTCTTTGCTTCGCTCACAGAGGCGCAGTTGCGCAATCGCATGGTGCCGGACAAAGGGCTTTTTATTGCTGAAAGTCCTAAGGTCATCCTTGTGGCGATAAATGCCGGTTGGGAGCCTGTGTCTTTGTTGTGCGAACGCAAGCACATCACGGGCGATGCTGCGGACATCATCTCTATGTGCGGCGATATTCCTGTTTATACCGGCGAACGCGAGCTTCTTGCATCCCTTACGGGGTATACTCTCACGCGTGGTGTGCTTTGTGCAATGCGTCGTCGCGAACCGGAGAGTGTGGAGGCTGTTTGCCGCGGGGCGCGTCGTGTGGTTGTTGTAGACGGAGTGGTGGATACCACGAATATTGGTGCTATTTTTCGTTCGGCTGCTGCTCTTGGCATTGATGCTGTGTTGCTCACCCGAACTTCGTGTGATCCTCTGAACAGACGTGCCGTCAGGGTTTCTATGGGCTCTGTCTTTCTGGTTCCGTGGACATGGCTGGATGCTCCTGTGAGTTCATTGAATGACTATGGCTTCCGCACTGCTGCAATGGCTTTGAGGGACAATTCTGTCTCTATCGACGATGAGAGGCTGATGGGTGAAGAGCGGCTGGCTATTGTTATGGGTACTGAGGGAGACGGACTCAGTGATGAGGTTATCTCCTCTGCCGATTATGTGGTGCGTATTCCAATGGCACATGGCGTGGATTCCTTGAATGTGGCTGCTGCGGCTGCTGTGGCTTTTTGGCAGTTGAGGGCGAGATGAATCATGTCTTACCCTTTATTCTCTGATATATAATCCTTTATCACCGCGATGAATTTCTCTCCATACATTTCGAGCTTGTGCTTTCCTATGCCGTGTATGTCGGAGAATGTTTCAAGTGTTACCGGTTTCTTGGTTGCCAGTTCGTGCAGGGTCTTGTCGGAAAGTACAACATAAGCCGGCCATCCGTTCTCGTTTGCTATCCGTTTGCGCAGTATGCGAAGCAGTTCGAGCAGTATGTTGTCGGGAGCGCCCTTTTCGGCTTTTTGAGTGGCGGCTGCCTCTTTTGAGGCTTTGCGTTTCTTTGATTGCGGCTCTTCGCGTATGATGGTTGCAAGCTCGGCTGTGCGGCGCGAGTAGAGTACATCTTCTCCCAGAGGGGTTATCTTCAGGTGGCGGTTGTCGTTGTATGCGATTTCTATAAAGCCCATTTGCAGCATTTGCAGGATGTAGTCTTTCCAGTCGCGGGCAGGCACGTTGCGTCCCACGCCGAATGTCTTTATCTGCGTGTAGCCTCTTTTTCTTGCCTCTTCGGAGGCTGTTCCTTTCAGTATGTCTATCAGCAGGAATATTCCAATGTTCTCGTTGCAGCGCTTTATTGCCGAGAGTGCTTGCTGTATGAGTATTGTTCCGTCGAAATATTGCGGCGGGGTGTGGCAGACGTCGCAGTTGCAGCACGAACTGTCTGTTATCTCTCCGAAGTAGTTGAGCAGTATGCGCCGGCGGCAGATGCGTGCTTCGGCATACTCCTGCATGCGGTTCAGACGTTCGTTGTTTATCTCTTTCTGTCCGCTCTCTTCGGCGAAGCTTCTGAGTACGATAAGGTCTTGCACATTGAAGAAGAGCACGGTCTCGCTCGGCAGTCCGTCGCGGCCGGCACGGCCTATCTCCTGATAAAAGCTTTCGATGCTTTTGGGCAGGTTGTAGTGTATGATGTAGCGGACATTGCTCTTGTCGATGCCCATGCCGAAGGCAATTGTCGCCACAACAATTGTGATGCGATCGTTTATGAAATCTTCCTGCACCTTGTTGCGGGCTGTTGCCGAGAGTCCTGCATGGTAAATGCCCGTAGCGATGCCTTTGCTTCTCAGCTTTTCGGCGACCTCTTCGGTGGTTGTACGCTTGAGACAGTAGATGATGCCGCTCTCGTTCTTGTGTCTTTCAATCATGTCTGCAATCACCCGCATCTTCTCCTTGTTCGAATATCCGCGTTTTATGTCGAGGCTCAGGTTTGGGCGGTCGAACGAGCCAATGAACTGTGCAGGTTCGTGCAGATGAAGCTGTTCGAGAATATCCATTTTGGTCACTTTGTCTGCTGTTGCAGTCAGTGCCATCATCGGCGTTTTGGGGAAAAGCTCGCGCAGCACTCCCAAACGGGTGTATTCCGGTCTGAAGTCGTGTCCCCATTGCGAGATACAGTGGGCTTCGTCTATTGCGAAAAGCGAAATTTCGAGTTTCATCATCATCCACTCTATCTCGCTCAGGAGTTTTTCGGGGGATATGTAGAGAAGTTTTATTTCACCCTTTTCGCACGCCGAACGTATTGCAATGTTTGTCGATTCTTTGTTGCTGCTGTTCAGCGCTTCGGCATTTATGCCGTTGGCACGCAAGGCATCTATCTGGTCTTTCATCAGGGAAATCAGTGGGGAGACTACTATGGCAGTCCCCTCTTTCAGCAGTGCCGGTATCTGATAGCAAATCGACTTTCCGCCTCCTGTCGGCATGAGCACAACGGTATCTCTCCCTTGCAGTATGCTTTCGATTATCTCTCTCTGCATGGGACGGAACGTGTCGTATCCGAAATATGTCTTAAGTATCTCTTCGGGGGTGTTCTTCATTGTGATGACTGTACAGGGCTTCTTATTGCTTCTTCTTGTATAAAACGGCGTCTACCACGTCTATTGTGGCTCCCTCTACGGGGTTGAGCCAGCGTACTGTTATTGTGTGGTTGCCGGGCTTGAGTTCGAAGTTCCAATAGATGTCGAGGCGGCGCAGGCGGTAGCTTACCGGCATGGTGAACTGTTCTGTCTCCTTCCCGTCTACGGTTACTTCGAGCTGTGCCACATAGTCTCTTTTGCCTTTTACAAAGCCGTTTATCAATATTCCTGCGCAGTTGCTTTCTATTGTGTATGTGTCGGTGAGTTTGATGCCTATGGGCTTACGCTCGGCGGGGATGAGCGAGGGGAAGCTCTCTTCGAAACGTACGCGCTTGGGCTTCTGGCATTTTATGGTAACATCTTTGTCGGTCACTTTGCCTTTGTTGCGTTCTATCATCTTCAGCGCATGGTCGAAACTCATCTTGTATGTGTCGTTGAGCGAGTAGGGGACATAGGCGAAATTTATATCTTCGGCTCTTTTCAGCGGCTCTATCCATTCTGCGGGGATGTTGGAGTATCCGATGGCGGTTCCCAAGATGCCTGCTGCCGATGCGGGGTTGCAGTCGGAGTCTTGTCCGCAACGGGTGGCTATGTCTATTGTTCTTCTGAAGTCGCCTTTGCCGTAGAGGAGTCCGAAGACCACGTATGCACTGTTTATTGCCGCGTCGATGTTCAATGGTGCCAACGCTCCTTCTCCGCAACCAACGTCGCTTGTTCCCCATCTCTCTTCGCACACTTGCCATCCGCGTCGCCAGTCGTCGGGGTTCTCGCGCCAGATTTCTATTACATCTTTTATGCACTTGTGGAATTTGCTTTTTCGGGGAATGGTTTTCAGCGCTTCGGTTACGATCAGTTCAATGTCGTTGCATACAAACGCCAATGAATACATGGCTCCGATGTACACTCCGCCGTACCATCCGTCTCCGTAGTTCATGATGTGTCCTATTCTGTCGGATATTCTTGATGCCTCGTTAGGCATTCCGGGGGACATTATTCCGGCATAGTCTGCCTCTATCTGGTAGTCTATGTCGTCGGCATGGGGATTGTTGCGCCAATGTCCCGAAGCGGGGGCGGGTATGCCGCGAAGTATGTTGTAGCGTGCAGCCTGATTGGCGTGCCACAGATAGTAGCCGGCATTGGCGAAAGTGTTTGCAAAGGAGTCGACGGGTGCGTCGAGTCCCAAACGGTTGAATACCCCTACGAATGTAAGGTCCATATAAATGTCATCGTAGAGAGTGGGGACACGTTTCATGTATTTTGCAACATAATCGGGGTCGCCCCACGGTATTATGCGGCTGTCGTCTATCATGCGTCCGCGGTACTGAAATTCAGTGGGGCCGCCGTATGTACAGCCCAATACCTGTCCTGCCCATGCACCTTTTATCTTATCCATGAGGGTTTTGCGGCTCATGCTTACACGCGAGGGTATTTTTTCGGCGTGTGCTGGGACTGTGAACAGCAATGCTGTTACCAGCATTGCAATGAGGTTGAAGGATATTCTATTCATGATGTTTTTTTCTTCTGCGGTAAAGGTACAACCTTATTTTGTGAATACACTGCTTTTTGTAGTCTATTTTTCTTCTCCCGCTTTGAAATATTGAAGCAAGCTTCATATATCTCGCTCGTTTGTTAGTATCTTTGCGGTAAACCGCGAAGATGTACTGCACTCGCTTTGAAATATTGAAGCAAGCTTCATATATCTCGCTCGTTTGTTAGTATCTTT